>JACCQI010000075.1 GCA_015709315.1 Desulfovibrionaceae bacterium
GGAAAAGAAGGGGATAGGGGTCCGGGGGAAGGGGAGGAAAGACCCTTTTCAAAGGGTTTTTCCTCCCCTTCCCCCGGCCGCCGGAGGCATCCCCCTACGCGGCTACATGCGATCCGAAGATTTCCCAGGTTTTGAGGAAGGTGGCGTCGAAGGTGCGTTTTTCCACGTAGGAGCGGGCCTTGAGGCGCATGTAGTGGATGCGCTCCGGCGTGTCGACCATATGGATGACCGCGCGCAGCAGGGCGTCCGGGTCGCCTGCGGGCACGATGAGCCCGGTTTCGTTGGGCAGGACGTTTTCGGCAGGGCCGCCCTTGTCGGTGACGATGACGGGCAGGCCGGACGCCTGGGCTTCGAGGACCACGTTGCCGAAGGTGTCGGTGGCGGACGGGAACACGAACAGGTCGGCCGAGGCGTATGCCTGGGCCAGGTCCTCGCCCTTGAGCACGCCGGTGAAGGTGGCGGGCGCGTTGCGCAGCGTGCGTTTCATTTCGTCGAGGTAGGGGCCGTCCCCGACCACGATGAGCTGGAGGGAGTCGCGCATCTTGGCGGCCCGGAGGAACGCCTCGGCGAGCACGTCCAGTCCTTTTTCCTTGGACACGCGGCCCACGTAGAGCAGCTTGGTGCGCGAGCCCACGTCGAATTTCGAGTAGAACCCGTTGCGTTTGTCCGGGTGGAAGCGGTCGGTGTCCACGCCGCGCGGGTAGGTGACGATCTTGCCGGGGTCGATGCCCCGTTCGGCCAGTTCGAAGCGGGTGGCCTCGGAGGGCGCGTAGATGATCTGCATCTGGTTGTAGAACCAGCTCATGTAGCGCCGGCAGCCTTCTTCCAGGCCCGCGTCCTCGGTAAAGGCCCCGACGTATTCGGGGAAGGCGGTGTGGTAGGTGCCGTGAAAGGGCAGCTTGAGAATCTTGGAGATGGCCAGGGCCGCCAGGCCGACCGGGCCGGGCGTGGCTGCCAGGATGCAGTCGTATTCCTGCTCGAAGCAGTGGGTGAGCATGTCCAAAAACGGCGGGTAGGCCAGGGTTATTTCCGGGTATTCGGGCACGTCGAACCGGCCCACGGGCGTGAACGAGACCGCGCCGGGCATGTCGGCCGAAGCCCCGCAGGTGATGACGGTCATGTCCTTGCCGTGCCGTGTCACCATGTTCAACTGCTGGCGGATGGTCCGGGCCACGCCGTTTATCTCGTCGAAGGTGTCGGTGAAGTGGGCTATCTTGAGGTCGTCGCCGGACTTGCCGTTCCGCCGGCTGCGGAACCGGGCCAGGCATTCGCGGGAAAAGGCGCGTTCCGTGGAAAAGAGGTCGTAACCCACGAAGTAGGGGGCGAGCAGGGTGTAGAGGGAGCCTGCCGAGCCGATGGAGTGGAACACGTCGAACAGGTTGGCCCCGAGCACGGAGTTGAGGGTGCGGTCCGCGAACTGGGACAGCACGCGGTTGGCGGCCAGGGACACGAAGCGCGCCCATTCCTTTTCCAGGACCGTGACGTCGTCCACCTTGCCGCGCGCGATTTTCATCAGCGGCTTGTCGTGGGCAATGATGTCGGCCGCCTCCTTGAGGAGCAGTTCCTGGGCCGAGTCGCCGGGGCCGTATTCGCGGTGCAGGGTGGCCTTGCCGCGCCCGATGAGTCGCTGGAAGAAATTCGGTGCCTCGGCCTGGTCCTCCTGTCCGGGCGAAAGCGCGGACTTGAGGAAGCGGAAGCAGAGATGCTCGGACACCTCCGGGCTCATGGCGCCCATGCGGGAGCGATAGAACTTGTAGGCGATGCCGTAGAGGTTGTGGGCCATGGTCCGGGGCGTGGCGTGGACCCCGGCGGGCTTGGTGGAGTGATCGCGCAGCCCAGCCAGCACGTTGCCCACGCACGCGCCGCCCTTGAACCGGGTGTACATGCGCGCGATGTTCAGCGAGCTGTGGTCGTCGGACCCGCCGGTGAGGCCCTTTTCCCATGGCGCGTCGCCGTGGGGCTTGATGTCGTGGGCGTTGGCCAGCCGCTCGATGTCCATGGGCGAGAGCCGGGTCAGGATGTCGCGCAGGGTCTGGTTCTGGCGGGCGTCGCGGGTGCCGTTTTCCTCGAACACGTCGAAAAGTAGCAACGCCTGCTCGAAGTGGGCAGGCGTCAGGCGGTCGTTGACGGCGAAGAGCGGGTGGGCAAGGACATGCGCGATGTCCTCCTCCCGGAGATAGGCCACCAGGTCGAACACGTTTTCCCTGTGGCGCTGGATTTCCTCGTGGTGCGTCTCGGTGATGTGGTAGGCGAGCACGTGGAGCTTGCAGCGGTCTTCCGGGAAGTAGGTGGTGATTTCCTCGCTGATGAAGGTGTTCGGCAGGTGGGCGATCTCGAGCGCCCCGTCGATGGTGTTGTGGTCGGTGATGGTGACCATGTCCATGCCCCGGCCGCGGGCGATGTTGTAGAGGGCGAGCGGCTCGGTGAAGCTCTCGGGGCAGCCGATTTTTTGCAGTATCCACTGCGAGGGGCGGGTGGAGAACCGGGAGTGGACGTGCATATCCACCTTGAACCTGAAGTCAGCCATGGTGGTCTCCGGGATGGGATTTGGTTCGGGTTAGGCGCAGCGCGTCAGGCCGTCTTCCAGGGCGGACTGGCACCCCACGCAAAGTCGGGCGGAAGGATTGGCCTTGAGGCGGGCCACGCCGATTTCCTCGCCGCATTCCTCGCACGTGCCGTAGTCGGTCTCGGACATCCGCTTGAGGGCGGACTCGAGTTCGCGGATGCGGGCCATCTTGCGCCGGTGCATGGCGATGTTGATGCCCTGCTGGACGAGCTGGGCGGCGAAATCGGTTTCATCGGGACACCCTTCCACGGCCATGATGCAGGATGCGTCCTGCCCGGCCATGGAGCCGAGTCCCTGGACAAGATGGGTCTTGATCTCTTTGAGCTGGTGTTCGGTCATGGGTTCCTCCTTGTCTGGATGATTGAACTTCTTTTAGGGAGTTCGGCCTGTAACTGGGTGCCGCTTAGGTGACAACACATCGACAATTCGGCGTTTTCGGGGGGCAAAGCCGTGGACGGTGGGTACAAAGCCGGGTATCCTGCCGCCATGAAATGGATATACGTGCTTTTCGGGCTGGTGGCGGGCATGACCATGCCGGTGCAGGCGGGCGTGAATCTGCGTCTGCGCGAGTCCCTGTCCGACCCCGTCTATGCGGCCTTCGTGTCGTTTACCGTGGGTGCCGTGGTTCTCGGGGTCTACGGCTTTTCCCTGCGTCCGGCGCCGACCATGGCCATGATCTCCAGCGCGCCCTGGTGGTCCTGGACCGGCGGCGTGCTCGGCGCGTTCTTCGTCTTCGCCATCATCATCCTGGCCGGCGTGCTCGGGGCCACGTCCTCCATGGCCTGGCTTCTGGCCGGGCAGTTTCTGGCGGCCCTGGTTCTCGACCATTTCGGTCTGGTCGGGTATGACGTGCATCAGGTGTCCTGGCCCAGAGTGGCGGGCGTGGTGCTTCTGCTGGCCGGAGCCATGCTGATCAACAAGTATTGAACGGGAGTCTCGTGAGCTTCATCAAGAATTTCAAGATCATTTGTCGCATGGTCAAGATCGAGCATTCGGTCTTTGCCCTGCCTTTCGCCTACATCGGCGCGTTTCTGGCCGCCGGGGGCTGGCCCGGCCTGTGGAACATGCTGGTCCTGACCGTGGCCATGGTGGCGGTCCGCTCGTTCGCCATGGCCTTCAACCGCTACGCGGACCTGGACATCGACCGGGAGAACCCGCGCACCCAGAAGCGGGAGCTGGTCACCGGCGAGCTGTCCACCGGCTTCACCCTCGGCTTCATCCTCGGCACGGGCGCAGTCTTCGTGATCGCCTGCGCGCTGATGAACCCGCTCTGTCTGCTGCTGTCGCCCGTGGCCCTGGGGATTTCCGCCTTTTATTCGTTCTGCAAGCGGTTCACCCACTGGTGTCACTTCGTGCTCGGCTCGGTGCTCGGGCTGGCCCCGGTGGCGGGCTGGCTGTGCGTGGACCCGACGTTCACCCTCACGGCGGCGCTGCTCTTTTGCGGCGTGACCATGTGGGTGGCCGGGTTCGACCTGCTCTACGCCGGCCAGGACGCCGAATTCGACCGCAAGCGCGGCCTGTTTTCCATTCCGGGCCGACTGGGCATCCGGGCGGCGCTGGCCGTGTCCACGGTCAGCCACATGACCGCGGCGGCCTTTTTTCTGCTGGTGGGCTGGGCGGCCGGGCTGGGCGGCGTGTACGCCGTGGCGGCCGCTGTGGTGGGCCTGATCCTCATGGCCGAGCACCTGCTGGTGAGCGCGGACGACATGAGCCGCGTCAACGTGGCCTTTTTCACCCTGAACGGCGTCATTTCCGTGGTCCTGTTCATCGCCGTGGCCGTTGACCTGGCCGTGTCCGGCTGAAGCTGATTTCCCGAGGTTTACATGCACGAGATGATAGCGCCCGCCATCCAATTCCTGACAGACTGGCTGCATTCCCATGTCCTGACCTGGAACACGGCGGCGCAGTGGGTGTGCGTGCTGGGGGCCTACCTGGTCACGCTCATGCTGTGGCGCGGCCTGGAGCGCAGGCTCATGGCCCGGGTGGACGAGAAGGTCAAAAACGACCTGGGCCGTTCCCTGCTCCGCGCCCTGGTGGACGTGGGCAACGTGGCCGTGTTCATCCTCTTCATGCAGGTCTGCGCGGCGGTCTTCCGGGTCCTGGAGCTGACGCCCAGGGTCATCGACGCGGCCAGCGAACTGGCCGTGGCCTGGATCATCATCCGCTTCCTGACCAGCATGATGCCCAACCGCGCCCTGGCGCGCGGCGTGACCACCCTGGTCTGGACCGTGGCCGCGTTCAACGTGTTCGGGCTGCTCACCCCGATCACCGAATTTCTGGCGGGCCTGAGCATTTCCGTGGGCGAGCATTCGTTCAATGTGCTGGAGGCCATCAAGGGGCTGGCCCTGGCCGCCGTGCTCCTCCAGGCCGCGTCCCTGGCCGGGCAGTTCGCGGACCGGCGCATTCAGCGGATCGCCGACCTGTCCCCCTCGCTCAAGGTGCTGATGATCAAGGCCGTGAAGGTGGTGCTCTTCACCGCGGCCGTGCTGTCGGCCATGTCCAGCGTGGGCATCGACCTGACCAGCCTGGCTATCTTTTCCAGCGCGCTGGGCGTGGGCATCGGCTTCGGCCTCAGGACCATCATTTCCAACTACGTGGCGGGTATCCTCCTGCTTATGGACAACTCCATCAAGCCGGGCGACACCATCGAGGTGGGCAACGTTATCGGCGTTGTCGAGGACCTGCACGCCCGCTACGCCTCGGTGCTGACCCGCGACGGCACGGAACACCTCATCCCCAACGACCTGCTCATCGCCGGGGAGGTGGTCAACTGGACCTACACGGACCGCAATGTCCGGCTCAAGATTCCGGTGGGCATCTCCTACGGTTCCGACCTGGACAAGGCGCTCGAACTGCTGGAGCAGGCCGCAACGGGCGTGAAGCGGGTGCTGCGGAACCCGGCCCCGGCCCCTCGCCTGATGGGCTTCGGCGACAACTCCGTGGACCTGCAGCTCCGGGTGTGGATCGCGGACGCGGAAAAGGGCGTGACCAACGTCCGCAGCGAGATAATGTGCAACATCTGGCGGCTGTTCCATGAGCACGGCATCGAATTCCCG
The DNA here is from genome assembly GCA_015709315.1 of Desulfovibrionaceae bacterium. Classification (GTDB taxonomy): domain Bacteria; phylum Desulfobacterota; class Desulfovibrionia; order Desulfovibrionales; family Desulfovibrionaceae; genus Pseudodesulfovibrio. The sequence goes on from JACCQI010000075.1 coordinate 5,623, forward strand.
TTCCCGCAGCGCGATGTGCTCATCAAGCCGGAATCGGCACTGGCCGTGAAGATCGAGAAGGACGACGGGGAGTAAGCCGCTTCGCCCGCTGTCGGGCGCCGATGGCGGGCATCCGACCCCGTGATGGTTCCGGCCATTGACCGGACTCGCGCCGTGCATTAGTTTCATCCCCTATGAGCGAGTACATCGATCACGATAAAACCGGCCGGTCCGTGGGGCTGGTGCGAAAACACGCCTTCACCTTCGGCGAGTCCGGGCAGGGCATGGACCTGGACTGCGGGCGCACGCTCGCGCCGGTGACGCTCGCCTTCGAGACCTGCGGCACGCTCAACGAGGACAAGAGCAACGCCATCCTGGTCTGTCACGCCCTGACCGGGGATTCGCACGTGGCCGGATACTACTCCGAGGACGACCCCAAGCCCGGCTGGTGGGAGCTGATGGTCGGGCCGGGCAAGCCGCTGGACACCGACCGCTTCTTCATCATCTGCTCCAACGTCATCGGGGGATGCATGGGGTCCACCGGCCCGGTGTCCCCCGACCCGGAGACCGACAGGCCCTACGGGGCCAGGTTCCCGGTGGTGACCATCGGCGACATGGTCCGCTGCCAGCGGCGGCTGGTGGACCACCTGGGCATCGACAAGCTCCTGGCCGTCGTCGGCGGGTCCGTGGGCGGCATGCAGGTGCTGGAATGGTCGGTGCGCTACCCCGAGCGGGTCCATGCGGCCATCCCCCTGGCCACCACCACCAAGCACTCGGCCCAGGCCATCGCCTTCAACGAGGTGGCCCGCCAGGCCATCATGGCCGATCCCACCTGGAACGGGGGCGACTACTACGAGACCGGCAGGCCCGAGCACGGCCTGGCCGTGGCCCGGATGATCGGCCACATCACCTATCTTTCCGACGAGTCCATGCGGCACAAGTTCGACCGCCGCCTCCAGGACCGGGTGGAGCTGTCCTTCGACTTCGAGGCCGATTTCCAGGTGGAGTCCTATCTCCGCTACCAGGGCAACAAGTTCGTGGAGCGGTTCGACGCCAATTCCTTCCTGTACCTGACCAAGGCCGCCGACTATTTCAATCTGGAGAACCATTACGGCGAGGGGTCCCTGGTGGCCGCCTTTTCCCGGGCGTCCTGCAAGTATCTGGTCATTTCCTTCACCTCGGACTGGCTCTATCCCACCTACCAGTCCAGGACCATGGTCAAGGCCATGAAGAAGAACGGCCTGGACGTGTCGTTCTGCGAGATCGAGGCCCCCTGGGGGCACGACGCCTTTTTACTGCCCAACGAGCGGCTGAGCGGCCTGATCCGGGGATTCCTGAACCGCGTCTGCAACGGCTGCGGCCTGGGGGGCGACCATGCGGTTTGATCTCCATGTCATCGCCTCCTGGATCGAACCCGGCTCCAAGGTGCTCGACCTCGGCTGCCGCACCGGCTCGCTGCTCGCCCACCTGACCAAAGAGAAGTCCATCCGCGGCACGGGCGTGGAGATCGACGAGGGGCACGCGGGCGAGGCCATCGCCAAGGGGCTGTCCGTGATTCACGGCGACATCTACGAGGAGATCGAGGACTACCCGGACAACACGTTCGACTACGTCATCCTGTCCCAGGCGCTGATGCAGGTTACGGACCCGGAAACGCTCATCCGCGAGATGCTGCGCGTGGGCCGCCTGTGCGTGGTCTCGTTCCCCAACTTCACCCACTACAGGAACCGGTTCCAGATGTTCTTCACCGGCCGCGCGCCCGTGTCCAAGGAACTGCCCTACCAGTGGTACGACACCCCCAACATCCGGGTCATTCCGATCATCGACTTCCGCCGCTTCTGCGCCGGCCTGCACGTCCCCATCGTCCGCGAGGTGGCCATCTCCACCCACCACCACGACGAAAAGGGCAAGGTCATCACCTTCCTGCCCAATCTGTTCGCCACATTCGGCATATTCATGCTGGGCCAGCCGTCCTAGGGCGGCGGCTTGCGATAGCGGACCACTCTCCCAAGCCTCGGTGCGGCGTGTTTGGGAGAGGGCGTTCTGTTCGGGGCGGTGTTGCGGACGCGGGGCGGCATGCGCTTCGCTCGTCGTCTTTGGGGGGAGTTTTTAGGGTTTTAATTGGCTGAGCACCATGCCCGTCAGCATCAGCGCACAGCCGGTCATGGCGCGGACGGTCAGGATTTCGTCGAGCATGAACCAGCCGCCTATGGCCGCGAAAACCGCTTCCAGGCTGAGGATGATGGCCGCGTGGGCGGGCTGGGCGTCGCGCTGGGCAATGACCTGGAGCGTGTAGGCCACGCCCACGGACATGAGGCCGCCGTAAGCGATGGCCGGGGCCGCGCCCATGACGCCGGTCAGGGTGATTTCCTCGGTGACGACCGCGCCCAGCAGGGACAGGGCCGCGCAGGCCACGAACTGGATGGCCGAGAGCTTGATTGCGTCCACCGCGTCCATGCCGGGCGACAGCTTGCCGATGAGCAGGACGTGCCCGGCCCAGAAGAATGCGCCGACAAGCACCAGCAGGTCGCCGAAGGAAATGGACAGGTCCGCCGTGACCGAGAGCAGGTACATGCCGACCACGGCCAGGGATGCGCCCAGCCAGGTGCCCCAGCCGGGCCGCTGGGCGAGCGCCAGGCCGAAGATGGGCACGAACACCACGTACAGCCCGGTGATGAAGCCCGCCTTGCCCGCCGTGGATGCCACAAAGCCCAGCTCGGTCAGTTGCGGACCGGCCAGGCCGATCTGTTGCAGGGATGCGCCCGCGAACAGGGCCAGCCCGAGCAGCAGGCCGCCCACGGCCATGCGCCTTCCGTCCGTCGCGGGACGGCCATGCCCGCGCCGTTTCTCCATGGACAAAATCAGGGGAACCAGGGCCAGCGCGCCCAGGGCGAAACGGATGCCGTTGAAGGTCAGCGGCCCCACATGATCCATGCCCACCCGCTGGGCCACAAAGGCAAAGCCCCAGATGGCGGCGGTGATGAAAAGCAGGATGTCGGCGCGCAGGGTTCGGGAATGCAAGCTCTGGTCTCCTTGAAAAAAGTCCACCTTCTGTACTGTATTCCCCCCCCGGCGGCAAGAACCGGCCATGGAGGGGGATGCCTCCGGCGGCCGGGGGGAACCCTTTGAAAAGGGTTCCCTGTGCAACCGACAACATGGGTAACACTTCTGTCCGGGAACATAGGTAACACTTT
>JACCQI010000076.1 GCA_015709315.1 Desulfovibrionaceae bacterium
ACCGCTATTCTCCGAATTTCTGGACTTGCTATGCTCATGAACAGACAGTAAACAATTGTCTAGACTATTTCAAGAGTTAAATGCTCTAATTCCGCTCGACCAAGGGGAGTAAGTTTGGCATTTTGGTGCATGTTCACTCGCTTTCTGTTTGCTGGTTGAGACTGGGAAATCCCAACTTACGCAAATCAGGGGCGAGTGAACAACCTTTTGGAACTTCACAGCTAGCTTGCCTGTTCGCCGGATAAGGGAGACGGCCTGCGGAACGACGTTCCGCAGGCCGCTTTTTTTGCCGTTTGCCGATCCGCCTACAGAATCTGGCTCAGGAAGAGCTTGGTCCGGTCGTGTTCCGGGGTGGTGAAGAAGTGCTCCGGGGTGCCGACCTCGATGATCTTGCCCTCGTCCATGAAGACCACGTGGTCCGCCACCTCGCGGGCAAAGCCCATTTCGTGGGTTACGACCACCATGGTCATGCCTTCCTTGGCCAGGGCCTTCATGACGTCCAGGACCTCGCCGACCATTTCCGGGTCCAGCGCCGAAGTCGGCTCGTCGAAGAGCATGACCTTGGGGTCCATGGCCAGGGCGCGGGCGATGGCCACGCGCTGCATCTGGCCGCCCGAGAGCTGGGCCGGGTAGTTGTCCGCCTTGGCGTGGATGCCGACCTTGTTCAGGAGCGTCATGGCGTTTTCCGCCGACTCCTTCTTGCCCCGCTTGCGGACCGAGGTCTGTCCCACGGTCACGTTTTCCAGCACGGTCAGGTGCGGGAAGAGGTTGAAGGACTGGAAGACCATGCCCACTTCCATGCGGACCTTGTTGATATTGGTCTTGGGGTCGAGGATGTCCACGCCGTCGATCATGATGTGCCCGGACTCGGCGTGTTCCAGCCGGTTCAGGCAGCGCAGGAAGGTGGACTTGCCGGACCCGGACGGGCCGATGACGACCACCACCTCGCCGGGATTGACGTGGTAGGAGACGTCGTGCAGGGCCTGCACTTCCTGGGGGACGAAGAAGGTCTTGTATACGTGTTTGACGTCGATCATGGCTACGCCTCCGCAGTCCGTTTTTCGAGGTATTGGACGAACATGGACAGGGCGAACGTCAACGCCAGATACATGAGGGCGCAGACGAACCACAGCTCATAGGGCATGAGGCTGGTGGTGACCGCCTCGCGGGTGGCCTTGGTCAACTCGCGCAGGGCGATGACGCCGAGCAGCGAGGAGTCCTTGATCAGGCTGATGAACTGTCCGGCCAGCGGCGGCAGGATGCGCTTGAAAGCCTGGGGCAGGATGATCTTCCGCATGGCCGTGGCCTTGGCCATGCCGAGGCTGCGCGCCGCCTCCATCTGTCCCTTGTGGATGGACTGGATGCCCGCGCGGACGATCTCCGCCACGTATGCGCCCGCAAAGATGGCCAGGGAGGCCACCCCGTACCAGATGTCGGGGATGGTGAAGAGCGATGCCTTTTCCAGCAATTTGTTGATGATCGTTCCCAGCACGAAGTACCACATCATGATCTGCACGAGCAGGGGGGTGCCCCGGATGATTTCGATGTAGGTGATGGCGCACCATTTCAGGCAGGGATTGTCCGAGATGCGGGCCAGGCCGGTGAACAGGCCGAGCAGGATGCCGAAGACGATGGAGACGAAGCTCACCTCGATGGTGATCAGCAGCCCATGCAGCAGCATCCCCATTTTCTTTTCCTGGTACGACCCCAGCGTGTCGCCCATGTAGATGGTTTCCCCCTCGGCCACGAGGAGGTTGGAGCCGGGGATGGTGTAGTACTCGGATTCTCCCGCCCCCTGGACGATGACCACGGAGTCGTCGCCCTTGGCGGTGACGGAGGAAACCTCGCCTTCTATTTCGGACCGGACCTCGATGGTGTCCACATAATAGAAATAGCGGGGAATGCGGTTCCAGCGCCATATGTAATCGGTCTGGGTCGTGGCCCAGTAGAAGCCGATGCACAGGACTATCATCAGGGCGATATAAACGCCCATCCAAAATTTCGATTTGTCGAACCCCGGCCGGGATTCAACCTGTTCGGTATCGCTCATGCGGATGCTCTATGAAGGTAAGAAATGGGTAAAGGACCAGGGGCCGCAGATTCTGCGGCCCCTGGGGTAAAGGCGTGTGGCTACTGGATTTCCTGGTACCACTTGTCGGAACCGAACCACTTGTCGTAGATGCGGTCGTAGCGGCCGTCGTTCTTGCACTGGCGCAGGAAGTTGTTGAGCCAGTTCAGGAAGTCCGGGTCACCCTTGTTGATGGCCCAGCCCAGGGGCTCGTAGGTGAAGGGCTTGTTCAGGAACTTCATGCCCGCGTTCTTGCCGTGCTGGGCGTAGAAGATGGAGGTCATGGGCAGGTCGTACACGGTGGCGGCGGCCTTGCCGTTCATGGCTTCCAGCATGGCCTGGTCTTCCATCTCGAAGGATTTGTAGGTGGCCTTGGGGAGGAGGCGCTTGACGGCCTGCTCGCCGGTGGTGCCGAGCTTGGAGGTGATGGTGTACTTGGGGTTGTTCAGGTCTTTCCAGGAATTGATTTCGCCCACGTATTTTTTGGCGATCAGGGCGGTCTGGCCGACGATGATGTACGGATCGGCGAAGTTGACTTTCAGGTTGCGTTCCTGGTTGATGGTCATGCCGGAGGCGATGAGGTCGTATTTGTTGGACAAAAGGCCGGGGATGATGCCGTCCCAGGCGGTGTTGACCAGTTCGAGCTTCACGCCCATGGCCTTGGCCATTTCCTTGACCATGTCCACGTCGAAGCCGACCACCTGGCCCTTCTTGTCGGTCATCTCGAACGGCATGTAGCCGGCTTCCAGTCCCACGCGGAGGGTGCCGCGCTGAACGATTTGTTCCAGGGTGGACTTCCTGGCGAGTTCGATGTCTGCGGCCTGCGCGGACATGGCGGCGCACACAAGCAGGGACAGTACGGCCAGAATGGTGATAATGCGTTTCATCCTTTCCTCCAATGAAACATAGGGTTGTGGTATTCCTTCTGGCCCGTTTCGCCGTCCGGGTACACGGCGGACCGGGTCGTTGGGTCCATAATCGCTTTTCTCCCGAAGCCGTCGGCATAGAGAGAATGTTTTTATTAACTTTATTGAGGGCATAATTCAAGGGTGTTTTCCTTTTTCGGTGTATGTGGGCGGCAGCGGCTCCGGTATGTTGGCCGAGATCTTGCGGCTGCGTTTGTTCGTGAGTTATATCAGCTTGTTTGGACATCGCCTTCCGTGCCGCGGCGATCACGCCGGAGGCATGCGGAGCGGCGGGCGGAGGAAAGAGAGCCGCGGGGCGCGAAAAGACGGCCGCCCGCCATTGTCGCCCAATCGCCTTCTTTCCGTGGCCCGACTGATTGAGTCTTGTGCAATATGCTGGTATTACACCCCCCACGGAGCAACAACAGCCATGTATGATAAAAAACCCGTCAATCCCTTGTTGGACGGAGGCATCTATAAGGTGTTCCTGATCCTGCTCCTGCTTTTTTCCCTGTATCTCGGCTTTTCCCTGATCGAACCGTTCATCCACACCATGATCATTTCCTCGGTGCTGGCGGTCCTGTTCTCGCCGGTCTACACGTGGGCGCTGAAGCTGTTCGACGGCAAGCGTACCCCGGCCTCGGTCCTGACCGTGTCCATCATCGTCTTTGCGCTGCTTTTGCCCATGGCATTCCTGCTCATGGCGCTCATCAACCAGGGCGTCGAGTCGCTGGTTTCCCTGAACGCCTGGATCACGCAGGGCACGTATAAGGATTTGCTCAGCCTGGAGGCCCTGGACAAGTATATCGCCATATTCAACGACAAGCTGCCGTTCATGCGCATCGACGAGGTCGAGCTGCAGGCCGACATCGTTCAGTACTCACGCCAGTTCGCCCAGGCCATGCTGGCCTTCGGCACGAACATGGTGCGAAACGGCGCCAAGCTGATTCTCTACTTCCTGCTCATGGTCTTCATCCTGTTCTATTTCCTGCGCGACGGCAGGAAGATGGTCAAGTATCTCAAGCTGCTGTCTCCGCTTCGGCCCTCGCAGGAAGACTTCATCATCGATTCCCTGAAGCGGGTGGCGCGCGGCGTGCTCATGGGCTGCCTGCTGGTGGCCGTGCTCCAGGGCATCGCGGGCGGCGTGGGCTTGGCCGTGGTCGGCATCCCGGCCTTCTTCTGGGGCGCGATGATGGCGCTGGCCTCCCTGATTCCCGTGCTCGGCACCGGTTTGGTGTGGGTGCCGGCGGTGGTCTACCTGCTCCTGATGGGCGATTGGAAGATGGCCATATTCCTGTCCCTGTGGTGCGGCATCTTCGTGGTCGGCATCGACACCATCCTGCGGCCCATCTTCATGCGCGAGGCGTCCCGGGTGTCCACCTTCTACATCTTCATAGCCATCCTCGGCGGCATTTATACCTTCGGCATGCTCGGCATCTTTTATGGGCCGCTCATCTTGAGCTTCGTCATGGTCATGCTCCAGATCTACATCGAGGAGTACGCCGACGACCTCAGCGACGAAGACGAGGCCGCCGAGCAATGATCCGCCGTCTTTTCTTCCCGCTTCTGTTTCTGCTCGTTCTGGCCGCGACGTCCTGCGGTCCCGAAGCGCCCCGGCCCCTGTCCGTGGAGGAGAAGCCGTCCTTTGTCCCGGTTGACGACGACAGGGCGGAGAGCCTGGCCGAGAGTCTGTCCCCCCGGTTGCAGGGGATGGATTCGTTCAGCGGCCTGCGGCCCGTCCTGGAGAAGAATCTTCGCTACATCCGCAACCGGCCGCAGGATGCTGTCTGCGTGAACCGACCCGGCCTGACCCTGACCTGGGGCATGCTCGGGGATTCCGTGGAGGAGATGCTGTCCCTGCTCGACGACCTGGACAACGATCCGGGCCTGGTGGCCGAGCGCTTCCGTTGGCTCAAGCTGGCACCGGGGACCCTGCTCACCGGCTATTACGAGCCGTGGCTCAAGGCGTCCCTGACCCCGGACGATACCTACCGCTATCCGCTCTACGGCGTGCCGGACGACCTCAAGACCCTCGACCTGGGCGCGTTTCATCCTCGGTGGAAGGGGCAGACCCTGACCTACCGCCTGGGCGAGGACGGCGTGAACCCCTATTTCGACCGCGAGGCCATCGACGGCCGGGAGGCCCTGGGGGACAGGGGGTTGGAGATTGCCTGGGCCGCCGACCCGGTGGACGTGTTTTTCCTGCATATCCAGGGGTCCGGGAGGCTGGACCTGCCGGACGGATCGTTCAAGCACATCCTTTACGGCGGCAAGAACGGCCGCGAATATCGGTCGCTGGGCAAGCTGCTCATCGAGCGCGGCCTGGTTCCCCGCGAGGAGATGTCCATGCAGCGCATCCGGGGCTTCCTGGACGCCAACCCGGACATCGCCCAAGATCTGCTGTACGAAAATCCGAGCTACGTGTTTTTCCGCCTGGCCGAGGACGGGCCGTACGGTTCCATGGGGTCCATTCTCACGCCCAGGGTGAGCGTGGCCGTGGACCGGACCATGATCCCGCTGGGCGGCGTCGTGGCGCTCAAGACCGCGCTCACGGACTACGCCTCGGGCGAATCCGAGCCGTTCTGTTCCCTGATGGTCGCCCAGGACACGGGCGGGGCCATCAAGGATACGCGCATGGACCTGTTTTGCGGCACCGGCCCCGAGGCCGAGCAATTGGCCGGACATCTCCAGGAGGACTCCGAGGTGTTCCTGCTTATCAGCCGGAAGGTGCTGGACGCGCTGCCCGGCCAGGGCGGATAGCCCGTCAACCCAGCGAGGACGACGACCATGCAGTATGTGGCCCTTTTCACCGAGGAGAAGCACGGCTTTTCCGTGGAGTTTCCCGATTTCCCCGGCTGCGTGACCTGCGGCGATACCCTGGACGAGGCCGTGGACCACGCCTTCGAGGCCTTGGCCGTGTTTGCGGAGGAACTGGCCGGGCAGGGCGGGGAATTGCCCGAGCCTTTGACCAAGAAACAATTGCTGGCCCTGCCCGAGCATGCGGGCAAGAAGGCCATCAATGTGACGGTCAACGGGGACGGCACGGATTTCGAGGAGTTCGAGATGGTCATGCATGCCCACCTGCTGGGCCGCATCGAGAAATATTGCGGACAGCACGGCGTGTCTCCGGCGGATTTCCTGGCCGTGGCCGCCCGCGAGGCCATCAAGAACGATGTTTTCAAGGATTGATCGATTCCTACCATAATGTAGGCTTTTCCCCCTTGTGAAAGGCTGAAATTCGGTTTTGAAACGCGATTTGCTGAAAAAGCGGGTCGCGTTTTTTTATGTTTGCCGAATTTTATGTTTACAAATGTGTAAATTAAGGTCGAAATCCTCCACTTGCAGGCTTTCGTCTTTTGGTCTACGGTCGATTCCCGGTCAGGTTGGAGTTCCGAGCATTTTGGGGCAGAAATTTGGGTTGTTTCTATTTCAAAATTGTGAATTGCCCGATCGGAAATGGGACTTTTTTGAGTTGGGTTTCCGTTTTGATCCTTTTTGGACCCGAATCAAAAATTCCCGGTACAGATCCTTTAAACAGTGGAGAGAAGAGAGACCATGTGCCGATTGTTTGCGCTCACGAGCCGTGAGCCCGTATCGCCCATGCTGGCCATCGACGCCCTCAATGTCATGAAGGAAGGGCACGACGGGTCCGGTGTGGGACTGTTCCTGAGCGGCCTTGGCGGGCCGTTCGAGGAATTGAAGGAGCATCCCATTCTTTCCGGCATCTTTTCGGACGCCGGTTTGAAGCGGGTCTACGAGTATATGGCGGAGCGGGGCCATCGCGCCCAGTATTCCGCCATGTTCAAGCCGGAAACCGAGCCGCCGCTGGGTACGCCCAGGCGGGGCACCTACGCCTCCCTGGCCTACAAGATGTCCGACGAGTGGATGGCGCTTCCCAAGGCCGAGCGGGAGCGGTCGCTGGTTCGGATGCGGCTCGACCTGCGCGCCGAGGGAGAAGAGACCGGCGAGATCATGGTCTTTTCCCTGTGGCCCGACACCATCATGATCAAGGAAGTGGGCGATCCCCTGGCCATCGGCGAGTATCTCAAGCTCGGCCGCGAGGAGCTGTACGCCCGCCACATCCTTGCCCAGGGCCGCCAGAACACCAACTACGCCATCAACCTTTACGCCTGCCACCCGTTCTTCATCGAGGGCATCTCGACCATGACCAACGGGGAGAACACGGCGTTCGTGCCCATCCGCGAGTACCTTCAGTCGCGCGGCGTCACCGGATACGAGGGCTACCAGTCCGATTCCGAGGTGTTTACGCATATCGCCCACTTCGCCACAAAGAAGCTGGGCCTGGACATCAGCTCCTACAAGCACGTGATCACGCCCATGAACGACGAGGAGATGGCCGGCCATCCCGACCGCGAGTTCCTGTCCAACCTGAAGAGGTCGTGCCGCAAGCTGATCATCGACGGCCCCAACTGCATCATCGGCTGTCTGCCCGACGGCTCCATGTTCATGGCGCAGGACCGCAAGAAGCTGCGGCCCGGCGTGGTGGGCGGCAACCCGGAAAAGGGTGTTTTCGCCTTTTCCTCCGAGATCTGCGGACTCAACGCCGCCATCCCCGACCGTGACCGGACCCAGGATTTCCAACCCATGCATCTCGACACGGCAATCGTCGGACCCGACTGCCGGGAGGTTCTCAAATGCTCGCAGAAAGACCCATTACGCCTTCGACATTAAGCCGCAAGGACCTGCCCTGGCAGGTCAAGTGGGATATCAATACCTGTACCCGGTGCGGGCGCTGCACGGCCGTGTGCCCGGTCAACGCCATCGAGCTGGGCGTCTTCCGCAAGCGGGAGATCACGGCCCCCATGGGCCTGTCCGCCAAACCGACCACCGAATTCTCCACCTTTTACGGCATCCGCCAGCGCACGGACCCGGCCTATGCCTGCATCGGCTGCGCCATGTGCAACATGGTCTGCCCGAACAACGCCATCGAGCCGCAGCGCCAGTATGATTCCACCACGCTGCAGTTCCAGAACAACCGGGGCGGCCAGCCCCGGACGCGCGGCGGCCGCCGGAACAACTCCGAGTCGCTGCTCGACCAGATCAAGTTCATCCGCATTTCCATGCTCACGGACCCGGCCCTGGACGCCGGTCGGCACGAGTTCGAGATGCGGACCCTCCTGGGCCGCGTGCTGCCGCCCGAGAAGGAGATCGAGTGCCACAGAGACAACGGCTGGAAGCCGCCCGTCCGCGAGATCTACCCGCTGGTCATCGGCGGCATGTCCTTCGGCGCGCTTTCCCCGAACATGTGGGAGGGGCTCCAGATGGGCGTGGCCTACCTGAACGAGGAAATGAACATGCCGGTTCGCATGTGTACGGGCGAGGGCGGCTGTCCGCCGCGCCTGCTGCGCTCCCGGTTCCTCAAGTACGTGATCTTGCAGATCGCGTCCGGCTATTTCGGCTGGGACGAGATCATCCACGCCATCCCGGAGATGAAGGAAGATCCCTGTGCCATCGAGATCAAGTACGGCCAGGGAGCCAAGCCCGGCGACGGCGGCCTGCTCATGTGGTACAAGGTGAACAAGCTCATCGCGGCCATCCGCGGCGTGCCGCAGGGCGTGTCCCTGCCCAGCCCGCCCACGCACCAGACCAAGTACTCCATCGAGGAGGCCGTGGCCAAGATGATCCAGTCCATGT
>JACCQI010000077.1 GCA_015709315.1 Desulfovibrionaceae bacterium
CTTTGGCGGGTCCAGGGCAGCGCCCTGGTCTCCCCGAAGGGGGCCGTCGGCAGACGCGCACGCCCCGCGGCGAGCAGCCCCTCCCTCCGCCTATTTGACGATCATGACCGAATTCCGGGCTTGCCGGGCGACTTCGTGCGACACGCTGAAGCCTTTGGCGAACCAGGGCTTGAGGGATTCCGAGGCCACGATGAGGGAAAAGTCGTAGCCGATGGTGATGATGGTTGCCACGGGGTCGCCGATTTCCACCAATGTTTCGGTGGGCGTGATGCCCGCTTTCGTGAAGGCGGTTTCGGTTTCGGCCACGGCTTTTTGCGCTCCGGGCAGGTCGGCTTCGGTGGGGGCCACGGACAGGATGGAGACGGGGCACTGGCAGGCGCGGGCGTAGCGCACGGCTTCGGGCAGCATGGCTCTGGATCGGTCCGTGTCCTGGACGCAGACCAGGAGGCCGTGGCCGGGTTCCAGGTGCCGGGCCACGATGATGGAGCGCTTGCAGATGGCCGCGATCCGCAGGGCCAGGGGCTTGGCGGACAGGAGCCGTTTCAGGCCGGCCATGGGTTCGGGTGACGCGCCCACCACGATGAGGTCCGCGTTGAACCGCGCGGCCTCGTCGGCCACGGCCGAGGTGATGTCCTCGGCCGTGCGGAGCTTGAGCGAGATGACCGCTCCGCAGGAGTTCTCGTATTCGATCCGATATTCGTCCGCATGGTCGCCCGAAAGCTCCCGGTGGCGCCATTCGGTTTTCTGATCGTCGGAGATCTCGCCCAGTTCGATGAGGATGTCGCGGGCCGCCTTGAGGTGGGTCATGCCGGGCAGTTCCAGCCCCCAGTCCAGGACGTTCTCGCGGGCTACGCGCATCTCCATGCCGCCGGACTTGAGGCCGCTGTCCGTGGGGCGGACGTAGAGCAGGGTGATGTGGGCGCAGGACTGTTTGCTGAGTCGGGCCGCGTACTTGAGTCCGGCGTAGGCGTCGGGGCCGCCGCCGATGCAGATGAGGATTCGCAGTCTGTCGTCCGTGGTCATGGGCGTGTCCTTACAGGCCGGTCAGGGGCCAGTACAGTTTCGATGCCGCGAGCAGCACGATGAATGACATGATCGCCATGCGCCAACCCACCTTCATGAAGTCGGACGGGCGCAGGTAGCCGGAGGAATAGACGATGGTCGAGGCCGGGGTGCCGATGACCGTGAAGTAGGCGAACGCGCTGGACATGGCGGTGACCATGCCCACGGCCAGGGGGTTGGTCTCGGAGCCCACGGCGATGGACAGGACGATGGGGCCGAGCACGGCCACGGCCGCGCCGTTGCTCATGGTGTTGGTGATGAAGGTGGTCAGGACCATGACCGCGGCCAGCAGTCCCAGGCCGGAATCCAGGCCCAGGGGGCCCATGAGGTCCATGAACAGCCCGGCCACCCAGGCGGCGGCGCCGGTGTCGCGCATCTGCACGCCCAGCGAGATGGCGGCGGCGTAGAGCAGCACCACGCCCCAGTTCACGCCGGTGTTCAGGTCCTGCCAGCGCACCAGGCCCGCCACCATGAACAGCACCGCGCCCAAAAGGGCGATGGTGCCCATGCCCACCTGAGAGGAAAAGCCCACCCAGCCGATCAGCGTCAGCAGGAAAAGGAATATGGCCGTATAGTTGCGGCCCGTGAGCGCGCCTTCGCCGCCCACCTGTTCCTTGAGCTGCTCCACGGCCGGGCCGAGGTCCGTGATGTCGGTCTTGAAGGTCAGGCGCAGGATCAGGTGCATGAGCGGGAGCTGGATGAGGAAGATGGGGTAGGCGTAGACCATCCAGTCGAGGTAGGAGACCGAGTAGCCGTAGGTGGCCGGGTCGTCCGTGGCGTAGAAGAAGTCGCGCAGGTAGTCGATCATGATGGCGTTGCGCGCCCCGCCGGACGGGGTGCCGATGCCGGCCATGGCGCAGGCGTAGGAGACGGAGAAAAGAAAGAGCACGGCCAGGGCGCGGCGCTTTTGCGGGTCGTCGGTGGCCAGTTGGACCAGGGACAGGGCCACAGGCAGCATCATGGCGGCCACGGTGTGCTCGCCGATGAACGAGGCCAGGATGCCGGAGAAGACCGAGATGCCGAAGGCGATGCTGTAGGCGTTCGCGCCCGTGACCCGGACGATGAGCAGGGCCAGGCGCTTGTCCAGCTTCTGCTTGACCAGGGCCACGGCCAGCATGAGCGAGCCCATGATGAACAGCACCGAATCCTTCATCAGCGACTTGGCCACCAGGGAGGAGTCGAGCCCCAGCAGGAAGATCTGGCCGAGGATGATGAGCAGGGCCACGGCGGGCAGGGGGATCGGCTCGGTGATGAACAGCAGGGTCGCGCCCACGGTCATCACCATCACCTTCCAGCCTTCGGGCGAGATCGAGGCCGGGGCCGGGGACAGGAGCATGGCCGCCTGGATCATCAGGGTGATGAAGAACCATTTTTTTTCGCGCAGGTAGTTGGTCACGGTAAGGGGGAGTATACACGCCCGCCCCCGTTGCCGCCAGTTGAAAACCGTATCTTTGCATCGCGCATTCGATTCTTTTCAAGACCGGGTGTATCGGGTATTCTCTTTGAAAGGTGTACCCATGCGAAAGCAACGACCAACCAAGGAGCCTCCCTTGCGACGCACATTATCCGCCCTCTGCCGGAACGAGCCCGGCGTCCTGGCCCAGATGGCCCTGGAATGCGGCAAATACGGCACCAACATATTGTCCCTGGCTGCGGGGAAAACCGAGAACCCGGAGATTTCGCGCATCGTGCTGTGCGTGGAGGGCGACGGAGCGGCCATCGACAAGATCGGCCAATATCTCGAGTCCCTGGAGGCGATCATCCAGCTCGACGACCTGTCGCGCAAGAATTTCGTGGACCGCGAACTGGTCATGGTCAAGGTGGCCATGGACCGGGCCAACACCGGCCAGTTGATGCAAATTTTCGAGGTCTTCCGCGCCAACGTGGTCGGCATGGGGAGCGAGACGGTGACCGTGGAGCTTTCCGGCGACCAGGAGCGCGTGGACGGGCTGATAAAGATGCTTAAGCCCTACGGCATCAAGTCCATGTGCCGGTCCGGGATGATCGCCCTCAAGCGGGGGGACGAGTAGACCGTGCCCGGTCCGACCCCCATCACCAATCTGCGGGAGCTGGTGCAGGCCGCCCTGGACCACGGGGCGGGCGGCGTCCTGCCCAAGGTCGCCATCGCACGGTCCGCCGAGGGATTCGTGCTCCGGGCGGGCGTGGAGGCGTTCGAGCGCGGCGTGGCCGAACCCGTGCTCGTGGGCGACATGGACGAGACCGAGCGCATCGCCGAGGAGCGCGGCCTGGACATTTCCCGGTTCCGCAAGATCCACGCCGCCGAGGACGACAGGGCCGTGTTCGAGGCGGTCCGGCTGTTCCGCGAGGGCGAGGCCCGGTTCATCATGAAGGGCCTGGTATCCACGGCGATACTGCTCAGGGCCGTGCTCAACAAGGAGACCGGCGTGCCCCACCCGTCGCGCATCCTCAGCCACGTGGCGGTCTGCGAGTCGCCGGTGGACGGGCATCTCATGCTCGTGACCGACGCGGGCGTGAACATCGCCCCCACGCTGCAACGCAAGATCGACATCCTGAAGAACGGGCTGGACGTGGCCAGGGCGCTGGGCATCGAGTCGCCCAGGTGCGCCATCCTGGCGGCCACGGAAAAGATCAACTATCCGGCCATGCCCGCCACCCTGGACGGCGACATCCTGACCAAGATGGCCCGGCAGGGCGAGTTCGGCGACGCCCGGGTGCTCGGCCCGCTCTCCCTGGACCTGGCCGTGTCCCGCGAGGCGGCGGCCACCAAGCGGTTCGACGACCCGGTGGCGGGCAACGCCGACATCCTGGTGGCGCCCAACATCGAGGCGGGCAACGTGCTGTACAAGGCGTTGTCCACCCTGTCGGGCTGCGTCATGGCCTCGGTGGTGGTGGGCAGCCGCGTGCCGGTGGTGGTCCCGTCCAGGGGCGACTCGGACGCGAGCAAGTTCCACTCCATCGCCCTGGCCTCGGTCCTGGCGGGCAGGAGCGCGCCATGAGCGTCCTGGCCATCAATCCCGGCTCCACCTCGACCAAGCTGGCCGTGTTCGAGAACGGGCGTTGCCTGGCGTCCACGGAACTCCAGCACGACAAGGACGAACTGGCCCGGTTCTCCAAGGTGGCCGACCAGTTCGGCTATCGCATGGAGGCCGTGCGGGCCTTTCTGGCGGGTTCCGGCACGGACCCGGCGCGGCTGGCGGCCGTGGCCGGGCGCGGCGGCCTGCTGCACCCCGTGAGCGGAGGCGTGTACGCCGTGTCCGAGGCCATGGTGGACGACCTGCGAAACGCCCGCTACGGCGAGCACCCCTGCAACCTGGGCGCGCTGCTCGCACGCAGCGCGGCGCGGGACGCGGGCGTGCCCGCCTTCGTGGTTGACCCGGCGGTCACGGACGAACTCATGGACACGGCCCGGATGACGGGCCTGCCCGCGATTTCCCGACGCAGCCTGTTCCATGCCCTGAACCAGCGCGGCGTGGCCCGGATGGTGGCGGCCCGGCTCGGCGTGGACTACGCGGCGAGCGATTTCATCGTCTGCCACATGGGCGGCGGCATCTCCGTGGGCGCGCATCGGCATGGCCGGGTGGTGGATGTGGTCAACGGGCTGGACGGCGAGGGACCGTTCACCTCGGAGCGGACCGGCGGCCTGCCCCTGCTGCCCGTGCTCGGGCTTTTGCGCCGGGGCGACATGGACCTGGACGAGTTGGAACAGACCATCCTGAAGAAGGGCGGCCTGTTCGCCCACCTGGGCACCAACGACCCGCGCGAGGTGGTGGCCCGCATGGAGGCGGGCGACGACCACGCCCGGCTGGTGTTCAATTCCCTGGCATACGCCGTAGCCAAGCACGTGGGGTCCATGGTCCCGGCCCTGGCCGACGAGCGCGGCCGGGTGAACATCGCGGCCGTGATCGTGACCGGGGGCGCGGCCCGGAGCGAGCCGCTGGTGGCGGAGCTGGTGCGGATGATCGGGCACATCGGCCCGGTGGAAGTGGTGCCGGGCGAAATGGAGATGGCCTCGCTGGCGGCCGGGGCGGAACGGGCGCTGCGGGGAAAGGAAACGGTGCGCGAATACATTTCCGAGCATGGTCGAATCTAATTGTATGTTGCGGTGCAATGACGTAACGGGTAAAAATTATTAAATGATATCTATGCCGGAGTCAGGACGGCCCGCGCGGTTCGTCCATCAAGGAATGAGTGAATGGGGTCTTTGCTTTCCGAGTCGACCATATTGCGGAAGAGTGTCAGGATCACGGATGAGGAGTTCGTGCAACTGCGCGATTTCATATATGAAAAAGCAGGCATTTTCGTTGATTCCAAGCGAAAGTACCTGTTCGAAAGCCGTTTTTCGAAACGGCTCGCCGACCTGGGGCTGAGGAACTTCACCGACTACACGCGGTATCTGAAGTTCGACAAGCGGAAGAGCGACGAACTGAAGCACCTTTTCGAACTGGTGACCACCAATGAAACCAGTTTTTTCCGCGACATGCGGCAACTCGAAGCCTTTGAAAACAGCATTCTCCGGGAAACCCTCAAGGCGCAGCGGAAGGCGGGGCGGCTGGAACTGAACATCTGGTCCGCGGGCTGTTCGTCCGGGGAGGAACCCTATACCGTGGCCATCCAGTTGGCGGACATGCTGGGCCTGGAACTGCCGCGGTGGAAGATTTCCATAACCGCGGTGGACCTTTCCGAGGACATGATCGTCCGGGCCAAGGAGGGGGTGTACACGGAGTACGCCTTCAAGACCACGCCCGACGACATCCGAAAAAAGCATTTCAAGGAGGTCGAGGGCGGATGGCGGATTTCCCCGGCCATCAGGCGAATGGTGACGTTCACCCGGATGAATCTGAATGATCCCCTGTCGCTCAAGCGGGTGCCCCGTTCGCACATTGTCTTCTGCCGCAATGTGATCATCTATTTTGACGACGCCATGAAGAAGAAGGTGGTCGGTTCTTTTTACGACAATCTTTTGCCCGGCGGCTGCCTGATGATCGGCCACTCCGAGTCGCTGCACAAGATTTCCCAGGTGTTCAAGCCGGTCAGCTATCCTGGGACCATAGCGTACATGAAGGAAAAATAGGGCATCGCTCCCTGTTGGAGGTCGTTGGTTTGAGTATCCTGAGCTTAGAAGAATTGAAGGCCGGCATGGTCCTGGCTTCCGATCTCGTCGCTTCGGATGGCCGGATGCTCTTCAGGGCCGGCACGGCGCTCAACGAGCGCCACCTGGAATTGCTCGAACGGGTCGGCGTGGCGCGGGCCGACGTGGAAACGCCGGCAACGGATCTCGACGCGGAAACCCTCCTTGCCGTCGAGGGCTATGTCCGCGACTTCTTCCTGTACGTGAACCCTGATTTCGACCCCTGCATCCACATGTTCCGGGTCGCCATGAACCTGACGGCCCAAAACGTGTCCAGGGGATGGGAACTGCCGGACCAGGGCATCCGCCGGGCCGCCGACGTGGAGCACCTGGAGGACATCTTCGTCAAGGGCATGGGCGACCCCGCGACCATCGTCAGGCACGAGACCGAGCTGTCGAGCTTCCCGGACATCTTCTTCCGCATCAAGGAGGTGTTGGAGGACGAGTCCGCGTCCGCCGACCGCATCGCCAAGGTGGTCAGCACGGACATGAGCCTGTCCGCCAAGCTCATCAAGCTGGTCAACTCGCCGCTCTACGGGTTCCCCCAGGCCATCGACTCCATCAGCCGGGCCGTGGCCCTGGTGGGCGGCAAGGAGCTGTCCACCCTGGCGCTCGGCATCTCGACCATCAATTATTTCAAGGACATCCCGCCGGAACTGATCGACATGAAGAGCTTCTGGCGGCATTCCATCACCTGCGGCATCTTCGCCAAGATACTGGCCGGGACCCAGCACGGGCTGTCCCCGGAACGGTTCTTCATCGCCGGGCTGCTGCACGACGTGGGCCGCCTGATCCTGTTCAAGAAGCTGCCCTACGCCTCGTCCGAGGCCATGCTCTTCGCCCGCGAGAACTCCATCCCCCTGGCTGAGGCCGAGCTGTCGGTCATGGATTTCATCCACACCGACATCAGCGTCCCCCTGCTTCGGTCCTGGAAGTTCCCCCGGGGATTGGCCGACATGATCAATTTCCACCACAATCCCATGGAATTCCCCAACCCCCTGGACCCCGCCGTCATCCACGTGGCCGACGCCCTGGCCAATGCCGTGGAGATTTCCCAGGGAGGCATGTACGTCATGCCCGCCCTGGACGAGGAAGCCTGGAACCTGCTGGGCATCGACGCCGAATCCTTCATCGAGGACGCGGTGCGGGAATACGCCGAGCAGATCGACGTGATCATGAGCGCCTTTTTTTAGAGCCTCCGGCGGCCAGGGGGGAAACTTTTGAAAAAGTTTCCCCCCTGGCCCCCCCTTCCAAACCTTTTGGGTCGCCTGCGGCGAGTGCCGTATGGACGCGGGAGGTGAAGGACGAAACCGCCGCGTCCGTCCCCGCGTAGCGGATACAAAAAGTTTGGGAAAAGAAGGGGATGGAGGTCCGGTGGAAGGGGAGGAAAAAATCCTTTCTAGAGCATTTAACTCTTGAAATAGTCTAGACAGTTGTTTACTGTCTGTTCATG
>JACCQI010000009.1 GCA_015709315.1 Desulfovibrionaceae bacterium
TCATGAACAGACAGTAAACAACTGTCTAGACTATTTCAAGAGTTAAATGCTCTAGCGGATTGATCCAAAAAGAAAGGGGCTTCTTTTGAAGCCCCTTTTTCGTTACTTTTCGCCGAGTTCCACACTTCGATAGTACGACTCGAAGACACCGTCGATGATGTCTCCCCTGAGTGATTGCCTGTCGAAATGCATAAGCGCCCGAATGGTCGTGCCCGCGGGCGAGGTGACCATCTCCCGAAGCTGGGTGACGGGGTGCTCGGACTGCGCGGCCAGCTTGGCCGAACCGAGGAACAGGCCCTTGACCATTTCCGTGGACTGGCCCCGGCTCAGGCCGAGCGCCACGCCCGATTCGATCATGGCCTCCATGAAGTAGAACACGTAGGCCGGGCCGGAACCGATGACGCCGGTGAAGGCGTCGAACATCTTCTCCGGCAGGACATGCGCCTGGCCGATGGCCGCGAACATGTCGGGGACGAATTGCTTCATCTCGTCGGTCAGGTTTTCATTTTCCAGACAGATGGCGGACACGGATTCGTTGACCAGGGCGGCCGTGTTGGGCATGACCCGAACCACGGCGCAACGCCCCTCGGTCCAATCCTCGAACCGTTTGAGGGGCAGCCCGGCGCAGATGGAAACGAGGCATTTGGAGGCGTCCAGGTTGGCCGCGATCTCCCTGACCACCCCCTCGGCGTGCTGGGGTTTGACCGCGAGCACGATGTAGTCGCAGATCTTGGCCAGATCCACGGCGGTTTCCTGCATGACCACACCGAATTCCTCGGAAAGCTGCCTGAGCTTGGTCATGTTCTGGTCCGTGCCGTGCAGCTCGATGTCGTCACGGGAGATCAGGCCGCGAATGATGGCCGACCCCATGTTGCCTACGCCTATGAATCCGATTTTCTTGGTCATTATCCCACCAGCTCGTCGTCGTTGAAGAAGTATGCCACCTCGGTCTTGGCGGTGTCGGGACCGTCGGAACCGTGGCAGGCGTTGTTCTGGATATTCTGGCCGTACTTGGCGCGGATGGAGCCCTCGGCCGCGTCGGCCGGGTTGGTGGCGCCCATCAGCTTGCGGTAGTTCTCGATGGCGTTCTCGCCTTCCAGGCAGGAGACGACCACCGGGCCGGAAATCATGTAGTCGACCAGTTCACCGAAGAAGGGACGTTCCTTGTGAACGGCGTAGAAGCCTTCAGCCTTGGGACGGTCCATGCGGATCATCTTCATGCCTTTGATCTTCAGGCCGGAGTCGGTGATCATTTTCAGGATGTCGGCGATCAGTCCGCGCTCGACGGCGTCGGGCTTGATGATGGAAAAAGTGCGTTCGTTAGCCATGAAAAGCCTCCGTTTGTCGTTATACTTATACGTATCGGCAGGAATTTGCCAGTCTGTCCGAAAGGGCGAACCGCTTTGATCCTTACCCCAACAGCATGCGGTCGGAGACCACCCCGTCCCCGCCGCGAAGGTCGGCGAACCGCTGAAGCAGATCTTCGACCCTGAGATTCTTCTTTTCCTCGCTCTTGATGTCCAGGACGATCCGGCCCCGGTGGAACATGATGAGCCGGTTGCCCATGGCAATGGCTTCCTTCATGTTGTGGGTGACCATGAGGGTGGTCAGCTTTTCCGTACCCACGATCTCGTCCGTCAGGTCCAGGACCATGGCCCCGGTCTTCGGGTCCAGGGCGGCTGTGTGTTCGTCCAGAAGCAGCAGCTTGGGCCTGACCAGGGTGGCCATGAGCATGGTCAGCGCCTGACGCTGGCCGCCGGAGAGCAGGCCGGTGTGCGTCTTCAGCCGGTCCTCCAGCCCAAGGCCGAGCACGGCCAGCTTTTCGCGGAAAAACTCCCTGTCGCGCGTCCTGACGCCCTTGCCCAGCCCGCGCTTCAATCCGCGCTTGTTGGCCATGGCCAGGTTCTGCTCGATGGTCGCCCCGGCGCAGGTGCCGAGGAGCGGGTCCTGGAAGACCCGGCCGATGAGCGCGGCGCGCTTGTATTCCGGCCAGCGGGTGATGTCCGTGCCGTCCAGGACGACTCTGCCCGCGTCGATGGGGAACATGCCCGCCAGGGCATTGAGAAACGTGGACTTGCCCGCGCCGTTGGAGCCGATGATGGTGATGAAGTCGCCGTCGGCCACTTCCAGGTCCACGCCGCTCAAGGCGGTCACTTCATTGACGTCGCCTTTGTTGAACGCCTTTATCATGCCGGTGACGGAAATCATTGCACGGCCCTCCCGGCGAGAAATTTGCGTTTTATCCTGGGCATGACCAGGGCCACGACCACCAGGACGGCGGTGATCAGGTTCAGGTCGCTCGGGGTGATGGAGAACGAGCCGAGCTTCATGCCCAGGGCCAGGGCGATGGCGATGCGGTAGAGCACCGAACCGAGCAGGGCCGCGACCAGCGCGCGGGAAACGGTCTTGTCGCCGAACACGGTCTCGCCGATGATGACCGAGGCCAGGCCCGCGACAATGGTGCCCACGCCCATGTTCACGTCGGCCGCGCCCTGATTCTGCGCCACCAGCGCGCCCGAGGCGGCCACCAGGGCGTTGGAAAGCCCCACGCCGAAGATGATGACGTTGTCGGTGTTCACGCCCTGGCTGGTAATCATCTGCATGTTGTCGCCCGTGGCCAGGAAGGCCAGCCCCTGCTCGGTGTGCAAAAACCAGATGAGCACGGCTACCACCGCGAAACAGATGACGGCGAAGAGCAGGGGAGTGGAGTGTTGCGGCAGCATGCCGGTCCACTCGCGGAATCGGTCAACCACGGTTTCCTGGCCGAGCAGGGCCATGTTGGGCCGCCCCATGATGCGCAGGTTGATGGAGTACAGCGCGATCATGCTCAGGATGGACGCCAGCAGGTGGAGAATCTTGAACTTGGTGTTCAGGATGCCGGTGATCATGCCCGCCAGAAAACCCGCGCCGCCGGCCATGAAGATGGAAACGAGCGGGGAGTGGCCCGAGGTGATGGCCACGGCGGAGACCGACGCGCCCAGGGGCAGGCTGCCGTCCACGGTCAGGTCCGGGAAATCGAGGATGCGGAAGGTCAGGTACACGCCGATGACCATCAGGCCGTAGGCAAAGCCCTGTTCGACTGCTCCGAAAAATGCGTAAAAAGTCATAATTGTGCCTGTTTGCAGGAAAGCCGCGACCACGAGGTCGTCCGATGCCGAAAAAAGAAAAAAGGCGCGTCGCGGGCAACGCGCCTTGTATCCTTTCTAAGGCCGCTTGGCAAATGCGCGTCTATTCAATGACCTTGGCGGCCCGCTTGACGAGGGCCTCGGGCAGGGTCACGCCCATGGCCCCGGCGGACTTCTTGTTCACATGCAGTTCGAGGTCGTGTAGGAATTCCACGGGCATGGCGCCGGGGGCGGCGCCGTCGACCAGAATCCTGGCGATCATGTCGCCGGTCTGGAGTCCCATCTTGTAGTAATCCACGGCCACGGCGGCAATGGCTCCGCGCGCCACGGAATCCACGTCGCCGACGATGAGCGGCAGCTTGTTGTCCATGCAGACCTTCACAACGGACTCGATGGCCGAGATCACGGTGTTGTCGGTGCCCACATAGACCGCATCGCAGCGGCCGACAAGGCTCTTGGCGGCCTGGTACACGCCGCTGGAATTGGAGATGGTCGATTCCACGACCTCGATGCCCTGCTTGTCGGCCTCGGCCCTGAGGTCCTTCAGGTTGGGCACGGAATTGGGCTCGCCGGAGTTGTAGATGATGCCGATGGCCTTCAAGTCGGGCACGACCTCCCTGATAAGGGCCACATGCTTGTCCATGGGGCTCTTGTCGGACATGCCGGTGATGTTGCCGCCGCCCGAGTTTTGCAGGTCCTTGACCAGACCGGCGGCCATGGGATCGGTGACGCCGGTGAAGACCACGGGACGGTCCTTGATCTTCTGGGCCGCGGCCTGTGCGCCGGGGGTGGCGATGGCCAGGACCAGGTCGGGCCGCTCGCCCATGATCTGGCTGATGATCTGCGTGTTGGTGGCCATGTTGCCCTGGGCGATATGGACGTTGTAGGTCACGTCCAACCCCATCTCCTTCAATCTGTCGGCCACGCCGTTGCGCATGGCGTCCAAAGCGGGATGCTCGACGATCTGGGTGACGGAAATGGTATAGCTCTTGGCAAAGGCGGTGGCGGCGAGCAACAGGACTGCGGCCGCGATCAAAACGATTTTCTTCATGGGATTGGACTCCTCCTCGAATTATTGCAGTGAAAACCATTCACAACTGAAGCGGGCAAAGTCAAGGCGTTTCGGCCGGAAGCGGGCGAGAAAAAAGGGCCGCGTAAAGCGGCCCCGGAAAGACATGGGAATCGCGGCGATCAGTAGCGGATTTCCTCCTCCTTGATCACCTTGAATGCCTTGTTGCCCTTGACGCGGCCGGGCAACCCCTTGAACTTGCGGACGCCTTCCACTTCGGCTTCCAGCAACTCGTCCTCGTCCGTATCCAGGAGGATGATGTCCCCCTCCTGAAGATAAAGAAGCTGGCGGCCGCTGATGGCGGTCTTGCCCATGCGGACGACCATTTCCACGGGAGTTTCCATAAGCCGCTCCTTGAAGCGGTTGATCCAGACGTGGTCCACCTCCAGCCGCTCGGACTGGAAGGAGGCGTGCAGCTTGGACCGGATGGGTTCCATGGTGGCGTAGGGCAGGCAGCAGATGAGCGATCCGATGGCGTTTTCCAGCTCCACCTCGAAGGTCACGACAATGACCACGTCCGAAGGCGGAACAATGGCCGCGAACTGCGGGTTGACCTCGGTGCGGACCATTTCCACGTGAACCTCGTGTACCGGCTTCCAGGATTCCTCCATGTTGGCCAGGGCGATCTTGACCACGCGTTCGACAATGGCCTGCTCGATGGGCGTGAAGTCGCGCCCCTCGACCTTGGGCTGGGAACCCGCGCCGCCGAAAAAATTCTCGACCAGAGCGAAGACGAGGCGGGAGTCCACGACCAGCAGGGCGTTGCCGCGCAGAGGGTCCATCTTGAAGATCGAGATGGACGTGGGCACGGGCAGGGACCGCATGAAGTCGCCGAACTTGGACATGTCGATGGAGATGGGGTTGATGTCCACACGCTTTCGCATGGTGTTGGCCAGCGCGTTGGTACACAACCGGGAGAAGCGGTCGTTGACGATTTCGAGAACCGGCATGCGGCCGCGAATGATCCTGTCCTGATTGGCCAGGTCGAACGAGACCACCCCGGTATCGTCCTCCGGTATCTCGGTCTCCGTTTCGACGTCCCCCCCGGAAAGCCCGCGGAGCAGGGCATCAACTTCATCTTGTTCGAGGATTTTGCTCATCGGTGAACAGCCTCATTTTACGGCCGGTATCCGGCCAACTTGTACCGGCCCATGCCGGGTTTTTGAACATCGCCTTGACAGTAGCAAAAAACGGGCCGGTCCATACGCCTTGCCTATCGGCAATTTTCACTATTTGCTTAACTTTTCTTGTACAATGCACCGGCCCGGGTGGCAATGGGCACGCTCCCAACCGGGACAATTATTCTTGAAAAACACTAGACTTTTTCTAGAAAGTGATTTTCTACGGTTAAATATCAAATAATTACAGTGTGTTGGGCGTTTAGCGCTATTGTTTGGGAGGCAGTTTGGACAGCGAAATCATGGATACGGACGGATCCCTGGTCTTTTGCCATGCACGCAGGGCCTCGAGCGTGGCCTTGTGGGGATGGCCGATGGCAATGGCCGATCCGTTGTGCCGTGCGACCCGCTCGGCCTTCCTGAGCTGGAGCACTATGGCGTTCACATCCTTGACGTTGTCCAGGAAGGTGTCTCTTTTGTAGAAGGAAATGGCCGTTGAACGGGCAACGCTTTCGCCCACGCTTCGAGGAGAGGTCATGGAGTCCAGGAAAAAAAGTCCATGCCGCTTGAATTCGGCCAGGGCGACGGCCATGCCCGGCTCGTGGGTGGTGAAGCGGGAACCCATGTGGTTGTTCACGCCGATGGCCTCGGGTATGGCCTTGAGGTTGGACCGGATGCGGTCCAACAGTTCGGCGTCGGACATGGACACGAACAGGGCGTCGTCGCCGGGATCGACCTTGGGATACCCCCTGGGTTCCATGGGAAAATGCACCAGGATGTCGCGCTGCTTCTGACTGATCAGTTCCACGGCCTTGCGGGTGAAGCTGGCATTGGGCCAGACAGCGAAGGTCAGCGGCAGGTCCAGCGCGATCAATCCTTTGAGCAGAGCCTGGTTTTCGCCCACATCGTCGATGACGATGGCCAACTTGGGGCCCTTGGCCTCGGGCCGGGCAATGATCCGGGGCCGGGATTCCAGCAGGAGCCGGTGGGTGATCCGGCCATTGATCTGAACCAGCGCCTCATCGTCGCCGTTGTCGAACAGGGCTGCGTCGGGCAAACGCTCGAACAACCGCTTGCGCAGGGTGACGAGAAACTGGCCCCGATTGTCCACCTTGGGGAACTGAAGGACCTGGTAGTGGTAGTCGTGGCCCTCGAAACGGCGCAACTCCACGTCCACCAGGTCGAGGTCGGCCATGGGCAAACCCAGATCGCGCAGGGTCTCGATGATGGCCAGGTCCGCCTGCTTGACGAAATCCTCCAGTTCGGAGGTGGCCTCCTCGTACTCACGGGGCGTGGCGGGTTCCGGCGACGCGGCCGGACCGGCCTGTATGACCTCGGGCGGCGGCGTCTTTTCGGTCAAAAGCGAAACGCCGAGCGAGACCAGGGCCACGAAGGCCACGATGAAGATGGCAATAAGAGGACCGGGCCGATACACCTTTGCGAAAAATGCATCGAACCCGGTCTTCTTGGATGGCTTCTGTTCGGGAGATCGTTCGTCCATAAGACGGTCTGCCCGATGATTACTTGATTTCCCGCAGCCTCGGCAGGCTCTTCACCAATTCGAGGGCCATGCGGAGCTGGTTGTCGCGGCCGAGCATTTCCTTGGCTTTTTCGGCATCCTTGTCCTTTTTGCCCTTCATGTCCTTCTCGCCGTTCTCCAGGTGGCCGCTCAGGTCCTTTTCGCGGACCGTGAAGCGTGTACGCATGGAATCGTCATCGCCCTCGTGGGAAGCGACAAAGGGGATGCGCAGGTCAGGCTCGATGCCCTTGGCCTGGATGGAACGGCCGTTGGGGGTGTAGTAGAGCGAGGTGGTCAACTTGATGCCGGAGCCGTCGGACAGGGGGATGATCTGCTGGACCGACCCCTTGCCGAAGGACCGCTCGCCCACCAGCAGGGAACGGTTGTGATCCTGAAGCGCGCCGGCAACGATTTCCGAGGCCGAGGCGGAACCGGCGTTGATCAGCGTGACCATGGGCACGTTGATCTCGCTCTCGTTCTTGGAGGCGTAGAAGTCCTTGCGGCTGGAAGCGTCCCGGCCCTGGATATAGACGATGGTTCCCTTGTCGATGAAGGTGTCGGCCACGGACACGGCCTGGCCGAGAAGTCCGCCGGGGTTGTTGCGAAGGTCGAAGACGATGCCTTTGAGCTTGTGTTCCTTTTCGTAGTCCGCGATGGCGTCGCGCAGGTTGCGGGTGGAGGATTCCTGGAACTTGGTCAGGCGCAGGTAAAGGTAGCCGTCCTCCAGGGACTGGGTCTTGACGTTGACGATGGGGATGGTCCCGCGAACGATGGGCACCTCGACGGGCTTGTTGGAATCCTTGTGCAGGATGAGCAGCTTGACCGTAGTGCCTTTTTCGCCGCGAATGCGCTTCACGGCGTCCATGAGGGTCATATCCTGGGTGGGTTCGCCGTCGATCTCCAAAATCAGGTCTCCGGCCAGCAGACCCGCCTTGTACGCGGGCGTGTCCTCGATGGGAGAAACGACCAGGAGGCGGCCTTGCTCCTGGGTGATCTCAATACCGATACCGCTGAACTTGCCTTCGGTATCCGCCTGCATTTCCTTGAAGTCCTCGGGGGAAAGATAGGTGGAGTGGGGGTCCAGCTCTTCCAGCATGCCCTTGATGGAATTGTCGATGAGTTCTTTTTTGGAAACGGGTTTCACATAGTGCCCTTCAACCATGTCGAGGATCTGCGAGAACCGCTTGAGCGCCTCGAAGTGATCCTCCCGACCGGCCATGGAGGGGCCGGGGGCCACGGTCAGGGTAAAAAGCAGGAGAAAAGTGACTATCCAAAGCGATACACGCATGCATGCCTCCCGAGTATCGGAGTATTCTAGATTTTGCGGCTACAGTACATCATTTGGAAGCTGTAAGCCAAGTTTTTGGGTTAATTGGTTTTTGATGAAAACGCAATTCAAAATACAGTCCCGGCCCATCCGCCTTGGGGCAATATCCGGCCACGCCCAGGGGTTCGTCCTTTTCAACCTCCTGGCCGTTCCGCACGTGGGTTTCGGATAAATAGGCATAAAGACTGTAATAATCATAACCATGATATACGATGACCACATGCCCGAAACCACGCAGGGTGTCGTTGTGCACCACCTTGCCCCAAAAGACGGACCGGATTTCGGCTCCCTCGGCGGCGCTGATGGTCATCCCCCGGACGGGCGGGGTGGCCCTGAGATTGAAACCCGCGACCAACCGTCCCTTTACCGGCCAGGGCAGGGTGCGCTTGTAGAGGGAGAACCGCTTGGTTTTTTGTGATTGAAGCTGGTACTTGAGGTCTTCGATGGTGGCCAGGATGTCGGTCAGCTCGGATTCCGCGTCTTTTCGCTGTTTCCGTATCTTCTTGAGATTCTTTCTGAGGGCGTATTTGTTGTTCAGGAGCCGGTCCTTGCTCTTGTTGACCTGGGCCAGCTGTTTCTCGGCCTCGATGGCCAGCAACCGCTGGTGTTCGAGGTTGGCCGCGATTTTCTTTGAATTGGCCTTGGCCTCGTCCAGCTTTCTGCTGGTGGCCTTGTAGATTTCGGCCAGCCAGTTGAACCGCCGGTCGAACATGGCCCAACTGTCCACGCCCACGAACCGCGAGCGGATGTTCTGCAGATGCACGGGCCACAGGGTTTTCATCAGGCCCGACAATTCAAGCGTGATGCGCTGTTTCTCCTTTTCAAGAATGAAATGATCCTGGCGGGTCTTTTTCTCGTTTTCCTTGATTTCGCCGAGCGCGGCCTCCTGCTTGCGGATCTTGCGCTGAAGCAGGCCCACGTCGTACTCGATGTCGGTCAGTTGCGTGGATATCTGTCCCGCCTGCCGGGTCAGTTCGCGGACCTTGGCCTCGTTTTCGTCGGCTCGCTGGTGTTCCTTCTGAAGCGTTTCATTCAAAATCACGTCCCGTTCCTGTGCCGCCGCGGGAACGGCCGCCAGGCAGGCAATCAGCAATGTCAGCAGAATATTACGCAACATGGACAGGATATCACTCGAGAAACGGTTTCAGGGGGCAGGTGTCGCACAGCCCCGCCTTCTTTTTGCACCAATCCTTCCCGACACGGACGATCAGGGCATGATATTCGTTGTAGACTGCCACATCTTGCGGCAATGCGTCCATGAAAATGGCCTGTAATTGATGATAGTCGATATCCTCCCAGGCCAGCCCGTGTCGTCCCATCATGCGCGCGGTGTAGGCGTCGACCACGAACGTCGGAAAATCAAGGGCGTAGAGCAGGATGGAATCGGCGGTTTCCGGGCCGATGCCGTTGACTGCAAGCACCTTGGGTCGGATTTCGTCCAGCGGCATGTCCTTGAGCGATTCCAGGTCGTACTCGGCTTCATCCTTCAGGAAATTCAGGAAGTTGGCAATACGCCGCGCCTTGATGTTGAAATATCCGGCAGGGCGGATCAGTTCGGCCAGCCTGGGCAGGGGCAGCCCATGCAGGGCCTCGGCGTCAAGGAGATTTTCAGCCTTGAGGTTGGCGATGGCCTTTTCCACGTTCCGCCAATTGGTGTTCTGGGTCAGGATGGCCCCTATGGCGATCTCGAACGGCGTGTCGCCGGGCCACCAGCGGCTCGGCCCCAGGGCCTCGCGCATGGCCTCGAACATGGCCAGGATGGTGTCGGCCTGCGGCATGGCGCTTACGCCCCTATCCGTTCCCAGACCAGGCAAATCCATTCGCCCTCGACATAGCGATGCGGCGCGCTCAAGCCCAGCCGGGCATAGGCCGAGGCCACGGCGTCGGACTGCTTGTCCGCAAGGATGCCGGACAAAATCAGCGACCCGCCCGGAGCCAGGTGGGCAAGGATGTCGGGAGCCATCTCGATGAGCGGCCCGGACAGGATGTTGGCGACCACCAGGTCGAACCGGACGTCCTTGCCCAGGCTTTCGATGGTGCCCACGGCCAGTTCCAGGGAGTCGGCCACATTGTTGGCCACGGCGTTCTCCACGGCGCAGGGGATGGCCAGGGGATCGTTGTCCAGGCACACGCCCTTGAGGCCGAGCTTGGCCAGGCCGATGCCGAGAATGCCGGACCCGGTGCCCAGATCGAGGAAGGTCCGGCCCGGCTCGATGACGCCGGATTCGGACAGGGAACCGATGGTCGCCAAGCAGAGCGAAGTGGTGGGATGATGGCCGGTGCCGAAGGCCATCTTGGGTTCGATGACGATGTGCGTGACGCCGTTGTCGTCGCCGTTTTCAAGCCACGGGGGGAATATCTTGAACGTATCGCCGCAGGTGACCGGATTGAAGAAATCCTTCCAGGCCATGGCCCAGTCCTCGGGTTCCTCCTCCGTGCAGGTCACGCCCGCGTCCGGGAACCGGGCATGAAATTCTTTGGCGATATCGCGGCCCAGGGCATGGTCCTCCAGGTAAAGCGTGATCTTCACGCCGCCTTCGAGGGGCGTTTCCTCCCAACCGTGGGCGGCCTTTGAGGCAAGGAATTCGTCCGCCTCTTCGGCCAATTTTTCGTCTATGGTGAATTCGATCTTGAGCAGCGTGGTCTGCATGGCGTTCTCCGAAGCGCGAATACGACAGGGCCGGGGAACGACCCCGGCCCGTGATTATGCGTCATCCGTTTGATGCAATTAAAAAACCTTGTCTATGAAAGAGCCTGTCCCGGTATACCGAAAACCGTAGAGCGTGGCGTTTTCGGCCTTTTTCCGGGCATCGCTCTTGATGACCTGGGGCGACGTTTCGGTTGTGGGCGGCTGCGTCGAGGACGGTTTCTCCATGCGGTCGATCTCCTCCTCCCTGTGGTTGGGGGAGTATTCCTGCATGGGTCCTATGGGGGCGACGCCGCTCATGTCTTTTCTCCTCTATGAGGAAGATACGCGGTCGCGGATACGCGGTCAAGCCGACGGTCCGTCCAGCCCGGCCAGCACCGTGTCCAGCGTCGCCATGAAGGCGGAGATGTCCGACTTCTCGATGGTCAGAGGCGGCACCAGGCGCAGGATTTTGCCCTGGGTCAGGTTGCAGACGATCCGCTTGTCGAGCAGCCCCTTCCAGACGTCCTTGCCGTCGATGGCGAGTTCGATGCCGAAGAGCAAGCCAAGCCCGCGCGTACCGGCTATCTTGTCGGGATGCTTCGCTTTCAGCTTTTCAGCTTCTTGCCTGGCAAAGGCTCCCATATCCCTGGCGCGGCCTGCCATGTCCTCTTCAACCATGATGTCCAGGACCTTGGCGGCCACGGCGGACACCACGGCCCCGCCGCCGAAAGTGGTGGCGTGCGATCCGGGGCCGAACCCCTTGGCCGTTTCGTTCGAGCACAGAACCGCGCCCATGGGAAGGCCGTTGGCCAGCGCCTTGGCCGAAGTGAAGATGTCCGGGGTGATGCCGTAGTGCTGGTGCGCCCAGAACCGGCCGGTGCGGCACAGCCCGGACTGGACCTCGTCCACGATGAGCAGGATGTTGTTTTCCTTGCACAAGGCCACGATGTCGTTGACGTAGTCGGTGGGCAGGGGGCGCACGCCGCCCTCGCCCTGGACCATTTCGACCATGACGGCCGCGGTCTTGGCGTTGATGGCTCCGCGCAACGCATTGACGTTGCCGAAAGGCACGGTCACGAACCCCTCGGGCAGGGGGCTGAAGCCGTCCTTGATCGGGCCTTGCTGGCCGGTGGCGGTCAGCGTGGACAACGTCCTGCCGTGAAAGGACTTTTCCAGCGTGATGATTTCAAACCTGTCTTTGTTCCGCACCCGGCGCATGTACCGGCGGGCGAGCTTGATGGCTCCCTCGTTGGCCTCGGCCCCGGAGTTGCAGAAAAAGACCTTGTCCGCCGCGCAGGTGGCAAGCAACTTTTCGGCCAGGTCGAGCTGCGGCTCCTGGTAGAAGAGGTTGGAGACATGCACCATCTTGCGCGCCTGCTCGGCCATGACGTCCGCCAGGTCTTCCCGGCTGTGGCCCAGGCTGCACACGGCGATGCCGGCCAGGAAATCGAGGTATTCATTGCCGTCCAGGTCGTAGAGCCTGCATCCCTTGGCCTTGGAAACGGCCAGGGGATACCGCCCGTAGGTGTTGCAAAGGAGTGAGGATTCCCGTTCCTTTATCGCATTGAATTTATTGCTCATTGTGTACTCTTAGAGTTTTCCCGTGGACCCGAAGCCTCCGGCTCCACGGTCGGTGCCGCCGAGTTCCTCCACCTTGAGGATTTCGGCCTGAAATACGGGCATGAAGACGAGTTGGGCTATACGCTGCCCGCGCGCGATTCGTCGCACCTTGTCCGAGGTGTTGAGCAGGGATACCTTGATCTCGCCCCGGTAGTCGGGGTCGATGACGCCCACGCCCTGGCTGACGGTCAGGCCGTCCTTGGTGCCCAGCCCGCTGCGGGAAAAAACATACCCGGCGATGGACGGCTCAAGGACTTCGATGGCCACCCCGGCGGGAAAGGCGTGCTTCTGGCCGGGCGCGATCTCGACAAAATCCTGGTCGATGCACGCGCGCAGGTCCAGGCCCGCTGAATGGCCGGTGGCATAGGCAAGCTCATGCTCGTCCCACACGGGGTGCATGAATTTCATCTTCACATTAATCCTGTTCATGTATCTTCCTTTTTTGAGCGGTTGGTTGTTTATGTTCGCATTGCGGACGGCTGTCAATCAACCAAGAAAAAGAGGTGCCGGACACGCGGACCGGCACCTCATTGTTTCTTTTAATAACGGTATGTTAGCATAACCCTTCCCAGCACAGGTCCAGATGTTTCTGCTCCATGCGTCGGGTGGCCAGGCTGACGCCCACGGCCAGGGCCATGGACACGGGCAGGGCGACCACGTTGGGGTCCACGTACTGCAACAGCCAGGGCCAGGACATGGGCGCGGCATCGGCCACCAGGGTGGTCTTGCCGAAGACGGCTTGGCACAGGCCGATGTAGTCGGCTTCCTTCACATGCACGAAAAGCAGCCAGAACATGGAGAAGACGAACCCGCCGACCATGGATATCTTGGCCGCGATTTTGGTCATGCCCTTCCAGTACAGGCCGAGCACGTAGATGGGCAAAAACGAGGCCGCGCACAGGCCGAAGAAGAAGGCCGTGGCCCTGGCGATGACGCCGCCGGGCAAAAGCCAGGCCCAGGCCAGGGTGGCGATGATGGCGATGGTCACGCCCAGCCGGTTGAGCTTCATGGAAGAACCGCTGTTCCCGATCTTCACGTGTTGCTCCAGGAAGTCGCGGGAAAGCGAGGTGCCGCCCACGTGGTACTGGGAACTCATGGTCGACATCGCCGCCGCGAACATGGCCACCAGGAACAAGCCGGAGAACCAGCCCGGCATGAAGGAATCAATGTAGGTG
Organism: Desulfovibrionaceae bacterium; assembly: GCA_015709315.1. GTDB lineage: Bacteria > Desulfobacterota > Desulfovibrionia > Desulfovibrionales > Desulfovibrionaceae > Pseudodesulfovibrio. Next base: position 13,583 of record JACCQI010000009.1, read on the forward strand.
GGAATGATCTTGTCCAGGTTGCCCTTGGCTATGCTGATGGCGATCTCGCCGAATTTCTGGAAGAAAACCACGTTGGACAGGGCCCCGACCATGAAGGCGACGCCGGTCATGAACAGGATGAAGATGCCGCCGATGGCCACGGCGCGGTTCAATTCGCGGTCGCTGGGGACGGTCATGAACCGGATGGCGAGCTGGGGCTGGGCCAGGACGCCGATGCCCACGCCGTAGATGACGGTCGTGTAGATGGTCAGCCCGAGCGGGGATTGGATGTCTGGGCCGGTGGTCCAGCCGGTCACGCCGCCCTTGAGCATTTTTTCAGGCATCAGGGCCGCCATGTCGGTGAGCGCCTGGTGCGCGTCGGTGATGCCGCCCAACATGTAGTAGGTGGTGACGATCAGGATGAGCATCATGATGGTCATGATGGAACCCTGGAACGCATCGGTGTACATGACCGCCCTGAGTCCGCCGGTGACCACGTACAAGGCCACGATGACGGTGACGATCAAAAGCCACGCCTCGTAACTGATGCCCGGGAAGGCCACTTCGAGCATCCGGCAGATGCCGATGAGAACGGCCGAGGCATAGACCGGGATGAAGACGAAGATGACCACGCCCGCGAACTGCTGGATGAATTTCGACTTGTAGCGCCTGCCCAGGAGTTCCGGGAAGGTGTGGGTGTTGAGCGCCAGCCCCATGCGCCGGGTCCGCTTACCGAAAAAGACCATGGCCACGAAGATGCCCACGAAGATTGTCAGGAAGGTCAGCCAGAGCAGAGAGGTGCCGAACAGCCCGGCGGCCCCGCCAAAGCCGATGATGGCCGAGGTCGAAATGAAGGTCGCCCCGTAGGACATGGCCAGGACGAACGGGTTCATGGCTCGCCCGGCAAGCATGTAGTCAGTTGATTCCTTTGTTCTTTTCCAAGCTTTGTAGCCAAGATAGAAAATTACGCCGAGATACAGGAGGACGCCGAGGATTTTGCCTTCCATCTACGCATCCTCCCCCGGTTTTTTGTTCCCGGTTTCATTCCACTTCACAATTCCGTAAACCACGCACAGGATGGTCGAGGCGATACTCAGCCAAAAGGCCAGAGCAATCTCGACGCTGCCAAAACCCAACATCATACCCATACCCCTCTTTGTTTCGGCCCCGACAAGCCCTGGCCCGCCAAAAGAAAAGGGCCGTAAGCTTGTCGCCTACGGCCCTTGTTTGGTTGCAATCAGCTAAACGTCAGTCGCACACCCCAAGACCGCAGGCGCTTCTAAAAAAGCGAAAGCCGAAAAAGGAAAAGAAGCCGAAGCGGTTCTGGTTGGTGATCATGGAATAGCTCATATTCGTAACCGCATAAAATGTCAAGCATGGCGCTGTTACTGGCTTTTGGCGGAGTGCGGCGGGGCAAAAGGAGGACCGATACGTTTTCCGTATGGCTTGATATCCTTTGCAATTATTTACAAAATCAATGAAATCAGATGGTTAAAAGTTTTCTTGACAGGTATTATAGAGTTGTGGTTTGGTGACTGCCCCTCAGAATTCAGGCAGACTTCCTGAATTGTGAAATATACGGAAGCCCTTGCGGGTCATCCTCATTGCGAGATGACTTTTTTGGCAACAAACGAAAGAGGTTACCTGTCTTGCTTTTTCAGCCCATCAACAAGAACTACCATGAGTTCTGTATTGACCGGGACCCGGACCTGTGCATCAACTGCAAGGTCTGCGTCCGCCAATGCTCGTACGAGGCTCACTACTGGGATGAAACCCGGCAAAAGGTCATGCACGACAACACCAAGTGCGTGGGCTGCCACCGCTGCGAGGCCCTGTGCCCCACGTCGGCGTTGAACATCCGCAACAAGCCTTCGGATTTTCGGACCAACAACCTGTGGCGTCCCGTGTTCCTCCAGAACATCTACAAACAGGCGGACACCGGCGGCGTACTCCTGGCGGGCATGGGTTCCCCGGTGGACATCCCGGTCTACTGGGACCGCATGTTGCTCGACGCCTCCCAGGTGACCAACCCGTCCATCGACCCCCTGCGCGAGCCCATGGAACTCAAGACCTTCCTGGGTGCCAAGCCGCGCAAGCTCGACTTTTCGGTGAACAAAAAGACCGGCAAGGCCAAGCTGAAGACCAAGCTCACCCCGCAGCTCGAACTGGACGTGCCCATCATGTTCGCGGCCATGAGCTTCGGGGCCATCAACTTCAACCTGCATCGGGCCATGGCGCGCGCGGCCACCGAAACCGGCACCTTCTACAACACCGGCGAGGGCGGCCTGCACAAGTCCTTATATAAATACGGCGACCACACCATCGTCCAGGTGGCCTCGGGCCGTTTCGGCGTGCATCGGGACTACCTCAAGGCGGGCGCGGCCATCGAGATCAAGGTGGGGCAGGGCGCCAAGCCCGGCATCGGCGGCCATCTGCCCGGCGAAAAGATCAACGACAAGGTGTCCGAGACGCGCATGGTCCCCATCGGGTCCGACGCCATCTCGCCCGCGCCCCACCACGACATCTACTCCATCGAGGACCTGCTCCAGCTCATCTACGCGCTGAAGGAGGCCAGCGAGTACAAGTCCCCGGTTTCGGTCAAGATCGCGGCCGTTCACAACGTGGCCGCCATCGCCTCGGGCATTGCCAGGGCGGGCGCGGACATCATTACCATCGACGGCATGCGCGGCGGCACGGGCGCGGCCCCGGCCATGATCCGCGACAACGTGGGCATCCCCATCGAGCTGGCGCTCTCCCAGGTGGACCAGCGGCTGCGCGACGAGGGCATCCGCAACAATGTGTCCGTGGTCGCGGCGGGCGGCATCCGCTGTTCCGGCGACGTGATCAAGGCCATCGCGCTGGGGGCCGACGCCGTGTACATCGGCACGGCCACGCTCATCGCCGTGGGCTGTACCATCTGCGGCCGCTGCTACACCGGCAAATGCCCGTGGGGCATCGCCACCAACGACACCAAGCTTTCCAAGCGCCAGAATCCGGACATCGCGGCCAAGAAACTGGCCAACCTGATCCGCGCCTGGGGGCATGAGATCGAGGAAATGCTCGGCGGCATGGGACTGAACTCCATCGAGTCTCTGCGCGGCAACCGCGACAAGCTGCGCGGCGTAGGCATTTCCGACACCGAACTCGACATTCTCGGCATCAAGCATGCCGGACGCTAGGAGCAAGCCATGAAACGAGTTTATCCCGACAAGGAATACTGCATCGGCTGCCATCTCTGCGAGCTGGCCTGCATCACCGCCCATTCCAAGTCCAAGGACCTGATCATCGCCTTCCGCGAGGAACGGCTCAAGGACGGCCTGGACTCCTGCAAAAAGGTCTTCGAGAAGGGCGACACCTGCGTGGCCATCTCCTGCCGCCACTGCGACGAGCCGTCCTGCGTGGCCGCCTGCATCTCCGGCGGGCTGCACAAGGACCCCGAGACCGGCCGCACCGTGTACGACCGCAACAAGTGCGTGGGCTGCTGGTCCTGCCTCATGGCCTGTCCCTACGGGGCGATAAAACGGCATCCGACCGAGAGCAAGATCATCAAGTGCGACCTGTGCGAGGGCCGCGAGGAAGGCCCGGCCTGTGTCCAGGCCTGCCCCAACGGTGCGTTGAAATTCGAAGAGCGGGACTAGGGAGGCATCCATGAAATACGTCATCATCGGCAACGGCATCGCCTCCATCGGGGCCATCGAGGGCATCCGCAAGGTCGATGCCGAGAACGAGATACTGGTCATCGGGGCCGAGGATTCCCCGGCCTACGGCCGTCCGCTCATCTCCTACCTGCTGGCGGGCAAGATCGGCCCGGAGCGGCTGGCCCTGCGTCCCCAGGAATTCTACGAGAAGAGCAACGTCTCCCTGAAGCTGGGCACCCGCGTCATCGCCATCGACACCAAGAAAAAGATCGTGGCCACGGACAAGGGCGAAACTCTCGAATATGAAAACCTGCTCATCGCCACGGGCGGCATCCCGTTCACCCCGCCCATCCCCGGCTCCGACGGCGCGGACGTCTATAACTTCACCAACCTGGCCCACGCCCAGACGCTCATCTCCAAGGCCAAGGAAATAAAGAGGGCCGTGGTCATCGGCGGCGGCCTCATCGGCCTCAAGGCGGGCGAATCCCTGTTCGATCGGGGCGTGGAAGTGACCATCCTGGAACTGTCCCCGCGCATCCTGAGCCTGGCCTTTGACGAGAACGCCGCCTCCCTGGCGGGAACCCGCCTGGAAGAGGTGGGCCTGCATGTGCGCTGCGGCGTGTCCGCCAAGGAAATCCAGCGCGACGCCGAGGGCAGCCTCAAGGGCGTCCATCTGACCGATGGCGACTTCCTCCAGTGCGACGTGGTGGTCATCGCCATCGGCGTGGTCCCCAACTACGACCTGGCCAAAAAGTCCGGCATCGGCGTGGATCGCGGCATCAAGGTGGACGACCACATGCGGACCACGGCGGAAGGCGTGTTCGCGGCGGGCGACGTGGCCCAGGCCAGGGACCTGCTGTTCCGCGAGGACCGGGTCATCCCCATCTGGACCAATGCCTACAACCAGGGATTCTGCGCTGGCAAGAACATGGCGGGCAGGGACATCACCTTCACCGGCTCCCTGGCCATGAATTCCATTTCCTTTTACGGCCTGCCCACCATCTCCGTGGGCACGGTCAACCCGCCGGAGGACGACGACGCCTACGAAGTGGCCGCCTTCCTGGATGAAAAGAAGCGGAGCTACCGCAAGCTGGTGTTCCACAACGACCACCTGGTGGGCTACGTGCTGGTGGGCGACATCGACATGGCGGGCATGTACACCGCCTTCGTCAAATTCCAGATGCCCGTTCCCGAGGACGCCAAGAAGCAGATCCTGGCGGGCGAGCCGGACGTGCTCATGTGGCCCGACGACTTCTTCAAGGACACCTGGAACCCCGGCGTGGTGGAACCCGACTAACGAGCGGAGCTAAGCGAGTTAAGCAATGAAAGCACCTGAAAGATATTATGATTTCGAGAAGGATATCTCCGGCTGCGGGATATTCGGCGTCATCAACAGGAAGCGCGGCCTGATTCCGGGCGAAATGCCCATCCAGGCCATGACCTGCATGCATGACCGGGGCAACGGCCTGGGCGGCGGATTTGCGGCCTACGGCATCTACCCCGAGCAGGCGGACAAGTACTGCTTCCACATGATGTGCGACGACGACGCGGCCATCAAGGGTTCCGAGGAAATGATCAAGAAGTACTTCGATCTCCACTTCTACGAGCCCATCCCGACCCGGCGCGTCCTGGCCATCCCCAATCCCCCCAAGTTCAACCGGTATTTCGTGACCGTGCCCGAAAAGCCGGAAAACGAATTCCGCGAACTGCCGGAAGAGGACTACATCGTGGCCGTGGTCATGAAGATCAACACCACGGTCCCCGGCGCGTTCGTCGTGTCGTCGGGCAAGAACATGGGCGCGTTCAAGGGCGTCGGGTTCCCCGAGGACATCGCCGATTTCTTCCGCCTGGAGGAATACAAGGCGTACATCTGGACCGGGCACAACAGGTTCCCGACCAACACCCCCGGCTGGTGGGGCGGGGCGCACCCGTTCACCATCCTCAACTGGTCCATCGTCCACAACGGCGAAATATCCTCCTACGGCATCAACCGCCGCTACCTGTGCGAACACGACTATCTCTGCACCATGATGACCGACACCGAGGTCGTGGCCTACGAGCTGGACATGCTCATCCGCAAGCACGGCCTGTCCTGGGAAATGGCGGCAAAGGTCTTTGCCCCGCCGTTCTGGGACGAGATCGAGCGCATGGACGGCGACGACAAGGATCTGTACACCGCGCTGCGCGTCACCTACGGCCCGGGCATGCTCAACGGCCCGTTCGCCATCCTGGTGGCCGACAACACACGGCTCATGGGACTTAACGACCGCATCAAGCTCAGGCCGCTCCTGGTGGCCGAAAAGGACGACATGATTTTCATGTCCTCCGAGGAATCGGCCGTACGCGACGTGTGCCCCGATCTGGACCGCGTCTGGATGCCCAAGGCGGGCGAACCCGTCATCGTGGACCTGGAGGACTAAATGGCAGCCAAGAGAAAGAAGAAGACCCTGGTGGCGGGGCGCACATACTACAAGCAGTTCAACGAGGAAATCCGGGCTTTGGCGGAGCAGGGCGTGACCGACTTCACCATCAAGGAGTGCAACGGCCAGCGCTACATCGCCACCGCGCTGGAAGGGGACCTGACCTTCGACATCTACGGCGTTCCCGGCCAGGACCTGGGCGCGTTCATGCGCGGCCCCAAGATTCGCATCCACAACAACGCCCAGGACGGCGTGGGCAACACCATGGACAACGGCCGGGTGATCATCGAGGGCCTCGCGGGCGACGTCATCGGCTACGCCATGCGCGGCGGCGAGATATTCATCAAGGGCGACGTCGGATACCGGGTCGGCATCCACATGAAGGCATACCTCGATCACCAGCCGAAAATCGTGATCGGCGGCAAGGCCGGGGACTTCCTCGGAGAATATATGGCCGGTGGAATTATTTTGCTCTTGGGTATGTTTTCTGGTAAGCCTGATGCGCCTATTGCGGGACGGAGTCTCGGAACGGGCATGCACGGCGGCGTGATCTACGTGCGCGGCAGCGTTCCCGAAGACCAGCTCGGTCCCGGCCTGACCGCGACCCCCGTAGATTCCGACGACCTGAAGGTCATCGAGGCCCTGGTCAAGGACTACGCCAAAGAGTTAAAGCTGGACAGCAAGGAAATTATGAGCGAAAACTTCGTGAAAATTCGACCGTTTTCGCACCGTCCATACGGCAACCTGTACGTTCCTTGTTAGACGGCGGGGAAGCATACACCACTAACCATTTCTGGAGGAACCCATGTTCTTCGATTCCGTAGCCTTTGCCATGGCTCCGCCCGCCGGCGGCGGCGAGGCAGGCGGCCTGGGCGCCATTCTCGGCGGCCCGCTGCCCATGCTGGTCCTCATGTTCGCCATTTTCTACTTTCTGCTCATCCGTCCGCAGCAGAAGAAGCAGAAGGCCCACAAGGCCATGCTCGAGTCGCTTTCCAAGGGCGAAAAGGTCTGGACCAACGGCGGCATTCTCGGCACCATCGTGGACATCGACGGCGACAATCTTACCATCGAGATCGCCAGCGGCGTCAACGTCGTCATCAAGCGCGGTTTCGTCGCCGACAAAGACGGCGGCAAGGCCAAAGCCGACAAGAAGTAGGTTCTTGCACCCGTTTTCCGAAACGATTCTGCGGATCGGACCACGTTCGCGTGGCCCGGTCCGCGCTTGCGTTTATTGCGTGCTCGTTCGGACAGGTGCAACTAGTTTTGTATTATAGGGAGTTTTCATGCAAAGTTTGCGTTACAGAGCCATCGGAGCCCTGGTGGTTCTGGTCCTCGGACTGGCCTACATGTTGCCGTCCCTGCCGGGCGTCAAGGACTCCGCGTTGGGCAATATCCTGCCCGACAACACCGTGAGCCTCGGCCTGGACCTCAAGGGCGGCATCAACCTCACCCTCGGCGTGGACATGGCAACGGCCATGGACAACAACCTGGCCCGTCTGGGCGACGACCTCAAGGCCAGCGCCCGGGAAAATGAAATTTTCATTCTGCGGCCCACGGTGCTCGATGAGAACCGGATCGAAGTGGTCCTGCTCAAGGGCGTCCAGGAAGACGCCTTCAAGGACGTCATCGACAAGTACACGCCGTTCAAGGTGGAAAGCTCGACGGCCATGGACGACGGCAAGGCCAAATATGTCCTGTCCATTTCGCCCCAGTACCGGGCCGACATCGAAAAGCTGACCATGGAACAGGCCATCAAGACCATCCGCAACCGCATCGACCAGTTCGGCGTGGCCGAACCCGACATCCGCCGCCAGCAGGACAATCGCATCCAGGTGCAGCTGCCCGGCCTTCAGGACCCCGAGCGGGCCATCAAGATCATCGGCCAGACCGCGCATCTCGAATTCAAGATGGTCGACGAAACCGCCGACATCGCCAAGGCCCAGCAGGGCATCCTCGCTCCGGGCCGCGAACTGACCACGCTGATGCACAAGCAGGCGGGCGGCGGCTACTCCGAAACGCCCATCGTCCTCAAGAAGGACGCCGTGCTCACCGGCGAATACGTGACCGACGCCAAGGTCCTGCTGGACACCTGGAACAAGCCCTACGTTTCGCTGACCTTCAACGCGCGCGGCGGCGCCATCTTCACCAACCTGACCGAGGAAAACGTCAACAAGCGCATGGCCATCGTGCTGGACGGCAAGGTTTATTCCGCGCCGGTCATCCAGGAACGCATCTCCGGCGGCAGGGCCTCCATCACGGGCAACTTTTCGCAGGAAGAGGCCCGCGACCTGGCGGTCGTTCTCCGCGCAGGCTCCCTGCCCGCGCCCGTGGTCATCCTCGAACAGCGCACGGTCGGCCCGTCCCTGGGCCAGGAATCCATCGACAACGGCATCCTGTCCGCCCTCATCGGCATGGCCGCGGTGCTGGCGTTCATGGTCATCTACTACGGAATCGGCGGCCTGGTGGCCGACGTGGTCCTGTGCGTGAACATCATGCTCATCCTGGCCGGTCTGGCCGCGTTCGGCGCGACCCTGACCCTGCCGGGCATCGCGGGCATCATCCTGACCATCGGCATGGCGGTGGACGCCAACGTCATCATCTTCGAACGCATCCGCGAGGAACTCCGACGGGGACTTTCCGCCAGGCAGGCCGTGGCCGAGGGCTACGGCAGGGCGACCCTGACCATCCTCGACGCCAACGTGACCACGGTCATCGCGGCCATCATCCTGTACCAGTTCGGTACCGGCCCGGTGCGAGGTTTTGCCGTCACCCTCACGCTCGGCATCATCACCTCCATGTTCACGGCCATCTTCGTGTCGCGCATCCTGTTCGACCTATACACCAGAAACCGTGCTGCCGACGCCAAGCTGAGCCTTTAGGAGACGATCATGGGACTTCAAATAATCAAGCCTGATACCCACATAGACTTCATCGGCATCAAGAAGATCGCCTTTGTTCTCTCGGCGATCCTGATCCTGGCGGGCGTTGCCTCGCTGCTCATCAAGGGCGGCCCCAAGTACGGCATCGACTTTGCGGGCGGCATGATCGTCCAGGTCAAAATCGATCAGGACACCGACGTCGAGGCGATCAAGGACGCCCTCAGCGACGTACAATTGCCCGGCCTGGTCGTCCAGCGCCTGGGCCTGGAAGGCGATCACGAGTACCTGATCCGCACTTCCAGTTCCGACATCTCGTCCGAAGACGTCCGAAACAAGGTCAACGCCGCGCTGTCCGACAATCTCGACGGCGCGAAATACGAAATCCAGCGACTGGAAATGGTCGGCCCCAAAGTGGGCGCGGACCTGCGCACCCAGGCCCTTGAGGCGCTGTTCTACGCGGTCCTGCTCATCGCCGTGTACATCTCCGGCCGCTTCGAGCAGCGCTGGACCGTGGCAGGCGTCATGGCCGCTGCTCTGGGAGCCGGCGTGTACGGCATCGGGCTGCTCGGCCTGGAGATGGGCTGGCTCATCGTGGCCGCGCTCATCATCACGGTCGGCCTATGCTGGTACCTGAAGCTCAACTACGCGCTGGGAGCCGTCGTGGCCCTGATTCACGACGTGACCATCACGGTCGGCATATTCTCCATATTGAACAAGGAATTCGACCTGACCATCATCGCCGCGCTGCTGACCATCATCGGCTACTCGCTCAACGACACCATCATCGTGTTCGATCGCATCCGCGAGAACTCGCTCTCCAACAAGGCGGGCAAGTCCTTCGGCTCGGTCATCAACCTGGCGGTGAACCAGACCCTGTCGCGCACCATCATGACCTCGGCCACCACGCTGTTGGTCGTGTTCTGCCTGTACATCCTGGGCGGGGCCGTCATCCACGACTTCGCCCTGGCCCTGCTCATCGGCGTGGGCGTCGGCACCTATTCCTCCATCTTCGTGGCCAGCCCGATCCTGCTCGGATTCGGCCCCGGCAGCGCAACCCCCGAGGAAACCTCGGAAGCATAGAGCTTCACCGCATACGCAAATAAAAAGGGGAGGGCCGGTCGGTCCTCCCCTTTTTTCGAAAAACGAAATGTTGCGATGGATCAGGCGTCACCCCGGAAAACCTGGAGATAAAAATGTTCGGCCACCCAGTCCAAGCTGACTGAAGAGAAGGGCAGGGCTTCACGCAGCTCCTCCGGGGAATAGCGGTGGGCCATGGGCGGCCCGAACGGCGTGGCGTGCTTGGCGATCTCCACCACCGCAAACAACCCGCCGGGAACGAGCAGCCGTTCCACCTCGCCGGCCACGCACAGCAACTGTTCGTCGGAAAAGATATGCAGGACAGCGGCCATATAGACCACGTCCGCGCACCCGTCCGGCAGGGACGTGCCAAGCGTCATGTCTCCCACCAGAGGCCGGATGTCCTCGGTGGAAATATCGGCTTTGATCTCCTTGATGAACATGGGATTGGGGTCAACGGCATAGACCACGCCGGGCTTGACCTCACGGTGAAAAAGCCTGGACATGTAGCCGTTGCCGCATCCGGCGTCCACTATGGTCTGTCCCTGGTGAACGTCCAGAGCGCGCATGATCAGCCGGTCATCCAGCATGCCTTCGGTAAACCGCCGGGTGTGTTTCGCCATGTTCGGTCCTTCTCTCCTGGCATACGACGAATGATTTCGTGTCACCCGACTTGTGAATACCTCGAACAGAACGGCCGATCAAGTCCCCCCCCACGACAACCCAACAGCGACTTTTTACGGTTTTCGACACATAAAAAAAGCCCTCCCCGGAAACCGGAGAGGGCTTTTTTTATGTGTCGAATTAGTCGAGCTGGCTGATCAGGTAGTCCTTGATCTCCTGGATGGAATCCTCACCGTTCAATTCGATGAACTTGAAGCCGCCGTCCTTCAGATTCTTGAAGAAGTTGCAGGCGGCCATGGTGCCGGTATTCTCATCGTAGTAGATGTCGTGGCGCTTGTTGATGGCGTCCTCGTCCTGGTCGTCCTCGCGGGCGGACAGCGCACCGCCGCAGACGCGGCACTTGTCGCCGTCAGGAGCGATGACCGGGATGCCGACGTTGTTGGGATGATTCGGATTGTTGGCACACAGGCGGCGACCCATGATGCGGGCCTTGGCGATCTCGCGGGGCAGCTTGATCTCGATCACGTAGTCGAGCGCGACATTGTCTTTCTGCAGGGCTTCCCACAGTTTTTCGCCCTGGACCAGGGAACGGGGGAAACCGTCGAGCAGCCAGCCTTCGGTGGAGCCGGACAGGACGTCGAGAACCATGGGGATGGTGATGTCATCAGGAACGAGCTCGCCCTTGTTGATGTATTCCTTGGCCTTCAGGCCGAGTTCGGTGCCGCCGCCGATGTGCTTGCGGAAAATGGCGCCGGATTCGATGTGATCCAGATTGTACTTGTCCTTGGCGATGTCGCCCTGGGTGCCTTTACCGGAGCCGTTGGGGCCGAAAATCAGAATATTCATACGTTCCTCCTGATGATGATACAGCGAAACGCCTATCAAGCGTTTCCGCACTTTGTGCAAAAGATCACATGCTAATATACCGGGGATGGGCGGAAGTCAATGGCCGGGCGAGAAAACAACGCCGGAGCGGGTGATGGCGGCGGTCTTTCCGCCGGGAAATTGAAAGACCGATCCGATGCGTTTCTCCACCCATGCCTCGTCGAGGCTGAACAGGGTATGGGCAAGGGCCTGGCCGGGACCGAGCGCGGCGAGGCACGCCTTGTACATCCGCAAGCGAGCCGCCTTGTGCATTCCACCAAGAGCGTCGTTATCCAGCTCGTCCGTCGCTGATTCTGTTTTCGAATCCCAATAATCGGCCTCAATCCTGCCAATCTTCCACAATCGAGCCACGGAATCACCGAAATTCGGATTCTCGCGGACAATAAGCGGAAGAATTTCGTTCCTGATGCGATTTCTTGTCCAGGACGGGTCTTCATTGGTGGCGTCTTCGCGCCAATGTATGCCCAAATGGGTTAAAAACGCCTTCAACGTGGACTTTGGCAACATGAGAAACGGGCGGATCAGGCGGCGTTCCGGGTCGAATCCCGCCATGCCGGACAGGCCGGGCCAGCCCGTACCCCGGATGAAGCGCATGAGCACATCCTCGCTCAGGTCGTCCCGGTGGTGGCCAAGGGCTATGAAGTCCGCTCCGGCTTCGTCGAGCACCCGGTCGTAAAAGGCGTACCGGGCATCGCGACCCGCTTCCTCAAGCCCGACTCCGGCATCCCCGGCCATTGCGCGGACGTCGCGGGACTCGCTGACGAACTCGATGCCCAGCGTGCCGCACAGCTCCCGGCACCATTGCTCGTCCGCGTCGGCGTCCTCGCGCAGGGTGTGGTTCAGATGGGCGGCCAGCACGCGGCAGCCCGCGCGGGGGCAAAGGTAGTGCAGGACCATGAGCAGGGCGGTCGAGTCCGCACCACCCGAAAAACCGACCACGATGCGCTTGCCGTCCAGGGAAACGGCCAGCTCATCGGTGATGAATTTTTCGGTATACAGGCAGAAGTGCGCCCACTTCGGAAGCAGTTCCTGCAATGATTGCGGAATGTTCACGGGCGCATCGGGCATTATCAGGCCGCGATTCCCAGCCCGTTGAGGAACTGGTCGAGATAGTCGATCATGTGACGCCGCTGATCCGGCGTGGCATAGGCGACGCACGAGCACCGGATCTTGTTCCGGGCGCGGACCAGCAGCTCCAGCCGGACCTGGCACTCGGACATGTCGGACGCGCCCTCCACCAGCTCAAGCGCCATGAAAAACGGGCCGCACTCGTCGAGATGGGCCGTCTGCTCGGGCTGGAGCAGGTTTTCCGGAAGCGGGAGATAGTAAATGCCGTCCAACGGTCCCCGCAACTGCAACTCATCCAGGGTGTCGGCTATTTTCTTCAGGTCGGCGTCAAGAAGGTCTTCCACGAGATAACAACGCATTATTGTTCCTTTTTGGATGAATCGATGAACCGCTCTATGTCTTCGGGCGAACACGCGCCCGGCTTGCGGTCCATGTGCGCGGTGTCCGGGACCACTTCGTCGTCCAGGTTGTACATGCGGCGGGCGAGGTCGATGAACCGTTCGGCGGACCCTTCCTCCTGGGTGCGGCGCTTGAGGAAACAGATGGGCTCGTGCAGGGACTTGCGGGCCACGGACAGCACCAACGTCTCAAGGGAGCTGCGGGTCGCCTCGTTCACCGGGCCGATCTTCTTGAGCGTCTTGCCCAATTCGCGCATGGCCACATCCTCGGCCTTGTCCACCAGATCCACGATGGTCGGCTTGAGGCTCAATGAATTCAGCCAGTTGCCGAACGTATCCGTTTCCAGGTCCACCACGGCGAGGGCCTTGGTCGCCTCCTCGCGGCGCTGGGCCATGTTCTCGTCCACCACGTCCTTCAGGTCGTCGATGTCGTAGAGATAGACGTTGTCCAGGCTGTTGACGTCCGGGTCGATGTCGCGGGGCACGGCGATGTCGATGAAAAACATGGGCTTGTGCTTGCGCCGCTTGAGCACGTCCTTGACGTCCCTGGTGCGGATGACGGACACCGGCGAGCCCGTGGAGGAAATGACGATGTCCACCTCGTGTAGCCTCTCCGGCATGCTCTCGATCTGGATGGGTTCGCCGCCCAGGGATTCGGCCAGTTCCTTGGCCCGGGACAGGGTGCGGTTGGCGATGATGACATCCTGCACCCCGTTGCGGAGCAGGTGGGTGGCGGCCAGCTCGGCCATCTCGCCCGCGCCCACCAGCATGGCCCTGGTGCCGTGCAGGTCCCCGAATATCTTGCGCGCCAATTCCACGGCCGCAAAGGAAATGGACACCGCGCTGGACGCAATGGCCGTTTCGGTGCGGATGCGCTTGGCAACGGAAAAAGACTTGTGAAGAAGGCGGTTTACAATGGTCTTGGCCGTTCCTTTGTCCACTGCGGAGCGGTAGGCGTCCTTGAGCTGGCCGAGAATTTGCGGCTCGCCCATGACCATGGAGTCCAGGCTGGAGGCCACGGTGAAGACGTGCTTCACGGCATCCAGTCCGGTGTAGCGGTAGGTGTTTTCCAAAAGCAGTTCCGGGTCGCCTCGGCACACGCCTGCCCAATACTGGATCAGGGAATCCATGACCTCGTGCTCGGGCACCTGCTTGGCCACGGCCACGATCTCCACCCGGTTGCAGGTGGACAGGGCCAGACATTCCTGGACGGGACAGTGGGCCATGAGGCCCTGTTCGACATTCTCCACGTCGGTCAGGGCGAACTTTTCACGCACGTCCACCCCGGCTGTCTTGTGGTTCAGGCCAATGAGAATGATCTGTTTGTTCATGGCATCACCCTGAAGGTAATGGTGTGGTGAATGAGGGAGATGCACATACCGGCGAAGACCCACAGCGTCAGGATGGCGGGCTTGCGGCCGCGCCAGCCCAGGACCACGCGCTGATGAAAGAGAAAAGCGTAGAGAAACCAGACGGCCAGTGAGCCTATCTTCATGATATCCCAGGTAAATTGCTTGTCAGGGGCGATCCAGTACCAGAAAAAGGACGAGAACAGCCCCAGGGTGTAGAGCGGAAAACCGAGAAGCACGGCCCAGCGGTTGACGGAATCGAACTTGTTCAGGGACGGGATGGCGTCGCCCATCTGCTTCAGCCCGGCCTTGGTCTTGAGCTTGCGGTTGTAAAACAAAAAGGCCAGGGCCGCGCCAAAGGCCAACATGAGCACGCCGAGCGTCAGGACCAGCGAGCCGACGTGCAGGCCGAAGAACAGGGCCGTCAGATGCGGCGGCATGAGCACCCGGATGCCGCCCACGGACATGGAGGCCACAAAGAGCAGCAGGGCCAGCGGCAGGGCGGTGATGGCCAGGAATTCAAGCCTAAGCCGCCACCAGAGGAAGAAATACACAGCCAGCACGGACCAGGCCAGGGTGTTGAAATAAAAGGCGCCTTGAGCCAGGGCGGCGGAATCCCGGCCGAGAATCAGGGCCAGGTCGACGGTGTTCAGGGTAAAACCGATGACGGCCAGCCAGATGGACATGCGCCGCAGCCGGTTGTTTCCGGTGACCGTGCCGGTCAGGAACAGGACCGAGCCCAGCGCGTACAAGGCGATAATGCAGATGTGAAGGGAATCATACAAGTCCATCAAGCAGCTCCGGGATAGTGGAATGCAACGGTTCGGGCAACGATTCTTTAAGAATTTCCACGGCCGAGTCAAGGTTTCGGGCCTTGAGGGCGGCCAATAAATCCGAGTTCGCCAGGGAACGAAAGACCCCGGTGTTTTCCTCGGTGGGGCGGTCCAGGCCGAGCATCAATGGGCGGACACGTCCCATGACGGTCAGAAGACCGGCGTATTCGTCACCGAAATTTTCTTGCAATTCCTTGCGGATGCGCTTTGCGACAGCCGGGCTTCGGCCCGCCGTGGAAACCGCGATGGTCAGGTCTCCCCGATCAACCGTGGCCGGGACGATGAAACCGCTTTTTTCCGGCTGGTCCGCGATGTTGCACAATATGCCGCGTTGCTCGCACAGTTCGGCGATACGGCCGTTGACCGCCTCGCTGGAGGTGCAGGCAATGACCAGGAATACCCCGTCCAGGTCCTGCTCACTGAATTCACGGCGGGAAAAGGACACGTTTTCCCGCAACAGGACGGCTTTGGTCCCGGCATCGGGCTCGCGGGTGTCAACCACATGCACGCGGCCCGCCCCGAAATCGAGCAGCGACAGGAGCTTGCGTTTGCCGACCGCGCCCGCGCCGACCACCAGGCAGGTCCTGTTCTCAAGATTCACGAACATGGGGTAATAGCGCATGTGTCTAGATAACCAATGCGGGCGGCCATGTAAAATGGCAATTTGCCCGGTTCTTGCAAGAATCATTGGAATATCGTTTGATTCTTGACGCACCGATAATAAGCATGAAGCACTACCTGATCATACAACTCGCCCGTTTCGGCGATCTGGTCCAGACCAAGCGGCTGGCGGCCACGCTCCTGGCCCGGCCCGGAGCGGCCGTTCACCTGTGCGTGGACGCATCCCTGGAACCCTTGGCCCGCCTAGTCTATCCCGAAGCCGAGGTGCATCCCATAATGGCCCACGGCATGGGCCTGGGCGGATGCGAGGCCGCCCTCCGCGCGCTCACGGACAACCGCAGGGCCTTCGACCGGCTGACGGCCGTGAATTTCGAAACCGTGTACAACCTCAACTTCTCCGGTCTCAACTTCAGGCTGGCCGCGCTGTTCGACCCGGAGAGGGTGGAGGGGTACGCCTGGAAGAACGGCCAGGAGATCACCGGCACGTGGCCCGCCATGGCCATGCGCTGGACCGGCCACCGCCGCATCGGCATCAATCTCGTGGATTTCTGGGCCGGGTACTGCCCGGACATGATCGCGCCCGATGCGGTCAATCCCACGGCCGTGCCCAAGGGGGAGGGCATCGGCGTTGTTCTGGCCGGTCGCGAGTCGCGCCGGTCGCTGCCCGCGCCGCTTCTGGCAAGGATGGCCGCGACCACGGCCGGAACGCAGGCAAGCGAACGGATCGTCCTTCTGGGCGGCCCGTCCGAGGCACGGGCCGGGCAGGAGGTCGTCAAAAACCTGCCCGCCCAGTTGCAGGACAAGACCGAAAACCTTGCAGGCAAAACCAACTGGCGGTCCCTTGCGGACGTGGTCGGCTCCCTGGACATGCTCCTGACGCCGGATACGGGCACCATGCACCTTGCCGCGCACCTGGGCACGCCGGTGACGGCATTTTTCCTGTCCTCGGCCTGGTGCTTCGAGACCGGGCCATATGGCCGGGGGCACATCGTGTATCAGGCCGTGCGCGACTGCCTGCCGTGCCTGGAAAGCGCGCCATGCCCTATTGAAACCGCCTGCCTGGACGGGTTCGCCGATCCCGGCTTCCAGCGGCTGCTGGCCACGCGCAAGGCGGCACACGCCCCGGAAGGCGTCATGGGCCTTGCCTCGGATTTCGACGCCCTGGGCCAGATATACGTCCCGTTTGCCGGAAAGGACGTTGACGCGGGGCAGCGGAGCCGGTTCCGCGATTTCCTCGGCCAGCACCTTTCCGGCAGGCCGCACGCCGCAACCGATGCGGACCATGCGTTCGCCAGCCAGTTCTATCAGGAAAAGGACTGGATTGCGAAAAGACAACACATTGACACCATTGGATATTGATCTATGAACAGCCTGCGCGTACTCGTTGTCCTGCCCCTGTATGGCGGCTCCCTGCCCATCGGGCGCTACGTGGCCTCGGCCCTTGAAGAGGAGGGACACATGGTGGAGGTCTTCGAGGCCCCGTCCTTCTACCCGGCCTACGAATCGCTGGACGACCTCAAGGTCACCACCGACCGCCTGGAATATTTGCAGAATTCATTCCTGAACGTGGTCAGCCAATCCGTGCTGGCCAAGGTGGAAACCTTTGAGCCGGACATGGTGCTGGCCATGGCCCAGGCCCCGCTCAACCGGCAGGCCCTGAAACGCCTCAGGCGAGACGGGGTGACAACGGCCATGTGGTTTGTGGAGGACCACGAACTGTTCACCTACTGGAAGGGCTTTGCCCCGCTCTACGACATCTTCGCGGTCATCCAGAAAGGGGAGTTCTTCAACGATCTCAAGGCAATCGGCCAGCCAAACGCGCTTTATCTTCCCCTGGCCGCACAGCCCGACTTCCACCGGCCCATGGAACTCTCGGCCGTGGAGCGGCGCAAGTTCGGCTCCGACATATCCTTCATGGGAGCAGGGTATCCCAACCGCCGGGTGGCCTTCCGCGAACTGGTGTCCCGCGATTTCAAGATTTGGGGCAACGAGTGGGACGGCGACCACGTCCTGGCCCCGCTCGTTCAGCTCAAGGGGGCGCGCGTCACGCCCGAGGAATGCGTCAAGATATTCAACGCCACGCGGATCAACCTGAACCTGCATTCCAGCATCCAGGTGAACGAACTGGTCACGGGCGGCGATTTCATCAATCCGCGCACCTTCGAGCTGGCCGCCTGCGGCGCGTTCCAGCTTGTGGACGAACGCTCGCTCATGGGGGATGCCTTTGTGGACGACGAACTGGAGACCTTCACATCCATGAATGAACTGGTTGAAAAAATTGATTATTTTTCAGCACATCCCGACGAAAGGGCGGCCTACGCAGCCAGGGGGCGGGAACGGGTGCTCGCGGAGCACACCTATGCACACCGCATGCGCGCGCTCATCGAGTTCACGGCCGAGCGCATTCCGGGCTGGCCCAAGCCCCGGTCCGCCTCGCCCGCCTTTGCCGAGGACTTTCCGCCCGAGCTGGAACGGGACATCCGCGAGCTGATCGCCCGGTTGGGACTGCCCGAGGACGTGTCCTTCGAGGACCTCGTTTGGGCGGTCCGCAAGCAGGAAGGCAAACTATCGTCCCTGGACACGGCCGTCCTCTTCCTCGACGAATGGCGAAAGCTCTATGGAAAGAAAAAATAACCGTATGGAATTAAAAAAAGAAAACGGCTTTTCGGGAATTCCGGAAAGCCGCTTTTGCATGTCAGCGCTGGCGCTTGAAATGCCTGAGCCAGGAGAGCAGGCGGGGTTCCTCGCCCTGGTCCTTGGGGTGATAGAATTTGCGGCCCGTCAGCTCGTTGGGCAGGTAGTCCTGGTCCGCCCAACCTTTGGGGAAGTTGTGCGGGTACAGATAACCGCGCCCATAGCCCCATTCCCGTTGCAGGGCGGTGGTGGCGTTGCGGAGGTGCAGCGGCACGGGCATGGGGCCGTTTTCCCGAACCTCCTTTTGCGCGGTCCGGTAGGCGGCATAGGTGGAATTGGATTTCGGGCATAGGGAAAGATAGACCGCCGTTTGGGCCATTGGGATGAAACCTTCCGGCATTCCAATGGCTTCCACGGCCTGATGGCAGGCCATGGCCCGTCCCAGTGCGTCGGGATCGCCCAATCCGATGTCCTCGGAGGCCGAGATGATCAGGCGGCGGGTCACGAAACGGGGGTCCTCGCCGCTTTCCAGCAAACAGGCCAGGTAATAGAGGGCCGCGTCCGGGTCGCTGCCCCGGATGGACTTGATGAGCGCCGAGGCCAGCTCATAGTGGGAGTCGCCGTCGCGGTCGCCGCGCACCAGGATTTCCGGCAGGGACTCGCGCAAACAGTCCGGGCATCGCCGGTCCTTGGGCAATTCCGCCGTGTATTCAAGTAAATTCAGGAGGGTGCGTGCATCGCCGCCCGCCATGGCCGCAAGCATCTTGTGGCTTTCCTCTTCCAACTCCACGCTCAGTTCCTCGGCCCCGCGATGGCTGACGGCCACCAGTTCCTCCCGGCTCAATTGCCGCAGGCGCAGGACGTGAAGCCGGGAAAGCAGTTGGCGGGTGACGCTGAAGGACGGGTTTTCCGTGGTGGTGGCCAGCAGGGTGATTTCGCCGGATTCCAGGACGGGCAAAAAGAAATCCTGCTGCGCCTTGGAGAAGCGGTGCAATTCGTCCAGAATAAGAATATCCTGTCCGGGCAGCATCTTGCGAAGGGCGGTCAGCCCGGCTTCGGGCGCGCTCACGCGCAGATATTTCTTGCCGGTCAGCCGGGCCAGGAGCAGGGCGAGGGTGGACTTGCCGCAACCGGGCGGGCCGAACAACAGCAGGCTCGGCATGCGCTTGGATTGGGAGAACGCCTCGATGCGATTGCGGATATGCGTCTGGCCCACGAAATCGTCCAGGCTCGTCGGGCGAATTCGGTCCGCAAGGGGGTGGGTTTCTTCTATTTCCAGCTTCATGGCGTTTCCTGTCCGCTATAAAAACCAAGGCTCAGGCAATAGGCGGCCGCCGTTTCCCAGCGCAGGATGGAGTCGCCGAGGGTCACGGGCGCAAATCCGGCCCCGGCCAATTTTTCGGCCTCCAGCCTGTCAAAGCCGCCTTCAGGGCCGATTACTACAAGAGTGCGCCCTTTGGAAAGCGCGGAAGGCGCAAGCGGCGTGGAAATGTCCTCCGACTCCCAGGCCAGCAGGCATTGATCAAACCCGGCCGCGCGTTCGATCAGCTCGTCAGCACCGCCCGGCAGAGTCCCGAGAACCGGAAGATGCGGGTTGCCGCATTGCTTGGCGGCCTGCACGCATTTGTCCATCCAGGTATCCTTGGGACTGTCCGGGACGCGCCCCTGGCTCCTGGCCGCCTGCCAAAAAATCAATCCGATTCCTTTCAATTCAACTGTCTTTTCAAAGAGATAGTCGCGCCGCTTGGACTTGCACCAGCCGATGGCCAGGGTCAGGCCCGAAACCGGGGCAGGGTGGATGTCCAGGCTGTCGGCCACAAGCCGGGCGCGATTTTTGGCGATATCCTCGACCGTGAACAGGCCGGTCCGGCCCGTGCCGTCGAACAGCCTGACCGCGCGGCCAGCTTCCGTCCGCAACACAGTGCCCATGTGGCGGGCTTCAGCCCCCGCAAGGGTCACGACATCCCCGACCGAGGCGGGCCATTGGTCCGGGGGCAGGAAAAAGGTGTTCAGTCTGGCCATGATCACGTCCCGATCAAAAAGGCCGGAGGCGAACCCCCGGCCCTGTGTCAACTACAGCTCGTTGGCTACAATATCTTCATATGTCTCGCGTTTCCTGGCGACTATAACCTTGTCGCCGTCAACGATCAACTCGCACGCCCGGGGGCGGGTGTTGTAGTTGGAAGACATGGTGAAACCATACGCACCGGCGGAGAAAACGGCCAGGCGCTCGCCCTGCTCGACGGCGGGCAGTTCGCGGTCGCGGGCCAGGAAGTCGCCGGATTCGCAGATGGGGCCGACCACATCAAAAGCCCTGGCCGGACGATGATGTTCCTCGACCTCGCCGATGCGATGGAAGGAATCGTACAGGCTGGGCCGGATCAGGTCGTTCATGGCCGCGTCCACGATGAGGAAGTTCTTGGCGGGGTTGGACTTGGTGTAGATCACCTCGGTCACCAGGATTCCCGCGTTGCCCGCAATGACGCGGCCCGGTTCCAGGATGACTGTGAGCGGCATGTCCTTGAGCCGGGCGCTCAGGGCGGCGCCGAACTCGGAGGGATGGGGCGGCTCCTCCTCGTCATAGGGGATGCCCAGGCCGCCGCCCAGGTCGAGATACTTGATGCCGATGCCCAGCCCCTTCAATTTTTCATAAAATTCCAAGAGCTTGTCCAGGGCTTCCAGAAACGGCTCAAGAGTGGTGAGCTGAGAACCTATGTGGCAATCCATGCCCACGGGATCGACGTTTTCCAGCTCTGCGGCCATCTTGTAGGCCGCAAGGGAACTCTCGATATCCAGACCGAACTTGTTCTTGGCCATGCCGGTGGAGATGTAGGGATGGGTCTTCGGGTCCACGTCCGGGTTGATGCGGAAACTGACCTGCGCCGTGACGCCCTTGTTGCCGGCCACCTCGTTGATCCGGGCCAATTCGGCCACGGATTCCACGTTGAACATCAAGATGCCTGCGGCCAGGGCCTCCCGGATTTCGGATGCGCGCTTGCCCACGCCGGAATAGACGATCTTGCGCGGGTCCACGCCGGCCTTGAGCGCCCGGTACAGCTCGCCGCCCGACACGATGTCCATGCCCGCGCCTTCCTTGGCCAGCATCTTGAGCACCGACAGGTTGGAGTTGGCCTTGACCGAAAAACAGGTCAAATGGTCCAGCCCGTCGAAGGCGGAATCAAACGCCTTGAAATGTCTGCGGAAAGTCGCGGCAGAGTAGATGTAGAGCGGGGTGCCGTAAGTCTTGGCCAGCCCGGAAATCCCGATTTCCTCGGCGAACAGCGCGCCGTTGCGATATTGAAAATGATGCATGGTTCAATCTCCTCAATGTGGTATCAGGAGGATCAGTACGCCGGTTGGCGAAATATCATCCAATACTTTTCTTGTATCGAACGGATGAAAAAAAAGACTACGGAAGCGACTCGTACACGTCGGTGCTTTCGAGCGGCATGGCGGGCAGCTCGCTGGTCCCCACCACGCGGAACCGATATTCCACGCCGGGCTCCAGGCCGCAAAGGCTGAGCTTGAGAATAGAGTCCTGCAAGTTGAAATCACGCCGTTCACGGGTGAATTCCTTGGCCTCGCGGGGCACGAAGGGGCAGCCGGAGCACCCCTGGCCTTCCTCGGTTCCCACGGCCTCGTACTGGATGGACACGCGCCAAAGCCGATTCGCGGCACCGTTCACGGCCACGTCGAGCAACAGGCAGTTGTCGCGGCGCACGCCCTCAACCAGCTTCAGGGTGAAGCGGTCTTCGCTCTGCTGGACGGAGGGCCATTCCTTCTTGCCCATGGCGCAGCCCGCAACCATCAGGCAAAGCGGGAGAAAGGCGGCGGCGATGAAAAATCTACGCATGGCTATTCCTTGATCATGTCCTTCCACTGGTTGAGCAGCATCAACGCCTGGATGGGGGTCATGCCGTCCACGTCGAGATCCGTCAGTTGCGTGATGATCGGGTGTTCGGTCAACTCCCCGCTGATCTCGATGGGCGGCGCGCCAAAGCCGGGCAACAGGGTTTGCGAGGCCCGGTCCACGGCGCGTTTTGATGCCGTATCCTGCGATTTTTCTTCGAGCTTCGCAAGAATTTCCCGCGCGCGGTCCACGACAGGGCGGGGCACGCCTGCCAGCCGGGCCACCTCGATGCCGTAGCTTCTGTCCGCCGGGCCGGGCACAAGCCGCCGCAAAAACACGATATCCCCCTTCCATTCCTTGACCGCGATGTTGAGGTTCCTGAGTCCCTCGATCTTGCCTTCCAGGCTGGTCAGCTCATGGTAATGGGTGGCGAAAAGAGTGCGGATGCCGGCCTGGGCGCGGGAGGAAAGCTCCTCGACCACGGCCCAGGCCAGGGACAGGCCGTCGTAGGTGCTGGTACCGCGCCCGATCTCGTCCAAGATGACCAGGCTCCGCTTGGTGGCCTGGCGCAGGATGCGGGCGGTCTCGGTCATCTCCACCATGAAGGTGGAGTGCCCCTGGGCCAAATTGTCGGACGCGCCCACGCGGGAAAAAACGCGGTCGGCCAGTCCCAACCGGGCGGACCTGGCCGGAACGAAGGAACCGATCTGGGCCATGATGACCATGATGGCCACCTGCCGAAGCACCGTGGACTTGCCCGCCATGTTCGGGCCGGTGATGAGCAGGATGCGGCGGTCCTTGTCCATGCGCAGGTCGCCGGGGATGTAGTTGGACGCGCCCAGGGCGTCCTCCACCACGGGATGACGGCCCGCCTCGATCTCGATCTCCATGCCATCGTGCATGAGCGGCCGGGACCATTCGTTGACCCGGGCGGCCTCGGCCAGCCCCTGGCAGTAGTCCAGGACGGCCACCGCGTCCGCCATGCGCAGGAAACGGTCGCGGGCCTTGGCCAGCCGCTGGCGCAAATCCTGGAACAACTTGTATTCCAAGGTCTTGCGTTCCTCGGATGCGGAGATGATGCGATCCTCCATCTCCTTGAGCTCCGGGGTGATGTAACGCTCGCTGTTGACCAGAGTCTGGCGGCGGATGAAATGTTCCGGGACCTGGCCCTTGTACGCCTTGGATACGTCGAAATAGTAGCCGAAGACCTTGTTGAACCCGAGCTTGAGCTTGGGAATCCCTGTCCGGGCCTGTTCCTTTTTGTGCAGCGCCTTGAGCTTGTCCTCGCCATGCTCGTGCAGTTCGATCAACTCGTCGAGCACGGGATCGAACCCCTTGCGGAACAGGCCGCCGTCCATGACGGACGGGGGAGGGCTGTCCACCAGGGCTGATTCAAGAAGGGCGGATAAATCATCCATCCCATCCCATTTATTGACGATTTTTTTCAGGTCCGGGGCGGATTCAAGGGATTGGCCGTCGAGATGGGCCTTGAGCACGGGCAGCATCTTCAGGCTTTGGCGCAAGGCCACGAAATCCTTGGGCGTGGCCCGGCCCAGAAAAATGCGCGTGGACAACCGTTCCAGGTCGTACACGGAATCCAGGCCATGCCGGATGTCGGCGCGCAACTGGTCGCGCTCGAAGAAGAAGGACACGGTATCGAGCGTCTTCTCGATGGGCGCGAGATGTCGCCATGGCTGATGCAGCCGGGCCTCCAACAGCCTCCCGCCCATGGGTGTCATGGTCCTGTCCAGCACCCGCCACAGGGTCCCGACACCTGTTTTGCCGTCAAGACGGCGAAATATTTCAAGGTTTCGCTCTGTAACTTCGTCCAGAAGCAGATGTTTGCCGAGATTCAGAGGCTTGAATTCACCCAGATGGCCGAACGCGCCTTTCTGGGTCTGCTCCAGGTAGGTGAGCAACGCCCCGCAGGCCCGGACCAGTTCTCCGGCATCCACCACGCCCAGGCTGGCCAAATCGGCCACGGACTGGGATTCCAGCAGCTTGTCCGTGGCCGAGGAGAGATCGAAAAACGAGGGGGACACGTTGGTCACCTGGGCGGACAAATCGCTGAACTGGGACGGGGGCTTCACGCCTTGCGGCAACAGCAGTTCCCTGGGATTGATCTTGGCCATCCACTGCCACAATTCCTGCTCGCGCCGGGCGTGCAGGCCGGACCACTGGCCGGTGGAGAAGTCCACCCAGGCCACGCCCCCGGCGTCCTTGGCCGAATCCCAGAAGAACGCGCCGAGATAGTTGTTGGCCTTGCTGGACAGGTTCGAGTCCTCGACCACGGTGCCCGGGGTGAGCACGCGGGTCACGTCGCGCTTGACCAGCCCCTTGGCTTCCTTGGGGTCCTCCACCTGGTCGCAAATGGCGATCTTGTAGCCCTTGTCGAGCAATTGGCTCAGGTACGGCTCCACGGAGTGATGCGGCACGCCGCACATGGGGATGGGGTTCTCGTCATTGGGATTGCGGCTGGTCAGGGCGATCTGCACGGCCTTGGACACCACTTCGGCATCCTCGAAAAAAAGCTCGTAAAAATCGCCCATGCGGAAAAAGAGCAGACAGCCCGGGTGCTCCTCTTTGAAGCGGAGGTATTGCTCGAGCATAGGCGTCAGTTTTCTTTTGGACACGGGATATCGATCTGTCTTGAATTACTCGGAAATATCGGTTCTGAAGGCAATGGAGTGCCAACTGCGGCAACGGGGACAATTGAAAAAGAGCTGGTCGCGCTTCAGTCCGCAGTGGCGGCAGAAGAAACGGCGAACCCGGCGGGCGCGGGCAATGAAGAATTCAAGCTGTTCCTTGTAGAAGGGGGTCAGGGTCTGATCGGAACGCGAAAGCTCGAACAGTTCCAGGCGGGCAAGCCAGAAATCGGGCAGCATGACCAGGGTCTTTTCCAGCCAGGACCGGGCCTCTTCGAAGTCGTCCACGCGCAGCAGGAAAAGCGCTCCATAATAAAGCAGAAGCACGTCGGGGTCCTGCTTCTCAAGGATCGGCACAACCGCCTTGACCAGCTTCGCGTCCTTGCAGGCACGCGACCACTCGGTCTCCTCGCCGTAGGCGGCCTGCCGGGCCTGTTCCGCCTTGTCCGCGGCGTGCAGCAGCCCCTCGAACAGGACGAAGCGGATTCCCGGCTGCACCTTTTGCAAGGCTTCTTCCAGGATATCGGCGACCTTGGCCGCATTGCCGGATTTGTAGACCTGAATCATCTGTTCGAGCCATGCCTCCACCACGCCGGGGTAGGCGCGGACGGCGTGCCGGAGAGCCCGGTTTCCCTGCGACGACTCACCCTCGGCAAAATGGTCCATGGCCAGACGAACCAGGTAATGGGCCTGGGGCAGGGGAAGTCCGAGCCGGCCGCAGGATTCGGCGGCCTTCTCGAAATCGCCGCGTTCGGCGGCCAGCCGGGCCATTTCCTCAAGGATAAAATTCGCGGGATGGCCGAGGGCGCGGGCCTCGTTGAAGGCCCTTTGGGCGCGGTCGAGAAATCCTGCGCGCCGGAAGTCCCGGCCAAGCTCGAACCAGGCGCGGGCCTTGAATTCACGGTCAAGGCCCGGCCTGACGATAAGGCTGTTTCTGATCTGGATGGCACGCTCTATCTCGCCTTGCGAACGATAGAGGCTGCCGAGGGCAAGATAGATTTCAACCGCTTCGGGATCATTCTTGACAACCTTGCTGAGTTCCTCGATGGCCGCGCGGGTGTCCTGGACCGGCAGGGAAACCCCGCCGCCGGCCTGTTGCGCCGCCTTCCGGTTGTCGTCAAAGGAAACCGCCTTTCTGCGATTGAAAAACTTCCAAGCCATGTCAGCTCCTTAGAGGTTTTCCTCTTCCTTGGGCTCGGTATAGGGCTGGGCCTCCTCGATGGGCATGTTCCGCAGGGAATTCAGCTCCTGCTCCAGGCTGGCCATGCGGGTGCGGCATTCCTTGAGCTTGGATCGGGACCGGAACTTGTCCACGGCGAAATACACCACGGTCAGCAGACAGCCCGCGGTAAAGGCGGCCAGGATGATTACGCCGAACGGCAGGGGGAGGGAGTGTAGCGTGGCCACATACGGAATGTCCAGAACCAGTTGCAGATCCTGAAGCAGCGTATCCGAGTTCTGGCTGAAGAACAAAATGGAAAAAACGAAAAGAAACAAAAGAAACAAAACCTTGATGAAGCGCATTCACTACTCCTTAAGTGTTTATTTCATCGAATAGCGGCTTGAGCCGGTTATACGTTGAAGACAGGTGTTCGGGAATGACCGTGGTTTCACCGAATACGGCCATGAAGGACGCATCGCCGTTCCACCTGGGCACGATCTGGAAATGCAGGTGCTGGGCAATGCCCGCCCCGGCCGCCTCGCCCAGGTTGAGGCCGATGTTTATCCCTTGGGGATTAAAAGCTTTTTTCAAAATATCCGTGCAGCAGCGAAGCCACAGCATGCAGTCGTTGCACTCCTCCGTCGTCAAATCGTTCAGGTCGGAAACATGGCGGTATGGCGTGACCATCAAATGCCCGTTGTTGTAGGGAAACCGATTCATGATCACGAAGCAATGATTTCCGCGCGCCAGGATGCACCGCTCCTCGTCCTCGGACGTGCCCTCGGGAATGCAGAACACGCATTCCTCGGGCTTGGGACCCAGTATGTAGTTCAGGCGCCAAGGTGCCCATAACACTTCCATAACTCAACAATCCATCGTTTTTGGCCGTAATGCGACACGCATCACAACACCTTGATTTATCTACACGGCTTGTCCTTCGAGGGCAAGCGTGAAACACGGCCGCCTAGTCGGTCCCGGCCGCTCGCGAACTCAGGTCCTTATGAAGTTTCCGGGCCAGTTTCAACTGATCGTCGCGGGTTGTGGCCCGTCCGTCGATCATGGCATTGGTGAGCTTGGTCAGAATTTGGCTGTAAATGGGGCCGGGTTCGATGTCCATCTCGGCAAGATCATTGCCGTTCACCTCGAGCGTAAGGTAGCGAAGCCTGGACAGGTACTGCGAAATGTTGCGCCGGATGTGCTCCTTGCGGCTCCGGGCCATGAGAAAGAGGACGCCCTCCACCGGAATGGGGTGCAGGATGGAATAGAGCCGGCTCAACTTGGACCGCCCCTCGCGCCAACCCATGAGCTTCATCAGCGCATCGCCGATCATGCCGCGCAATTGCAGGAAATCGCGCTCCTCCCGTTTGGTGAAATGCAGCCGCTTGGTGACCTTGCCGATCTGGTCCCGCTTGATGCCCATGGTCATGCCCAGCACATAGAGCTTCCAGGGCGTGACCTCGGGTTCGAGGTAGAGGAGCTTGTACCAGTTGTGGATCTTGACCAGCTCGGTCAGGACCTGAATCCGGTCCTTGTTCAGCTTGAGCAGGGGATGGATGGCCTCCATGATGCTCAGTTCCTCCATGCGCGTCAGGCAGGCGAGCGGGTCCTCCTCGTTCATGATCCATTGCAGCTCGTGCATGACGCGCGTGCCGGAGAGCTTGCTGAACAGCTCAAGGCTCAGGGCGTTCTTGATAAGCCGCATGGTCTGGCCGCCTATCTGGAAATCGAACCGCCGTTCGAAGCGGATGGCCCGGAGAATACGGGTCGGGTCCTCCACGAAGCTCAGGGAGTGAAGCACGCGGATGGTCCGGTTGCGGATGTCGCGCTCGGCCCCGAAGAAGTCCACCAATTGGCCGAAGCGGCCGGGATTGATCCGCAGGGCCAGGGCGTTGACCGTGAAATCCCGGCGGTACAGGTCCATCTTGATGGAGGAAAGCTCCACGGTGGGCAGGGCGGCCGGGTATTCGTAATACTCCAGGCGGGCGGTGGCCACGTCCACCCGCTGGCCGTCCTCCAAAATGACCACGGCTGTCTTGAACTTGAAATGTTCCTTGACGCGGCCGCCCAGCTTTTCGGCGAACTGCCTGGCGAACAGGATGCCGTCCCCCTCGACCACCAGATCCAGGTCCAGATTGGGCCTGCCCAAAAGGATGTCGCGTACGAACCCGCCCACGGCGTAGACCTCCCAGCCCAACTCCTGGCCCAAGGCACCCGCAGCGTTCAGCAGGTCGATCATGGCCTGGGGCAGCCTGTTTTTGACCTGGGCGGCGATATTGCGCTCCGTGCGCCGTTCCGGCAGCAGGGAATCCGGGATGCGGGCCGGCTCCTCGATGAGCATGTTCATCAAATCCGTGCGGGTGATGACCCCGGCCAGGTCGCCGTTCTCGAGCACGGGCAGCATGCGCTGGCGGTTGCTCAGGATGATCTCCATGACCCGGTAGAGGTCGGTCCTGGTCTCCACCGTCTCGAACGCCCGGGTCATGTATTCGCTCAAGCCCACGTTGCCCAGGTTGTGGGAAACCGCCTTGTCCGCGGTCTTGTGGCCCACAAGGCCGACGCACTGCAGGGTGCCGGGCCTGACCACGGGCACGTCCTTCAATCCGTAACGGGTCATGAGTTCCACGGCGTCGGCCATGGTCTTGTCGCCCTCGATGAAAACGGCTGGGCGGGACATGAGGCTGTCCACCACGATCTGCGGGTTGATCTCGGAGTAGAGGAGGGCGAACAGGTCGTCGCGCACTTCGGCCAGGGTCTTGTCCTTGACCGTTGCCGAGGCGGCCGCCCCGTGGCCGCCTCCGCCCAGTGAAGCGCAAATCCTGCCCACGTTGACGTCCGGGCTGCGGGAGCGGGAGACCACATGGATGCGGTCGCCCATCCGGCCGAGGGCGAAGCAGACCTCGATCTTCTCCATGTCCATGAGCTTATGCACCAGCAGGGCGAAATCGGGCACGAAGCGGTCGGTGGACATCTCGGTGATGATCACGTCTATGCCGTGGATTTCATAGGTCTTCGCATTCTTGAGCAGCTCGCCGAGGTGGGTGACCTGCTCGGTGGACAACTCGTGGGACAGGATGTCGCTGATGGCCTCGATGTCCATGCCCTGGGACTTGAGCCATCCGGCGGCCTCGAAATCGTGCGGGGTGATGGAGTTGAAGGAAAAATTGCCGGTGTCCTCGTAGATGCCCAGGCCGAGCAGGGTGGCTTCCTCGGGGGAGAGCGCCAATCCCTGCTCCCGGATCTCGTGGGCGATGATGGTCACGGTGGCCCCCCACTTGCGGACCACGCTTTTTTCGGCAGGCAGGTCCTCCTCCGTGTCCGGGTGGTGGTCGTAGAGATGTATCCTCAAACCGGGGTTGGAGAGTACGGGCCGGACGTGCGGAATGCGCGAACGCTGCCGGGTGTCCACCACGACCAGAAGCTCCACGCTGGCCGGGTCGATATCCTTGAACGCCTTGAAATTAAAAAGATATGTTGCGCTTTCAATAAAGAAATGGCGCAGGCTGGTTTCCTGGCTGCCGGGAAAGATGAGCACCGCTCCGGGGTAAAGCTTGGAAGCGGCGACCATGGCTCCCAATGCGTCGAAATCCGCGTTGGCATGGGCGGTGATCACGATGGGAGCGGCCAGTTTTTCTGTCTTTTTCGTCATAATATTTCAATCTGTTGCGGCAATCACATGGATGATCTCGGATGAAACTTCCGATGCAGGCTTCTGAGCCTTTCGGACTCCACATGGGTGTAGATTTCCGTGGCGCTGATGTCGGCATGGCCCAGCAGGATCTGGACGGTGCGCAGGTCAGCGCCGCCTTCCAGCAGATGCGTGGCGAACGAGTGCCGGAAGGTATGGGGCGAAATCGACCGTTTTATGCCTGCCATTGTAGCGAATTTTTTGATTAATTTCCACACGCCCTGACGGGTCAGTCCCTTGCCGGATCGATTGAGAAACATGAAATCTTCCACGGGCTTGAAGGAAGGGCGGGTAAATTCAAGATATTGGGCCAGGTATTCCTGCGCCGTGAAGTGAATGGGCACCAGCCGCTCCTTGGCCCCCTTGCCGAAAACCCGGAGCATGCCCACCTGGGGATCGAAATCGAGCACCTTCATGGAAATCAGCTCGGACACCCGCAATCCGGCCGCATAGAGCAATTCCAGCATGGCCTTGTCGCGCATGCCGAGCGGGGTGGAGGTGTCGGGCAGGGCAAGGACGCGGGCGACCTCGTCGCGGGTCAAAAATTCCGGGAGTTTTTTCGGCAGCTTGGGATTCTCCAGCAGATGCCCGGGGTCCTCCTTATACCACTTCTCGTCCATGGCGAAGGCAAAAAAGCCGCGCAGGGAGGAAAGATGCCGGGCCAGGGAACGGCTCTTCAGCCCTTTGGCCCGCAGGTGGGTGAGGTAAAGAAAAAGGGTGCTGTCGGTCAGCTCCTTGAGCGCAAAGGACTTGTCCGCAAGGAAAACGAGCAGGGACTGGAGGTCGGCGGCATAACCGGCCAGGCTGTTTTCGGACAGCCCCTTTTCCACAAGCAGATATTCGAGATAACGGTCAACCCAGGGGTGATTAATGGTATCGGCTGATTTCATTACTTTTCGCGGCTTCAGGATCACGACAGGATCACGGTTTGATACATTAATAATATTGGATGATATCAATGGCTACAGGATAATCGTCCCCGAAGTCACATCCCATACCGTCTAGCTATCAAGGGCGGGGTCAAAGAGCAACGGTTCGCGTTGACAGTTGCTCAGGCCCCAATTATGTAAGTTTTTCCATTGTGAATCCAAGGAGACACCAACCATGTCCGATTTCAAGTTAGCCGACCGCCTCTCCACCTTGCCGCCGTACCTGTTCGCGGCCATCGACAAAGCCAAGGCCGAGGTGGCTGCCGGCGGCATGGACATCATCAGCCTGGGCATCGGCGATCCCGATCTGCCGACCCCGGACTTCATCATCGAGGCCCTGTACGAAGGGGCCAAGAAACCTGAAAATCACCAATATCCTTCTTATATCGGCATGCCTGCATACCGCCGGGCCGTGGCCGACTGGTACAAGCAGCGCTTCAACGTCGACCTGGACGCCGACACCGAGGTCGTCAGCCTGATCGGCTCCAAGGAAGGCATCGCGCATTTCCCGCTGGCCTACGTCAATCCCGGCGACATGGTCCTGGTGGCCACGCCCAACTATCCGGTCTACGGCATCGCCACGGAATTCGCGGGCGGCGTGGTCGAATACCTGCCGCTGCTCGAGGAAAACGACTTCCTGGTCGACCTGGACGCGGTGAGTGACGACACCTGGGCAAAGGCCAAGATGATCTTCGTCTGCTACCCGAACAACCCGACCGCGGCCACGGCCACCAAGGGATTCTATGAGCGTCTCATCGAGAAGGCCAAGGAATTCAACGTGATCGTCGTTTCCGACGCCGCGTACACCGAAATCTACTACGATCCGGCCAACAAACCCCTGTCGATCCTGGAATGCGAGGGGGCCAAGGACGTGGCCATCGAGTTCCACTCCCTGTCCAAGACCTACAACATGACCGGCTGGCGCGTGGGCATGGCCGTGGGCAACGCGAGCCTCGTGGCCGGGCTGGGCAAAATCAAGGAAAACGTGGACTCCGGCATTTTCCCGGCCGTCCAGGAAGCGGGCATCGCCGCGCTGACAAAGGGCGAGCCGTTTGCCGAACAGTTCCGCGCCATCTACAAGGAACGCCGAGACGTCATGTGCGCCGCCCTGAACA
Source organism: Desulfovibrionaceae bacterium (assembly GCA_015709315.1). Taxonomy (GTDB): domain Bacteria; phylum Desulfobacterota; class Desulfovibrionia; order Desulfovibrionales; family Desulfovibrionaceae; genus Pseudodesulfovibrio. Next base: position 45,374 of record JACCQI010000009.1, read on the forward strand.
AGGCGGGCATCAAGCACCGCGTGCCGGACGCTTCCTTCTACATCTGGTGCAACACTCCCGAGGGCCTCAAATCGTCGGAATTCGTGACCAGCGTCCTGAAACAGACAGGCGTGGTGCTCACTCCCGGCAACGGCTTCGGGACCCCGGGAGAAGGGTACTTCCGCATCTCCCTGACAGTGAAGAACGATCTGCTTGAGGAGGCGGTATCCAGAATTTCGAAACTGTGATCTGCTACGTGAGCCTCGGCTCGAACGTGGGAGACACCGAAGACAATATACACGAGGCGCTGGTCCTGCTCGAGGACTACGGCGACGACATCCGGCTCAAGGGCGTGTCCGACTATTACGTGACCGAGCCGCAGGGCGACGTCAAGGACCAGCCGTGGTTCACCAACCAGGTGATCGAACTGGAGATCGACGCGGAAATCTGGTCGCCGCCGGGCTTCCTGTCCACATGCACGGCCATCGAGGCCAAAATGGGCCGCACCCGGACCGTCCCCGGCGGGCCTAGGCCGCTCGATATGGACATCATCGCCTGGGGCGATGTCGAGATGGACATGGACTTCCTCACGCTGCCGCATCCACGCGCCAAGGAAAGGGCGTTCGTGCTGGTTCCGCTCAAGGAAATAGCGCCCGATTTCGTCTTTCCCGACGGCACGACCATTGACGCGGCCCTTGAGGCCATCGATTACCGGATTGAAGGCAACAAGATCTGGCAGGACTCCTAACCCCAACCGGAGCGAGGCGTAACATGTTGTTGAAATTGATCATCATCGGCGTAGCGATCTTTATCGTCTACAAGCTTTTCATGGGCGACAAAAAGAAAAAGGACATGCAAAGCAAAAAGGCCACCAAGCAGCGCGTTGCTGCCGGGGAGATGGTCAAGGACCCCATCTGCGGCACCTACGTTGAGAAGGACGGCAACATCCGCGTCCGGGAAGGGGAGAAGGTCCACGTCTTCTGTTCCTACGAATGCCGGGACAAATTCCTCAAGCAGATCGAAGCCACCACCATCGAAAAAGTCGACGACTAGTCCCTCGCGCCACATCATCCCAAATGTAAAAGGCCCTGCAAAGGGCCTTTTTTTATGGTATTTCTTGATAAGTCGAAAAAAGGGCGGTGGACCGTCATTGAATGCGGACGCCGTCGCCGCAGCAGTCCCCAAAGTAGCGACGCACCAGCCTGGAGATTGTGCCGTTCTCGATCAACCGGGCCAATGCGGCGTCGATCTCCGGCATTTTCGCTATGTGGGAAGACCGTTTCGACATGGCGATCCACGCCCGTGGCTATGTCGGCCTGTCCGTTTTCCAGCTCCAGCAAACATCTTGACCACGGGCGGGGTGCCATTTGAAGGTGACATTGAGTTCACGGCCGATGGCGTTGAGAATGTCGTGGTCAAGGCCACGCCGCCCGCATCCGTTTGGGTACGAAACGGGGGCCGGTATTCGGTGGTCACGATAAGCACGTCTTCCGAAGCGAACGCGGGAAGGGCGCAAAGCACGGCGCAGACGACGAAGAAACAGATACGCTTCATGGGTTCGGCTCGATTCTTTTATCCAATACGACCCCAACTGACTATTTGTCAAAAGCTTAGGCTTCACCGGCCCCCTTTAATTCTTTCCTGAGAGGGCATAGGTACGACTTCCCGCCCCAAGACGAGCACGAACCCGTTCTTTCATTCAAAATGCCTTAGAAACGAAATGCGGGCGAAGACATTCGCGGCCGGGTGATGCATCGCTTTACGATAAGCGCTTGCACAGGTAACCGAATCTCAAACATTTCGCTATTTCAGTATGTTGTATAATTGTCTCATAATGTAAATTATGTAAACTTTTAACAAATATGCCTGAAACAGAGGCATCGAAAACCCGGCGCTTTCACCTCTCCTCTTTTGGGACCCGTTGTTGCCGTAAACGTTGAATGGTGATTGAGAGTTTTGATGGGTGCTGGTAATGGTTCCCCATCGGAAACAATGAAAAGTCGCTTGTGCGGCGTATGAGGCACAATGAAATCATTTATCGCATCCATCCTGTCCCTTTCGGTCATCCTTCCTTTCACCCTGGCGACCGCCATCGCCGCGCCCGACCGGACCTTTCAGGAATGGCTTGAACAATACGATGCATGGGATCGCCTGGAACATGAATATTCCCAGGCCCCCTCCCAGGATTCGCCGGAGAACATCCTTAAACGCGCCGAGGTGTACCTCAACCTCAATTCGCCGGAGAAAGCGCTTGAAATCATCGAAATGACGCCATCGTTCACCGACGAATCCATGGAGGCCCGCCGTTTGTGGATGGGTGGACAGGCCCAGCGCGCCCTCGGCGACCTGTCCAAGGCCGTGTTATGGTTCACCCAAGCCGGTACGCATATGGAAGAATCAGCCATGCGCTCGCAATTCCAACAAGAACCCGGCCTGAGCGCCATCTGGCAGGATGTCTGGCTCAAGATGTACTGGTCGTATGCGTCCAATTACACCCTTTCTAGGGACACGCAAAAAGCCACCCTGATGCAGATGCTGGATACCGCACGTGCGGTCTGGGGAACGACTTTCTGGGAAACCGCCCATTCGCTGCTGAATCCGGCTCCAATCGCCCCGGCCGAGGCCTCGGTTCACCCCGCCCCCACGCCTGAAGCGACAGCCATCCCTGTGGTCACCGTCCGTGACACGCAATTGATTGCACGGTCCATGGCATTGGTATCCTTGGAGGAATTCAGCGATGCATTGACGACCGTGTCCGGCATTTCATCTGTCCCGGCCAAGACCTTTTGGACATCCATCGTCATCTTTGTGGAAAACGGCAGCCTGCCCTCCAACCTTGATGTATTCCTTGAGGGCAACTACCTGAAAGCAAAAGCCTTTTGGGCCGGAAACGTGCTGGCGGCCCATTCCTTGTCACGCAGCCAATGGTATCTCGGCAACCCGGACTCCGGTCCTTGGACGAAATTTCGCAACAACGTCCTGAACATGGACTTCAACCAAGCCATCAAGGCCATCGACAATGAATTGGGTTCCATGCTCATCTCCGAGCAGACGACCACCTTGCTCAACAGCTTCAAGCTCGCCCTTTCCCTGGCGAACGGCGATTTCATTTCTTCAACAACTACTTGGAATAAATTGAATAAAAAGAACCTCCCCATCACCCTGCGGTTGGCGGGGATGTTGGCCTTCAAGGAGGACTTTAAGAACGTCCTGCCGGACAATCCGGCCGAGGCGTACCGCCTCTACCCTGTTTTGTCCGCCCTTTCCGGCGCGGCCGGGCGGGAAGTCCATGAACGGACGGACGCCCCCTTCTGGACCACGGCCCAGCCTGACCAATTGCGAAGCCTGGTCAAGGAGCAATATCCTTTGGACCGTCTGCTGTTGCTCGCCTATTGGCAGCAGTATTTCGCGGACAACCCATCCGTGGCCCTGGCCAAGCGGGCCGCCTTTCTGTTCGACGACACCTCGTTCGGCATCCGAAGCCTGATCTTCCTTGCGGACGACGCGGTCAATGCCAAGAAGCTCCAAATGGGGGCGTTCTACCTGAACCGGATCAATGAGGCCACCCTGCCCCCGGACCTCCAGGTCGCCTGGCTGGACATCAAAACGCGGCTTGAGCTCAATTCCGGCAGACAGGCCACCGCCCTCACCACCTACAAGGAAATGGTGGCCACGGGGGAATCCATTCCGGTCATGACCCGGCTCCGCATGGCACTGCTCTACCAGCAGCGCAAGGAATACAAGGCCGCCCAGGCCGAGTTGCTGGCCATGTGGGACCAGCGGGCCTCCATGACCACCGCGTTGCAGGCGGAAACCCTGTTCTGGCTCGGCGAAGGCGAACATGCCATGGGCAACACGGATAAGGCCCTGGACTATTACCTGCGGCTGGCCTGGCAATATCCGCAGGAAAACATCTGGTGCCTGACGGCCATGTATCGCGCTTCCCTGATCTACGAGAAACGGGGCAAGTACGAGACCGCCAAAAAATTGCTCGGAACCGTGGTTCGCAACGCCTCCCGCAAGGAGCAACGCGAGGCGGCCAAGGCCCGCATCGACGCCATCGAGCGCAAGATGGGCAGCGAGGAGAAAGACGGCAAAAGCACCCTCGTATACCCCTTCTAGCATGAAAATCAGCGGGTTGAGCCTTGATTCCGCGCGGTACGGGGCCATGCGGTCACTGCCTGTTGCCGTGTCCGTCTTCGCCTACGGCATGGTCTATGGCCTGTTGACCCGCGAAGCGGATCTGTCATTCACGGAGGCAGTTCTGAGCAGCGGCCTGGTTTTCGCTGGGTCCGCCCAATTCGTGGCCTTGGACATGTGGACCCATCCGCTTCCTGTGGCCGCCTTGATTTTCACCACTTTCATCGTCAACCTGCGCCATGTGCTCATGGGCGCATCCCTTGCGCCCTGGCTCGATCCATTGCCTCGCCGGCACCGCTGGCCCCTGCTTTTCCTCATGGCGGACGAAACATGGGCCTTGACCTATGGCGCGATCCACAAAGACAAGTCGGACATGGGGTTCATGGTGGGTGCCGGAGCCGTCATCTGGGCCGCCTGGATGGGTGCGACCGTCACCGGCCGCATGGTCGGGACGATCATCCCGAATCCCGAAGCCTTTGGCCTGGACTTCGCGTTCACCGCCGTCTTCCTTGCGCTCCTGGCCGGCCTATGGAAGGGAAAGGGGGATATTCCGCCCTGGCTCGTTGCCGCCACCACTGCCTTGGTCGCGCACCACTTCATTCCCGGCAAATGGTATATCGTGGCCGGCGGACTGGCCGGAAGCCTGACCGGCCTGTGGGGGAACCGTGCAGACGGATAGCCTGATAGCCATAGTCGGCATGGCCCTGGTCACCTACCTGACCCGCATCGGCGGTCCGCCGCTCGTCCGCCTGGTCCGGGGCAACCGCCGCATGGAGGCGTGCCTCGCCCGGCTGCCCGGCTCCATCCTGGCCGCCCTGCTCGCCCCGCTCGTCTTTGCGGTTGGCCCCGCCGAAGCCGCGGCCTCGGCCGTCACCCTGCTGGTTTCGGTCAAATTCCGGTCCATGCCCCTGGCTCTTGTCGCAGGCGTCTGGGCTGTGGTCATCTTTCGGCATATGATATAGAACTTGTCGTGATTAAAAGAAAAAATCCGAGAGCCTTCGCTCCCGGACTGATGCTTTTCCCGTGTGCGACACCGTCCGCCTACGGCAAATCCCGTCTGACGTAGGCCGAATAATCCGTCTTGTGGATGACGAACTCATGGTCGAAGAACGGCGAGGAAATCAGGAACTCCGCCGACGACCGATTGCTGGCCGTGGGGATATTGTAGAGCACGGCGATGCGCAGCAGCGCCTTGACGTCCACGTCGTGCGGCTGGGGCTGCATGGGGTCCCAAAAGAAAAAGAGCACGTCCACCTTGCCATCGGCGATGGAGGCTCCCAGTTGCTGGTCGCCACCCAAGGGGCCGGACTTCAACCGATGGACTTCCTTTACCTTTTCACCTCCCGACTTGGCCGCCAACTCCTTGAGCAGGTCTTCGACCAGACCGCCCGTGGTGCCGGTGGCCATCAGGTTGTGCTGCCGCAGCACATCATAATTGCAGGCAATGAAATCCAGCAATTCCTTCTTGCAATTGTCGTGTGCCACCACTGCGATATTCTTTATTTTTTTCATATGTTATCCCTATCAGAAAGTTCGTGAATCAACACATGCCAAGTCTTGTCACAACGGGCCGGAATATTCAATGCGGGGCACGAAAAAGACACAGGGTTTTCAAACGACAGAACAAACGGCGATCTCCCGACACAAAGCGTACCGCCAATTCCTATTCGATAAAGCCCAACAGCGACAGGCCGTCCCGAAACAGCATGACGCCCAACAGGCACAGGGCCAGTCCCAGGACGCGCATGATCCAGGCATACACCTTGCCCTGCAAAAACGCCTTGGATCGTCCCGCCAGCACGGCCGTGACGACTTTGGCACCCACCAGGCAGACGTAAAAGCCCAGGAGAAAGGCGACAAGTGATGCAATGCCTCTTTCCAGCGCCCCGGCCATGATCGAACCGCCCACACTGAGCCAGAACAGGTACGGGTGCGGACTCAGGGCATTGACCAAAACGCCCTTGAGCAGGGACCGGGGCCTTGCGTCTTCGACCTCGACCACAACGCCCCTTGTGCGGAGGGATTCCCACCCCATATAAAGAATAAAGCCGCCGCCAGCCAAAGAAACGGCTCCGAGAACACTCTTGAAACCAGACAGTTGCGAAAGGAACAAAAGGGTCAGCAGGATGATGGGGGCGTCCGTGACCAGCGGAGACAGGGCCACCCGAACCCCGGCCCCGATGTCGTGGCGCAGGGTCTCGGAAATGACCAGCGCCAGCAACGGACCGGGCGAAAACCCGGCCGACAGGCCCAGCACCATACCGAGGAATAAATAATGCGTCATCTCACGGAATTCCTGCCTGAAGACGGGGGATTAGGCAAGTACTGGCCGGATTCCGGTTGCCGGGACCTATGATTCTGTGCCTATGCCGAACAAGAGAGACCGGCCAGGCAAGGCGCGGTCGGCTCGAACAACGTCGAACGTCCGTTCCTTTCAACTCCCTGGCCGGTCTGCACGTAATCGTTGTTGACGCAAACCGTTCCGCCGCCCTCCCCTGTCAGGCCGCAATGAGGTCACTGACCTCTTTCAACCCGGAGTCAGGCGGTCTGCCGAATATCTTCCGCCAATGCCTGCGAAAGCACGGCGGCGGACGCCAGAAGATGCACCCAGAAAGGTGTCTTCACCACATCGGCGAGCTGCCGGAAGCACTCGGGCGCCCAGCGTGTGAAATGCTGGTCCAGGAAATCCTGAACATCCTCCAAAGTGGGCTGCGGCCCGTCATGATCCGGTGCTCCGTCATTGGCGGCCGCATCGAAAAGCCATCCGCAAAAGGCCGCTTCAAAACCGATATGGTCTTCCGCCTCATATCCCACCCGTTGGATTTCCCACTGGAAGCGGGCATACCACGCGCGAACATCGAAGCTTTCCTCGGTGAACAGTATCTTTTCCTTGGAAAGCCACACGGATTCCCACAGGGGCACTGGAAGTTCGGGCATGTGGAACACCCCGTTGAACTCATCCAAAGCCCGTTTCAATTCGGCTTCGTCCTCAAGGAGGGCGCGGATGTCTTTTCCCAGAAACTCCACCGGGGCATCGTCAAGACCGATGTTTTCAAAAAAGACTCGCCAGGAGTCCGACAGGCTTGCCGCCCTGTTCAGGACGGGCCTGCCGGACTCCCCGGCGATAAGGTTGAATCCATTGCACGCCACGCCGACAAACTGGAGAAAGGACCCCAGCGCCGTCGGGCTGCCCGCGTCGGCCGCGGGATTGTAAGCCGTAGACTGTTCAGCAACCGACATGCTTCACATCTCCCCCGGCTGACGCCTGTGATTATTGAAATGCATCATCTTAACCGCCCAGCCGGATGTTGGCAGCGTAGAAGAGCATGCGGCCGACAACCGCGCCGACGAGTATGATGACGAACCCGATCTGGGCCAACATGCGCTTCCCGGGAACTCCAAAGGCGGTCAGGACGCCTCCTGCGGCAAAGCAGGTCATCTGCGTCAAAGTCACGCAAATGGTCGCCGTGGCAAAGGTTCCCAACAGCACGGGATTCAGCGGGGACAGCACGCCGCCCACCCAGAAGATGGGCATGGACAGGGCAAACAGCCCTCCCACCAACGCCGAACTCACTCCGGCGACCACGGCGGGCCGTTCCCACGCATCCGGGGCCAAGGCCAGGACCGCCGTCCCGCCGAGCAGGAGCATGGTTCCCAGGAAGGACAGAATCGGCCCCCAGGAATGCCACAGCGGCGCGACGGCGTTTTGGGCGTAGATCTGGCTCATAACCAGAACGAAGATGACGCCCACTATGCCCACAAGCCAATTGGTGCCTGCCTTGAGCACGTTCCAGACGCGCAGAGCGATGAGAACGAAGAAGATGGCTCCCAGGAGTATCTCGCGCGACAGCCACGAACTCCCCACATTCGACAGGGCAAAGGGTGTCGCCCCGAACGATTGCAGGTGGAAGAAGGCGCTCACGCCGGCCACGGCAAGAGTCGCCAGCGACACAATCCAGGCGCGCCGTTCCTCGGCCGGATGTTTTTGCAGCCCCGTCAGGCAGATGAGGAGCGCGATGCCGGCAGCGAGTTGTCCGAGGACGGTAAAGAAGACAAGAGGATACTCGTATGTCATGGCTAAAACTCCTCTCTGTTTGCCAACACGGCGGCCGACTTGCTTACCGAGAGACTGTCCCGGTGCTTGATCAGACACAGGTTGGGTTCAGTGAGTCCGCTCGGAGGCAGCGGAGCGGCTTCGGCCCGTCCGAGCTTGGCAACGGCTTCCTTGCGCGGTGCGATTGTCAGGGCCCGGCTGGGACACGCAGCGACACAGGCGGGCAGCTTCCCGACAGCCAGATAGTCGCGGCACATGTCGCACTTGGTCATATGCTTCTTCGCGCGGTCCAAAACCGGCGCGGAATAGGGACAGTTCCACCGGCATTCGCCACAGCCCACGCAGAGGTCGGTATCGATGGCCACAATGCCGTTTTCGACAATCTGCATGGCGCCGGTGGGACAGACTGAGACGCAGATGGGATTCTCGCAATGGTTGCAGGCCACGGACATGTAATAGGCAAGTACGTTTTGCGTGTACGAGCCGTCGGGCGCTTGGGCCCAATCCCCGGAGGTGCATTCAAGCACCTTGCGCCATGAGACGCCGACGGGATTGTCATGCTTGTCCTTGCAGGCGATCATGCAGGTTTTGCAGCCGATGCACCGGGATGAATCCATCACAAAGACGAGTTCTTGGTTCAGATCAATCACGGCCGCCTCCTTATATCCTGTCCACCTGGACGAGGTTGGTGTGCATGGGATTGGCCCTGCTGATGGCCGTGGGCCGGTACTTGGTCAGAGTATTGATGCAGCCTCCGACGTCCACCTTGCTTCCCTGGGCCATGGGCCTGTGCCAGGCGCCCTGCCCCATGGCGAGAACGCCCGGAATGATGCGCGGCGTGACCTTGGCCCGGATGTGTACCTCGCCACGCTCGTTGGACACCTTGACCATGTCATTGTGACTGATGCCCCGCTGGGCGGCATCGATGGGGTTGATCCACACCATTTGCGGCAACGCTTCCAGCAGCCAATCCACATTGGCGTAATGGGAGTGCGTGCGCCCCTTGTAGTGGAAGCCGATGAGCTGCAGCGGATACGTCTCCTTGGCCTTGACGTCCTCGCAGCCGTCCCAGGTGGGAACATACTGCGGTACGAACGGGATGACGTCGCCCAGCACGTTGCTGTCGAGCTTGCGCTTCTGCGACAGGGCGTACAGCGCTGCGGAATACAGCTCCACCTTGCCGGACGGGGTCTTCAGCGGATTCGCCACAGGGTCCTGGCGGAAATCGGCGAAGGGAACCGGGAAGTCCCTGCTCTTGGCGCGATAGTGGACGCCCAGCTTGCGGGCTTCGGCCACGGTCGCGGGCATTTCCGGGAATATCTTCCGCGTGCCGGTCTGGTAGAGGTGTTCGATCCACCCTTCCCTGTCGCGGCCTTCGGTGTACTCCTGTTCCACGCCCATCCTTCTGGCCAGGTCCACGCACACGTCGTAAACCGGCCTGGAATCGAAGAAGGGCTTCACGGCCTCGGTGAGCAACGCCCAATCAGTGTTCATGGCGTAGCTGGGACCAACGATATCGGTCTGTTCCGGGTACATGCAGCTCGGCAGGACGATATCGGCCCACTTCGCGCTCGAAGTCATGTGGGTGTCCATGACCACGATCATCTCGCATTTGCTCTCGTCGGAGAGGACGCGCTCGGTTTCGGCGATCTCCGAATGCTGGTTGATGAGCGTGTTGCCCGCGTAGTTCCAAATGAACTTGATGTCCGCGGGATACCGGTCTCCGCCGATGATGCCGTCCTGGTCCGCCGTCATGCTCTTGCCGTCCTCAACGGCCTTGAGCCACAGGAAGACCGGGAACCGGGTCTTTACGGCGTTCTGGCCGATGGGCATGCGCGGCGTCTTGCTGGAATGGTAGGCATCCAGGTCGCCGTTGTTGCCGCCCCGCAGGCCGACGTTGCCGGTCAGGTTGGCCAGCGCGGCAATGGCCATCACGTTCATTTCGCCAGCGGCCTGGCGCTGAACGCCCCATCCCTGCATGATGTAGCAGGGCTTGGCCTGGCCGATCTCCCTGGCCAGTCCGTAGATTCTGGCGGCAGGAATGCCCGTGATGGAAGCGGCCCATTCCGGCGTCTTGGGAACCATGTCGTAGCCGGTGCCCATTATATAATCGGAATAGGACGAGTTCTCGGGCGCGCCCTCGGGAAGAGTCGCGACGTCGAACCCTACGCAGTGAGTATTCAGATACTCCCTGTCGATCATGTTTTCCTTGATGAGCACATAGGCCAGGGCCGAGGCCAAAGCGGCATCGGTGCCCGGACGGATGGGAATCCATTCGTCGGCAACGGCCACGCTGGTATCGGTGTACCGGGGGTCGATGATGATGATCCGGGTGTTGCCCTTGCGCTTGGCCTCCATGATCTCATACTGCAGGCCGCCGCCGCTGGAGCGGGTTTCGCACAGGTTCGCGCCGAAGAACACGGCCAGCTTGGTGTGGACGATGTCCGAAATGGCGTTCCCCGAATAGCCGGGCTTGCCGTAGAGATACCGAAGCCCCGCCTGGTTCTGGGCGGAACTGTAATCGGAATAGCCGAGCGAGAAACCGCCCAGGAGATTCATCAACCTCCAGAAGTTCTCGCGCCGGGTCATGGGGCCGGTGATGACGCCGCTGGCATAATGGCTGTACACGGACGCATTGCCGTATTCCTTTATGCAGTGCTTCAACTTCGCGGCCACGATGTCCAACGCCTCGTCCCAGGAGACCGGCTCGAACTTCCCCTCGCCCCGCTTGCCGACCCGCTTGAGCGGTGTCTTCAGCCGACCGGGGGAATACATGTGCCGCCGCATGGACCGCCCGCGCGGACAGGCCCGAATCTGGAAGATGCCGTTTTCCCAATCATCTTCCACACCGTCATCCGTTTCGATGCGGACCACCTTGTCATTCCTGACGAACGCCTTCAACACGCACGTGCTGCCGCAGTTGTTGACGCATGTGGTGTAGATGAATGGATCATCGGATGCCTTAGGAACGTCGAAAGCTTCGGCTTCCGTCGGCTGGAACAAATGGCTCAATCCGAGCAGCCCGCTCCCTCCCGCAGCTCCGGCTGCGCAGGAAAGCGCACCAAACTTCAGAATGTTTCGCCGTTCGGAGCTGAAAGCACCAGTGCCCTTTTTATTTCGTGCCATGTGCTATTCTCCTCTTTCAAATAGTGAATTACATTCGACGGCATATGTTCCATAATATGAAACTCCGGAAATGCCGCTGGTAAACCATCTTGAGAAACAGCCCATTAAACAATAAAAGGTACTGTTGTTACATTGACCGTTTGACGCTTCCTTTGCCTTTAAATTGAAATTCAATCAATCCTGATCAAATTATACTATTCCTATATTTAATTTTTAATTCATCAGAATTTGAACGTCAATAAAAAGGCATAAATTAATTTTAGGCGGGAATTATACTTGAGGCCATCTCAGATGGCGCATAAATCGATATTTTTCAGCGAGTTGTGCGACAAAACCGGCGACAGGCATAACGAAACCAAAGCCAGGCCTCCTCCAATCAGGCACGGCGGCAATTTGAAATCTGCATTTCCGGCCTGGATGACGCAATGAGAATTACAAAGAAAAAGGGTTGCAGCCTGTTGGCTACAACCCTTTTGATTACGTGGTGCCGAGGGGGGGATTCGAACCCCCACGGAATTTCTTCCACTGCCCCCTCAAGACAGCGTGTCTACCAATTCCACCACCTCGGCACGTATATGCTTTGAGCTTATTCGCTCTTGGCTTCGTCGCCGGTATCCTGGAAGGTGACGCCGGGCTTGGCCGGTTCGGCCGGGGCCGTCGTTTCGACGGCAGCGTCACTGTTCAGCATGATGGACCCCTCGTCGGAGACCTTGTTGCCGGTCAGGATATTGTAGCCAAGGGAAGTCACCAGGAAGACCGTTGCCAGGCCGGCGGTAACCTTTACCAGAAGTCCGCCCGCACCGGAGCTGCCGAACATGGTGCTGCTTCCGCCGCCAAAGATGACTCCCATCCCCTCGTGGCCGGACTGAAGCATTACAGCGCCGATCAGAAAGATGCAAGCCAAAACATGAATGACGATGACGAAAGTTTCCACGATAATTCCCTTTTTTTATACCTTGTTAGCGATTGCGGAGCCAGCCAGCACGATCCGTGAAAAGCTTTCGCTCTGCAAGCTCGCGCCTCCTACCAGCACTCCGTCGACATTGTCAAGCGCAATAATCTCGCCGCAGTTGTCCGGCTTGACGCTTCCACCGTACAATATCCTCATTTCATTGGCATTTTCTCCAAACACCGAAACGAGGATTTTTCTGACGAATCCATGGGCGTCCACAATTTCGGCAGGACCGGCCACCTCGCCGGTGCCGATGGCCCATACCGGCTCATAGGCGACGGAAAGACGATCCGGGGCCACATCCCTGGGCACGTCCGCAAGTCCCGCGCGCAACTGGCGCTCAAGCACTTCCTCGACCTTCCCGGCCCTGCGCTCGTCGATCTTCTCGCCCACGCACAAAATCACCTTGAGGCCGCACTCCAGGCCGTAGGCGGTCTTTTGGCCCACGAATTCGTCCCCTTCGCCCAGCACGTGCCGACGCTCGGAATGACCGGTCAAGCCGTAGGCCGCGCCCGCATCCTTGAGCATCATCGGAGAGATTTCGCCGGTGAAGGCACCCTCTTTCTCTATGTAATAGTCCTGGCCGCCCGCAAAGAACCCGTCCGCGTCCAAGGCATTGGACACGCCCTTCAAGGCCGTGAACGGCGGGAAAACAAGGACTTCGCGGTCCTCGGGCAGCTTGTCGGCCGTCAGCCCGACCAGTTCCCTGGCCGTGGTTTCCGCCTCGTCCCAGGTCTTGTACATCTTCCAGTTGGCGGCCATCAGTTTTTTCATTGCATGCACTCCTTTAAGGCCGTGAAGGCGGGAAGCTCCTTGCCTTCGAGAAATTCGAGGAACGATCCGCCCCCGGTGGATATAAAGCTGAACGAGTCGGCCAGCCCCATGAGATGCACCAGGGCGTCCGTGTCGCCGCCGCCCACGATGGTCAATGCGTCCTTGAGGTCGGCAACGGCCTGGCACACGGCCAGGGACCCCTTGGCAAAGGCCGTGGTCTCGAACAGACCCATGGGGCCGTTCCAGACAACGGTCCTGGCCCCGGCCAGCACGGATACGAAATTCTCGATCGTTTTCGGCCCGATATCAAGCACCAACGCGTCGGACGGAACGGTTTCAGCCGTGCAGACGCCCTCGGCGGACTGCGCCTTGTGGGTCTTGGCGTATTTGAAGTCCACGGGCAGGTGAAGCCTGGAGCCCATGGATTCCGCCTTTTCCATGATGGACTTGGCGTCGCCCACAAGCTCTTCTTCAATCAGGGACTTGCCCATGCCGTACCCTTGGGCCAGAAGGAAGGTGTTGGCCATGGCCCCGCCGATGATGATGTCGTCCACCTTGCCCAGCAGGTTGTTCAGTATGCCGAGCTTGGTCGACACCTTGGCCCCGCCGGAAACGCAGACGTACGGCCGCTTGGGGTCTTTCAGGGCATCGCCGAGGAAGTCGTTCTCCCGCTTGAGCAGGAACCCGGCGCAACACGCGCCCTTGATGTGCCGGGGCACGTCCACGACCGACGCGTTCTCGCGGTGGGCGACGCCAAAGGCGTCGTTGACATAGACATCGGCCAATTCCGCCAGGCGCTTGCCGAAATCGCCCCGGGCCTCGGGAGTCTTGCCGGTCTCCTCGGGGTTGTAGCGCAGGTTGTCCAGCATGACGACCTGACCGGGCACAAGGGACTCGGCCACAAGCCGGGCCTGGTCGTCGATCACGCCGGGCACCAGGGGCACGGCCACGCCGAGCAGTTCGCCGGTCCTCTTGGCCACCGGACCGAGGGACAGCTCCGGCACGACCTTGCCGCCGGGCTTGCCCAGGTGAGCGCACAGAATCACGGACGCGCCCTGGTCCAGGGCGTACTTGATGGTCGGGACGGCCGCCTTGATCCGGTTGTCGTCGGTAATGATCCCCTCTTCCAGCGGCACGTTGAAGTCCACCCTGAAAAGGATCCTTTTCCCTTTAATATCAATGTCGTCAATGCATTTCATTTTTTTCATCCCCTGCTGTTTTGTCATACAAAATCATAGCGAAACAATAGTGCATCCTCCCGGGTGTCCGGGTAGTATTTTTTTCTTATGCCGATCTGCTTGTAACCGAATTTTCGATACAATCCCAGCGCCGGTTCATTGGAAATCTTTACGTCCAGGAAACTTTTACCGACGTTTTCCTCGATACAAACCCTGAAACACTCCCGCAAGAGCTTTTCCCCCAAACCACGCCGCCGGAAATCGGGATGCACTGCCAGGTTAAGGACTTCCATCTCATCCTTGATGATCGAAAAGGCGAGATAGGCGACCAAGACTCCGGCCCGGCGGATGCCGAGAACGCGGTAGGCGTTCCGCTCAAGGCCCAGGAGAAACTGTTCCTGCGTCCAATGATAGCTGAAGCACAGTTTTTCAAGGACCATCAGGTCCCGGACGTCCTCGGCACCCAATCGCGCCACTTCGTCTTTCATCGAACCAACCTCTTCAAGGTACTGGAAATATCAAGCCATCAAGTGTATAGGTCTTGATAACCAAAACAAAGGATTCCATCAAAAGCCCATGATATTCGACACCAAGACGCTGGAAAGCATTCAGGACGGACAGGCCATCGAGGTCATCAGCGAAGACAACCGCCCTCTGGCCATCATGCCCAAGCGACTGGTGCATCGGCAACTGCTCATGCACCGCTCGGTCCAGGTCATGGTCTTCAATCCCGAGCGAAAAATCTATCTCCAGCGGCGCAATCGGTTCAAGCAGTTCTTTCCCGGCCGCTGGGACATCTCCGCCCGGACCCACCCGCTGGCCGGGGAATCCACCTATGACGCGGCTCTGCGGGCGCTCGACCACGAGCTGAACCTCGATGTGGAGCATCCCGTCCTGGTCCGTGAACTGCCCGCAGGACCGACAACGGGGTTCGAGCGTGTTTCCCTGTACGCCGTGTACAAGAACACCCTGCCCATCATACCCAACGGTGACGAGGTGGACGAAGGCTATTATTACTCCCAGGAAGAACTGACATGCCTTGTTAAGGAATTCAGGGAGTTGCTTACGCCCAATCTGGTCGTGCTCTGGGAATCCGGGCTGCTCTCCCCGGCCTAGCCCTCCTCGCAGAGAAGGGCGCTCAACTCTTCGTGAATACGGCCGTTGGTGGCCAGGATCGACGTGGCCCCGAAACGATACGGCACGGCCGCGTCGAATTCGCTGACGCGCCCGCCCGCTTCCCGGACCAGCAGCAGCCCGGCCGCCGTGTCCCACGGATTGAGCGCGTTTTCATAAAAACCGTCATACCGCCCACAGGCCACGAAGGCCAGGTCCAGCGCTGCGGCTCCGGGGCGGCGGATGCCCTGCGCCAGCGGCAGCAGCCGCCTCAGGTTCTTGATGACCGGCTCCAGATAGGCATTGATGTCATACGGGAATCCCGTGGCCAGGAGGCACCGCTCCATGACGTCCTCCCCGGACACGGAAATGGGAGCGTCGTTGAGATACGCGCCCTGCCCCTCCACGGCCGTGAACAGCTCGCCCATGAGCGGCAGGTTGATCGCGCCGAGCACCACCCTGTCCTCGTGCCACAGGGCAATGGAATTGGCCACGAACGGCAGGTTGTGGGCGAAATTGGTGGTCCCGTCCAACGGATCGATGATCCAGGTCAGTTCGCCGGGCCGCGTGTCGTTGGCGGTTTCCTCGGCCAGGAAATCCGAGCCGGGCAGCAGACGGGCAAGCTCCTCCTTGAGCATCAACTCCACGGCCATGTCCGTTTCGGTCACCAGATCTATGCGCCCCTTGTGGCGGACGTTGCGGGTTTTGGACGCCCCGTCCCTGACGATGTCCCCCGCCTTGGCGGCCGCGGCCTTCAGGCCGTCCATGATCATGGTATAGTCAATCGACACGAAATGCCTCCTCAAGAAAAAGGGCGGATGAACCGCCCCTTGCCGAAACATGATACAAGGCCGCTCAAGACCTGCGCTGGATGAAAAATTCGATGGACCTGTTGTAGGTTTTTTCTTCTTCCTCGGTGAAATAGCAGGCGGGCAGCTCGCCGCGCTGTCTGTGATAATGCAGACATTCACAACACAGCCCGTGCTTGTCGCAATTGTACGAACACGTACAGTACTGCTCATTTATTTTCGAGCGTGGGCATTGATCCTTTTTCTTCATCCCCGAATCCCCTATTCCAACCGTGATAAAGGTTATTCAATAGCCAAGGCAATAAACATAGCCAACTGCTTCGAGAGTGTCAATGATATGAGCCTATTGATATAATCGTTGGCTGCGGGGCGCCCAGATCGCCGCTCCCCGCCCAAACAGCGGGAAAGCAATGAACATTCCGCTCAAATCATTGTATTCCGCGTCGTATGGGTGTATGTTTTGATGATCTGTTCATGCGGGTATTTTCCCCGCGTCACATCATCCGGCAAGGTCGATCAGTTCATGTGGAAAAAGGCGTTCAGCAAGGCACCCAACTACCGGGGGAAACGGCGGGGGAGAAACCGCGGCCCTCAGTTGCGGACGCTTGAGGAACTCAAGGAATTCATCGATTACGAGCACATCAAGCACTGTCTCCTCAAGCCCTATTTCGAGGTCGACAAGTACCCGCTTGTGGAGGCCCGCGAACTCCTGCCCTCCTTCGAGGTCGATCTGTACGAATTCAAGAACCTGCCGGGATTCACCATGGTCGCCTTCGAGCGCCAGTTGAACTCCTTCCAGGAGATATTCCAGTACGACACCCTGCACGCTCCATCTGAATGGGAGGACATGCTCAAGCGGGTCAACTGCACGGTGGAAAGCAACATGATCGCCACCAACACCCGCACCTTCCAAAGTCGTCTGCCCAAACGGTATCGCCAGGATTTCCTCAAGAAATTCGACTGCAAGGATATCTGCACCATGCAGCACTACCCGGCCATGCTTCCTTTTCTCCTGGAGCTGGAACGGGCGCATATACTGGCCCATGATTCCTCCGGCCGGTTCACCCTGCAGGGCATCTACGCCTCGCTGCCCTCCAACCTGGACAGCGAACTCAAGCAGTTCGGGCTGAAGATCGGCAAGTTCAAGCCGGGCAATTCCATCATGTACGAATGCAACCGGCTTTTCGTGTACCAATTCCTCATGGAGCTGCACGGATTCCCCATCGTTTCCGAGCGGCGCACCTCCTCGGCCATGTTCGCCCTGCGCCTGCTCCGGCAGCATGAACGGTTCATCGTGCGCGTGCTGGGCCAGAGCGACCGGACCATCACCACGCTCATGTCCCCGCCCGAGGGCACGCATCGAAAAAGGCTCAAGCACCCGCAGGTGGAGAAGATCGCGCTGGTTCAGGTTCACGAGAACCAGAAGGAATTGATCGAACTGCTCAAGGACCAGGGATACTTCGTGGATGCGAAAAAACGGGTGGTCATCCTCCGCGTCACCTACCAGCAGCACGACTACAGCCCTCGGAACGTGCGCGAGGACCGCGCCCTGTCGGTACGCACCCAGGAGATCATCCATCCCCTCACGGGAGAGGTCAAGGAGGGGCTGAACATCATCCAAAACGTCCGCAACATGATCCTGCGGCTCAACGACATCGTGCGCGGGGAATACCGCATCCCCGTGAACTACAAGCGCAGCGAAATCCTCACCGGCACGGATTCGCACGAGGACCGGCTCAAGGTGCTCTACGTCTGGCTCTCCAAGCACATGCACCGCATCGTGGACTATTCCGACGACTACTATTCCCAGATCGTCCGGGTCCTGGACGAATACCTGCTCTCCCCGGACAACTACGCCGCCTTTGACGAGCTGCACGACCTGCACCAGGAAGTCTGGGCCAGGTACGGCCAGATCCAACAGGCACGCAAGGTCCGCATCCTTGAGGACTTGCGGGAGCGCAAATACCGGGGCGAACCCATCTCCTATCACCGCATGCTCGAACTGATGACCCAGATCCTGAACGAACTGAAGTACGAAATCGTAAACTATTTCGACAATTTGGTTGTCAAGGTCCTGATCATCGGCAACGAAGTGGTCGCGGATTCATACCTGCGGCGCAAGTACGTGAATGTGGACGAAAAACGACTTTCCCCGTACGGACGGGACATCAAACGTATGTATCAACTGCTGGTCATGCTACTCGACGAATTCCGGTCCATCCGTAAATCCCGGGTCTTGAGCGGCGCATCCCCGAACCAGCCCTAGAACTTTCAAAGGAGCATTCTGTGGAAAATCTCGCAACCACCCCGCTGACCGCATGGCACCGTGAAAACGGCGCCAAGATGGCCCCGTTCGCCGGGTTCGACATGCCGGTGCAGTACAAGGGCATCATTGTCGAACACAAGCACACGCGCGAGAAGGCGGGCGTATTCGATATCTGCCACATGGGCGAATTCAGCCTGTCCGGCGCGGGCGCAAAGGACGCGCTTAACAAGGTGGTCAGCCACGACCTGGACACCCTCGGGACGGGCAAGTGCCGCTACGGCTTCCTGCTCAAATCGTCCGGCGGCATCCTCGACGACCTGATCATCTATTGCCTGGCCGAGGACGAATACATGCTGGTGGTCAACGGCGCATGCAGGCAAAAGGACTTCGACCACATCCGGGCCAACCTGCCCGACGGGCTGGCCCTGACCGACATCAGCGACCAAACGGGCAAAATCGACGTCCAAGGCCCCGAAAGCCTCGCGGTCCTCAACGACCTCATGGATTGCAAATGGAATCATCTGAAATACTTTAATTTTGAGAGAACAGACGCCCTTGGATTCCCCATGATCGTCAGCCGAACCGGGTACACGGGCGAACTGGGGTACGAACTCTACCTGCCCGCCGACCGGGCCATGGAAATCTGGGAAAAGCTGGCGGCGGACGAGCGGGTCGAACCCGTCGGCCTGGGCGCGCGCGATACCCTGCGCCTTGAGATCGGCTATCCGCTCTATGGCCAGGACCTGGACGAGGACCACACGCCCCGGGAGGCCGGAGCGGGCTTCTTCCTAAAGAAGGAATCGGAATACATCGGCAAGTCCGGGCTGGACACGGTCCGGGAATCCCTGATCGCCCTGTCCATCGACGGACGCCGCACGGCCCGGCACAACGACGAGGTGTGGGTGGACGGCCAAAAGACCGGCGTGATCACCAGCGGCTCGTTCGCTCCGAGCCTGGGCCACTGCATCGCCCTGGCCTATGTCCGGGCCGAGGATGCGGACAAGGACGCCTTCACGGTCAAGACGGCCCGCGCCGAACTTGAGGCCGCCAAGGTTTCACTGCCCTTCTACAAGGACGGAACCGCAAGAATGAAAATCGAGTAGGAACAAGGGACGCCACGGCGTCCCTTTCTTATGCGTCGGGTTGCAGGGAAAGCATATATTGTTCCAGCCGCTCCTGCTCCCTTTTGAGCACGGCCTCGTCCAGCCGTTCGCCGGTCACGTCGAACGGCTCGCCGATGCGGATCGTACACCGGCTGAAAGGCATGGGTAGCGTGAACTTGTCCCAGGACTTGTCGAACACCTTGGCCCGCTCGGGAAAGGCCCTGAACGGGACGATCCTGGCCCCGGCCCGCTGGGCCAGGAAGAGAACCCCACCCTTGGCCTTTTGCCGGGGACCGCGCGGCCCGTCCACGGTAAACACGGCCATGCGCCGGTCACGCTCCATGATCCGCTTGGCCCGCAGCAAAGCTCTGACGCCGCCCTTGGAGCTGGAACCGCGCACCGTGACATGGCCGAGACGCTCCAGCACGCGGGCGATGATTTCACCGTCCTTGCTCTGGCTGACGAAAGTCACCAGGTTGGAGGTCAGCGTGCTCCCGAAGCCGGTCACCGGGAACAACTCGCCGTGAAACAGGGCGATGATGACGGGCTGGCCGCTCTCGTTGAGTTCGATGAATTCGCTGCTGCCCACCAGGGTAAAACGGATGGACCGAATCCACAGACGGTAGAGGACGGTGAAAAGCGGGGTGAACCAGGCCGGATCAATCGGTATTTTCATCTTGAATAACCATCGGTTGTTTTCCCATGCTATACGGTGTCGGCCTCCGAAGGGCAAGCGGAGAACCTATTGACGGCAAAGTCTGGACAACACCCGCACAATAGTCATTATCTATTTGACCAAACGTTTTGATCTATGGTCCCATTTCTCCACAAAGGAGCGTACATGTCCGATATTACACTTGATTGCAAAGGCCTTCCCTGTCCCCAGCCGGTCCTGAAATGCAAGGATTCCGTCGAGCGGGACAATCCTGAAAAGCTCATCGTCGTGGTGGACAACGACCCGGCACGGGAAAACGTGACCCGTTTTCTTACCCTCAAGGGGTACTGCGTCACGTATACGGGTGCGGGCAGCGAGTTCACCGTGACCGCCGTCCGTTCCGATGACGGCCAGTGCCCGGTCTGCGAAACCATGAGCGAACAGGAAATCGCGGATCTCGACAACCAGAAGATCCTGGTCTTCATCGCCTCGGACGTCATCGGCTCCGGCGACGATGAGCTGGGCGGCAGCCTGATGTACAATTTCATCTCCACCCTCCCGGAACTCGGCCCCGACCTGTGGCGCGTCATCCTGGTCAACGGCGGCGTCAAGCTGGCCATCAAAGGCCACAAGTGCGAGGAAGGACTGAAAAAGCTGGTGGACAGCGGCGTTTCCCTCCTGGTCTGCGGCACCTGCCTCGAGTTCTTCGGCCTGACCGACAGCAAAAGTGTGGGCCAGACGACCAACATGCTCGACGTGGTGACCAGTTTCCAGCTTGCGTCCAAGACCATTCGCGTCTAAACAGGGGGGCATGCCCGAAACGCAAGCCCTCATCCGGCTCAACAAATACATCGCCCAATGCGGCATCGCCTCCCGCCGGGGCGCGGACGAACTCGTCTTCGCCGGCAAGGTGACCGTCAACGGGACCGTTGCGGACTCGCCCGGCATCAAGATCGATCCGGGCGCGGACTCCGTCGTGGTCGACGGCAAGCCCGCTGTCCTGCCCGGCAAGGGCGCGGACGTGACCATCCTCCTCCACAAGCCGGTGGAGACCGTGACCACGGCCAGCGATCCGCAGGGACGCAAGACCGTACTCGATCTGCTCCCGAAAAAATACAAGGATTTGCGGCCGTTTCCCGTTGGGCGGCTGGACTTCTTCTCCGAGGGTCTGCTGCTGCTGACCACGGACGGCGATCTTTGCTACCGGCTGACCCATCCCAAATTCCACCTGCCCAAGGTCTACCGGGTGACCGTGCGCGGAACCGTACCCGACGCGGCCGTGGCGGTCATGCGGAAAGGCATGGCCCTCAAGGACGGCGACAAGCTCGCTCCGGCCAAGGTGCAGGTCAATAAGCCCGTGGCCGGGACCCAGCAGTTCGAGATCACCCTCATACAGGGCATCAACCGGCAGATCCGACGCATGTGCGAGGAACTGGACATGACCATCCTGCGGCTCATGCGCGTCAGCCAAGGCCCCATAAGCCTGGGCAATCTCAAGCGCGGCCAGTGCCGCGAGTTGAGCGATGGGGAAGTGCTGGCCCTGAAAAAGGCCGTCAAACTGGCCTAGAACCCTTCGGTGTTGTCCTCCACCGTGATTTCGGAGGGAGGCTCGAAGGTGAACATTTCGGGTGTCAGGTCCACGTTCAGGTCCACGTTGGACAGGCGCATTTCGTTGCCGTTGCCGTAGAAATCCACGATCATCACCTGCCTGAGCAGGCCGGTGTCCGGCTCCACGCCGATGAAGGCCAGGACCATGCCGGGTTCCGCCTCCTTGGGGACGAGTTGGAGCACGGTGAATCCCTTGCCCCACTTGGCCCGCACCTCGTCGGCGCCCTGCCATTCGGTCTTGACCACAAAGTCTTCCTTGATGTTGGCCTGGCCGGAGATGAAGCGCAAAATCGTCTTTGAATCAAGCAGTGTTGCGACGTCGTACTTGATGGCCAGTTTCTCGTCCTCGATATAGTCCCAGGCGAACTCGGGACCGACCACCAGCAGTTCCTTTTCCGGCTCGGCGGTCTCCCAGCGAACCTGGGACGGCTGCTTGAACCAGATCCGGCCCTTGCGGACTTCCACCTCGCCGCTGGCCACGTTGGTCAACTCCTGGACAAAATCGGCCTGAAAGGTATTGAGGGACTCGTAGCGCTGCTGGATCAGGTCCGGCAGGTCTTCCGCCGAAACGGGATCGGCGGCCATGGCCGCAACGGCAAAAAGCAGGACCGCCATGGCGGCAAGGGGAAAAGCGTATATTTTGTGCATATTCATCTCCAATTATTCCGGCTTGATGACCTGACGCGGCTTGCTGCCTTCCTGGGGGCCGAGAATGCCGTCCATCTCCATCTGCTCGATGAACCGTGCCGCCCGGTTGAAGCCGATGCGGAACCGCCGCTGCAACAGCGAGATGGACGCCTTGCCCTGTGAAAGCACGAACTGTACCGCTTCGTTGTACACGGGGTCGTCCGACTCGCCGAACTCGCCGTGTCCCGCGCCGTTGCCCGCTTCCTGCTTCCAATCGGAAAAATCGAGGTCGAACTCCTGGGGCACGGCGTTCTTCCAGTAATCCACCACCTGTGCAATTTCCGTCTCGTCCACGTACGCCCCGTGCATTCGCTTGAGCTTGCCGCCGCTGGGCTTGAACAGCATGTCGCCCTTGCCCAGCAGCCGCTCCGCGCCCACGGAATCGAGAATGGTCCGGGAGTCGAACTTGGAGGTCACGAAAAACGAGATGCGGGTGGGGAAGTTGGCCTTGATCAGGCCGGTGACCACGTCCACGCTGGGCCGCTGGGTGGCCAGGATCATGTGGATGCCCGCTGCGCGGGCAAGCTGCGCCAGACGCACGATGCACTGCTCCACCTCCTTGGCCGCCGTCATCATCAGGTCCGCCAACTCGTCAATGATGATGACGAGATACGGCATGGGCTTCATGTCCTTGAATTCCTCGGGAAGCGGCTCGCCCAGTTCCTTGAGCTTCTTGTTGAAGCCCTCGATGTTGCGCACGCCGAGCTTGGCCATCTTCTCGTACCGGCAGTCCATCTCGAACACCGCCCATTCCAGGGCGCTTTTGGCCATATTCATGTCCGTGACCACCGGATGGACCAGGTGCGGCAGCTCGGCGTACGGGGCCAGCTCGATGCGCTTGGGGTCCACCAGGAGCAGCTTGACGTCCTCCGGCCCGGCCTTGAACAGCAGGCTCAAAAGAAAGCCGTTGATGCCCACGGACTTGCCCGCGCCCGTGGCACCCGCCACGAGCAGATGAGGCATCTTGGCCAGATCGGCCACACGCGTGCCGCCATGGATGTCCTTGCCCAGGGCCAGGGTCAGGGGGGATTTGGATCCGGTAAATTCATTGGATTCCAGGACTTCGCGCAAAAAGACCATCTCGCGGTCGATATTCGGTATCTCGATGCCCACGCTGTCCTTGCCCGGAATCGGGGCCTCGATGCGCACGGATTCCGCCCGAAGCGCCAGGGCGATGTCGTCGGTCAGATTTTCGATCTTGCTCACCTTGATGCCGGGTGCGGGCTTGAACTCGAACATGGTCACCACCGGCCCGGGAACCACCTGCTGGATTTCGCCCTGAACATTGAAATCGCTCAAACACTCCTTGAGCCGGTCGGCCAGGGGCTGCAACACCTGCTGGGTCTGGCTGGACTCCTGGTGCGGCGGAGCGGACAACAGCCCGGTGTCGGGCAGGTCGCCGCTCGCGGCAGGCCTGGCCGCGGGCCGTGCGGCCGGCTTCGGCTTGGTCTTCGGCTTGGATGCCGGTGACGAACCCGTCGGCTCATCCTCAAGATTTACGAACTCCAGGCCCATGTCGTCGTCGGAAGTCCCGTCATTGTCCGCACTTTGGCCGCGCTTGGCGGCGAGGCGCTCGGCACGGGCCTCCCTTCGCAGTGCGGCCCCTATCCTGTAGCGCTCAAACAACGCCGCCAAACGATTCCAGATGGAGGTCCAGGTGAACCCGAGCACGCCCTGCAGGGAAATGATGGTGATGAATCCCCAGAGCAGGAAGGTGCCCACGGGCCGCAGGTACGGCATGGTGTAGCGGGTGATGATGTCGCGTCCCAGATAGCCGCCGCCGATCAGCCCGTAGGCGTCCTCGGGCACGTTGGAGAACCAGGGGTGCATGGCCCACGCCTCGAAGGCGATGAACAACCCGGCGACGCCCAGCCAGCGGATGACGGACAGCTTCAAACGGGACACGAACCGGGTCAGGCCGATATACAGGAAATAGATGGGCCAGAACACGGCCCCCATACCGAAGAACTCGACCAGCAGCCCGGCGCAATAGGAACCGGCCCGGCCCACGACGTTCTGCACCGAATGGCCGGGCGTCACCGCCTGGTTGAAACTGGGGTCGGTCGGACTGAACGACAAAACGCTCAAAAAAAGAAATGCCGAAAGGAAAAGGAAAAACAAGCCGACGAATTCCGTGCCGCGCCCCTTTGCTTTCCTGTTTTTTACCGCTGAATTCCGTCGTTTGGCCATCAACTATCCCATTTGATGAAAAAGGTCCTGGACAGCACGCTGTCCACGACCTTTTTACGCAATTTTCACAAAGAGTTGCAAGTCCGCTTTTTATTCACGTCCAAGATATTCGCCACTGCGTGTATCGACCTTGATGACGTCGCCCTCGTTGATGAAAAGCGGCACGTTGATCTTCAGGCCGGTTTCCATGGTGGCGGGCTTGGTGGCGTTGGACACGCGGTCTCCCTGTATACCCGGGTCGGTCTGGGCCACGGCAAGGTTGACGTTGGCGGGAAGGTCCACGCCGATCAGTTCGCCGTTGTACAGAAGCACCTTCACGGTGTCCCCTTCCTTGATGTAGCCGCCCTTCTCGCCCACGTTGTCGGTGTGAACGTGCATCTGCTCGTAGGTTTCGAGGTCCATGAACACGAAATTCTCGCCATCCTTGTAGATGAACTGCATTTCGGTCACGGCCATGTCCGGCTTTGCCACCTTTTCGCCGGAGCGGAAGGTCTTGTCCAGCACCTGGCCGGTCTTCATCTGGCGCAGCTTGGTGCGGACCATAGCACCGCCCTTGCCGGGCTTAAAGTGCTGGAACTCGATGATTTCAAAAGGTTTTCCGTCAATTTCGATCTTCAGGCCAGTCCTGAAATCTTTGGTCGAGATCATATATACTCCGTATTTTCCCCCGGCATTCGCCGGTGTTGTTCACGCACGATCAGTCGGACAGGCGCTCAAGGAGCGCCCGGACACCGAGGGCATACCCCAGAATGCCGAAACCGGCAATCACGCCGACGCAGCGCTCCCCCATGAGGGACTGTTGCCGAAGCGGCCGGCCGGTCCGCGCCCAGATGTTGCTCAAATGCACCTCCACGCAGGGAATGCCGATCCATGCCAGGCAGTCGGCGATGGCCAGGCTGGTGTGCGTATACGCCCCGGCATTGAAAACCACGCCGTCGATGCCCTTCTCGCGGGCCTTTTCCAACCGGTCGATGAGCGCCCCTTCGGAATTGGACTGGAAATGGACCAGATCGATGTCCCCGGCCTTGCCGCCCATGACGCTCTCAAGCAGCGCGGGCAGGTCGTCCATGGTCCGCGAGCCGTATATCTCCGGCTGGCGTCTGCCGATATGCCCGAGATTCGGACCATTCAGAATCAAGAAGGTGCGTTTGGTCATGATCCTATCCTTGCAGTATGCGATTTGTCCTCATCGCTTTCTTGACGCGCCCCTCGAAAAAAGAGAACAGTGGCACCGGCATCAATCAACGACGAAAGCGGTATTCCTTTATGAACCGAACCATCGAGTTAGTCAAAACAATATACGAAATCAAGCAGCTTGAGGATTTCGAGGAGCCCCAGATCGCCCTGGCCGGCCGGTCCAACGTGGGCAAGTCCTCCCTGGTCAACCGGCTGGCCGGACGCAAGCAATTGGCGAAAATCAGCTCCAAGCCGGGCAAGACCCGCAGCCTCAACTACTATAAAGTCAATCCCGACGGCTATTTCCTCGTCGACCTGCCCGGCTACGGCTATGCCAAGTGCTCCAAGACCGAGCGGGACAAATGGGCCAAGCTCATCGAGCGGTACATGACCTCCACCAAGCAACTCAAGGCCGTGGTCGTGCTGCTCGATTCACGGATACCCCCGCAAAAGCTCGACCTGGAACTGACCTCCTACCTGCGGCGCATGTCCATCCCGGTCATCCCGGTGCTGACCAAGGCGGACAAGCCCAAGCAGCGCGACCTGGCCAGACTCCAGGAACAGTGGAGGGATATCCTGCAACAGGACAGGAAGCCGCTGGCCTTTTCCAGCAAGACCGGCAGAGGTGAAGAAAAACTCTGGGAAATTCTGGGGGGTTACGTCGCACGGTGATCGCCCTGATCGGGCATCACCCCGGCGACCCCTCTCTTGACCGCACCCTGTAGCCCCGGGACGGTTTCCCACGCCAGGCGCACGCCCGCCAGCGACCCCATGACGGCGTTGCCAAGCCAGGCGGCCGCAAAAGGCGGCAAAACGCCCTTTTCCCCGGCCGTAACCCCCATGACGTGAATCCCGTATTGGGTAAAGATGAGCACCAGCGCCAGACCCACATTGGCGTAGAGGTTCTCCGACCATGTGACCAGCGCCAGGGCGATGAGCGCCATGATCACGATGGAAAAGGCGTATGACAGCTTGCTGTGCCAGACGGTCTGCAGAATCTCCACGTTGGAACCGGATTCCTCAAGCTTTTTAATAGCCTTGGACAGTTCGAGCAAGGGCAGCCGCGCCTTGTCCCCCTTGACTTCGACAGCCGCGTAAGCCTTGAGATTCTGCCTGACCGACAAGAACTGGGAGACCCGGTTCACGCTGACGAACGTGCGGGTATCCAGTTCATGCACATCGAGCAGCCCCCAACCCTGGTCGTCCACCAATGCCTTCTTGGCGGTCAGTATGCGGATCAATTCCTGGTTGTCCGTGGTGAACTCGTAGACCGTGATGCCTTCGGCCCGGCTCTTGCCCGGAAGGGCCGTTTCCGCCGTAACGATAAACGGGCCGTCCCTGAACCACAGGTTCTTGATGGTCAGTTCGTCGATCTGCCGCTTGTGGACATCCTCCTTCCAGATGCGGTGCGCCTCGTAGTCGCCGAACACGCCGAGAAACTGGGAGAACATCAACTGTCCGCAGCTCCAGAACAGGGCGTAAACGATGAAGAACCGAATGAACCAGACAAAGGAGACGCCCCCGGCGCGCAGGGCCAGCAGTTCGCGCGACCGAGCCAGGATGCCGAACTGGAGGACCATGGCCAACAGGAAGACCGCAGGCATGAGCTGGGACACGATCATCGGCGTTTTGACCACGAAATACAGCAGGATGGTCTCCGCCCCGAGCCCGGCACGGATAAAGTCGTCGAGCCTGTCGAAGATGTCGGACAACAGGTAGATGCAGGTGCCCACGGACAGACATATCCCCATGAGATAGAGGTTCTGGCGCAACAGATAGCGGCTCAGGACGCCTATGCCGAAGAATCCCCTCATGCGGCACTCTCCCGGCGCTCACGAAGATGCAGGAGCCACTGGACCACCGTGGGGGTCCGTTCAAGGTTGGCGTAGCGGATGCCGATGCCCGCCACGAGCACGAACAGTATGTTGGGTGCCCACAGGCTGACGGAAGGCGGCATCTGGCCGCTCTCGCTCATGCTCACGCCCACGGAAAACATGGTGTAATAGACCAGGAACAGTCCCAGGGCCAGCAAAAGGCCGTACTGCTGCTTAAGTCCCCTGAACACGTAGGCGATGGGGATGGCGAACATGCCCAGTACGATGCAGCCCACCGGCATGGTCAGCCGCTTGAAGTATTCCGTATCGACCTTTCGCAGAAAACGCATATCCTGGCTCGGTCCCTGAGCCGGATCGCTCCTGATGGCGCTCAAGCGGGCAAAGGACATATCCTTGGCCTTGTCCTCAAAAGTGAAGCCCATCAACAGCTTGCCCAAGTCGAGCTTGATGGAGTACTTGCCGAATCGAAGGACGTTGAGTTCGTCCCCGCTCTCCCGGAATATCTTTCCATTACGAAAGGTTATCCTTATTTCGGCCAGTTCGGGCGTGGACTCGATCCGGGCCTCGGGAGCAACGATGACCACCGAGGAATCCTTGATGGATTCGTCCCGGACAAAGGCGAACTTCAGCTCCCCGGTCTCGTTGTCCACCTGATGGGCGTAAAAGGTCACACCGGGAAATTCCTTATTGAACACGCCCGGTTGCAGGGCAAACCGGGAATTGGTGCGGGCAAATTCATAGAGCTTGGTCTTGAACATGTCCATGCCCCACGCAAGCCCCCAGAATGAAATGAAAAAGGTAAAGATCGTCATCATAAGGCAGAACAGGGCCGGGGCCGGAAGCATCCGGTAGAGGCTCACCCCGCTCGCCTTGAGCGCGATCAATTCGTTGTCCGTGCTCATGCGCAGATAGGTCAGGAAAACCGACAGCATGGTGGCGATGGGCGTGATGAGCAACAGGAAAAACGGCGTCAGAAAGAAAAAGAGCTGCAGGATGTGAAAAATGCCTATGTCCTGGGACAGGAACAGCGAGCGCAACTGAAGCATCCTGCCCACCAGGATCAAACCGAGCAGGCAGGAGACCGTCAGACCAAACAGCTTTGACAGCTCAAGGAATATTTGTCGTTGAAGAAGCTTCACTCGGCGGATTAATCTTTTTTATCACGGTAGAAACGCTGAAGAAATTCAACGTCCTTGGGACTCAGGTTGAAGCGCACCGCCGCTTCCTCGATCAACGCGTTCAACGCACCGCCCCTGTCTTCTTCCTGCTTCTCGCAGATCCAGGCAATGGCCTTTCGGGTCAGTTCGCTCTGCGGCATAATGGTGGTCATGGATCGCTCCCGTATTAATCATTGTTTCGACATCGTCGAAATACACCAGCTTAGATGGGGTTGCAAGACTGTGTTAGTTAGGCTAGCCCTACCAAATCAAAACCATCAACCCCATCGACCGGAGAACCAATGACCGCCTGGTATGTCGCCATCATCCTCGGGATCGTCGAAGGACTGACCGAATTTCTCCCCATATCGAGCACCGGGCATCTCATCATTACCGGCCATCTCCTTGATTTTACAGGACCCAAGGCGGAGACCTTCGAGGTGATCATCCAGCTCGGGGCCATCCTGGCCGTGGTGGTCCTCTATCGTCAGCGGTTCATGGGCCTGATAAAGCCGAACCCGGACCAGCGTTTCTCCGGGCCATTCGGCCTCTGGCTGCTGTTCCTCACCTCCCTGCCCGCCGTCATCGTGGGCCTCCTTACCCACGACTACATCAAGGAATACCTTTTTACGCCATACACCGTGGCCATTGCCCTGGCGGTGGGAGCCGTGCTCATCTTCATTGTGGAAGCCAAGGACAAGCGCGCCTCGGTCACCACCCTGGACGAGATCACGCCCGGCCTCGCCCTGGGCATCGGCGTGTTTCAATGCCTGGCCCTGTGGCCCGGTTTTTCCCGTTCCGCCGCCACCATCATGGGGGGCATGCTGCTCGGTGCCAGGCGCACGGTGGCCGCCGAATATTCCTTCATTGCGGCGGTACCCATCATGTTCGCCGCAACCAGCTATGATTTCATGAAAAGTTACCAACTGTTCGAACTGAATGATCTCCTTTTCCTGCTCATCGGCTTCGTGGTCTCCTTCCTGTCCGCCTGGCTGGCCATCAAGGGATTCATCTACCTGCTCGGCAAGCTGACCCTGCGCCCGTTCGCCGTGTATCGCCTGGCACTGGCCCCCCTGATTCTCCTGTTTTTGTAAGCGGTTCCATTTTTTCCCGCTTCAGGGACTTTTCCACTTGCCAAGCGCGGGAAGACGTTCTATAGACAGTCTCCGCTTCGGCGGAACAAACGTGGCGAGGTAGCTCAGTTGGTTAGAGCATGCGGCTCATATCCGCAGCGTCGGAGGTTCAAGTCCTCTCCTCGCTACCACGAATGAAACTGAAAGCCCGTGAAATCAAAATGGATTTCACGGGCTTTCTTTCTAGTTTTCCTGAATTCGGAACAACTAGGTTTTCATCCTGCGCTGCACGCCCAAAAGGCCGATAAGCCCGGAACCCAGCAGCCAGAGCGCACCGGGGATGGGGGTGGCGGTGGCGGCCGAGGCCAAGCTTTTGGCCTCCGCAGTGAATACAAGAACGTAATATGAATCCGCCAACAAATCGGCGGTGAAGCAGAGGGTGCCGCTGTCCGCGTCGAAAATCGGGGTCGCGATTGCCGGCATATACACATCGCCTTCCAAGACATCATAGCCGACGGTTCGCATCCCCACTATGCCCGCCGCCATTCTTTCCAACAGCGTAAAACTCAGGTCATAATGCCCCTCTGCCCAGCCCCAGTATTCGGCCCCTGCATTTGCCGCATAGGTATAGTCCAGAGAAAAAGCAGCCGTTCCCGAATCAAGAGCCACCAAATCCCACCAGCCTCTGATGAAACTTGAGGACTCGTTCCAGCTCATATCCACGTCAAATCCGCTCGGCGACGTCCACGGCGGACTTTCCACGGCATAGGAATTTGCGGACACGGAGAACCCGTTGTCGCCCACCTCGGAATACACGTACCCGTAGCTTCCGTACGGCGCGTGCAGTTGAGCATCCCAGGCTCCGGCGTAGGCTCCGGTCTCCGGGGAGTGGGTGTAGACGTCGTCTTCCCCGGTGCTGGAGGCTTCATAGGAATATCCCGCGTAATCCTTTTGCATTGTTACGCCCTCCCAAACAGGGACACCGAGAGTTATCCCGACCCATGCATTTGAATACGCCTGGGCGGAATGCCCCATGAAAAGAATCGTTACGGCAACTACCAACAATACCAATGTCTTTCGCATCTCTCACCTCCAGAATATTTACTCTGAGCAGATTACGCTCAACCATGTTTGTTTGCCTTGAGGGGCGGCAACGGACAAAACAGGCATGTCACGGCCTTCTTCCGCGTCGAATTCCGGCCAGCCCGGCAAGACCGGCGCCGAGCATCCAGACCGCGCCCGGTAGAGGGGTTGAAGTGCTATATGTGTCCGAAATCCCGATCAGTTCGACCTCGCCTTTGCCGCATCCAGCCGAAGAAGACCACAGCAACGCCTCCAGTTTCTCATGGAGCGCCCAGTTGCGGACAAAGGCTTCTTCCCCGCTTCCCTGAAGGCGTGTTGTGAGCCGGTAGCTGTAATCGGCGTCGAGGATTTCGTCGTGACCATGAACCGTAGTAATGAATTCCCCCATACTGTTGGTGCTGAAAGCCGAGCGTTCGTCCACGCCCTGGCGATGGACAAAATCCACGGTCCCGTTGAACACAAGATCCGTATAAGCCTCGGCATAAAAACTGGTTTTCAGTGCTTCGTCCGGCAATGCATATGTCACCCCGTCAACAACATAGATACCGTCAATGGAGTAATCGAACCCAATGACATACTTCAATTCTTGGCCGACGAACAGCCCGGTGCCAAGATCGGTTTCCGTTACGTTCCCCGCAAAATGATAATAGGTCATCGCAGCATTGGCCCAGCCGCACATGCAAACGGTGAGCATGACTGCAAGCAGCATACGCTTCATTTGGTACTCCTCATTTTCGCCACGACGCCTTTCGCCGCACTGACGAATACTACGCAAGAAATCCGCACGCTCAATACTCATCAATGAGTATTTTGCGGGAAAATATCACCCCAATTACACCCGTAGATAATGAAATGGAGCGGCCTTCGGCTCCGACCCGAATTTCAACGTCACAAAAACGGAAAACCCCGTGGAGTCTATGGCTCCACGGGGTTTTCCGCTTTTTGATGCCGCGAGTTACAACAACCCGTTGTTAAAGGCGACCCGCACCAATTCGACGACTGATTTGCATTCCATTTTTCTCAACAAGTTGCGCCGGTGCGTATCCACGGTATGCCTGCTGATGGACAGCAACTCGCCGATCTCCTTGCTGGAATTGCCGTGGGCCAACTTGCAAAGGATTTCAAGCTCCCGCCCCGTCAGGGTATCCATCTGGTCAAAACCCGATGCAAACGTCTTGGAGTAAAGTATCTCGGGACAGCCGAATTCATTGATCCTTTTACATACAAATCGGACCGGCAACACGCTCTTGCCGTCAAGCTCGATAACATTGCCGAGCATCAGCGCCGGCCCTCCGGCGTCGTCAAGCTCCAGCACATATACCTGCTCCATTAAATTCAGGTACACACTCCCCTTTCGCTTGAACCGATAATTATATTGCAATTGCAATTCGGTGCGTTGCGGCGCTGAAAAATCAGCCAAAATCTGCGCATATGAAGGATATATTTCATTCAGCAGTATCGGAGCGTCTTCGGGGTGAATACGGCTCAAAAACAGTTCAATGCCGCACTCCATGAACTCTTCATTGGAATAGCCGGACACATTGGCCTGATGGCGTCCCATAAAACGATACTTTTGGGACGGCAGTTCAATCACGTAAAAGAATGAAGCGAAATCAGGCAGCATCGCATCAAGCTTTATATGCCGCTCCACATGCTTCCTGACTGCGCCCTCCGTCAGGAACCCTCTCCCGAAAACGTCCCGAAAAGCTTGAACGTAATTCCTCAATCGTCCCTCTCACGTCTTCGCCTAAAATACTCATTAATGAGTATGGACTATTCACCTATCTACGTTTTAATTACATGGATGGAAATTTTTTTCAACGAAAGCGAAAATGAAAAGTCCAATCAATTTATTGCGGTATTGATTCGGGAAAATAAAATATATCCAGGCATTCACTGAGTTGTTCCATATTGGGATGGTGTAAAGCAAAACCACGTGGATATTTCCGGGAGCGGCCTGCGGCATCGACCAATTTCCCCGACATGATAAAAAATTATTCCCGCCCTCTTCCGGCGGGCAGCTTCGCCCCCGCCGTTGCGCCACATTTTACCCTCACAAATCCCCGCCCGACGGGCTTTGCCTAACACCCAAAATCGCCGCCTTTCCCTTGAAAACAGCTACAAAACCCGCTGAAATACGCCCCTCATATTTCTAGACTTTTTCACGACTTTATCTATAAAATACACAACACACTAAAACAACAGATAAAAATAAATCAAATAAGGAGTACCGCCCAAACGGGCGGCAATATACTGTTTTGGTTGCCAAACAGCCCAGACTACTTATATATGTCTTGCCGAAGAGTTCTTTGACATGGGGGCGCACTGGTTTCGACGGGGATAGTTGAAGCCGAAGCCGCAGGTCGAGGTTGGTCGATGGCCTCGTAAAAATCGACCACAAAGATAATTGCCAACGACAATTACGACTACGCAATGGCTGCTTAATTGCAGAGTTGCACCATGACAACATAGCTTGTCACGATTCACCCGCCGACGCCTTATAAGCGGTCTGGATCGACAACTCATAGGGCTAGCATCAAGCGTTCGTTCCTTGCCCTTGTTGCGAAACACTTCAAGGAACTAGCCCGGCGGCCGTCTGGCCCGGAGCAACCCGCCCGGCGAACCTTTATTCCGGACCTAAACCTGTAGACGCTTTCGCGGATCGTTCTCGGACGGGGGTTCGACTCCCCCCGCCTCCACCATTTTTATGGTGACAACCCGTCTCTCCAGAGTAACTCTCTGGGTAGACGGGTTTTCTTTTTCCCCTTGTATTCAAAGGGTTTCGGCCGTTTTGACATCTTT
>JACCQI010000010.1 GCA_015709315.1 Desulfovibrionaceae bacterium
TGTTACCCATGTTCCCGGACTAATGTGTTACCTATGTACCCGGACTGTACCCTTTTTCCTCTTCCCTTCCCCCGGACCCCCATCCCCCCTTTTTTCCTAAACTTTTTGGCGCGCCTTCGGCGGGGTCGTGCGGTCGCATGCGTCCTGCCTGATACCATCTAATTCCGATTGCGGCATAGCCAAAGAAGCACAACACCCATTTTACGCATATCAGTATCTATGACCGCGTTCGTACGCATCCCGCCGCAGGCGCGACAAAAAGTTCTGGAGGGGGAGTCCAGAGGGGGAACCTCTCTCAAGAGGTTTCCCCTCTGGCCGCCGGAGGCATCACAACAAAAGGCCCCGGGCGCATGCGCCCGGAGCCTTTTTGTTGCGGGGTTGATCCGTCCTACTTCACGTGGCACTCGCCGCAGGCGACGGGGCCTTTGCCCTGGTCCTCGTGGCAGGTGATGCACTGCTGGTGGTAGGCGCGCATGAGCGGGGTGCCGCCGTCGTTGCGCTCCACCTCGTGGCAGGACGAGCAGGGTTCGCCCTCGGAGGATTCCTCGAGGTTTTGCGTGCCGTCGTCATTCATGGAATGATGGCAAACCACGCAGTCGTCCAGCTCGGCCTTCTCGTTGTGGGCGTCATGCTCGAAAGCGGCCTGGGGCCGCTCCAGCTTGGCGAACGCATCCACCGGGATGTGGGTCATGTCGTCCTGAGAGTAGGCGACCGGGACCATGTAGGCGATGACCAGCGCGATGATGGTCAACATGGAGGCCGCTATTTTCAGAGTATTCTTTTTCATGGCGTCCTCCTAGACTTCCGGCTTTTCCATCAGTTCATAAATGATATCGCCGATAAAGTGGCCGTGCATGCCGAGGTCGTAGTACCCGATGATGTCTTCGATGCCGCCGTGGCAGTTGTGGCACGGGATGACGATGTCCTTGACGCCGGTGTTCTTCAGCTGTTCGGCCTTGACCCGGTTGCCGGTCATGCGGGTGTTCTTGAACGGCGGACCGCAGTTGATGACGCCGCCGCCCGCGCAGCAGCAGTAGTTGTGCTCGCGGTTGGGGGTCATTTCCACGACCTCGTCGCACAGGAAGTGGACCACGTCGCGGAGCTTGTCCATCAGGCCCCGGCCGCGGATGATGTTGCACGGGTCCTGGATGGTGACGGGCTTCTCGTACTTGTGGGTGATCTTGATCTTGCCGTCCTGGATCAGCTCCCAGTAGAACTGGATGGCGTGGATGACCGGGATGGGCATTTCCTTGTAGCCGAGCCAGCGGTTGCCCATGTCGTAGATGGACCGGAAGGCGTGGCCGCACTCGCCCATGACGATGCGCTTGCAGCGCAGCTTCATGGCCGATTCGTAGTGGGCGCGCTTGATGCGTCCCATGTTTTCCCAGTCGCCCACGTACATGCACATGTCCGAGTTATCCCAGCCGGGATGGGACGGCATGGTCCAGTCGATGCCCGCCGCGTTCATGATGGCGGCCGCCTGGTAGATGAGCTGGGTCCGGAACTTGGGTTCCGGTCCGATGACCGAGTAGTAGACGTCCGCCCCTTCCTTGTCGAGCGGGATGCGCAGGCCCGGGAACTCGTCGCGGGCTTCGTCTTCCTGCCACTGCAGGGAGTCGATCCACTCGTCGTCCTTGACCCACATCTGGTTCATGGTGGAGGAGTGCGAGTGGGCCGTGTCGCGGATGTACTGCGGGACCACGTCCAGCAGGTAGCAGATCCGGCGCACGGTGATCATCACGTAGGCGATGTCGATGCCCACCGGACAGTAGTGCGCGCACCGCTTGCAGAGGTTGCACTCGGTGAAGGCGATCTGGGCCATCTGGTAGATGCGCTCGGGCGAGACTTTGCCCTTCTTGTCGATCAGTTCGTACATGGTCTCCGTGGCCTTGCTGACCGGCGAGTAGCTCGGGTCCTGGTCATGGGACATGTAGAAGTGGCAGCCCTGGGAGCAGAGGCCGCAGCGCATGCAGGTTTCCTTGTAGACTTTCAGCTTGGCCCCGGTTTCTCCCTTGAGCACCCTGGTGACCACGGCCTCGATTTTCTCGGGAGTCAAGCTGGCGACACCGGATTCAAGACCGACGTCGGATATGATTCTGTCAGCG
Organism: Desulfovibrionaceae bacterium; assembly: GCA_015709315.1. Lineage (GTDB taxonomy): Bacteria > Desulfobacterota > Desulfovibrionia > Desulfovibrionales > Desulfovibrionaceae > Pseudodesulfovibrio. Next base: position 2,106 of record JACCQI010000010.1, read on the forward strand.
ATGTGACTCATTATTCGTACCTCGCGTTACTTATGGTTTGGCTTACCAGTCGTTGGCGTTGCGGACACCGCCGAATTCCGAACCCATGTACGCCCTGGTGAAGAGGACAAACAGAGCGTGGCTCAGGCGGGTGAACGGAATCAGCGCCAGCAGGATCTCGGCAAAGATCACGTGCAGGGTGGTCATCAGGAGAACCGGCCCCACCTGGTGGTAGGCCAGCACGCCGGTGATGAACGGCAGCACGACGAGGATCAGGGCAAACCAATCCTGGCACTTGGTGACGCTCTTGACCTGGGGCAGCGCGAAACGGCGGTAGGCGAAGACCGCGCAGGTGGCGATGACCACGAAGCTGACGATGTCGCCCACGTAGGTGGGCAGGCTCGGGATGCTGATGCCGAAGTTGGTGTCCCAAAGCACCACGTGGGCGTTCAGGAACACGGCCACCAGCAGGAAGCCGATGTGGAACACGAAGGTGGTCACGGTCGCGAGGGGATCGGACTTCCAGCCCATGGACTTGAACGGGATCATCCAGACCAGGATGGAGCGGATTCCGTAGAACCAGCTCATGTATGCGAGCGAGGAGCCGTCTTTGGCCTTGGCCAGCGCGAGCATGCTCACGAAACGGTAGACCAGGCCGATGATGAAGATGCCGAAGGCGACCCAGGCGAGGGGGCCGGTGACGAGTGCATAGAATTCAGTCATTGCGTCTCCCTCCGCTTAGAATTGGGCCACTTCCGCAACGATGCGGACGTAGCTGTTGTTTTCGATGGCGCGGATCAGCACCTTGGTGCCGTCTTCGCTGAAGACCGGCGGCCAGGCTTGGTCGAAGTCGCGCTCAAAGGGCTTGCCGTTGACCAGGATGCGGCGCTTGCCGTTCTTTTCCACCATGGCGGCCACGTTCTTGGAGTCTTCGGAGAAGACCACGGGCCAGACCATGTCGTAGGTGTCGGGCCAGGGAGTTCCGTCGACCACGATGTGGAAGTCGGTGCTGTACGTGCTGGCGAGGACGCCCGCGCGCATGCCGTCGGGGCTGACCACCAGGTCGGTGACCGTGGGGAAGGTCTGCTCCCAGGGGGCGTTGTCGCAGGCCGCGGTGAACAGGCCGTATTCCGGGGACACGATGGCCCACAGCTTCTTGCCGTCACGGGAGTGCGTCAGTTCCAGGCACTGCTGGTAGCGCGGCTCCCAGATCAGGGCGCCGTCGCGGGCAACGCCCCATTTGCCGCTCTGCCGGACCGGGGCGGCCACGGAGTCGTCGATGGGGCTGAAGGTCGGTTCCCACACCTGGTTGAAGGTCTGGGCCCACGGCTTGTCGTTCACCGCGATGGTGTTTTCATAGACCGTGACGCGGGCCTGTACGGCCACCTTGTCGCCGGCGTCGTTGAAGGACGGGCCCCAGGCGTTCAGAAAACGCGTGGTCCAGGGCTTGCCGTCGATGACCACGGTGTAGACGCCGCGTTTGAAGGCGTCGAGATCGGCCGCGCCCATGCTTTCCACCTGGGCCACTCCGGCCGTGTGGACGCCGTCCTTGGACAGGGCGGGCGTGGTGACGTTTTCGTACAGCTCTTCCCACGGCTCGCCGTTGAGGCACATGCCGTACCTTTCCATGGATTTGTACATGGTGGAGATGGCGGAGCCGTCTTCGCTGAACATGGTGTCCCAGATGTAGTCGGTGGTCTCGCCCAGCGGCTCGCCGTCCACTGCCAGGACCCATTCCATGTCCTGCTGGCAGATGGCGGTCAGCCTGCCGTCCGGCGAGAAGCGCGGATACCAGATTTTTTCAAATGTGTTTTCCCAGACCGTGTTGTTGGTCCGAATGGAGAATTCGCCTTCGCCCACCTGAACTATGGCGGCGACGGTCTCGCCGTCGGGCGAAACGTACGGCTCTTCCTGCCATCCGTGTCCTTCGAGTGGGGAGAGGGAGTCAACGACCGTTTTCTGGCCGGTTTCCCAATCCCAAGAGGAGATTTTTCCCATAGCACCCCCTTGTGTTGTGACGCCGCCCGGCTTGGCGGGCGGCAATAAACGACCCGCCATGCGGCGAGCCTAGTCAATCAACGCGGGGTCGTGATCGTCATGAAACGGCGTGGGCCATCCCGGCCAGGTCATCGACTGCAAGCAACCGTCGGGCTTTGCAGGGCAAAGCCGCAGGATGCTCAAACTCCGAGGGATGACCCGCATGCAGGTTCATGAAACCCGTCTAGAACGATCTTCCCATGATCATCGTTCGTGACGATTTCGACACCCAAGGACTTGAGGATATCTTGGCGGCAACAACCGCCTGACATCATAGTGCAGCCCTTCCCAAAGTGCACCCTCAATTCCGTTGCTGTAACCAGCTTGCGCCTTTGTTCCAGCGGACCCATAGATGCGGCAAACTGCTTGATATTGCAAGCGATTTGCACATCCTCCCGGCCCATGGGGCAAAGACATTGTTTTCTATAAACACACGATAGGGAAATAGTCCATGTTTTTCCTAGATAAATGGGAATTCCACACCGTTCCAGTAGGTTTTGAGAGGGGGAACGGCGGCGGCAGAGGGGGCGGATTTTCGCGGTCCGGGATTATGGGTTTCCGGCCACGGGGCGGCCGGTTGCGTTGCATGAAAAAGACGCCGTCCGGTTGTCCGGGCGGCGTCTTGCCGACGCATGTGCCGGGGGTGGATCACATCCGGCCCGAGTCGAGCAGGATCCGGCTCATGCGAAGGAGGCAGTCCGTGCCGTCGGCTGGTTCCGGGTCCACGGCCACGGTGTTCATGAACCGGGCGGACACGTTGCCCGCGCTGTCCACGTCCTCGACGAAGAACGCGCCCAGTTGATGGACGATCAGGGTGTTCCTGCCCCCGGACGGAGGTTCCCGGGGGTCGTAGAAGGCGATGATGATGACCCGGGGGGAGTCCAGGGGATCGGGATATGTGCTGCCTTCCACCGCATTGGTGGAGGCGTCCCAGCGGGCGTAGGGGTCCATGTTGATGAGGGTGTTGGCCCCGGCCTTGACCGGACCGGCCGAGTTGCCCGGCTCGATGAGGACCTCGTCGCCGGGTTCCATGGCGGCCTCGCTGTTGGACCCGGTGCAGCCCTCGATGTTCTCCTTGACCATGGCCGCGCCCGTGATGGGGTCGCCCTTGTTGACGGGCGGCAGGTCGATCAGGTTGTACTGGCCGGGAGCGATGGCCAGCTTCGGGTCGCCCGGCTTGATGACGATTCGGGTGCCCACGTCGTCTTGGCTGTAGCCCAAGACCTCCACGGTGGCCAGCTCCCGGAGGCTTTCCACGTCAAAGGTTCCGTTCTGGTAATACTTGGTGCCGGGCGCGGCCTCGTCGTCCCAGGTGAACCGGGTGGGGACGATGAAGGGCTTGGCGCACTTGGACGAGCAGATGCCCACGATGCCCGCGCGGGACACCGCCGCGATGTCCATGGTCGGCACGCCCACCACCTTGCCGAAGTAGAGGGGGAATGCGTTGTCGCGCCCGGTGCTCAGGGTGACGGTCACCTCGACCTGGTTGGGGGCGGTCTCGTCCGGGACGCCGTCCCGGAGAAAGATGATGTCCGCGTCCTTGATGGCGGCGGCGGGCACGTCGGCGTCCCGGAGGTTGCGAACGGCATACCGCGTGACGATAGCCCGGAGCTTGGCGATGTCGTTGCCCTCGGACAACAGGGAGTTGGCCCCGGCCAGGGCCCCGGCGTCGGCGGCGGTCTGCAGGGCGCTGCGCTTGAGGTAGGCCCGGCCGAGATCCACGGCCAGGGCGGTCAGCCCCATCAGAGCCGCCATGCTCAGGCCGACGATGACGGTGGCGATGCCGCGTTGATCGGGGAAAAAATGTCGGATGCGTGTCATGGCTGGGTTACTCCATTTTGGCGTAGGCGGAGGCGCTTAATCCGCCGGGCAGCAGCCCGTTCCAGGGATAGACCATGCCGTCCGTGAAATCGTAGCTGAGGGTGACGGAGACCTCCTGGCCGTAGCCCGGCTCTTCCGGTCCGTGCTGGACGGTGACGGTCAGGTTGTCGGAGGACAGCCCCTCGGACCGGACGTAGTCGAGCACCCTGGGGGCCGGGTCGTCGCCCCGCGACGCCAGGACCACGCCTTCGCGCGCGGCGCGGGTGAGCACCTGGTTCATGTCGATCAGCCTGGCCGTGTCCCATATGCCCGCCAAGAGCGGGACGAGCAACACGGCCATGAGAAGCGCGAATTCCACGATGACGCTGCCGTTTCTGGTGTGGTCGTTCTTTTTCATGGTCATCTCTCATGGGTCATGACGGCCGTGGCCGACACGGGCTTGTTCCCGTCCAGGGAGGGGATGATGCTGCCGAGGACGTAGAATTCAAACGGCACGGAGACCGTGACGTCCACGGGCTGGTCCGGTTCGCGGGCACCGACGGTGATGGCCGGTTCCCGGCCGACTCCCCCGGCCGCGAGCTTTTCCACGACTGCGGTCTCGACCTGCAGGGTGGTCGGCTCGTGCAGAATGGCCGTGCGCGCGCCCTCGAACGCGGCGTCCCGGACCACACCCTGCGTCCAGTAGAGCCGGGAAACGTCCATGATGCCCATAAGCAGCAGCAGGAAGACGGGCAGCACCAAAGCCATCTCCACGGCGGCCAACCCGCGTCTTTGTCGTTTGTTGCGTGAGCTTTGCATTGCGTACTCCTGTAACGGCGTCGTCGGACGCCTTGACTGATGGGGCGCAAGCAACCGCCGTGCCAATATGTTGAGGCTGAAAATGGTTTATAACCATATGTATTATATGAATAAAAAATATGTGACCAAAGGCCGGTGAGAAGCGTATCCCCAATGTGCCGATCTTGTTTTTATGGAGTATAAGGCGGGCTGAAAGTCCATGAATAATGGTTTTTGGCGGGTGTTTCCTTTACGGCGAAAGACGCGTGGGCGATTTTGCGCAGCCTTCGTCCGAGGTTTGCATTAAATGGTTTTTGGGCCTATCTTGCGGGTAATGGACGAACTGCATACCAAGCGTGCGAGGTTTCATCATGAAGAAAGTGTTTGTCGTTTTGACCCTGGTCCTTTGTTTCGGCGTGACCGCCGCCTTTGCCGTGGACGGCGCCGCCCTGTACAAGAAGGGGTGCGCCAAATGTCACCGCGACGGGTCCGAATCCTCCAAGGCCGGAGGGGGCGCGGTGCTCAAGGGCCAGTCCGCCGCCGAGATCGAGATGAAGTTCAACGGCTACCTGGACGGCTCCTACGGCGGGAAGAAAAAGAAGACCATGGCCCGGCTGATGGGCAAGTATTCCCCGGAAGAACGCAAGGCCATGGCCGAGTACATCGGCTCCCTGTAGCCCGTTGCGCCGGGCGCATGCGAAAGCGAAACGGCCGTCCTCCGGGGGCGGCCGCTTTTCGTTGCCGGACCCGATGGCTTGGTTTAGGACCTTGAGCGGGCCTTCGGCTTCGGCCTCGGCCGCGGCGGGCAGGACGGCGTCGGCGTCCCAGGCGAGCACGATCAGGGCATCGGCCCCGCGCGCGATCAGGTTCTCGCTGTCGGCAATCTGCTTTTCGGCGGGCGCCTGGGCGTCGGCCATGATGTATTTTGCGCCCATCGCTTTGAGCCGATCATTGATGGCCGCTTCATCGGTTTTCCAGCGTTCCTCCTGGAAGTTGGACCAGGAAACGCCGACAACCAAGATCGTTGTCCAGGGCGTTCGCGCCGAAGGACGGGATCACGGCGGCAACAACCGCCGGCAAAGCAAGACGTTTCACCCTGTGAGTTCCTCCGTGCCTCGAGATGTGTACACACCCGGCTTTCGTCCCGAGCCGGACAGGGTGGAAGTCTTCTGGACCCATAATTCCCCGGAAGGGGGGGGGCATTCGCAACAAGGTCCGAAATTCGGGATGGCGGCGGGGTTCGCGCGCGGGCGCGCGTTGGAGACCACGCCGCACCATACTCGGCCACTGACAAAAATGCATCGGTTGGCAAGAATTAATTTACTCATTGAATTATCAGGATCGACCATGAGTCCCATTTTTATTTTAAACAAGCCACTGTCTGGTAATCATTTGAAATAACATATTAAATATATTGCATGCGTGTGGCGCCGAGGCCTTTTTCCGGGCATGCCGCAAGAATTTCAACCCGTTTCGGCTCCTTGCCAATTCGATATTTCCCTGCTAGATGGTGCAGTAACGCGAAAGACGTCCGACCCATGCCTGTCGGAATTAATCTATAATACATCAAAATAACGTGATTTATTGTCATAAATTGGAAAATTTAACTTGTCCGCCTCAATTCGGCAAGCTTGTTTTTTTGTTTTGTGAATAAATTAAATGGGTCTTGTATGAAGCCTGCCAATCGTACTTTCACCCGGGCCGTGAACCGATTCAACATATTGAACACCATTCGCGAGTCCGGCCGCATTTCCCGCGTGGAGATCGCGGCGAAGACCGGACAGAGCCGGGCGTCGGTGACCAACATCACCGCGGCCATGATCCGGGAGGGAATCATCCGGGAGGAGCCGTGCCGGTGCAAGCCGTCGCGCGGCCGCAAGCGGATCATGCTGAGTCTCAATCCCGAAGCGGCCTTTGTCGTGGGCGTCAAGATATCCGCCTTCCAGGTCGGTTTCGCGGTGGTCAATTTCGTGGGCGACGTCATGTCCTCCCTGGTCATGCCGGTGCGCGCGGCCGAGCGGGAAGAGGAAGTCGTGGCCGACCTCATCGAGGACGGCGTGCGCCATTGCGTGGCCGACGCCAAGCTGCGCATGGAGGACATCTCCGGGTGCGGCATCGGGGTGTCCGGCTTCGTGGACTCGGCTGCGGGCAAATGCCTGTGGACGCCGCTCAAGAACTCCGAGAGCCATATCCGCAGCATGGTGGCCCGGCGGCTCGGCGTGGATACCTACATCGAGAACGACGCCAATTCCGTGACCGTGGCCTCCCAGTGGTTCGGCCTGGGCAAGGGCATCGATAACTTTCTGGTGGTCACGGTGGAGCACGGCGTGGGCATGGGCATCGTGGTGGACGGCAAGTTGTACCGGGGGGCCGCGTGCATCGGCGCGGAGTTCGGCCATATGGTCCTGGTGCCCAACGGCGAGCCGTGCCGGTGCGGCAAGAAGGGGTGCGTGGAGGCATACGCCTGCGACGGCGCGCTGTTGCGTCGGGCCAGGAGGATTTTGTCCCGCCGACGCCTCCTGAAGCCGGACTTGGACCGGCTGACCATCGAGGACGTCACGCGCATGGCCAGGGAAGGCGACTCGGGCCTGCGCCGGATATTCCGCGAGGGCGGGATCATTCTCGGCCAGGGCATTGCCGGGCTGATCCAGATATTCAACCCGGAACGGATCATCGTCACCGGGGATGGCGTGCGCGCGGGAGACCTGCTCTTCGCGCCCATGCGCCGGGCCGTGCGAAAATACCTCAACAAGGAGCAGGCGGCGGTGACCGACATCGTCATCCAGGAGTGGAACGACTTCGACTGGGCACGCGGGGCTGCGGGCTTCGTCCTGAGCGAGCTGTACAAGTCCCCCTTGGACAAGAGCCGCCCGGCCCGGTGATCCTCAGGGCAAATTTGATCAAAATATAATAAAATCACATAAACGCCGAGCAATGCGTACAATGAAGGCCTTTTCCCCCGGTGTGAGGAAGATCGAGTTCGAGGGCAGGGATTCCACCAACCCGCCGGTCTTCAACTGCTCCGATCACCGGCGCGTCGCCAGGTTCTTGTGGGACACGGCCAACCTGATCAGCTTCCCCGGTTCATGCACGACCCGGCCTCACGCGCCACGGCCCGCCGACAGGCCGGTGCGAAACCGGGGCGATGTGCGGCCCGGTTGCCAGGATATTCCTTTCCTGCGCATCATGCCTAGACAGAGAACCATCACTTTTGCCCTGAGAGGCGTGCAATGAAAAACGTAACTATGATTCTGGCGATATTGGCGCTCCTGCTGACGGCGGTCCCGGCCTCGGCGGACGTTTTCCCCGACCTGGAGCTGCGCGGCGACCTGGCCCCGGAGCAGGCGGCGTACCTCGGCATCGAGGCCGCGCCGGTCAAGGTGTCGGCCATCCCGGCGGACTTTCTCCTCGTGGAGGTGTTCAGCATGTACTGCCCCATCTGCCAGCGCGATGCGCCCGCCGTGAACGAGCTGTACAAAGAGCTGTCGGCCGCGGACACCGAAGGACGCATCCGGTTCGTCGGCTTGGGCGCGGGCAATACCCCGTTCGAGGTGAATTTCTACGCCAAGAAGTACGAGGTGCCCTTTCCCCTGTTCCACGACCAGGAATTCGAGGGCCACAAGGCCCTGAACAACGTGGGCACGCCCGCCTACTATCTGGTGGACATCGCCTCCGGCCGGGAAATTCGTTTGTTCCACATCGGCGCCATCGAGGACGTTTCGGCCATGGTCGGGGCCTTGCTCGAGGCGGCCGGAATCAAGGGGGCGGAGTGATGCGGCGCGCATGGCTGGCGGCCGTCGCCGTCCTGTTCCTGTGGGCTGCGCCCGCGGGGGCTGATTCGGGCCTGATATACGATACGGGCGAATTGAAGCCCGTGGATTCCGTGCTCAAGGTGGCCGTGGGCGACGAGGCCCCGGACTTCGAGCTTCCGGCCGTGGGGGGCGGCACGGTCCGGCTGAGCGATTTCCGCGGCAGGCGCAACGTGGTCCTGTCCTTTGTCCCGGCGGCCTGGACCCCGGTCTGCTCGGACCAGTGGCCCGGCTACAACCTCGCCCTGGACCTCTTTAAGCAATACGACGCGGAGCTGATCGGCATCTCCGAGGACAACACGCCCAGCCAGTACGCCTGGATCAAGGAGATGGGCGGGTTGAACTTCACGGTTCTGTCCGACTTCTGGCCTCACGGCGAGGCGGCGAAGCAATACGGGATACTGCGGAGCGACGGCACGGCCGAGCGGGCCTTGTTCGTCATCGACAAGCAGGGAATCATCCGTTTCATCCTGGTCGGCGACATCAACCGGCGGCCCGACCTGGGCCTGCTGGTGGACGCGCTTTCCAAGTTGCCGAAATAGGTGGGAGGTACGGTCCGCCCGAAGGGTGGGGGCGGGTGCCCGCCATGCCTGGACGGGCCGTGATTTCAAGGCGGGCCAATGCGCGACAGGCCGGACCGACGCCTGTTTGACCCGACGCCCGTGTTTCCGCGCTATGCGGGCCGGGACGACAGGGCTTCGTCCGCGTTGTCGAAAAGCTCGGCCAACCGGGTGATGCCCATCGAGGCGAAGACCGCCTTGAAGTTGCTGGACAGCCCGGCCAGGACCACCCGCACATTTTTGTCACGGGTTCTGGACAGCAGCTCGGTCAGGCCGGAGATGCCCGCCCCGTTGATGGAGGCGTTTTCGTCGAAGTCGATGATCACGGTGGGTTTGTCCATCCCGAGCGCCTTGTCGAACGCCTCGTTCAGGTGGGGAATGGTGTGGCCGGTGACGTTGCCGCGCACGTTCACCACGGCGGCCGAGGGCCGCTCCTCCAAACAGACCTGCTCCTCTTCGCTGCGGGCGATGGCCAGCCGCTCCCCGGCCCGTTCCAGGGCCTTTTCCAGCGCATCGCGCTGCAGCGGCTTGTTGATGAAGTCCGTGGCGTCGAGGTTGAGCGCCTGGATGGCCAAATCCATGTCTCCGTGCCCGGTGATCACGATGACCTCGGTATGCGGGTTGATGGCCTTGATCTGTTTCAGGACCTCGATGCCGTCCATGACGGGCATCTTTATGTCGGTCAGCACGAGCCAGGGGGAGTGCTCGCGGAACGCGTCCACGCCCATCTTGCCGTTTTCCGCGGTCAGCACTTCGTAGCCGTAGGCCGACAGCAGCAGGCTGAACATCTTCAATGTGGGTTGTTCGTCGTCGACGACCAGTATCTTCCTCATAGTTATGCAGTGCCTCCTCGCACTCCGGGGGCCGGAAATTCCATCCTGAAGACGGTACCGATGCCTTTTTCGCTTTGTATGCGGATTTGCCCGCCGTAGTCCCGTACGATTCCGTAGGTGATGGCCAGGCCGAGGCCCATGCCCTGGCCCGCCTCCTTGGTGGTGAAAAACGGTTCGAAAACCTTGTGGCGGTCTTCCTTGTCGATGCCCGTGCCGGTGTCCTCGATCTCGACGAAGACCTTGCCGTTTTCGGTGCCGGTGCGGATGGAGATGCGCCGTTCGGACGACGGCTCGTGCGCGCTCTTGTCGTTGATGGCGTCGCGGGCGTTGGCCACCAGGTTGAAGACCACCTGTTGCAGCCGGTTGGAATGTGCCTGGACCGGGGGCAGGTCCTTGCAGAAGTCGAGATCGAAGGTGATGTTGTCCAGCTCGAACTGCCGCCGGAGCATGGACAGGACGGCCTCGATGGGCTGGTTGAGGTCCACGGATTCCTCCAGCAGCTCCGATTTGCGGCTGAATGAGCGCAGGGTGTCGATGATCTCGGCGGCCCGGTCAACCTGGATGGAAATTTCGTTCACGACCTCCCGGAAATGCTCCTTGGGGATGTCCAGGTCCTCTTCGCTGACCAGGGCCAGGTATTCGCTGCCCAGCTTGATGGCGTTGAGCGGCTGGTTGATCTCGTGGGCCACGCCGGCGGACATCTCGCCGAGCGACTTCATCTTGCCCGCCTGGATGAGCTGGGCGTCCTTTTCGATCAGTTCGGTGATGTCCGTGACCGCGATGATGATGGCCTGGCGGCCCCGGTAGGAGATGGGGCAGGCGTGCATGTTCACGAAGAAGGGTTCGCCGTCGTTGCGGTAGTGGATGAGCTTCGGGAAATAGACGCACCCGCCGCCGCCCTCGATGAAGTATTCCAGACAGCCCGCGTTGTGGTCCGGGCCGAGATCCAGGAACTTCATGCCGGTCAGTTCGTCCTTGGTATGACCGTAGAGTTCCAGGGTACGCGGGTTGGCGTCGCGGATTTCGCCCGTGCCGCAGTCCACCACGAAGATGGGGTCCGGGCCGGAGTCGAACAGGGAGCGGTATTTTTCCTCGGATTCCCTGAGCCGCCGCCGGTAGAGCTTGATGGACCAGACCATGTTGCGGAAGGAGTCTCCGAGCTGGATGACCTCGTCGCCCTCGTGCTTGCGGTAGAAGGTGCAGTCCGCGCAGGTCCGGTGCAGGTTGTCGGGCCGTTCCCCGTCCCTGGACTGGTCGAAGTGCCAGCACGGCAGGTCGGTGTTGGTGAAGGCCGGGCACTTGGAGGTGTCCCAGTGCTCGTCGCCGAACTGGAGCGGGATGTCGAAATTGCCCCGGCTGATCTCGTCGGACAGGCGGGTCAGGTCGGACACGGGCTTGGTGATGTACTTGGACAGCCAGGAACTCAAAAGGATGGTGATGACGATGACCGCCGAGATGAAGCCCAGGAAGACCACCCTGAGCTTGCCCACCAGGGCGTCGATATGGGTCTTGTTCAGCCCCACGTGGACCGTGCCGATGGGGTAGAGTCCCTCATGGATGGCCGTGGCCAGGTCATAGATGGGCTGGCCGTCGAGCTTCACCAGCTTGATGGAGGTGCTGCTGCCCGCCGGGATGGAGTTGCCCCGCAGGTTGTCCGGCAGCTTTCGGGTCAGGGTGTGGGCCAGGATGTCGCCGCGCGGGTTTTCGATGAAGATGTAGGAAACCAGGTTCTTGCGCTGCCTGAGCTTGGCTTCGTCGAAGATGAGCGTCAGGAGCGGGGGAATGTTGTCGTCCAGGATGTAGGAACCGCCGCGTTCGGCCACGGAGTGGGCGATGGCGAAGCCGCGCGCCTCCAGCTCGTTGGTCAGGGAGCTGACCAGGATGTAGCGGGAGATCAGGGCGATGGCCACGGAGATGAAGAGCACGGCCGCCAGTATGGAGAACAGCAGCTTCAGGCGCAGACTGCTTTGCGAAATGCGGGCGAGGACCTTGTCCATGCTGCTCATTGTCCGTTCCCCAGCAGGGTCTTGAGCCCGAACCAGTCGTTGAAGGGCACGAATCTGCCGTCCACGAGTCTTGTGAAGTAGATGGCGTCGAGCCCCTGCCGGTCCTCCGGCCCGTATGTGATGATCATGCCCGGCCCGACCTCGAAGTTTCGGATGGACTCGATGGCCTGGATCAGCCCTTCGCGCGTCAGGTTGCGCCCGGCCCGCTGAAGCCCCTCCACCAGGATGCGGGCGTTGAGAAAGCCCTCGAGCCCCACGAAGCTCGGGGTGTCGTTGGGGAAATACTTCTTGAGCAGGGCCACGTATTCGGAGGCCGCGCCCTTGACGTCCGAGGACGACGTCGGGGGCGGCACTACCTGGGACATGAGCACGTTGGCCGGGGTGCGGGAGCCGATGCGCCGGGCAAGTTCCTCAGCGCCCACAAAGGAAACGTTGTGGAAGACCGGGTCGTAGCCTTGGTCCAGGGCCAGGTTGATGAACCGGGCGCACGCCCCGTAGGTGCCGATCATGATCACGGCTTCGGTCCCGGCCTTGCGGATCTTGTCCAGGGCGTCCTCCACGTTCAGGGTGCCGCGGATGTAGGAGCTGCGGGCCACCAGTTCCATGCCGAACTGCTTGAGCGCCAGCTCGGTGCCGACCAGGCCGTCGAAGCCGTAGGCGTCGTACTGGTAGAAGACCCCGATCTTGGACAGCTTCAGGTCCTCGACGATGTGCCGCACCGCCGAGGCGGTCTCCTGGTAGTAGGATGCCCGGATGTTGATCACGTTGCGGTTGAAGGGCTCGCGCAGCCGGTTCGCGCCGGTGAACATGCCGATCAGCGGAATCTTGGCTTCGTCCACCAGGGGGAGCACCTTGACCGTGGTCGGGGTGCCCACATAGCAGAACAGGGCGAACACGTCGTTGTCGATGATCAGGTTCTGCGTGTTCACCAGACATTGGGGCGGGTCGTAGGAGTCGTCCATGGCGATCACTTCGATGCGTCTGCCGTGGACGCCGCCGGAGTCGTTGACGTTGTTCAGATACGCCTGTGCCCCGCGCAGGGTCTGGGTGCCGAGGTACCCGGCGTGCCCGGTCAGAGCCAGGGAAGAGCCGAGGCGGATGGTGTCGTCCGAAACGCCGGAAGTGCGAACGGCCTTCCCGGCATGGTCGTCCGCCGTATCACAGGAGGCGACCACGGGCACAAGCAGGCAGATACAAAGGAGTATGCGGATGAAGTGGCGCACCTGGACTGTCTCCCGTAGGCTCTATTTGATTGAATTGGAACCATAGTTACTGGCTCGGCAGGGAAAAGACAAGACCGCAGGGGAATATAGCGATTCTGCATGGCGCCATGGGAAAAAGGGGACCCCGGTGGATCGCCCGCCGGGGTCCGGGAAAAGCTCCGCATGCCCCGGGGGAAGGATTCCCGGACGGTTTGGCTTACGGAGGTGTCCCGTCTATGAAGCCCGGTGCCGGCAGGCTGAGAGCCGACACCGGGCTGTTTTCGATCAGGAGGTTATGCTTTTTACCGGACGGCCCAGGGTGGCCAGGAATTGCTTTCTGGTCAGGGGGCCGCGCGGCGCGACCGAGGCGGACAGGGACTCGTAGTAGCTGTCCGGGTCGGTCTGGACCAGGTAGATGACGCGCACGTATTCGGCATCCACCAATTCGGCTTCGGGGTACTTTTTCTTCGCCTGGGCCAGCCGCTTCTCCGCCAGGGCGAGCATCTCGTCCCGGTCGCCGAAGTTCATGGCTCCGGTGGGGCACGTCTGGACGCAGGCGGGCAAAAGCCCCACCTTGACGCGGTCCACGCACATGTCGCACTTCACGACCTGGCCCGTTTCCTCGTTGATGCGGGGAATGTCGTAGGGACAGGACATCTGGAAGGCGTCCTTGTCCGGTTCCTGGGCCGTCAGTTCGGTGTAGACCACGGCCCCGGTCTCCTCGTCATGGATGATGGAGCCGGGCACGGTCATGGCGTCCAGGCAGGGCGGTTCAATGCAGTGGCGGCACTGTTCCGGGAAGAACAGCCACTGCATGTCTCCGCGGTCGCCCACTTCCTCGAAGCGGACCAGTTTAAGGGTAACGCCGGACAGGTCCTTGGGGTTCTGGTGGGAGCCCCAGTTCTCGGTCTTTTCGGCGGGCAGTTTCTTCCATTGCTTGCAGGCAACCTGGCAACCACGGCAGGCCGTACACTTGGTCAGGTCGATGAAGAATGTCTTGCTCATTTCATTCCTCCTTTACGCCTTGCGGACGTTGACCATGAAGGCCTTGGTTTCAGGAATGCCGGTGTTCGGGTCACCGACGGACGGGGTCAGCAGGTTGGCGGAATCGCCTCCGTCCTTGGGCCATGTCCAGCCGAAGTGCCAGGGCAGGCCGACCTGATGGACGGTGGTTCCCTGGATGGAGAACGGCTTGAGCCGCTTGGTGACGATGGCCTTGCCCCACAGGGAGCCGCGCAGGGATTCGATCACGACCTTGTCGCCGCTGCCGATGCCGCGCATTTCGGCCAGTTCGGGACTCATTTCCACGAAGACCTGCGGCTCGCATTCGGTCAGCCAGTCGCAGTTGCGGGTCATGAGGCCGGTCTGCCAGTGTTCGGTCACGCGATAGGTGGTGCCGATCAGGGGATACCTGGGATCGCACACGGCCTTTTTCTCGTCGTCGAACTTGATGGCCGTCGGGTTGTGCAGGGTCTTGGAGAACGGATGCTCCTTGACCGGGCATTCCAGCGGCTCGTAGTACTCGGGCAGCGGTCCGTCTGCACGGCCGGGGCCGAAGAGCTGGCCGAAGCCGTGCTTGCGCATGATGAATGCGTACTTGGAACCGGGAGCCCAGCCGCCGTCGGGCACGTCGCCGACCCACTTCTCGCCGTTCCAGGCGATGACCGCCTTTTTCGGGTTGTAGGGCTTGCCCTGAAGGTCCACGGAGGCGCGGTTGTACAGAATGCGGCGGTTGACGGGCCAGCACCAGGAGAAGTTCGGGAACAGCCCGATATTCGCCTGCTCCGGGGTCTGGGCCAGGTCGCGCCGGGCGGCCATGTTGCCCTTTTCCGTGTAGGAGTTGCAGTACAGCCAGTTGCCGGAGGTCGTGGAACCGTCGGCCTGGAGGAAGGCGAAGCTGGGAACCAACTCGCCCTTCTTGTACATCTTGCCCTTGATTTCGATGTCGCGGGTGAAGCGGCCGTTGATCAACTGGGCCGTCTTGTGCGGATCGAACACGCCGTTGGTGGCGATGGCGTCCCAGGTGAGCCTGGTGATGGGCTCGGGATACGCGCCGCCTTCCTTCTTGTAGAGGGACTGGATCTCATGCATCAGTTCGTAGATGAGATCGCCGTCCGGCTTTTGGTCGTTCGGGGCGTTCGGGCCCTTGTAGCGCCATTGCATCCAGCGGCCGGAGTTGGTGATGGAGCCTTCCTTTTCGATGGAGACCGCGCAGGGCAGGAAGAAGACCTCGGTCTTGATCTTGGTCGGATCCATGCCGGGACCTTCCCAGAACCAGCCGGTTTCATTCGGGAAGATGTTGACGTTGACCAGCCAGTCCAGCTTGGACAGGGCGTTTCTGGTCTTGTTGGAGTTGGCGCCCGAACAGGCGGGGTTCATGCCCCAGGCGAACAATCCCTTGAACATGCCCTCTTCCATCTTGTCGAACATGGGCAGCCAGGAGTAGATGCTGGCCGCGTTCTTGTCGAGCCTGGGCAGGTACTCGTACGACTTCGCCGGATCGTCATCCTGCCACATGGACTTGAGGAGGGAGGCGGAGTACTTCGGGTAGTTCTGCCACCAGTTGGCGGACTTGGGATCGTTGGAATGCGGGGTGTACGCCTTGTTGTACGCCTCGAAGGAGTCGTCCTTGGCCGACGGTGTCTTGAGGTAGCCGGGCAGGATGTGGAACAGCAGGCACTGGTCCGTGGATCCCTGGACGTTGGATTCGCCGCGCAGGGCGTTGACGCCGCCGCCGGCCACGCCGATGTTGCCGAGCAGCAGCTGGACCATGGCCATGGTCCGGATGTACTGCACGCCCACGGTGTGCTGGGTCCAGCCCATGGCGTACATGATGGTGCCCGCCTTGGTGCCCGTGCCGGTGGCCGCATAGGTTTCGTACAGCCCGACCAGTTCCTTCTTGGACATGCCGGAGATGGCCATGACCTTGTCGAGGTCGTAGCGCGCGTAATGCTTCTTGAGCATCTGGTACACGCACCGCGGGTTCTTGAGGGTCGGGTCCTTTTTCGGGTTGCCGTCCGCATCCATGGCGAACGCCCAAGTGGACTTGTCGTAGCTTTTGGTCTTGGGATCGTATCCCGAGAACAGACCGTCGTCGAAGGTGTACTTGTCGCCGAGGATGAAGGACGCGTTGGTGTAGTTGACCACGTAGTCCTTGAAGATCAAATCCTTGTCCAGGATGTACTTGATCATGCCGCCGAGCACCGCGATGTCGGAGCCGGAGCGCAGCGTCATGTGCATGTCGGCCTTGGCCGAGGTCCTGGTAAAGCGCGGGTCCACGTGGATCACGGTCGCGCCCTTTTCCTGCGCCCGCGTCACCCATTTGAAGGAT
Source organism: Desulfovibrionaceae bacterium (assembly GCA_015709315.1). Lineage (GTDB taxonomy): Bacteria > Desulfobacterota > Desulfovibrionia > Desulfovibrionales > Desulfovibrionaceae > Pseudodesulfovibrio. The sequence continues at coordinate 18,461 of JACCQI010000010.1, forward strand.
ATGGGATGGTTTTCGGCAGCGTTACTGCCCATTATGAGAATGCAATCGGAGTTCTGGATGTCGGTCCAGTGATTGGTCATCGCGCCGCGTCCGAACGACTCTGCCAGAGCCGCAACAGTCGCGCTGTGTCAGATACGTGCCTGATGCTCTATATACACCAGGCCGAGGCTGCGGAGCATTGTCTGGTAGGCCCAGCACTCCTCGTTGTCCAGGGCGGCCGAACCGACGGAAGCGATGCCGTCGCAGCGGTTGACCACCTGGCCCTTGGCGTTCTTGACCGTGAAGGTTTCGTCACGCGTTTTCTTGACGTTGTGGGCGATCTTTTCCAAGGCCCAGGCCAGAGAGACCTTCTTGAATTCCTTGGAATAGGGCGCGCGGTACAGGACGGAATCCGGGCGGCGGTCGTTTTCGGCCAGCTGCCAGATGGATGCGCCCTTGGCGCACAGGGCGCCTTCGTTGATGGGATGATCAGGATCACCCTCGACGTTGACGGCCCGCATGTCCTTGAGGGACGTGTTGACGATCAAACCGCAACCCACCGCACAGTAACAGCAGATGGACGTGGTTTGCTTGCTCCACTTCGGGTTCAGCGCGGCCGCGTGGTCGGGCAGTTTGCCCGCCTTGGCGTTACGGGCGAACCCGAGCCCTCCGAATGCCGTGGCCGTGGCCGCGGCGGCGGAAAGCTTCAGAAAATCCCTTCGATTGGTGTGCATTCAACCTCCTCTTGTTGCGTACGGGCTTATCGCCCGCGAATCTCGCGCCCCAGGGACACGAGCAGCTTGTAGCCGGTTGGCCGGGCGCATTCAGGGGTGGGCGGGACGGTTCCTTGGCAGTCACGATGACGACGAGGTGTTGCCGGGACCATCATCCGCGCCGCCGCCAGAACGCCGTGCGTGTCGAATCCCAGCCCGCCGAAAGGCATGAGTTCCGTCACGGCCGCAGCCGCCGAATGTTTGGTGAAAAAGCGCACTTGCGTACCTCTCCCGTTATTTCGGTTATCCCTTTTATGTACACATAGCGGGAAGGTTTCCAAGAAAACCGTCATAGGCTCGCTCTCGCACAGGCGAAAATGATGTCTTGTAGTATAACTAGTTGTTTTTAATGGAGTTCTTTTATGTCAAAATGGACATAAATTGTTAACTTGATTATGTTTTGGCACTAAACTGGGGAAATTGGAGTGTGAAGGGGGCGTCCGGCATGCCGGACGCCCCCTTCATGTGGTCGGAGAGGTTGGGCCGGGTTATTCCGGCGTGGAGGGCACCAGGGCGCACAGATAGGCGGCCAGGATTTCGTTGAGAGGCTTGTCCCGGTTGTTGAAGCGGAACTCCAGCTCCTTCATGTAGAGCGGGAAGCGTTGGCAGGAGATGCCCCGGAATTTCTTGATTCGGGACTGGGCGAATTCCCAGAACGTGTCGCCCACGGCGTCGATGTGGGGCGGCTCGTCGTAGCGCCGGATGATCTCGTAGGGCAGCGAGTCGTTGCCGCAGAAGATGAGCGCCTGGTATTCCTTGTATCGGTCGGTGTACACCAGGTTTCCGGTGCGGATGAGCTTCAGGTGGAAGTTCATATGGAAGTGGAACAGGGTCTCGGCCTGGAATCCGGGCACCAGGTCCACGAAGACCAGGCCGTCGCGGCGCAGGATGCCGTAGACCGGGATGGTGTCCATGCGCATCTCGCGCGGCCCGCCGGTCAGCCGGTTGCCCTTGATGTAGGAGTCCAGCCCCGTGGCCGGACTCAGGAGCTGGCGCGCGTCGATGGCATGGGCCAGGATGGCGAACCGGATGGCGGTCAGGGCCTTATATACTGTATTGTACGACAGCGAGAGCGTCTCCTTCATCTGGTGAACGGACTGCTCCTTGACGAACAGGCTGATCAGCCGCAGCCACTCGGACGGGGAAAGCGCGCCGGAATTGATCCACCGCCCGGAAAAGGGCTGGAAGGTGTATTTGCAGCCTGCGCAGCGCAACCGTTCGCCGGACAGCGTATAAACCTTGCGGTGGCCGCAGCGCGGACAGAAGGGGTCGCCCATGGGCCAGGTCAGGCCGAGCAGGTAGTCGCGCGCGGCCTTGTCGTCGTCAAGCAGGGCCTTGAAGCCGCCCGGCGCGGCCGGGGCGCAGTCCGCGGGTATGACGTGCGAATTGTGGAGGCGCTTGCGTTGCAAGGCGGGCATAATACCCCCTGTTTTAGAATCCCCAGGCGGACAGTGTCGCCCGCTTGTATCCCTGGTTCGCGGCCACGTAGTCCAGCGCCAGGGAGTCCAAGTCGTCCAGGATGGGAACGGCCACCCGGTCCAGGTTGCGGAAATCGATGGTCTTGACGTAGGTCTTGCAGGTTTCGCAGACGTCCACCCGGAACCCCGGCTCCTCGTCCACGGTGAAAAAGGTCAGCTTTTTCTGATCGTCCTCGCCGCAGATCGGGCAGGCCAGCCGCCTGATCCGGTACTGGTGGCGGCAGAACGAGCAGGTGGCCTGCCGGAATCCCTCCTTGTTCTCCAGGGAGGAAATGAGCGGCAGCGAGCCGCAGATGGGACAGGTGCCCGATTGCGTCACCTTCATGTCCGGCAGCTTTTCGGCAAGCTTACGGGCCACCGCCTCTATGGACGGATTCAGTGCGGCGAAGGCGAGGAAGGACAGCGTCCTCGGCGCTTCGGGCATGCGTTCGGCCCAAGGCGCGAAGAATTCGTGATCGTCTTCCAGAAATTTTCGGAACAGCACGTCGGGGCGCAGTTCTCCGGCATCGAGGGCTGCGCGGACCGCGGCCGCCCCGTCGGCCAGGGGGCCTCCCGCGTCCCTGAGCAGGGTGATCATCCTGTCCAGGAGGCTTTCGGCCTGGCGGGCGTCATAGGGGAAGTTGCCGCGCCCGAGCAGCGGCACGCCCTGGAACACGGCTTCGGCCGGGGCGAGCTGGTTGTCGGCGGGCAGTTCGATCTCGGCCAGTTCGCGCATATCCAGATGAAGATGGGTCACCGTGTCCAGCAGGTCGATCAATTCACGGGAAATATAGGACTTGCCTCGCAGTTGGGCGAGTTTCTTGTCCAGTCGGGTTTTTTCCATGGTCAGGTCCTTGTAGGTATTTCCTCGTCAAATGAAACCTATGACCGCGTGCGTATCTTGCCAAAGCTTTTACACTTGCTTAAGGTTTGGCACAATATGTAGTAACACGTTGAATTTATGGAATAATATTAGAAATTAATATGCCTAAAAAGACATAATGCAATTGAAAAATGTCGAAAAATATGACTGTTTCAATAGGCGAAAGCCATACGATTTTTCCGGGTCTAGCCGGGGCTAGCCAGCCGAGGCGGGGTCGGAAGGGAGGGGGGTCAGAACCCGGTGATGCGGCCCGCGTCGTTGTACACCCAGAACCGATCATCCCGGGTGTTGCCGATCAGGGTGATGCCGGTCTTGCGGGCCAGCTCCACCGAGAAACTGGTGGCAACGGCCGTGGAGCAGAGCACCGGGATGCCGATGCGGACCACCTTGAGCAGGATTTCCGAGGCCACCCGGCCCGTGGTGACGATCATCTTGTCGTCCACGGAAACGTCGTCCAGGAAGCACTGGCCGCAGATCATGTCGATGGCGTTGTGCCGCCCGATGTCCTCGCGGAAGAGCAGTATCTCCTCCGGGGTACACAGGGCGGAGTTGTGGCAGCCGCGCGTGGCCGAGTAGAGAGTGGAGCGTTCGTGCAGTTGCCGGGCCAGGGCCAGCACCTGCTCCGGCGCGACCTTGATGTCGCCTGTCAGCCGCCGCTTGGAGATGGTGGCCACGTTGCGGCCGAAATTGGTTCCCTTGCCGCAGCCGGAGGTGATGGACCGCTCCATGATCCGGCCCTTCCACGGGTCGTGGCAGGTCTCGACTTCGGCCACCAGGCGGTTCCCTTCCTCGCGCACGGAAATGTCAGTGATCTGATCGGGGGCGGACAGGAAGGCGTCGGATTTCAAAAAGCCTATGGCAAGATATTCCGGGTGCTTGGCCGTACACATCAGGGTAACGACCTCCCGGCCGTTGAGCATGATGGTCAACGGCACCTCGCGGATGGAGTGCACGGGCTTTCTGACGAAGCCTGAACGGTATTCGTGGATTTCGTGGTTCATGGAATCCATGGCAGCTCCCTTTGGTCCCTCAATATGCATCCTTCATACCGGACGCGGGAAAAGGGGGGCAAGCGCCGCCCATTTGCCCCGGCTCTTGCACTGGCGCGCCTACTTGGCCGGAACGGTGCGGCAGCGCGCCGCTTCCATGATGCGGTCGGCCAGGACGTCCGCCCCGGCGGGCTTGTGGAACAGGTCGAAGGCTCCGGCCCGGAAGGACTCCAGGCAGCCTGTCCGACCGCCGGTGAGCACGATGAACTCGATGGTCCGGGATTGGCGTTTGATGGCCTTGAGCAACTGCATGCCGTTCACGTCGGGCAGGCCCACGTCCAGCACCACCACGTCGAAAGGCTCGCTTTCGACCATGGCGAACGCCTCCCCGCCGTCGGCGGCGGTACGCACGGAAAATCCGCGCCGGGCAAGCCGTTTGCGCAACACGTTTGTGAAGTCGTAGTCGTCGTCCACCAGCAGGACACGGATGGCGTCGGCCTGTGTTCCGTTTCGGTGCATGGGTTTTTTGTTACAATGTACATGCCAACCGGAGCGGAAGGGGATTTTTTTTTCACCTGGCCGGCCTCGGGGGGAGATGCCTGTTTATTCCATTAATACATTATGTTGCAAGGTGTGAGCCGCTGTTGGCAAGTACTGGCCGGACATGTTTTTTTGCCCTTGGATTTCATGAGCGGAAGCAGGTTGGGCACAAAGTGGGGCGTTTCGCCCCACTTTGTCCGAAAAAAAATAGGTCAAACCGTGCCAACCGGGGTTTTTTGTGATATTGAGAATACGGTACAAAAGGTGCCGGCGATACAAAATGTATCACTTCAAAGTGATTCATTCCGCGCCGGTTGCTTGCTTTGGGCTGATGAAGGGAGCGGGTGGTTTTGATCCATTGTTAAAAATATTCAATAAAATCAGTATGAATATCTGTTGTGGCCGCAATTCGAAACAGGCACATTTTTGCCCGGTATGGCACGCGGCTTGCTCATGGAGGAACGGTGGCCCTGCCGTCGCGGCGGTGCACGGCCCCGGCAGAGGAGCGGCATGAAAAAGGGAAAAATATCATCATACGACAGGCTGACGCGCAATATCGCGCTGACGGTCATCACGGTTTCCCTGGCGCCGCTTATCCTGGTGGGCGGGGTCATCTTCGATCAGTTCCGTTCCATATATGAAGAAAAGGTGTATTCGCATCTCTCCGAGGTGGTGGACAAGCACGCCACCAACATCGACGCCTTTCTCCGGGACAAGCTCTACGAGATCCAGTATCTGAACACCGCCTATTCGTACGAGCAGCTGACCTCGGCCGAGTTCCTGGACGAGACCCTGCGTGGCATGCAGCAGCAGTTCGGGCGTATTTTCGTCGACTTCGGCGTCATCGACGCCCATGGCCGCCAGGTGGCCTATGCCGGTCCCTTCAAGCTTTTGGGCGCGGATTATTCCAACGCGGACTGGTATCGCAAGTCCCGGGACCGGAATGCCTATGTGTCCGACGTGTTCGAGGGCCTCAGGCAGTCCCCGCATTTCATCATCACCATCAACAACGGCAAGGGCGAGCGGGCATGGACCCTGCGCGCCACCGTGGATTTCCTGGCCTTCAGCCACCTGGTGGAGAACATCCGCATCGGCAAGACCGGGTTCGCCTACATCCTGAACGACCAGGGCGTGTTTCAGACCAAGCCCCATGAGGACCAGGCCGAAAAGCTGGTGCTCACGCCCGGGAAGAGGATCGAGACCGCCGGGGCCGAGGGCGGCGTGACCATCCGCCACTCCGAGGGCAGCGACGGGGAAATCTACATCACGGTTTCCTCTCCGCTCAACGGGGGCAATTGGGAGCTGGTCTACCAGCAGAGCCTCGGGGATGCCTTTTCCGACATGATCCGCGCCGAATACGTGGTCCTGATCATCTTCGCGCTCGGCGGCCTGGGCATCGTGGCCATGGCCGTGCTTGTCTCCCGCAAGCTCGTGGGCCGCTGCCGGGCCATGGACAAGGAGTCCGAGCTGATGAACCGGCAGATGGTGGAAACGGGCAAGCTGGCCGCCATCGGCGAACTGGCCGCGGGCATCGCGCACGAGATCAACAATCCCGTGGCCATCATGATCGAGGAGGCGGGCTGGGTCGGCGATCTCCTGAAGGACGAGGCCCCGCCCATGCCGTCCAGGGGCGAGATCGACCGGGCGTTGAACCAGGTGGTCACCCAGGGCCGCCGCTGCAAGGACATCACACACAAGCTGTTGAGCTTCGCCCGCCAGACCGATCCGCGCGTGACCGAGGTGTCGTTGCCCGCGCTCATCCGCGAGGTGGTGGAGCTGTCCATGCAGCCCGCCAAGTACGGCCACGTGGATTTTTCCCTCAATCTGGACCAGGACATGCCGCCGGTTGCCGCGTCCATGTCCGAGTTGCAGCAGGTCTTTCTCAACCTGGTCAATAATTCCATCCAGGCCATGGAGGCCGACGGCGGCGTCCTGACCCTCGGCTGCTCCCGGCAGGGAAACGACGCCGTGGTCACGGTGCAGGACACCGGCCCCGGCATTCCGGCGGCCAATCTGGGGCGGATCTTCGATCCCTTCTTCACCACCAAGCCGGTGGGCAAGGGGTCCGGGCTCGGCCTGTCCATATGTTTCGGAATCATCCACCAGATGGGTGGAGACATAGAGGTGGAAAGCGCGGTGGGCGTGGGGACCAAGTTCACGGTTCGGCTGCCGTTCCCGCCGCCTGCCGATCAACAGGAAAGACAGCAGGAGATGTACCATGACTGATGCAACCGTCCTCATCGTGGATGATGAAACGGGGTTCGTGGAAACCATGGCCAAGCGCCTGGAGAAGCGGAACATGACCGTTCTCAAGGCGTTCGACGGGGAGGCCGCCATGCGCGTGCTGGCGGACAATCCCGGCGTGCAGGTCGTGATCCTGGACATGAAGATGCCGGGCAAGGACGGCCTGGTCGTGCTCCAGGAGATCAAGGAGGCGCATCCGCTGGTGGAGGTCATCATGCTCACCGGCCACGCCACGGTTCCCTCGGCCGTCGAGGGCATGCAGTTCGGCGCTTTCGACTACCTCATGAAGCCGTGCGGATTCGATGAGCTGAACCAGAAGATTTTGGAGGCGGTGGAGTTGAAGGAGCAACATGAGGGCGAGGCGTTGGAGGCCCGCCTGGGCAATATTGCCCAGCGTATGATTTAAGCGTGCCGGAGGTGGAGTCGTGACTTGGACCGATACGGAAAGACCGGCCGTCAGGCTGCTCATCGTGGATGACGAGGCCGGGTTCACTGATGTGCTGTGCAAGCGCATGGCGCGTCGGGGCGTGAACGCGACATCCGTGTCCTGCGGGGAGGACGCCGTGCAGGTGCTCCGCCGCGCCGAGTTCGACGTGGCCATCGTGGATCTCAAGCTCCAGGGAATGGACGGCGTCGAGATCCTCAAGGTCTTCAAGCTGATGGCACCGGAAATGCCGGTGATAATGCTCACCGGCCACGGCAGTGACGAAGCGCGCGAAGCGTGCATGAAACTGGGGGCTGAAGGGTACCTGTCCAAGCCCGTTGATTTTGAGCTGTTGTTCGTCAAGACCCTCCATTGGGGGGCGGGGAGAGCCACGGCATGACTGCGATCAGGGTTTTGCTCATCGACGACGAGGTCGAATACACCGAAACCCTGGGCAAGCGTTTGGGACGGCGGGGATTCACCGTTCGGACCGTGGGCGGCGGGGCCGAGGCCCTTACCGTTCTCGGCGGGGAGGCGTTCGACGCCGTCCTGCTCGACATCAAGATGGCGGGCATGGACGGGATACGGACCCTTCAGGAGATCAAGCGGCGGCATCCGGGTGTGGAGGTGGTTATGCTCACCGCCCACGCCAACACGGACATCGTCATATCCAGCCTGGCCATGGGGGCGTTCGATTACCTCATCAAGCCGGTCAACCTGGATGCGTTGACGTCCAAGATCAGGGACGCCGCCGCGCGGAGTAAACACAACCTGGAGTCGGGTGCCCGTGAGGGGCGGGGTTCCGGGAAAACTGAAACCAGACAAGAGAGGAAGTCATGAGATTTTTCAGTGAATGGGGAAAGTTCATGATGGCGGGGGCCGGTGCTCTCGCCAGATGGGAGATCGACAATGCGCGGTCCATCATGGGGAGTCGGAAACGGCTTATGATATTGGGATTGATGCTCATCCCCGTGGTGTTGGGCGGCATCGCCTTCGCCAATGACATCGGTCCGGCCCTGCCCGACCTGCTGGGCGGCAAGAAGGCATACAGCCCGGCCTTTTATTCCCTCGGCATCTTTCTGGTGTCCATCGCCATCGGCATGGGTGCCGGTCTGATCACCGGCTGCATAGGCGCGGGCGGCGGCTTCATCATCGCCCCGGCGCTCATGAGTGCGGGCATCAAGGGCATCCTGGCGGTCGGCACCGACCTGTTCCACATCTTCGCCAAGGCGATCATGGGCAGCGTCATCCACCGCAAGCTGGGCAACGTGTCCGTGCCCCTGGCCGTGGTCTTCCTGATCGGCGCGATCCTCGGGGCCACGGCGGGCGGCATCATCAACCGCGTCCTGTACGAGATCAACCCGGTCCTGTCGGATGCGTTCATCACCACGGTTTACTCCCTGATGCTCGGCTTCCTGGGCTTCTACGCCCTGACCGACTTCCTGCGCTCCCGCAAGGCGGGCGGCGGCGGCGACGCCCACGGCGGTGCCGAGGGTGCCGATATCGGCGGACTGTCCAAGAACCTGCAGGCCGTCAAGTTCCCGCCCATGATCAAGTTCGACCAGGACCTGATCCCCGGCGGTCGCCAGATCTCCTGGATATTCCTGGTCCTGTCCGGCGCGTTGGTCGGCCTGGCCGCCGGTATCATGGGCGTCGGCGGCGGCTTCCTGACCTTCCCGATCTTCGTCTACGTGCTGGGCGTGTCCTCCATGACCACGGTCGGCACCGACATCTTCCAGATCGTGTTCACGGCCGGTTTCGCCTCCATCACCCAGTATGCCATTTACGGCTTTATCTTCTACACCCTGGCCATGGGCATGCTTCTCGGGTCCCTGCTGGGCATCCAGATCGGTGCCCTGGTGACCAAGGTCGTGCCCGGCATCACCATTCGCGGCTTCTATGCCATGGCCGTGCTGGCCGGCTTCGTGAACCGGATATTCGCCCTGCCCGCCAAGCTCAGGGAAATGGGGGTTATCTCGCTTGATCCGGGGCTTGCCGTCCTGCTGTCCGATATCGGCGTATGGGCGTTCTTCATCGTCATCGGCGGATTCTCGGTCTGGGTCATCGGAACCTTCCTGAAGAACATAAGTTCCCTCAAGAGAACGGAGGCGATGTAACATGATATACAATAAGAAGGAATTCTACACCGGCGCGTCCCTGCTGGTCGTCTTCTTCATCGTGCTGTTCATGATGTTCCAGCCCATTTATCATGGTCATAACGCAATGCAGTTCCTGGACCACCTCTACAACACCATCTCCAAGGGATCGATCACTTACATCCCCGAGCTGATGGATGAGGCGGGCGCTTACGACGCCAAGCAGGTCACCCTCGAAATGACCTACGACAGCGAGGCCGAAGCCACGCAGTCCGAAGCCCTGTTCACGGCCACGGGCGCGCAGGCCTCCGTGTCCGGCGCCACCCTGAAGGTGACGGGCAGCCTGGGGGCCATCCTCAAGGGCAGCCTGGTCGATTCCGAGTACATGTACAACAACGACGGCGATGCCGTGACCGCCAAGTATTCCCTCGACGGTCGGCGCGCCCTGTACAACTGGTGGACCAGCCTGAAGCTCATGGACAAGAGCCTCAAGTCCCAGAAGGAGTTCGCGGCGGCCAAGATCGCGGGCACGGTGCAGACAAAGGCCGTGGAAGCCGCCTACAACTATTACGGGGTGGAGCCGGTCCAGATCGCGGACGAGATGGGAATGGTCGCATTCTCGCTGATCTTCTATGTGATCTATACCCTGTGGTACGGCTTCGCCATCCTCTTTGTGTTCGAGGGATGGGGCCTGAAGTTGAGTCATTAGCAACCACGACAATACTCCATACCTAACCGGAGTGCGGCCCGGCAGCCATGCGGCGGCCGGGCCGCACCCCCCCTTCCCACCGGGGAAGGTCGGGGTTTACTTGATGATAAAAGCAAGATATTTTAACAGGATGAGGAATACGCGATGAATCTCCAGAATTACTACGATACGGTCATGGAACTGAGCCATGGCATCGTGGTGACCCTGGATCTCGACGGGGGCATCATCCACGGCAACTCCGAGTTGGAGGCTCTTTCCGGGTTTTCCATGCAGGAGCTGGCCGGAAAGGACTGGTTCACCACCTTCATCCCCAAGGGCGAGCGGAGAATGGCCCGACGGGCTTTGTTCGACTCGGCCAGGGGGCCGTGGATCACCGCCTTTGCCGGGGTGATCCAGGCCAAGGACGGCGACGTCGTCTACGTCAACTGGAACCTGAAGCCGCTTACGGATTCGGACGGGGCGGTCATCTCCCTGCTCTGCGTGGGCCAGGACGTGACCGACCTTGTGCTGCGCGAGAAGGGGCTGCTGCGCGAGCGGTCCGCCCTGCTGGAGCGGAACAAGGAGCTGAATTGCCTCTACGAGCTGAGCCTTTTTTCGGGCGACACCTCCCTGGAACTGGACGAACTGCTCAACCGGACCATCGCATTGTTGCCCTCCGGGTTCCAGAACCCGGACCGGACCTTCGTCCGGGTGAAGCTCGACGGCTGCGTCTGGGAAACGCCCGGGTACGAGGAGTCCGGGCACCGGCTTAAGGAACCCTTGGAGATCAACGAGGAGAAGCGCGGATCCGTCACCGTGTCGGCCATGGACGCTCCAGACAACGGCCCGGCGTTTCTCGACGACGAGAAGGACATGTTCTCCACGGTGGTCCGGCAGATCAGCGTGACCGTTTCCAAGAAGGAAACGCGCAAGGCCAAGCAGGACCTGGAGCGGCAGTTGCGCCAGTCCGACCGGCTGGCCAAGATCGGCCAGTTCTCGGCGGGCGTGGCCCATGAGATCAACGAGCCCTTGGCCAACATTCTCGGCTTCGCCGAGCTGGCCCTGCAAACGCCGGGGCTGGCCGAGCAGTTGGTTACGGATCTGAACAACATTGTGGATTCCTCGCTGCACGCCAGGGAAATCATCCGCAAGCTCATGTTCTTCGGCCGCCAACTGCCGCCGCAACTCACCTCCATCGACCTCAACGACACCGTGGAGCAGGCCCTGCGGATCACCGAGTCCGGGGCCATGCGCGGCGACATCTCCATCGTTAGGCACTTCGACGACTCCCTGCCGAGGATCACCGCCGACCCGCAGCACATCAAGCAGGTGGTGGTCAATCTGGTGGTCAACGCCATGCAGGCCATGCCGGACGGCGGCGAGGTGACCATCCGCACCCTGAGCGACGGCAGCGACGCCTACCTCATCGTGGAGGACTCGGGCACCGGCATGACGCCCGGCGTGCTCAAACAGATTTTCACTCCCTTCTTCACCACCAAGGACGTGGACAAGGGATCCGGGCTTGGCCTTTCGGTCATCCATGGTATAGTCAAGGCTCATGGCGCGGTCATCCAGGTGGAGAGCACGCCCGGCGAAGGCACCCGCGTGGAGGTGGCCTTTCCCAGCACCAACCCCAAAAAGGTGATTGATTTATGAGTGCGCGCATACGCGTCCTGGCGGTGGACGACTCCAAGGCCACCCTGGAGGTGCTCAAGCGCAATCTCCAGCCGGAGGGATACGACGTCTTTACCTGCGGACGGGTGGACGAAGCCGTGGCCCTGCTCGAGGAGATGGATTTCGACCTGGTGATTACCGACTACCGCATGCCCGAGGCCACGGGGCTCGATCTCATCAAGCACGTGCGCGCCAACTGCCCGGACACGGAAATCATGATGATCACCGGCTACCCGTCCATTCCCGGAGCGGTCGAGGCCATCAAGGACGGAGCGGGCGAATACCTGTCCAAGCCGTTCACCACCGAGGAGCTTCTGACCTCGGTGCGGCGCATCGTGGAGCGGCTGCAACGCCGCCGGGTGCTGGCCTCCACGGACACCCCGCCCGACAATTTCGGCATCATCGGCACCTCGCCCGAGATGGGGCACGTCTTCCGCCGCATCGGCAAGGCCGCGGCCTCGGACGCCAACGTGCTCATCTCCGGCGAGTCCGGCACCGGCAAGGAGCTGGTGGCCCGGGCCGTCCACTACAATTCCGCCCGGCGCACGGCCTCGTTCGTGCCGGTCAACTGCACGGCCATCCCGGATTCCCTGGCGGAATCCGAGCTGTTCGGCCACGTCAAGGGCGCGTTCACCGGGGCCAAGGACGGCCGGGCCGGTTTCTTCGAGATCGCCAACGGCGGGTCCATCTTCCTGGACGAGATCGGCGACGCCAGCCCCAACATGCAGGCCAAGCTTTTGCGCGTCATCCAGTCCAAGGAATTCTGCAAGGTGGGCTCTTCCCTCGTACGCAAGGTGGATACCCGCATCCTGGCGGCCACCCACAAGAATCTGCGGAGCCTGGTGGACGAGGGCAGCTTTCGCGAGGACCTGTTCTACCGCATCAACGTGGTGGACATCCCGGTGCCGCCGCTGCATGAACGCGGCGACGACGTGCTGGTGCTCATCAACCATTTTTTGAGCCGGTTCGCCCACGGCATGCACCGCACGCCGCCGAGGTTCACGGACGAGGCCCTGGCCGCCCTGCGGCGGCACACCTGGCCCGGAAACGTGCGCGAGCTGGAAAATCTCATTCACCGCTTGGTGGTCATCGTGGACCACGACCCTATCGAGCTGGCGGATTTGCCCGACTCCATGCGTTTTTCGCTTCCCCGCGAGGGCAGCGTCAATCGCTCCCTGGCGGAGGTCGAGTTCGAGCACATCCAGAACGTGTTGTCCATGGTTGGCGGTAACAAGACTCGCGCCGCGGAGGTCCTGGGCATCAACCGCAAGACCCTGCGAGAGAAACTGAAGAGGATGGAGGGGAGTACGACGGACACCGCCTAGTACGCCGACTGCATCCCCTGGGGGGATTTCGAGCCCATGTACTACATCATCGCCGCGTCCATCCTTTTGCAGTTGGCGGCCGCTGTCTACGCCCTGCGTCTTATTGGTCTCACCGGTCATCGCATTTCCTGGATACTCATCGCCGTGGGCCTGGCGGGCATGGTCCATCGCCGCATGCATACCCTGTGGATGGGCATGCTGGGCCGGGGTCATCCGGACATGATCTTCGAACTGGTCGGGCTCGGGGTCTCCATTCTCGTGTTCATGGGCGTCATCCTGATCCGGCCGGTGTTCAAGCAGCTTAAGGAAGCCAACGACAAGCTCGCCGCCAGCGAGGCGCGTTTCCGCACGGTGGCGGATTTCACCTATGACTGGGAATACTGGCGCGGCCCGGACGGGGAATTCCGCTATGTCTCGCCGTCCTGCCTCCGGGTGACCGGCTATCCCCGCGAGGCGTTCATCAACGACCCGGGCCTGCTGGAGCGGATCGTTCATCCCGAGGACGCCGACGTGGTGGCCGCGCACCTGTCCAGCGAGCGGGGCCAGTCCGGCGGGTCGGATTTCGATTTTCGGATCATCGCGGCGGACGGGACCATGCATTGGCTCGGCCATCGCTGCGTGCCCGTGACCGATGCGGCGGGCACTCCCTTGGGCACGCGGGCCAGCAACCGGCTCATCGACACGCGCAAGAACGCCGAGGAGAACCTGCGCCGGAGCCGAAGGCGGTACCGGAACCTGGTCGAGCAAGCCCATGCCATCGTCCTGGAGTTGTCCATTGACGGCCGGATTCAGTTCATGAACAGCTTCGGCCGCGACTTCTTCGGCTACGGCGAGGAGGAAATCAAGGGGCGCAGGGCCTCCGAGCTGATGCTGACGGACGCTTCGGCCCCGGAGAGCGTCGATGTCTCGGCCCGCGACGAGATCGAGGTCCGCCGCCGCAACGGGAGCAGCGCCTGGCTGTCCCTGGCCTCATCCCTGTCCACGGACCGGGACGGCCGGGTCATCGGCATCCTGGTCATCGGCATCGACGTCACGGCACACAAGGCGGCGGAAAAGCTCCGGGAGGACGTGGAGCGCATCGTCCGCCACGACCTGAAGTCGCCGCTCATGGGCATTGTCGGGCTGCCCGCCATGATGCTCAAGGCGGACAACCTCACCGCGCGCCAGCGGGAGATGCTCGAGGTCCTGGAAGAGGCGGGCATGCGCATGATGGATCTCATCAACCAGTCGCTTACTCTGTACAAGCTGGAATCCGGGACCTACGTCCATCGGCCCGTTCCCACGGACTGGCTGGGCATGGTCCGGCAGGCCGCGCGGGGGCTGGAGTCCCACAAGGCATTCCATCAGTCGGTGAAGATCTCGGTGGACGGGGTCCCGGCCACTGCGGGCGACACCTTGGTCATCCCCGGCGATCCGACCCTGCTGTACGGCATGGTCGCCAACCTGATCAAGAACGCCCTGGAGGCGGCCGGGGATTCCCCGGTGCTGATCGCCTTGACCCGGGGCGATCCGGCGGTCATGGAGATCCGCAACAGCCTGCCGGTGGCGGAGTCGGTCAGGGAAACGTTTTTCGCCAAGTATTCGACGTACGGGAAGCACGACGGGACAGGGCTGGGCACCTACTCGGCCCATCTGGCCGTGAAGGCGCACAGCGGCGCCATCTCCATGGAAACGTCGGAGGATGCGGGCACGGTCGTGCGCGTGGAGCTGCCTGCGACCTGAAATCGAGCCTATGCCCGTGCCTTGCGGACCGCCTGGACCGCCTCGGCGGCCAGGGTGCGGATTCGGGCGAAGTGCCCGTCGACCACAAGCCGCCTCGTGACCATCCAGCTGCCGCCGACGGCCAGGATGCGGTCCCAGGCCAGGTAGGGGGCCATGTTGTCCATGGACAGGCCGCCGGTGACCATGAATCGCATGGGTCGAAACGGGGCCGCCAGGCTTTTCAGGGTCTTGAGGCCGCCCATGGCCTCGGCCGGGAAGAACTTCACGGCGGGCAGCTCCCGGAGCACGGCCTGGGTCAGTTCGCTGGCCGTGGCCACGCCGGGCATGACCGGGATGGAGCGTTCCAGGCAGTAGTCCACCACCACGGGGTCGAATCCGGGGGCCACGATGAAGGCGGCCCCGGCGTCCACGGCCGCGTCCACCTGGTCCGTGGTCAGGACCGTTCCGGCGCCGACCAGCATGTCGGGAAAGTGGCGGGTCATCAGCCCGATGCCCTCGGCCGCGGCCGGGGTGCGGAAGGTGACTTCGGCCACGGGCAGTTCTCCGTCCACCAGGGCCTGGGCCAGGGGAACGGCGTGCCCGGGATCGGGAAGGGCGACCACCGGGACGATGCCGGTCGCGTGTATGGCGTCGAGTGGATTCATGCGTTGTTTCCTGCCGGGTCGGCGGTTCACAGCGTCTTGGCCGAGGCGGTCTTCCAGCGATAGCCCATGCGGTGGGATATCTCCTGGGTGGCCTCCACCACCAGGGCGGCCAGCCGCTTCAGGTCGAGGTCCGGCTGGCCTTCGATTTCCCAGGCCACGCTGACCGCCGCGATGACCATGTTCCGATAGTCGTAGACCGGCGCGCCCACGCACATGGTCCCCAGTTCGTTTTCCTGGTTGTCGTGCGCCCAGCCCCGCCGCCGAGTCAGTTCCACTTCCTTGAGCAGGTCGTGGACGTTGTCGATGGTGTGGTCCGTGATCTGCTTGAAGGGCTTGTTGCGGTAGAGCTTGACGATCTCCGCGTCGGTCAGCCCGGTGAGCAGGGACTTGCCCAGCGAGGTCGCGTAGAGCGGCATGCGCTTGCCGATGATCTTGTAGCGCCTGAGGCTGTTGAAGGCCTCGACCTTGTCGATGTAGACCACGTCGCCCTCGCGCATGATGGCCATGAACACGGTCTGCCCGGACTGGCGGGAGAGCTGGTTCAGGATCGGCTGCGCCTCGGTCTTGAGTTCCAGGCTGTTCAGGAAGGCGCTCGAAAGCTCGATGAGTTCGAGCCCGAGCCGGTAGACCTTCCCCTGCTCGCGCTTTTCCACGTATCCCCTCTCCTGGAGGGACGCCAGGATGCGGTGGGCCGTGGATTTGTTCAGGCTCATGCGCGAGGCGATTTCCGTGAGGTTCAACCCCCCGGTTTCCCTGGAAAGAAGTTCGACGATGTCGAAAGCGCGGTCAAGTGTTTGAACAGCCATTTGAGTGTGCTACCTCGCGAGCCACCCACCGTCAACAGCCACGGTATAGCCGTTGACGTAATCGGAGGCGTTGGACGCGAGGAAGACCACGCATCCCTTGAGATCGTCGGGGTCGCCCCAGCGTCCGGCCGGTATGCGCGCCAGTATCTGCTCGTTGCGGACCTTGTCGGCCCGTAGCGGGGCCGTGTTGTCCGTGGCGATGTAGCCGGGTGCGATGGCGTTGACCTGGATGCCCTTTTCCGCCCATTCGTTGGCCAGAAGCCGGGTCAGGCCCATGACGCCGCTCTTGGAGGCGGTGTAGGAGCTGACCAGGACGCCCCCCTGGAAGGAGAGCATGGAGGCCACGTTGATGATCTTGCCGCCGCCTTCCTGCCGGACCATCTGCCCGGCGGCGGCCTGGCTCAGGAAGAACAGGCTTTTCAGGTTCACGGTCATGACCTGGTCCCAGTCCTCCTCGGTGAACGTGAGGGCCGGGTTGCGCCGGATGATGCCCGCGTTGTTGACCAGGATGTCCACCCGGCCCAACTCGGCCACGGCCTTGTCCACGATGGACCGGACGCGGCCGGGGTCGCCGAGGTCGGCCTGTATGCCGTAGAAGCGGCGGCCCATGGCCGTGATCTCCTCTTCCACGCCAGTGGCCGTGGAGTGGAAGACCCCGGCGATGTCCGCGCCCGCTTCGGCCAGGCCCAGCGCCATGCCTTTGCCGATGCCCCGGTTGCAGCCGGTGACGATGGCGACCTTTCCGTCGAGCTTGAATTGATCCAGAATCATGCGTCCTCCCTACCTGAGTTCGGCCATGTCGATGCCGTCCATGTCCGTGAAGGTCTGGTTCTCGCCCGCCATGCCCCAGATGAAGGTGTAGGCGCCGGTGCCGACGCCCGCGTGCAGGGACCAACTGGGGGAGAGCACCGCTTCGCCTTCCCGGACAACGATGTGCCGGGTCTCGGATGCCTCGCCCATGAGGTGGAAGACCACGTTTTGGGGGTCCATGTCGAAGTAGATGTATGCCTCCATGCGGCGCTGGTGGGAGTGGGGCGGCATGGTGTTCCAGACGCAGCCCGTTTCCAGGGTGGTCATGCCCATGACCAGCTGGCAGCTCTTGACGCCGTCGGGATGGATGTACTTGCGGATGGTCCGCTTGTTGCTGTTTTCCATTTCGCCCAGGGTGACCGGCGCGGCATCGGCGAACGAGATGTGGGTGGTGGGGTAGGCGGTGTGCGCCGGGGCGGACAGGATGTAGAACCGTGCCGGGGCGTCGGCGTCGGCGCTCTCGAAGACGATGTCTTTGGACCCCATGCCGATGAACAGGCCGTCGCGCGGGGCCATGTCGTAGCGGGTCCCGTCCACGGTGACCGCACCGGGGCCGCCGATGTTGATGACGCCCATTTCGCGGCGTTCGAGCAGGTACTCGGCGCCGATGATCCTGGGGTCGGCCTCCAGGGCGCAGGGCGCGGTCGGCTTGGCACCGGCCACGATGAGCCGGTCGTAGAACGAGTAGACCATGACGGGTTCCCCGGCGAACAGGTTCTGGATCAGAAAATGTTCGCGGAGTTCTTCCGTGTCCATTGCGGCTGCATGATCGGGATGTACTGCGTGGCGAACTTCCATTGTATGACTCCTTGGATGTTTAATGTATGTTAAGGCAATTATTGGTTCAGTAGAAAATAGACGGCAGCCACAGCGTGACCTGCGGGATGAACGTGATCATCAACAGGACGATCACGTTGGCCAGCAGGAACGGCGCGGCCGCCGTGAATATGGTGCCTATGCCGAGCTTGCTTATGGCCGAGGCCACGTTCAGGCACATGCCCACCGGGGGCGTGACCAGGCCCACGGCCAGCCCGGAGATGAGCAGCACGCCGAACTGGATGCCGTCCACGCCCATGGCCCTGGCCGCGGGCAGGAAGACCGGGGTGAGCAGCAGGATGGCCGGGCTGACGTCCACGAACGTGCCGGTGACGATGATGATGATGTCGAGCACCAGCAGCATGAGCAGGGTGGGCATGTCCAGCCCGGCGACGAAGGCGGCCACGGTCTGGGGAATCCTCTCCAGGGCGAGAATCCAGATGTAGAGCTGCGACAGGGCGATGATTATCATCACCGTGGAGCTGGTCAGGATGGCGCTCTTGAGGAGTCCCGGCACCTTTTTCATGTCCAGCTCGCGGATGACGAACGCGCCCACGAGAAAGGCGTAGAGCGCGCCCATTCCGGCGGATTCGGTGGCCGTGGCCACGCCGAAGACCACCGCGCCCACCACGAACACGGGCATGATGATGGCCAGGATGGACTGCCGGGTCCGCTGCACGACCAGGGCTCGGGTCAGCTTGAGGTCTTCCTTGGGATACCGCTTGATGTGGGAGTAGATGAGCGTGATGGCCAGCATGAGCACGCCGATGAGCACGCCGGGAATGAGGCTGCCCATGAACAACTGGCCCACGGATTCCTCGCTGACCAGGGCGTAGATGATCATCGGCACGCTGGGCGGGATGATCATGCCCATGGTGGACGAGGCCACGGTGATGCCGCTGGAGAATTGCGGGGTGTAGCCCTTCTTGACCATCTCCGGGATGAGCACCGCGCCCACAGAGGCCGTGTCCGAGACCGAGGACCCGGAGATGCCGCCGAAGATCATGCTGGCCAGGACGTTGACCGCTCCGAGTCCGCCCCGGAACTTGCCCACGAACAGCATGGAAAAGTTGATCAAGCGCGTGGTCACGCCGCCCGAGTTCATGAACAGCCCCATGAGGATGAACAGGGGGAGCGCGATCATGGCGTAGGAGTCCATGCCCGCGAACAGCCGCTGGGGCAGGACCGTCAGCAGCTCCGGGTGGACGATGAGGAAATAGAGAAACCCGGAGATGCCGAGCGAGTAGGCGATGGGCACGCCGAGCAGCAGGCAGGCGGCGAGGCTGCAAAGAAGAATCAGCATGTGATGTTACCCCCTTCGGGATCGTCGCAGGCGGCAATACGGATCATGTGGAGCAGGCAGAACAGGCAGGCCAGTCCGCATCCCAGCGGGATGATGACCTGGACGATCCACATGGGCAGGCGCATGACCGGGGACTCGAACCCTCCGGCCGAGGCGATCCAGGGCAGGCTGAACCAGCCCATCACGGCGTTGATCATGAAGACCAGCAGGCAGCCCGTGAAATCCAGGATCTTGCGAAGGCCGCCCCGGGTCATGTCCTTGAGGAAGCTGATCTTGATGTGCGACCCGTTGCTCACCGCGGCCGCCGCCCCGAGGGAGGTGGTGTAGATGAACAGGAAATTCATGGCTTCGCTGCCCCAGATGAGTGAGGAATTGAACCCGTATCGGAGCACGACCAGGGTTACGGTCAGGCACAGTATGCAGAAGAAAAACAGGGTGATGGCGGCTTCCAGCGCCTTCCTGGTCCACTCTTCGATGAATTCGATCCACGTCATGGAACTCGTCCCCCGGCAGGAGTTCGCGGCGGTCGCGGAAAGGTTTCTCCCCACGACCGCCGATGTGTTCTTGGGCGTCGGCTACTGGGCGATTTCCTGGGCGCGATTGATATCGTCCCAGGTGAAGTCGCCCTGGTCAACGTAGTACTGCCAGACAGGCTTCACGGCTTCGACGAATTCCTTGTACGCGGCATCGTCGAGGACATTCACTTCGAGCTTGGTCTTGAGGGTCTCGAAGTAGCCGTCTTCGGAGGCCAGCCAGATCTTGTTGCTGTAGTTCATGGTGTCCACGGCCACTTCGTCGAAGACATTCCGCAGGTCGGCGGGAAGGCCCTGGTACCAGGCGGGGTTGACGTAGAACGGGTCGGGATGGACCTGCCAGTTCAGGACGGACAGGTACTTCTGCACCTCATAGAACTTCATGTCCACGCAGTTGGAGAACGGGTTTTCCTGGCCGTCCACGACGCCGGTCTTCAGGGCCATGTAGACTTCGGTGTAGGGAACCTGCTGCGGGTTGGCGCCCAGCTCCTTGAAGGTGCGGATGGTCACGTCGATGGGAGGCGTGCGCAGTTTGAGGCCCTTGAGGTCGGCCACGGACTTGATGGGCCGGACCTTGTTGGTGGGCTGGCGCATGCCGCCCGCCACGCCGGTGGCCGGGATGTAGAAGCCGTTCGCCATGGCGCCCTTGTTGATTTCCTGGCCCAGGTCGGAGTTCATGACCTTCACCACCTGGTCGGCGTTGGCGAACATGAAGGGCAGGGTGTACATCAGGTACTTCTTGTTGGCGCGCTCGAACAGGCCGCCGCGGCAGCCCTGGAGATTGCCGAGTTTGACCATTTCCAGGACCTCGGATTCCTTGCCCAGGGTGCCGGAGAAATACAGCTCCACCTGGATATTGCCGCCGGAACGCTGTTCGAGCTGCTCCTTGAAATAGACCATGGATTTGCTGCGCGGATGGTTTTCGGACTGGGTGTTGGCGTACTTGAACGTGTAGTCCGCGGCGGACGCGGTAATCGCCATGGCCGGGATTGCCAGTGCAAAGACCAGTACTGCAATCATCAAACGTCTGAACATGTTGGTACCCTCCTTCGAACGGGAAAGTTGTTTGTCGGCACCTGCGTGGCGGCAACTGCCGGTTGGACCGCGACGGGACCCATCCTCCCTACGTCCCGTCATAACAATTTCCATAATATGAAACCCTTTTCACAAAATGACCCCGAATCAGCGGTCTTCGGGGTCCATATGTGAGAGAACATCCTGTTTCATGGGTATGGGCGTCACGCAGCCGATACCCGTCGTGCTCAAGCCCGCCGCGACCACCGCGAATCCGGCGCTCCAGGCGGCCGTGCGGCCTTCCATGTACGCGGCCGCGAACGCCCCGGCAAAGGTGTCGCCCGCGCCGGAACAGTCCACGGCGTTGACCCGCAGGGGCGGGATGTGCGTCATGTCGTCCCTTGTGGCGAGCAACGCACCGTGGATTCCCAACTTCAGTATCACGATTCCGGCTCCGAGTTCGAGATATTTTCGTGCGGCGTCCTCTGGATCGGCGGGGCCGAAAAGCATTTCGGTCTCCTCCATGCTGGGGAAGACGATGTCGGCCCGCGAAACGGACTCCCTGATCACGTCCGTGGCGCGCTGCATGGGCCAGAGCGCGGGCCGGTAATTGGGGTCGTAGGAGATGAGCGTTTGCCCCCGCCGGGCCATGTCCATGGCCGCGAAGGCCGTGTCGCAGGCGGACTCGGAGATGCCCTGGGTCACGCCGGTCACATGGAGCAGGCGCGCGTCCTGGATGGCCTTTTCGGGCAGCAGTGCGGGCGTCATGCGGGCGGCGGCGGACCCGGCCCGGTAATAGGTGAACTGGTGGCTTCCCCTGGAGCGGGAGATGAAATAGATGCCCGTGGGGCCTTCCCCGGACCGCTTCACCAGCCGGACGTCCACGCCTTCGGCTTTCCACATGTTCAGGAAGGCGTCGCCGAAGGGGTCGTTGCCCACCTGGGTCAGCATGGCCACGTTGCCGCCCGCCCGGCGCGCCGCGATGGCGAAGTTGGAGGCGTCGCCGCCGAAGCCGGTGATGAAGGAGGAGACCGTATCGAGGCGGCCTTCCTCGGTGGCCGACAGTTCGATGAGCGGTTCGCCCAGCGAAATGATTGTATTGCTGTTTGCTGAAGCCATGTTCGTCGCGGGTTGAGGTTGTTTCGTCCCGGCCGTGCGGATGGGCCGGGGCGAATCATTGCCTCACGTTAGGCGGCTGGTTTCAAAATCGTCAACGGAATTTCAATATTCAGATTACATTTTCATAATATGAAATAATCGGATTCCGCCAGAGGAGGGCGACGCCGTCCGGAGGCGGCGGACAGGGGGGCGCTATGGCGTGAAAAAGGGCCGGGTACGAATACCCGGCCCCGTAGTGCGTCATTCTTCGGCGTTAAGGACGATCTCGCCGATGGCCCGGAGCGATTTGCCCCGGTCCTGGGCGACCTTCTTCCATTTCCTCTTTTCCTTTTTCAGGGCCTCGATGGTGTGCAGCAGGTTCTGGATGGTCTGCGCCGGGTAGCCGTGGGTGCCGCGGCCGCCTTGGCGCAGCTGCTCGTCGTTGTGCTGCCGGATGGAGGCGATCTGATTGGCGTCGAGGATCATGGCCGTTTTGTCCTAGGCCGTTTGGCAGAAGGATTCCCGGGCGTATTCGAGGCGGTCCCTGTACTCCTGCTGCTTGCCCTTGTTCCAGCGGCCCACCGGGCGGTAGTAGCCCACCACGCGGGTGTAGACCTCGGTTTCCTTGTTGCAGGTCGGGCAGTTGAAGTGCTCGCCGTACAGATAGCCGTGGTCCTCGCACACGGAGAAGGTGGGCGTGACCGAGATGTAGGGGATCTTGGTCTTGCTCATGGCCTTGAGCAGGAAGCTCTTGACGCTCTCCTCGTCCGGGGCGGCCTCGCCCAGGAAGGTGTGGAAGACCGTGCCGCCGTTGTACAGGGTCTGGAGGTCGTTCTGGTGCTCCAATGCGAAGAACACGTCCGAGGAAACGCCCACGGGCAGCAGGGTGGAGTTGGTGTAGTAGGGGGTCTCGTCGCCCGAGGTGTGGATGTCCGAGTACAAATCCTTGTCGATTTTGGCCAGGCGGTAGCAGGTGCCCTCGCCGGGCGTGGCCTCCAGGTTGTACAGGTTGCCGGTCTCCTCCTGGAAACGGACCACCAGGCGGCGCAGGTGGTTGAGCACGCGCTGCATGAGCCGGGTGCCGCCCGGGGTCTCGATGCCCTTGCCCAGCAGGTTCATGCACGCCTCATGGCCGCCGATCAGCCCGATGGTGGAGAAATGGCCCTTGAAGCCGTTCTTCAGGTAGCGGCGGGAGAAGGGGAACATGCCCGCATCCAGGTTCTGTTCCACCACCTTGCGCTTGAATTCCAGCGACTGGCTGGCCAGCTCGGCGTACTCGGTGACCAGGTCGATGAAGTCGTCCTCGTTGTGGGCCAGGTAGGCGAACTTGGGCAGGTTCAGGGTGACCACGCCGATGGAGCCGGTCAGGTCGCCCGCGCCGAACAGGCCGCCGGTCTTCTTGCGGATTTCCCGCAGGTCCATCTGCAGCCGGCAGCACATGGAACGCACGTCCTCGGGATTGAGGTCCGAGTTGATGAAGTTCTGGAAGTAGGGCGCGCCGTACTTGGCGGTCATCCTGAGCAGGAGCCCCGCCTCCTCGGTGTCCCAGGGGAAGTCCTTGGTCACGTTGTAGGTGGGGATGGGGAAGGAGAATATGCGGCCGTCCGCATCGCCTTCGAGCATGACCTCCAGGAAGGCCCGGTTGATCATGGCCATTTCCTCGGCATATTCGCCGTAGGTGGAGTCCTGGAGCTTGCCGCCGATGATGACCGCCTCCTTGGCGATGTGCGCGGGCGGCACGAAATCGAAGGTGAAGTTGGTGAACGGGCTTTGTCCGCCCCAGCGCGACGTGGCGTTGAGGTTGTGCAGAAGTTTCTGGATCTGCTGCTTGACGTTTTCGTAGTCCAGCCCGTCGTTGCGGATGAACGGGGCCAGGTAGGTGTCCACGTTGTTGAACGCCTGGGCTCCGGCCCATTCGTTTTGCAGGGTGCCGAGGAAGTTGACCATCTGGCCGCAGGCCGCGTCAAAGTGCTTGGCCGGGGTGGACGAGCACCTGTCGCGCAGGTTGAATCCTTCCAGCAGCAGGTCGCGCAGGGACCAGCCCGAGCAGTATCCGGCCAGCCCGAAGGAGAGGTCGTGGAGGTGGAAATAGCCGTGGGTGTGCGCCAGCCGCACTTCCTCGGGGTATTTTTCCAGCATGTACCGCGCCTGGACCGAACCGGCCATGTGCAGGATCAGACCCTGGTAGGAGTGGGTCATGTTGGAGTTTTCGTTGACGCGCCAGTCCACGTTGTCCAGGTAGCTTTCGGTCACCCCGGCGATGTCCAGGAACGCATCGTCCTGGGCGCGGAGTTCCCGCCGCTTTTCGCGGTAGATGATGTATCGTTCGGCCACCTTGTACAGCCGGGCCTCCATGAGTACCTGCTGGACCATGTCCTGGACCTGTTCCTGTTCGGGCTGGTCGACGCCCGAGAGCTTGGTTTCGACCTTTCCGGCCAGCCGGTCGGCCAGGAGCGGGTCCTTGATGCCGCTGCTGTTGAGGGCCTTGAAAATGGCGCTGCCGATGCGTTTGGTGGACCAGGTTTCAATGCATCCGTCGCGCTTGAGAATTGTGCTGGGCATGTAAGTCTCTTGGCAGGCAGGGGTGCGGAAACGCCAACGGGGGTACCGTGAAGCTGAACTGCCTGCGGGTTGTCCGTGACGGCTCGTCCGGCGGGACCGGAGAGCGCGACAACCGGTGAAAGGTGTATTTCGTTCGTGTCCGGGCGCGGGTTCCGCGGGCCGCATCCGGCAGGAAACGCTTCAGGTAGGTCTTCTGGCTTTCCCCGCCCGGTCCGCCTTCCCGCCCGTGGGCAGTGGCGCGTGGACCGGGCCTTCATGGGGGATAACAGCGGCGGGACCGCTCCGGTTTCGCACCGGATTCCCTTTTATGGCCTCCCGGCCACCTGAAGGACTCTTGATGCGGACAGACTAGCCCAAGGCGGTTCCGGGCGCAAGCGCGGAGCGCAAAACGAACCCCGTTTTTCGCGTCACCCGTCCAGCTCGGGCAGGTCCGACACGATGTCCAGGCAGACGTCCGCGTTGTTCAGCGTGTAGAGGTGGATGCCGGGCGCTCCCAGCGCGATCAGATCCCTGATCTGCCGGCGGGCGATGGCCACGCCCTTGCGCCGGACCGCCTCGTCGCCGCCCTTGTCGTGGGCCTCCTGGAGTTCGAGGTAGAGCTTCAGCGGGATGGCGGCCCCGCACAGGGAGAGGATGCGGTTCAGGGACTGGAGGCTGACCACCGGGAGCACGCCGGGCGCCACCGGGGCGGTCACGCCGCGCCGTCGCAGGCGGTAGACCAGGTCCTTGTACCGGCGCACGTCGAAGAGCAGTTGGGACACGCCGAAGTCGGCCCCGGCGCGGAATTTGCGGCAGGTCCACTCCACGTCGTCCTCGATGGACGGGGACTCGGGGTGCGCGTCCGGGTAGCAGGCCACGCCGATGCCCATGTCCGGCCAGCCCCGGCGGATGAATTCCACCAGGTCCGAGGCGTGGGCGAAGTCCTTCCATATCTCTGCCGGGTCGCCGTCGGGCATGTCGCCGCGCAGGGCCAGCACGTTGTCGATGCCCGCGTCCATGAGCCGGTTCAGGTAGCTGGCGATGGAGTCCCGCTCGGCCCCCACGCAGGTCAGGTGCGACATGGTGGCCAGGCCGAAGCGCTCATGCACCGCCGAGGCGATGTCCAGGGTGTTGTCCCTGAACCGTCCGCCCGCCCCGTAGGTGACGGACACGAACAGGGGGTCGAGTTCGGCCAGGCGGCTCACCTGGTCGAAGAAGCGGGGCCATTCGGCCCGGTCCCTGGGCGGGAAGAATTCGAGGGAGAGAAAGCGGTCGGAGCCGGATATCAGGTCGGATATCTTCATGGTTCATCCTTGGTTGCATGTCGGGCGGGCAGGAGGGGTGCCCGCCCGGTTGTGGGGGCGGCGGGATTGCCTATTCGTGATTCGCGCGCAGCCGTTTCGCGGCGCGCACCATATTGTCAAGCGAGGCCAGGGTCTCGGGCCAGGCGCGGGTCTTGAGGCCGCAGTCCGGGTTGACCCAGAGCCGGTTTGCCGGAATGACCGCCAGGGCCTTTTCAAGCAGCTCGCATATCTCGTCCTCGTCCGGCACGCGGGGACTGTGGATGTCATAGACGCCCGGCCCGATATCGGCCGGATAGTCGTAGGCGCTGAAGGCATCGAGCAGATCCATGCGGCTGCGGCTGGCCTCGATGCTGATGACGTCCGCGTCCATCCGGGCGATGGCGGGCATGATGACGTTGAACTCACTGTAGCACATGTGCGAATGGATTTGCGTCTCGTCCCGCACCCCGGCCGAGGCCAGCCGGAAGCAGTCCACGGCCCAGCGCAGGTAGTCGTCCTGAAGCGCCTTTCTGATGGGCATGCCCTCGCGCAGGGCCGCCTCGTCGATCTGTATCATGGAGATGCCCGCGGCCTCCAGGTCCAGCACCTCGTCGCGGACGGCCAGGGCGATCTGGCGGCAGACCTCCTCGCGGGACAGGTCGTTGCGGACGAAGCTCCAGCACAGAATGGTCACCGGCCCGGTCAGCATGCCCTTCATGGGCTTGTCGGTCAGGCTTTGGGCGTAGAGCGCCCAGTCCACGGTCATGGGGGCCGGGCGGGACACGTCGCCGTAGATGACGGGCGGCTTGACGCACCGGCTGCCGTAGCTCTGCACCCATCCGTTCTCCGTGAAGCAGAAGCCGTTCAACTGCTGGCCGAAGTATTCGACCATGTCGTTGCGCTCGGGTTCGCCGTGAACCAGCACGTCGAGTCCCAGTTCCTCCTGGCGCGCGACGGTCTCGGCGATGTGCCCCCGCATGGCGGCGGCGTAGTCCGCCTCCGCGAGTTCCCCCTTGCGGAACCGGAGCCGGTCCCGCCGGATTTCGGCGGTCTGGGGATAGGAGCCGATGGTCGTTGTCGGGAACAGGGGCAGGGCGAATCGCTCCTTTTGGATCGCGGACCGTTCGGCGGAGGCGGAAGCACGCTCGAGCATGCCGGGGGTGACGGCCCCGGCCCGGTCGCGGATCTTTCGGTCCACCACGCCGCGATGCGCGCCCCGTGCCAGGAGCGACGCCTTGTTTTCCTCGAAAAGGCGGGGCTTGCGGCCTGCCGCCGCCTGCTTGACGGCCGCGATTTCGGCGCATTTTTGCACGGCAAAGGCCATCCACTGTTTCAGTTCGGGGTCGAGCTGTTTTTCGGCTGTCAGGTCCACCGGGGAGTGAAGCAGCGAGCAGGAGGACGCCACCATGAGCCGGTCGGCCTTCACCGTGCAGGCGGCCCGGCTCACCTTGCGAAGCGCGGTGCCGAGATCGGTCTTCCAGATGTTCCGGCCATCCACCAGGCCCAGGGAAAGGGTTCGGTCCGCGGGCAGCCCGGCCAGGACCGCATTGAGCTGGCCCGGCCCGCGCACCAGGTCCACGTGCAACCCGTCCACGGGCAGGGACAGGGCAAGGTCGAGGTTGTCGCCCAACTCGCCGAAATAGGTGGCCAGCAGCAGCCGCGAGCAGGATGCGGCATCGGCGAGCCGGGCGTAGATCGTCCTGAAGGCCTTCTCGGCCTCGGGGCCGAGGTCCGAGCACAGGACCGGCTCGTCCACCTGAATCCAGGGGCAGTGCGGGGCCAGTTCGGCGATGATGCCTTTGTATGCCTGCGCGATGGCGTCCACATGGTCCCACCGGTTGCAGCCGTCCACCTCCTTGGCCAGCAGCAGGAAGGTGACCGGCCCGACCAGCACGGGTTTGGCGGCGTGTCCCAGCTCCTTGACGGCCAGGATGTCGGCGAGCAGCCGGGAGCCGTCCCCGGCCAATCGGGTGTCTGGTGCCAGCTCGGGTACGATGTAATGATAGTTGGAATCGAACCACTTGGTCATCTCCATGGCCGGAACGCCCTGTTCGGCGTCCCCCCGCGCCATGCGGAAATACGTCTTCAGATCCGTTGGGCCGCTGCTTCGGCCGAACCGAGCGGGAACAGCCCCGAGCATGACCATGGTGTCGAGAACGTGGTCGTACAGGGAAAAATCGCCCACCGGCAGCAGGTCCAGGCCCGCATTGGCCTGGATGCGCCAGTGGCGGCGCTTGAGTGCATCGGCTTCGGCAACCAGTTCCGTCTCGGGAATTTCGCCCCGCCAGTGCCGTTCCAAGGCCCATTTCAGTTCACGATTGATTCCCACTCTGGGAAAACCCAGTGCATGCGCGTTCATGTCTACTCCGTTGTTCGGGTGAAAGACCGGGAGCGTGACGCTCCCCGGCAAGACGTCTTCCGGCTCCCGGCCCCATCATGTTGATCCCCTTCCCGAAACCGGTGGTCGTCAACGGGTTCTGCCGGTTACGGCGGCGCGTCCGCAGCGGCTTTCCACCGCTTTCCGTTTCTTGCCATATTCCTATATCAAGATTCATTGATATATTAATCCGACTCTGAGCGCAACCCCCTCCATCATGCCGCAACTTATAATATGCCCACATGAGTATCGGGGGCATGATCGGGTTCAATGGCATAGTGCCGAGTCGTCCCAGCATGCATGAAGGGAGGAACCGTGCGTCTCAGAACCAAATTGTACATGTCGGTCGCGGCCCTGCTGCTCATCGGGTTGGCCATGTTCGTGGCCACGTCGGTCATCACGTCGGCGCAGCAGAGCGACGGTCTCGTCATCAACCTGGCGGGCCGCCAGAGGATGTTGAGCCAGAAGATGGCCAAGGAAGCGCTGCTGTGCCGGGACACCGTCCGGCAGGGCGGTGACTGCGTTGCGCTCCGCAGGCAGACCGAGTCCACCATGGCCCTGTTCGAGAAGACCTTGGCCGCGCTCGCCAAGTCGGGCCAGGCGCCCGTGACCACCGATCCCGGCGGCGCGACCGCCTTCATCCCCGTCCCGTCCGAGGGGGTGGCGAAGCAGCTCGCCGTCGTGGAAAAGCGGTGGACGCCCTACAAGGCGAACATCGCCGAGGTCCTCGACAACGGCCGCATCCCGGAAGGGTTCCTGCAATCCAGCCTGGACGTGCTCGTGGAGATGAACAAGGGCGTGGGCATGATGCAGGCCGAATCCGAGGCGCGTATCGGCGTTCTGCTTGCCAGCCAGGCGGCGGGCATCGTGTTCATGGCCGTGATCGGCCTTGTCATCATCGTCATGTTCAGCCGCAAGATCATCAACCCCATCGGCGTGGTCAGGCAATCCATGGAAAGCCTGAGCAACGGCGACCTGACCGTGACCGGCGGACCGGCGGGCCGGGACGAGATCGGCGAGGTCAACCAGAGCCTGGCCGCCATGATCGACCGCCTTTCGTCCATCGTTACCGGGGTGAAGCGGTCGGCCGAGGCCGTGTCCGCGGGCAACTCCGAGTTGTCGGCGACCACGGGGGCGCTGGCCGACGGCACCGCGCGGCAGGCGTCGGACATCGAGGTCATCGACTCCCAGGTGCGGGACATGCGCGCCACCATCGCGGCCACGGCGCGCAATGCCGACGAGACCCGGCAGGGCGCGCTCCAGGCCGCCCAGGACGCCCGGAAGAGCGGGGATTCGGTCAATGCCGCCCTCACGTCCGTGAAGACCATCGCCGAAAAGATCACCGTCATCGAGGAGATTGCCCGGCAGACCAACCTGCTGGCCCTGAACGCGGCCATCGAGGCCGCCCGCGCGGGCGAGCACGGCAAGGGATTCGCGGTGGTGGCCGCCGAGGTGCGGAAGCTCGCGGAGCGCAGCGGCAACGCCGCCGCCGAGATCGGCGAGCTGTCCAAGGGAACCATTCATCGGTCGGACGAGGCCGGGGAACTGCTCAACGCCCTGGTGCCCGAGATCGAGCGGACGGCCGGGATGATCGAGGAAATCCATGCCGCGGGCACCGAGCAGCGCCGCAAAGCGGACGAGATCGGCGAGGCCGTGGTCAGCCTGGACGGCATCATCCAGCAGAACGCCTCCATCGCCGAGGAACTGGCCTCCACCACGGAGTCCCTCAACGACCAGGCCATCCAGCTTCGCGACGGGATCCGCTTTTTCAGGACGCGCGAAGGGGACGCGGCCTATGCCGCCCCGGTCCGTCGGCAGCCCGCCAGGGTGGTCCGGCCGGCCCGCCCCGCGCCCGCCCTGCGGCCGTCCGCGCCGCCCAGGCCGTCCAAGCCGCTGGAGCTGACCGAGCCGCCGGAGCCCGCCGTCGCGCCGCCGGAGGATCGGGACATCCCCCTCCTGGTGGAGTGGAACGATTCCCTGGTCACGGGCATCCCGGAGGTCGACCGGCAGCACAAGAAGCTCGTGGACATGGTCAACGAACTCAACCACGCCATGGCCTCCGGCGCGGGCCAGTCCATGCTCGGCAGGATATTCTCCGGGTTGCGGGAATACACGGTGGTCCATTTCGGCGACGAGGAATCGCTGTTCGATCGGTACGGCTATCCCGAGGCCGAGGGGCACAAGAAGATCCACGCGGAGCTGCTGGACAAGGTCGTCCGGCTGTCGGACGACTTCGGGAGCGGGCGGCTGGCCATGAGCACGGAGATCATGGAGTTTCTCAGGGATTGGCTGCAAAATCACATCCAGGGCGTGGACATGCGCTACACGGGGTTCCTCAAGGAACGCATGGGGATCTAGGCGACAAGGGTCCGGCCGGAATGACCGGGGCCTTTTTCAGGTCGTTGCCGTCTAGGCCGTCCGGCCGCCGAACAGGCGGTCGAGCTTTTGCTGGGCCGCATCCAGATACATGTAATAGACCGGCGTGAAGTAGAGGGTCAGGAATTGGGAGACCACCAGGCCGCCGACCACCGCCAGGCCTAGGGGCCGCCGCGCCGCCGCGCCCGCGCCGATGCCCAGGGCGATGGGCAGGGTGCCCATGAGCGCGGCCATGGTGGTCATCATGATCGGCCGGAACCGGACCAGCGCGCCCTGGCGGATGGCCTCCAGGGCCGGGACGGCCTGGTCGCGCTGTGCCTCCAGGGCGAAGTCGATCATCATGATGGCGTTTTTCTTGACGATGCCGATGAGCATGATGATGCCCACGAAGCCGTAGATGTTCAGGTCGAGCCCGAAGAGCATCAGGGTCAGGAGCGCGCCCACGCCCGCCGAAGGCAGGCCGGACAGGATGGTCAGCGGGTGGACGAAGCTTTCATATAGGATGCCGAGCACCAGGTAGATGACCAGGATGGCCATGACCAACAGCACCCACAGCCCGCGCATGGAGTCCTGGAACGCCTGGGCCTCGCCCTGGAAGCTGGTGGACACCGACGCCGGCACCACCTCGCGGCCCAGGTCGGCCACCGCGTCCATGGCCGAGCCGAGCGACTGGCCCGGCGGCAGGTTGAAGGAGATGGTTGCGGACAGCATCTGCCCGGAGTGGTTGACCGACAGCGGCCCCACGCCCAGCCCCCATTGGGCCAGGGTCTCCAGCCGGACCAGCTTGCCGCCTTGCGAGCGCACCGAAAGCATGGCCAGGGCATCCGGGTTGCTCTGGTACTCCGGGGCCAGCTCCATGATCACGTCGTAGGTGTCGGTGGGCGCGTAGATGGAAGAAATCTTGCGGTTGCCGAAGGAGGTGGAGAGGGCGTCCTCCACCTGATAGGCGGAGATGCCGAGCGCCGACGCCTTGTCGCGGTCGATGACCACGTTCAGCTCGGGGTTGTCGAATTCCATGTCCGAGGCCACGTCCTGGACTTCCGGCAGCTCCCGCATGCGCAACTCCATGGTCGAGGCCGCCCGGAACAGCTCGTCGGTGTCCGGGCTTTGCAGGGTGTACTGGTACTGCCCCTTGGAGCTGCGCCCGCCGATGCGGATGGACGGCGGGTTGGACACGAAGGTTCGGATGCCGGGCACCTGGGAAAGCTTTTTTCTGAGCCGCTGCTGCACGGTTTCGATGCTTTCCCGTTCGCTCCGGGGCTTCAACTGGAGCATGAGGCGGCCGGTGTTGCCGCCCCGGTTGGGACCGCCGCCGCCGACCACCGACATGTAGCCCTTCACGGCCTCGTCCGCGGTCACGATCTCCATGAGCTTCTGCTGCCGCTGCTTCATGGTGTTGAAGGGCACGCCCTGTTCCGCCTCGGTGCTGACCATGAGCCGCCCCGCGTCCTCGATGGGCAGGAATCCCTTGGGGATGGCCCGGAACAGGATAACGGTCAGGCCCAGCACCAGGAACGAGGCCAGCAGGGTCAGCCGGTGATGGCGGATGGTCCAGTCGAGGGAAACGGAGTAGGCGGAGCGCAGCCCCTCGAAGCCGCGTTCGAACAGGTTGAACAGTCTGCCCCGGCGCTGTTGTTTTTTGGGCTTGATGATCAGGTTGCAGAGCATGGGGGTGAGCGTCAGGGAAACCACCCCGGAGATGAGGATGGAGGCGCAGATGGTCACCGCGAACTCGTGGAACAGCCTGCCCACGATGCCGCCCATGAACAGCACCGGCAGGAAGACCGAGGCCAGGGAGATGGTCATGGACACGATGGTGAAGGCGATTTGGCGCGAGCCTTCCATGACCGCCTCGCGCGTGCTTTTGCCCATCTCGCCGTGGCGGACGATGTTTTCCAGCATGACGATGGCGTCGTCCACCACGAAGCCCACGGACAGGGTGAGCGCCATGAGCGTGATGTTGTTCAGGCTGAATCCGTACAGGTACATGACCGCGAAGGTGCCGATGATGGACATGGGCAGGGCCAGGCTCGGGATGAGCGTGGCCGACAGTCTGCGGAGGAAAAGGAAGATGACCATGATGACCAGGCCCACGGTGAGGAGCAGGGTGAACTGCACGTCCTCGATGGATTCCTTGATGGACTCGGACCGGTCGTAGAGCACGTGGAGGTTGATGGCCGCCGGGAGCTGTTTTTCGAAGGAGGGCAGCAGCTCGCGTACCGCGTTGACCACCTCCACCGTGTTGGTGCCGGGCTGGCGCTGGATGGCCAGGACCATGCCGGGCTGGCCGTTGTACCAGTTGAGCCGCCTGGTCTGTTCCACGGAATCGAACACATGGGCCACGTCGGACAGCCGCACCGGCGCGCCGTTGCGCCAGGCCACCACCAGCGGGCGGTAGTCGTCGGCGTTCATCAACTGGCCGTTGGACCGGACGATGTATTCGCGCACCGGCCCGGCCACGGTGCCCACGGGCAGGTTGACGTTGCCCTTGCGGACCGCCTCGGCCACCTCGTCCACGCCCAACTCCATGGAGGAGAGCTTCTCGGGCGAGAGCTGGATGCGGACCGCGTATTTCTTGGACCCGTAGACCATGACCTGGGCCACGCCGTTGACCATGGAGATGCGCTGGGCCATGAGGTTCTCGGCGTACTCGTTGACGTCGGACAGCCGCATGGTGGGCGAGGACAGGGCCAGGTAGAGGATGGGCGAGTCGGCCGGGTTGACCTTGCGGAAGCTCGGCGTGGAGGTCATGTCGTCGGGCAGCCGCCGCAGGGCCGTGGTGATGGCCGACTGCACGTCCAGGGCCGCGTCGTCGATGTTGCGTTCCAGGTTGAATTGCAGGGTGATGCGGGTGGCCCCCAGGCTGGAGATGGAACTCATGGAGTCCAGCCCGGCGATGGTGGAGAATTGCTTTTCCAGCGGGGTGGCCACGGACGAGGCCATGGTCTCCGGGTTGGCCCCGGACAGGCTGGCCTGGACCTCGATGGTCGGGAAGTCCACGCTGGGCAGGTCGCTGACCGGCAGGCGGAAATAGGCCATGGCCCCGAACACCAGGATGGCGGCCATGACCAGGGTGGTCATTATCGGGCGGCGGACAAAGATTTCGGAAGGGTTCATTGCCGCGCGCCCTCGGCCGCGCCTGGATCGTCCGCCGGGACGGGGGGCGGCCCGTTTTTGATGGTCACCGCCGCGCCGGGACTGAGGCCCAGCTGTCCGTCGAGGACCACCAGTTCGCCCGCTTCAAGGCCGGAATCGATAACCGTCCGGTCGTCCACGATGTGGGAGGCGGTCACGTCGCGCGCCTCCACGGTCCCGGACGCCG
The DNA here is from genome assembly GCA_015709315.1 of Desulfovibrionaceae bacterium. Classification (GTDB taxonomy): domain Bacteria; phylum Desulfobacterota; class Desulfovibrionia; order Desulfovibrionales; family Desulfovibrionaceae; genus Pseudodesulfovibrio. The sequence continues at coordinate 52,178 of JACCQI010000010.1, forward strand.
GGTCTTCCACGGAGGGAGCGACCACGTAGACGTAGGACCCGTTCATGCCCTGGAGCACGGCCCCGGTGGGCAGCCAGACCGCTCCCTTGAGGGTGCGCAGGGTCAGGCCCACGCGGGCGAACTGCCCCGGCCAGAAACGGTTGTCGTCGTTGGGGTAGGAGGCCAGGAGCCGGATGGTGCCCGTGGTCGTGTCCACGGCGTTGTCCACGGCCGTCAACTCGGCCTCGACCGTGCTTCGGTCGGTGCCCGACGGGGTTATGCCGACCTTGAGCGGGCCGTCGGCCTGGCGTTCCATGATTTCGCCGAGATAGCGTTCCGGCAGTGAGAAGGACACGGTGATGGGCCTGATCTGGTTGATGACGCACAGCGTCCGGTCGTCATTGGCCTTGATGACGTTGCCCTCGTTGACCTGGACGATGCCCACGCGCCCGGAGATGGGGGCCGTGATGGAGGCGTATGCGAGGTCGAGCTGCGCCTTTTCCAGGGCGGCCTCGTTCAGCCGGATGGTGTTTTCCAGCGACGTGGCCTCGGCAAAGGTGTCGTCGTACTGGTCCTGGGCCACCACGTTCATCTGCCTGAGCTTGGCGTAGCGGCGCAGGTCCTCGCGGGCCTTGACCAGGTGGGCGCGGTCGCGGTCGAGCTTGGCCCTGGCTTCCTTGACGGCCAGGGCAAAGGGGCGCGGGTCGATGCGGAAGAGCAGGTCGCCTTTCTGCACGTCCTGGCCGTTTTGCACGAGTTGCTTATCGATGATGCCGCCCACGCGGGACTTGATCTCCACCGAAGCCAGAGCGGTCACGTTGCCCACGGCGCTCAGGGTGACGGGCAGGTCCTCACGGGCGGCCGCCACCACCGTGACCGGAACCGCCCGCGCGCGCTTGGCCTGTTTTTCGCCGCCGCAGCCCGCCAGCAGACAGAGCGCGGCCAGGCAGAGGAGCGCGGCCGTTGCCGGGCCGTGGGCCGGGAACCGTTTCCGGGATCGGGTGCAGGGGACATGTTGATGCGATGGAATGCGGGTCACGCTTTCTCCCGTGATGCGGCCCTGCCGAGGGCAGGCGGCCGGATGAGTCGTTTCCGGCTGCAGGGCCGGCAGGCCCCTCGGGGCTTCTCGCGCTTATATGATGAAAGAGGCGGGATGACAACGGGTGGCGTCCATGCTCACCTCCTTTTTTCATCAATGCCGCAGGCCGCTTTTCGGCCGGGGGGGGATCCGGGACCGGGTGGGCCGGATTCTTTTGTTTTGGAACGATTGCGGGGAGCGGCGGGCATGAGGCTGCCCACAGGCCGGTTGGGGACGGCCTCACCGGCGCGGACATCGCCCTTTTCATGCGCGAGGCGGCCTGCTCCGCCCGGCCGCGGTCCTGCCGCCGGCATCGTGATCGACAGGGACGGACAGGCCGTGACGGGCTGTCCGGCCTTGCGGTTGGAATTCGTTTGCGGCAAGGTTTTGTAAAGGGAGAATTTCGGATGTTTATCGATATAGAGATGATCAGAATATTCATCGGCGAATCGGCGCGGTGCGGCAACCGCCCGGCCTACGAGGCCATCGTGGAGGAGGCGCGCAGGCGCGGCATGGCCGGGGCCACGGTCTACCGGGGCGCCATGGGCTTCGGGGCCAACAGCCTCATCCATACCTCCAAGATTCTTCGCCTGTCCGAGGACCTGCCGGTGGTCGTGGAGATCATCGACGTGCCCGAGCGGGTCCGGGCCTTCCTCCCCCGCGTCCAGGCCATGCTCCCGGAGGGGACTCTGGCCGTCTCCCCGGGCAAGGCCGTTTTTCATCTGCCCCTGCGGGTTCGGGACGTGATGGTTTCGGATGTGGTTTCCACGGCTCCCGATACGCCCCTGGTCGAGGTGGTGGATTTGTTTCTCGGCAGGGCAATCAAGGCCGTGCCCGTGGTCGAGGAACGCAAGCCCGTGGGCGTCATCACCGGCGGGGACCTCATGCAGCGGGCGCGCCTGGGGCTGCGGCTCGACATCCAGCGCCGCATCCCGCAGGACCTGCGCGACGAAACCCTGTCCGCCATCAAGGGCGAGGGGCTGACGGCCCGCGACGTGATGACCGGCCCGGCGGTGATGGTGAATATCCGGGCCTCCGTGCCCGAGGCGGCCCGGATCATGGCGGACAAGGGCGTCAAGCGGCTGGTGGTGGTGGACGACGGCGGCGAACTGGCGGGCGTGATCAGCCGCGTGGACGTGCTGGGGGCCTATGCCCGCGCCACGACCCTGGCCACCGCGCTGCCCGGCCTGCCCAAGGCCCTGCACAGCACGGCCGGGGAGGCCATGTTCCGGGACGTGCCCTCCTGCCTGCCCTCCACCCCGTTGCGCCAGGTGCTCGACCTCATTCTCTCCACCCCCCTGAGGCGGGTGGTGGTCACGGACGAGTCCGGCGTCATAGAGGGCATCATTCTCGACGGCGACCCGCTGGCCCGCTTCGCCCGCGAGCACAATCCGGGCCTTTTCCGCTCGCTGGCGCGGCGGCTTTCCGGGGCGTCGGCCGGGGACGAGGAGTGGCAGGGCACGGCGGGCGACGTCATGCACGACGAAGTGCTCGTGGTGCAGGAGTCCACGCCCCTCGGGGAAGTGCTGGGGATCGTCCTTCACAACAAGGTGCGCCGCCTTGTGGTCAGCGACGGCAAGGGCCACCTGCTGGGCATGGTGGACAGGGATACCATCCTCAGGATGCTCGGGCGTCCGTGAGCGCGGCGTCGCGCGGGGGCAATGCGATCAGTCTTTTTCCAGTTTTTCGGAAATCCGTTTCGCTTCCTTCATCATTCTTACCGCAATGCCCGGCACCACCTGGGGGTCGAGCTGGAGGCCGGACAGGGTCAGTGCCGCCACGGCCTGCTTCCACCTGAAGATGGGGGTGGAGATGCAGGTCATCAATTCGTTGAACTCCCTGTCGTCCACGGCGTAGCCGCGGCTTTGGATCTTTTGCAGCTCTTCCATGAAATCGATGGAGTTTTGGATGGTCCTGTCGGTGAACCGCTTGAACGTCAGCAGCGAAAACGCCTTGCGCCGGCGGGCTTCGGACATGAACGCGATCAGGCATTTGCCGGAAGCCGAGGCGTGGACGAAATCCATGCCGCTCGAAGCCACGGGCGAAACAATGGAGCCGATGGGACGGTGCTCGATGACGTAGTTCAGCGTGCCCTTTTCATAGGTGACGATCGAACCGGCCATGTTTAACTGGTTTGCCAGTTCCATCAGGATCGGTTGCGCGGCGGCATGCAGGTCCTTGCCCTTGGAGTAGGCTCCGCCCACCTCGTAGGCCATAAAGCCGATGGCATACCGCTTGTTGCTCTCCCGCAGAAAGTGCGTCTTCCGCAGGGTCTGCACGATGTCGAACGCGCTCGTCTTGGGCAGGTCCAGGCTCGCGCCGATCTCGGAGATGGTCATTCCTTCCGGGCTGTCGGCAAGCAGTCTCAATATTTCCGTCGCCCTATGGACGGTTCTGTTCAGTTTCATCGGCCTTTACCCCCTCGCGTTTTGCGGCTTTTGGCCGGCAGCGCCGTTTGCCAAGCTGATTCTTCCTACCTTGATTCAAATGTCGGCGCAAGATTTTTTCGTATATGCGAACTAAAGTTCGTATTTAAAGATTTTTTTGACACTCGAATTGCGTGCGGCGTAGATGGGCTTGAACGTGACGGAAGGCGGACTCGTCCCGGTGGCGTCTGCTCGAAACATGGAGCTTCGCTGTCCGCGTTCATTAAAGGAAAACAGGTCCGGTCACCTGAAGGCGAAATGGGTTTTCGCCCGCATGACCGGCGCATCAAACCCGAGTGGAGGTCTCGCATGGCCCAATCTGAAAAAAAGAATGTCTGCATGACGCAGAACCACGACGTGTGCAAGGGATGCGGCTCGTGCATCCTGCAATGCCCCAAGAACGCCCTGTCATTCTCCGACACGGTGAATCACAAGGGCTACAACGTCGTCGATTTGGATCAGGAAAAATGCATTCAGTGTGCGATCTGCTACACCGTTTGCCCGGATTACGTATTTGAACGAGTGGAGGCCAAATAACATGCCAAGACGACTCATGAAGGGCAACGACGCCCTGTCCGAGGCGGCGGTTCGCGCTGGTTGCCGGTTTTTCGGAGGGTATCCGATAACCCCCCAGAGCGAGATTCTGGAATACCTTTCCTGGCGTTTGCCCGAGGCGGGAGGCACGTTCATCCAGGCCGAGTCCGAGCTTTCCGGCATCAATATGGTGTACGGCGCTGCCGCTGCGGGCTTCCGCGCCATGACGAGTTCCTCCGGTCCCGGCTACAGCCTGCTTCAGGAGGGCATTTCCTACATCGCCTCGGCCGAGCTTCCGGCGGTCTTCATCGACGTGCAGCGGTACGGCTCCGGTCTGGGCGACATCTTCCAGGCCCAGAGCGACTACTGGCAGGCCACTCGCGGCGGCGGTCACGGCGACTACCGCACGCTGGTCTACGCCCCGGCTTCGGTCCAGGAGGGCGTGGACCTCATCCAGGTCGCGTTCGACAAGGCAGACCAGTATCGCAACCCGTGCCAGATCCTGTCCGACGCCTCCATCGCCCAGATGATGGAGCCGGTGACGCTGCCCGAGATGCACGAGCATGATCCGAACGCGGACTGGGCGGTCCGTGGCAAGCGCGGCGGCGACTTCAAGCGCGTAACCTCGACCATGTACTACATCGAGGACTTCGACGCCTACATCAAGAACAAGTACGACGTCATGGCCGAACAGGAGCAGCGCTGGGAATCCGTGCTCGTCGAGGACGCCGATCTCGTGCTCGTGGCCTACGGCATCAGCTCCCGCATCTGCAAGGAGGCCGTGGAGATCGCCCGTGCGCAGGGCATCCGCCTGGGCCTGCTGCGTCCCATCACCCTGTGGCCGTTCCCGGTCAAGGGCTTTGCCGAGGTCAATCCCGACGTCAAAGCCTACCTTTCCGTGGAACTGACGTCTCTTCCCAAGATGGAGGACGACGTCAAGCTCGCCTGTGAAATGAAAGCCCCGGTGGAGAAGTTCCTCGGAGGCGCGAACATACCGGAGTCTACCGCCATCGTGGAACGCGCGGTCTCCATCCTCAAGGAACAGAGGTAGTCCAATGACTGAAAAACGTATCCCCGAACTGCTCGTCGAACCGAACAAGTTCTGCCCTGGTTGCGGTCACGGCATCATCAACCGCGTTTTGGCGGAAGTGTTGGAAGAAATGGAGTTGGCCGACCGGGCTGTCGGCTCCCTGGCCGTGGGCTGCGCCTGCCTGATGATGGACACCTTCGGCACCGATTGGATCCAGGCCCCGCACGGCCGCGCCGCAGCCGTGGCCGTGGGCGTCAAGCGCGTCCGTCCCGAATGTTGCGTCTTCACCTACCAGGGCGACGGCGACTCCATGTCCATCGGGTTCTCCGAGACCATGTATGCCGCAATCCGCAACGAGAACATCACCGCGATCCTGGTGAACAACGGCATCTTCGGCATGACGGGCGGCCAGATGGCCCCGACCTCCCTGCCGGGCCAGCGCACCACCACGTCGCCCAAGGGACGCGACCCCGAACTCACCGGCCGGCCCCTGAACATGATCAACCAGATGAAGCAGCTTTCCATCGGCTACCTCGCGCGCGGTTCCGTGGCTTCCGCCAAGGACATCAACAAGCTGAAAAAATACATCCGGTCCGCCATCGAGACCCAGATGAACGGCGGCTACTCCATGGTGGAGGTGCTTTCTCCCTGCCCCACCAACTGGAAGATGAACATGGAATCCAGCCTTGCCCACATCGAAAACACGGTTAAGTCCATTTTCCCGGTGGGCGAATTCGTCAAAAACGGAGAGAGAATCGATGCTTAGTATCACTTGTGCGGGCTTCGGCGGCCAGGGCGTGCTCACCGCCGGGCTGCTTCTGGCCCACGTTTCCATGGTTTCCGGCAAGGAAATCACCTGGGTCCCGTCCTACGGCTCGGAAATGCGCGGCGGCACCGCGAGCTGCCGCCTGCGGATCGGCGACGAGGCCATCCTGAACCCGTTCTTCAGCTCGATGGACACCCTCATCGCCATGAACCAGGAATCCCTGGACTCCTTCCAGGACGCCATCGCTCCCGGCGGCGTGCTCATCTCCAACTCCAGCATGGTCAAGGATGCCGAGTTCCGCGACGACATCCGCGTCATCGAGGTCGCCGCCACCGAGATCGCCGGTGATCTGAAGAATCCCCGGGGCGCCAACATCGTCATGCTCGGCGCTGCCGTCGCCGCCACCGGGCTGGTGGATGCCGAGGAATTCGCCGACGGCATCGACGCCTACTTCGCCAAGAAGGGCCGCAGCAATCCTCTCAACCGCGAGTGCTTCATGCGCGGCGTGCAGGCCGCGGCCGAGGCCTAGGAGACTTTCCCATGAGTATGGAAAAACTCCTTGCCCCCAAAACCGTTGCCATCGTCGGCGCGAGCGAAAAGGAAGGGTTCGGCGGGGACACCTGCCGCAACGTCCTGTCCTACGCCGATACGGACAACGTGTACTTCGTCAATCCCAAGCGCGATGAGGTGTTCGGCAAAAAGTGCTACCGCAGCATGGCCGACGTCCCGGTGGATATCGACCTGGCCGTGCTCTGCACCCCGCAGAAAACCATCGAGCCTTTGCTGCGCGAGGCTGCGGCCAAAGGAGCGGGCGGCGCCGTGGTCTACGCCAGCGGCTATTCCGAAGTCGGCACGCCCGAGGGCGTGCAGGCCGAGGAAAGCCTGAAGGCTTTGTGCGCCGAGCTGGACATCTCGCTCATGGGGCCGAACTGCGCCGGCTTCATCAATTACATCGACCGGGTGGTCGGCTTCGCCTTCATCTCCGACGAACGCGACCGCACCGGCTCGGTGGGCTTCGTGTCCCAGAGCGGCCAGCTGTGCCTCTCCTTCATGGACAATCCGTCCATGCGGTTCTCCTACTCCATTTCCTCGGGCAACAGCTCAGTGGTGACCATGGAGGATTACCTGGAGTACCTGATCGGGGACGACAACACCAAGGTCGTGGGGCTGTATCTGGAAGGCGTCACCCAGCCCGAAAAGTTCGCAAAGGCCCTGCGCAAGGCCGCGGAAATCCGCAAGCCCGTGGTGGTGCTCAAGGCGGGCCGCAGCGAGAAGGGCAGCCGGGTGGCCGCGTCCCACACCGGTTCCCTGTCGGGCGCGGACGTCGTCTACGACGCCATATTCGAGAAGTTCGGCGTCATTCGGGTGAATGACGCGGAGGAACTCCTGGCCACGACGCAGCTCTTCGCCACGCTTCCGGCCCTGCCCGAGCGGACCGGGTTCGCCTCCATCAACCTGTCCGGGGGAGAGACCGGCATCTGCGCCGACTCCGGCGAGATGGCGGGCATCGAATTCCCGGACTTCGAGGAGGAAACCCTCGCCAAGCTGCGCGAACTGCTTCCTTCCTACGCCAGCCCGGCCAACCCGCTGGATACCACGGCGACCATCTCCTACGATGCGGACGTCTACGCCTCCGTGTTGCAGGCGGTGATGGACGATCCGAACATCGGGCTGGTGGTGGTGGGCTACACATTGCTCCACGAGATCGCCGACCCGTGCATCCACTACATGGCGAAGGGCATTGAACAGGTCGTCAACAACGGCCGGTCCAAGCCCATGGTCATGCTCCCGTTTTTCGAGAACTCCCGCAACCCGGAGTACCTCGACAAGCTGAATGCCCTCGGCGTCCCGGTCCTTCCGCCGCCGGCCTACGGCTTTGCGGCGCTGCGCCACCTCATGGATTTCATCCGCTATACGCCCGATGAAAACACCCTTGAGCTGGCCATTCCCGCTGAAAGCGGTGAGGGCGTGGAGCGCCGTACGCTCTCCGAGTACGAAAGCGCGTCCATCCTGCGCGAATACGGCGTGCGGACCCCCGAGGGGAGTGTGGTGGAAAGCGCCGATGCCGCCGCGGAAATCGCCGAGTCCCTCGGCTATCCGGTGGTCATGAAGATCGCCTCCGCCGATATCGCCCACAAGTCCGACATCGGCGGGGTGGCCCTGAACATCCGGGACGCCGCCGCCGCGCGGGAGGCGTTCGGGCGGATCATGGAAAACGCCCGGACCAACGCCCCCGAAGCCTCCGTGGACGGCGTCTACGTCCAGAAGATGCTGACCCCGGGCATGGAGGTCATCATCGGCGTGAACAACGACCCGCAGTTCGGACCCGCCGTGCTGGTGGGCCTGGGCGGCATCTTCGTCGAGATATTCCGCGATACGTCCCTGCGTCCCGCCCCGTTCGGCGCGAGCGAGGCCAGGCGGATGCTGGAACGGCTGAAGGCGTTCCAGCTCTTCAACGGCTACCGGGGACAGGCCGAACTCGACGTCGACGCGCTGGCCGAGGCCGTGGCCAATGTGGCCCGCCTCGCTTCCGAGCGGAGGGATGAGATCGCCGAACTCGATATAAACCCTGTCTTTGTCTACGAAAAAGGCTCCGGAATCTGTGCCGCGGATGCCCTTGTCGTATTGAAGAAATAATCAGGCCGGGACCCCCGGAGCGCCGGGGGCCCCGGCACAATGCGGTCCACCAGGAGGTTGGTATGAATCTGTTCAAGAAATATTTCGTGCTCTTCGCACTTTCGCTCGGTTACGCCGCCAGCTATATGCTGCCATACATCAAATACGTCTTCTACGATCAATTGCTGGCGGGGGTCGGATGCAACAACGAGCAGGCCGGATTCCTGCTCACCGTCTACACCATGACGGCTTTGGTCCTGTACATTCCCGGCGGATGGGTGGCCGACAAGTTCAAGGCCAAGTACGTGCTCGTGGCGTCCCTGTTCGGCACGGGCCTGCTCAATTTCGTCTTTGCCGTGAACATGAACTATTCGTTCGCGCTGGTCGTCTGGGTGCTGCTGGCCTTCAGCACCGCCTTCGCCTTCTGGTCCGGCATCATCAAGGCCATCCGCCTGCTCGGCAGTGCGGCCGAACAAGGCAAGTTGTACGGTTTCTTCAGCTCCGGCGTGGGCGCTTTCTCCGCCATCACCTCCTCCGTCGCCCTCTACGTGTACGGCCTGTTCACCGTGGATGCCATCGGCGGGCTGAAGGGCGTCATCTACGTCCAGGGCGCCACCTGCATTCTCTCCTCCGTCATCGTTTTCTTCTTCTTCGAGGAATCCGGAGGCGGCGCAGAGGAGTCCGAGGACGACAAGTTCAAGACCAGCGACATTCTCACCGTGCTGAAGAACCCCATGACCTGGGCCATCTCCATCCTGATCTTCTGCGGCCACGGCATCTACACAAGCACCTCCTACTTCAATCCCTACATGACCAACGTCATCGGCGTGACCATGACCTTCTCGGGCCTGCTCGCCATCGTGCGCACCCACGTGCTTCGTCTGACTTGCGGCCCGCTGGGCGGCATCTTCGCGGACAGGCTGAAGTCCCCGGCCCTCGTCATCATAAGCTGTTTTGCGGTCATGACCGCCATTCTGGTGGTCTTCATGCTTCTTCCCGCCGGAGCCAACTCCACCGTGGTCATCGGCCTTCAGCTTCTGCTTGCCGCCGTGACGTTCACTTGCTACTCGATCCTCTACTCCTGCGTGGAGGAAGTGGGCATCCCCCGCAAGTTCACCGGCACCACCGTGGCTGTCGCCTCAATGATCGGCTATCTCCCTGACATGATATATAATCCGCTTTTCGGCGGATGGCTCGATAATTATGGGAACACCGGGTACATGTACATCTTCAGCTTCCTCGCCGCTTCCGGCGTCGTCGGCCTCTGCGCCGCTCTGTTGATCCGCCGCAACAGCGTGGCGGCTTCCAACACGGCTGCTCAAACAGCGTAAGCATGCGGCATCCCGGCCGGGCGGACCAGCTCCGCCCGGTCTTTTCGATACGGAGGACCACAAGAGAGGCTGTCATGGAACCGGTTGATTACATCGTACTCGCACTCTACTTCTGTACATTGCTCGTCATAGCCGTGTACGCGAACAAGAAGCAGAAAACCACGGAGGACTATTACGTCGGCGGACGCGGAGTGGGCACCTTGCCCCTGGCGGCGCTCTGGATGTCCTCCTGGGTGGGCGGCGCCGCCATCATGGGCACTGCGGAGAAATCCTTCGAGATCGGGATATCCTCTCTCTGGTATCCTCTCAGCATGTTCAGCGGCTTCATCTTTTTTGCCCTGATCTTCGCCGGGCGCATCAAGCTGCTGGGCGACCGCCACCGGCACATCACGTATCCCGACCTGATCGAGCAGCGGTACGATACCAAGGTCAGGCTCGTGAGCACGGTGACCACCATCCTGGCGTACGTCGGCTACACCGCCAGCCAGCTCTTGAGCGCGGCCCACATCATCACGTCCATTACAGGAATAGAGCTCGGATACTCCTTTATCGTGGCCACCGCCGTAACCGTGATCTACACGTCGTTGGGCGGTTTCTTCGCCGTGGAGAAAACCGATCGCTTCCAGACGCTGCTGGTCATCGTGGGCGTCAGCGCCGTGGCCACGCCCCTCACCTGGAACGCGCTCGGCGATGCCTCCCGGCTCGGCGCAGAGCTTCCGGCCGACTTCTTCCAGTTCGGCTCCTGGGGATGGGGCGCTATTGTTGCCATGTTCATCAGCATGGTTCTGACTTTCTTCACCTCCATGGACAGCTATACCAGATGCTTCGCGGCGAGATCGGTCCGCAGCGCCCGCAACGGCACTCTGCTTGCCGCGCTGATCGTCCTGTGCCTCTCGGTTTCCATCTGTTTCCTCGGCATGAGCGCGCGAATCCTGATCCCTGACGGAACGGACGGTTCGTCCACGCTCATCCGGCTCATCATGTACGTCTTCCCGGCGGGGGTGAAAGGGCTGATGCTCGTGACGATTCTGTCGGCCATCATGTCCACGGCGGACACCTGCATCCTGTGCGCCTCGGCCAATCTCACCCGCGACGTCTACCAGCGGTTCGTCAATCCCGACGCGCCCCAGGCCCGTGTCATGCGCATAAGCATATGCAGCTCCATCCTGGTGGGCGTGGTCGGCGCGCTGGTCGGTTGGTATTCCAAAAGCATCATCAACCTGCTCATCATGACGTTCACCATCAATTCTGCGGGCCTGTTCCTGCCCACCCTCGGCGTCTTCTTCTGGAAACGCGCTTCCTCAAGGGCCGCCTTCTGGAGCATGAGCGTTTCCCTCGTCACGGTTATCGCATGGTATTTGGGCAGAGGCGCGTTCCCGGACAATGCCCTGTTCGCCATCGATCCGGTGTGGCCCGGCCTGTTGGCCTCCGCGCTTCTGTTCTTTCCCCTGAGCCTGGCGGCTCCCGGGTACCGGGAGGCCGAACAGAGTGTCTAGTCTCGCGTTGCTGAAAAACAGCTGGGTGCTGCTGTATTCCGCCATCCTGCTCGAAGTGGGCGGCACCTTGGCGATCAAGTATTCCGAGGGGTTCACCAGGCTCGCGCCCTCGGCCTGCGTGGTCGGCCTCTATTGCGCCTCTTTCTACGCCATGAGTCTGGCCGTGAAGAAAATCGAACTGGGAGTGGCCTACGCCGTCTGGTCCGGCGTCGGCATCGTCGCCACGTCGGCCCTGGGCGCCCTGCTGTTCCACGAGGGGATCAATCCCAGAAAGTTGATCAGTATCGCAATCATCATGATCGGCGTCGTCTCGCTCAACCTCACTTCGGGCGAGTAGGCATCGCAACAACCAAACCACAAATCCATCTTGGAGTATTCCATGCTGAACCAGGAATTCATCGACAGTTTGAAACAGCTCGTAGGCGAAGACCGCTGCACCTTCTCCCCGGAAGACATGGTCGCCTATTCGTACGACGCCAATCCCGAGAAGCGGGCCAAGCCGGAAGGCGTGGTCTCGCCCCTGAACAGGGAAGAGGTGTCCGAGATCATGAAGCTGGCGTACAGGTATGATGTCCCCGTCACTCCGCGCGGCGGGGGCAGCGGGTATACCGGCGGCTGCATTCCCGTGGAGGGCGGCATCGTCATGGCCATGGACCGGTTCAACCGGATTCTTGAAGTGGACAAGGACAATTTCCTCGTCATCCTGGAACCCGGCGTGGTCGTGAAGACGCTTCAGGAGGAGGTGGACAAGATCGGCCTGATGTATCCGCCCGATCCCGCGTCCACCGGCTTCGCCACCATCGGCGGCAACATCGCGGAAAACGCGGGCGGCATCCGTGCCGTCAAATACGGCGTCACCAAGCATTACGTCATGGGCCTGGAAGTGGTCCTGCCCAACGGCGACATCGTCAAGACCGGCTCCAAGTGCATCAAGGACGTGGCAGGCTACAACCTGACCGAGCTGTTCGTGGGCTCCGAGGGCACCCTCGGCGTCATCACCAAGGCCGTGGTCAAGGTGGTGCCCAAGCCGGAGGCGCGCCGCACCATGACCGCCACCTTCTCCACCCTGGAGAAGGCCGCCGAGGCCGTCAGCGCCATCTACGCGACGGGCGTGCGTCCCGCCACTCTCGAATTTCTGGACCGCATCTCCGTGGAGGCGGTGGAAAAGGCCATCGGCTTCGGGGCCAAGCCGGAAGAGGGCGCGCTCCTGCTGATGGAGGTGGACGGCTCCGACCATGCGCTTGATTCCGAGGTCGAAAAGATTCAGGCCGCCTGCGAGCAGTGCGGGGTCATCACCTTCAGGAAGGCCGAGTCCGACGAGGACCGCGAGGACCTTTGGAAGGCGCGCCGCGCGCTCTCCTTCGCCCTGTGCGAGATCGCCACGGAATGGGAGGACGACGACATCTCGGTGCCCATCGCGCGCATCCCCAAGATGATTCGCAAACTGGACGAAATCGCCGAGCGCTACAACATCATCATTGCCAACTTCGGCCATTACGGCGACGGCAACATCCACATCGGCATGACCACCGGAAAGGACGGCGGCCCCTTCCCCAAGCAGGCCAAGCAGGACGTGGTCAAGGCGGTGGTCGAGCTGGAAGGCCGCATCGCGGCCGAGCACGGCATCGGGTGCGTCAAGGTCGAGAACCTGCATTGGAACATCGACGAGCCGACCATGAAGATGATGCGCAGCATCAAGGCGTTGTTTGATCCAAAGGGCCTGCTCAATCCGGGCAAAGTCATGCTCAAGGGATAAATCATGACCAAACAGACACATGATGATAAAAAAGCCGATCTCCTGAAGCTGGTCAAAAATGAGGCCGACAAATGCATCCGCTGCGGCGAATGCCGGACTGTCTGCCCCGTTTTCGGCGATACGCCTTCGGAGCGGTATACGGCACGGGGCAAGATCGCCATTGCCGAAAGCCTGGCGCGCGGCGACCTGGAGTTCAACGAGCACACCCGCGAACTCTTCGACAACTGTTTGCTGTGTACGGGGTGCGCCAGCCAGTGTTCCAGCGGCGCGCGGGCGGACAAGGTGGTCATCGCCGTGCGCGAGGCGTTTGCCGACGAGATGGGCGTCCCGGCGCTCAAGAAGGCCGTGGCCGAGACCCTGTCCCTGCCCCGGGCGGTGCTCGATGCCGGGGCAAAGATCGGTTCCGTGGCGCAACGGCTCGCCTTCAAGGGCGTGCCCGGCACAAGCGGCCTTTACCGCCGTTTCGCCATGCCCCTTGTGGACAAGGACCAGTACGTTCCCCGGTTGGCTGCCAAGCCTTTCCGGAACGAGGTGCGGTTCTCCGGCCGGTCCGGGCAGCCCCGCGTCATCTTCTTCACGGGCTGCATGACCAACTACTTCATGACCGAAATCGGCCATAGCTTGGTCAAGGTCCTCAATGGACTCGGCGTTTCCGTGGAAGTTCCGTCCGAGCAGGCGTGCTGCGGCATGCCCATGCTCGCCTCGGGCGAGGTCGATGTCGTCCGCAAACAGGCGGAGCGAAATATCGAAGCCCTGGCGAACGACGGCCTCGACGTGCCCATCGTGACGGCCTGCGCGTCGTGCGGCCACATGCTCAAGCACGGTTACATGGACCGCTTCGGCGACGACAGCAAGCTTTCGGTCCGTCTGAAAAATATCGCCGATCGCACCCTGGACATCTCGGAATACCTGATGACCCGCGTGGACCGGGAACGGCTCGACGCCCTGTCGGCAAAGACGGCCTCCGTCCGCGCCACCTACCATGACCCGTGTCATTTGCGGAAGGCGCAGAAGATTGTCGAGGAACCCCGCACGGTCCTGGAAATGGCCACCGGCGGCCCGGTCAGCGAGATGCGCAGCCCGGAAGCCTGCTGCGGCCTCGGCGGCACCTACTGCCTAGCCAACATGGAGCGTTCCAAGCGGATTCAGGCCAAGAAGATCGACGACGCCGCGTCCACCCGCGCGGACGTCATGGCAACGGCGTGCCCCGGCTGCATCCTGCAGTTGCGGGACGGGGTTCGCAGGAATGCGAAAACGGACATGCCGGTCAAGCACGTTATCCAATTGCTGGCCGAAGCCATGAAGTAACAACGCAACCCCTCGCCCGGGTAGCGGATTGACGGCAAGCCCCCATCACTCCGTGGTCCGCGACCGGGGCAAAGGATACATGTCCGCGGCAGGGAGGCCTGGGCAATGCGCCCGGCTTCCCTGCTGCGGACTCTCATTTTCTGGTCGGCTGCCGCCCTCTGGCGGAATCATGAAGAAAGCCGCCGGGATGCCGGAACGGCATGAATGACGGCGGTTGTCTGTGCGGGTTAAATGGCCTCGTCCCGGTGGCAATCCTTGGAATAGATATATTCCATGCGTTCGCGTCCCGTGCCGTAGCAGGCCTGCTTGCAAAACGGGGCGAACCAGATGAAATCCTCCGCTTCGACCGGAATCCACGTTTCATCCAGCAGATAGAGTCCCTGCCCCTGATAGATGTAGGCGCCATGCTCCTGGACGTGGGTTTCCACAAAGGGATGGCATCCCCCCGGAAGAAAGGCCAGCGTATGGAAATTCATGTCGAATGCTTCCTCGGCCGGGAGCAGGTCGCGGACGAACACATTGTTCATGCCGTCGTATTCCCGTTCCCGTATGTCCCGGATGGAGCCGACCACGGTCCATGGAAGTTCCATGCCGGGGTCGGGATGGGGAATGAAGCGCTGTTTGTAAAGAAGGATGCGGACTTCGTCATCGCCCGACGAGGCAAAGTCGATCCCCTTGCCCGGAGGGGCGTACATGAATCCTCCCGCGGCCAGTGTTTCCTGCCGCCCATCCACCGTCACCTTGAGCGACCCTTCTCCGTCCACGACAAAAATGAAGGACTCCACGCCGTCTTCCCGGGCGTAGGGCAGGGTGGTCCTGCCTTCCGGTCCGACCGTGCCGACCATCTGCACGAAATTGGCGCCGAGCTTGGGCGAGGCCAGGATGGTCAAAGCACAGCCCTTGATGCCGGGGATGACGTTGACGACACGCCCTTCGGGAGAAATGATTGCGTATTTGCCCGGCTCGAAGGCGGACCGGTTTTTCAGGAATCCATCGGGATACGGCATGAGTGCCTCGCTTATGTTTATGTAAATCAAAATTGCACTTATATCGCAGGCGGTTGTATATCCGCAAGGGGGAAGGATGTGCCTTCCCCTTGCGGGCACTCACCTAAAAATCGGCGGGAAGTCTCTACTATTGGCGGGTCCCAAAATGGGGAACTCTACAATGGCTGTATCGCTATAATTGGCACCGACTACACGGTGGAATCGGCAAAGTCCCACCCATGAGCAGGTCTGGGCTAGGGGTGAACAACCTCATGACTCTAGTCCCTAACCATCGACGCGCACGCGAAGCACACACCGTACCAACTCCAAAAAAGGCCACCCGACTTTTCTTAAGTCGGGTGGCCCAATTTCTCAAGTTGAATGTCGGCTTACATCAGCTTACAGCCACCCCCGGACATCCCCTTGCACTCAAATGTATACCAGCCTGTATACCAGGGCGCAAAAAAAAAGCGCTTACGACTTGTCGTAAGCGCTTGATTTCGTTGGAGCCAGAAATCGGAGTTGAACCGACGACCTACTGATTACGAATCAGTTGCTCTACCAACTGAGCTATCCTGGCTAAACGGGAGACGATTTTTATACCAGGGGGAGGGGCGGGGTCAAGAGAAAAGCGCATGGGACGGGCGGGGCGCATCAGGACGTCTCCAGGATCAGGTTGGACCAGGGATCTACCGTGGCCGTGACCTTGGGCGGAATCACGAGGGTGGAGGTGTATTCCGTGACGATGGCCGGGCCGGTGAAGCGGTTGTTCGGGCGCAGGGCGTCGCGGTCGATGATCGCGGCGTCATGGGACGCGCTGTCGAAGACCGCCCGCTGGACGCCGACCACGGCGTTGTCCGGCAGGGTTGGGGTGCCCGGTTTTCTGCGGATCGGGGCCGGGCCGTCCTGGCGTCCTCGGCTGCGGAGGCGGACGTTGACCACCTCCACGGGCTTGGCTGCGTTGCGGTGGCCGTAGCGGTGCTCGTGCAGGGACTCGAACGCCTCCCGCATGTCCGGGACGAACGGGACCGTGATCTCGAAGGACTGGCCCGCGTAGCGCATGTCCAGCAACCGTTCGTGGACCATGCGTTCGTTCGGCACGCCCTCGGCCTCCAATTCGGCGGCGGCCTGGGCCTCCAGGTCAGCGAACAGGGGGGTAAGCCCGGCCGCGTCGGCGTCCTCCCCGAGCATGACGGTTTGGGAGTAGTCCTTGACCACGTCGGCCAGGAGCATGCCCTGGGCTGAGAGGATGCCGGGATTGGCCGGAACGAGCACCCTGGTCATGCCGAGCAGGCGGGCGAGCTGCGCGCAGTGCAGGCCGCCCGCGCCGCCAAAGGCGAACAGGGTGAATTCGCGGGGGTCGAACCCCTTTTCCACGGAAATGACCCGGATGGCCCTCTCCATGTTGGCCCCGGCCACGGCCAGGACGCCCTCGGCCAGTTCCTCGGGGGACAGGCCGAGCTGCCCGGCCAGCCGCTCCACGCCCCGGCGCGCGCCGTCCACATCCAGGCGCATGCCGCCGCCCAGGAACCGCTCGGGCACGATGCGTCCCAAAAAAAGATTGGCGTCGGTCACGGTGACGCGCTCGCCGCCGCGTCCGTAGCAGATGGGGCCGGGGTCCGCGCCCGCGCTCTCCGGGCCCACGGCCAGCGATCCGCCGGGGTCCGGGGAGGCGATGGACCCGCCGCCCGCGCCCACGGTGTGGATGTCGATCATGGGCACCTTGACCGGATACCCGGCGATGGCCGACTCGAAGGTCAGGGGCAGGTCGCCGTCCATGAGGCTGACGTCCGTGCTGGTGCCGCCCATGTCAAAGGTGATGAGCTTGTCGAACCCGGCCTCGCGCCCGATGGAGAGCGCCCCCACCGCGCCGCCCGCCGGGCCGGACAGGATGGTCCGCACGGATTCGCGCATGGCCGTCCGCGCGGAGATGGACCCGCCGTTGGACTGCATGACGCGCAGCCCGCCATCGCCCATGCCCGCGGCCAGGTCCGTCAGGTACCGGGTCATGATGGGCGAGACATAGGCGTTGACCACCGTGGTGGAGGTCCGCTCGAACTCGCGGAATTCGGACAGTATTTCGTGGGACAGGGACACGGGCAGGCCGAGGTCGGCCAGCATCTCGCCCATGCGTTTCTCGTGGGCCGGGTCCAGGAAGGAGAAGAGGAAGCAGACGGCCACGGACTGCGCGCCGGACTGCTTGACGGCCTCGACCACTGCACGGGCCGCGTCCTCGTCAAAAGGTTCTATCTCCCGGCCCGTGGAGGCCACCCGGCCGGGCGCGCCGAAGCGCAGGTCCGGGGGCACGATGTGCGGCGTGCGCCGGTAGGCGAGGTCGTAGAGGCGGCTGCGGTTCTGGCGGCCGATCTCGATGACGTCCGTGAAGTGCGCGTTGGTCACCAGGGCCGTGCGTACGCCCTTGCGTTCCAGGATGGCGTTGGTGGCCACGGTGGAGCCGTGGACCACGCCGAGCGGCCGGGCCGCGTTCCCCGCGATATGAGCGAGTCCCTTCAGCACGGCCTCGGCCGGGTTGCGGGGCGTGGACAGGGTCTTGTAGGTGCCTGTCCGTCCGTTGACGACGTATATGAAGTCCGTGAAGGTGCCGCCGGTATCGACGCCGATGGTGAGCACGCTGATCCTCCCGTTGTGTCGGGGGAGGATACAGCAAACGACGCGCGGCCGCCAGAGGGTTGCCCGCCGGGGGGCAGACGGGTATAGGGGGATCATGGACATCCGCATCACCTACATCCACCACAATTGCTTCGTGCTCCAGGCCGAGACCCGGACTTACCTGTTCGACTATCCGGCCGGGCCGCACCTGCCGCCGGGCGCGGCCGACCTGGTGCGCCGGGCTGTGGACGGGACCGATCTGGCCGTGTTCATTTCCCACGGCCACGAGGACCACTGCAACGGGGACCTGGGCGCGGTGACCGGCGGCGCGCGCCGGGTGCGCTACGTGCTTTCGGACGACATCCTGGAGCTGCGCCCCGAGGCCGTGCCCGCAAACGGCGTGGTGCTCAACGTCGAGCCGGACGAGACCTACGCATTGGACGGCATGAAGATCGACACGCTCATGTCCAACGACCTGGGCGTGGCCTTTCTGGTGGAGGACGGCCCGTTCCGGTTCTACTTCGGCGGCGATCTGGCCAAGTGGATATGGAAATCCGCCTCCTCGGCCGAGGCGTCGTTCACGGCCGATTTCTTCCGCCGGGCCATGGTCAGGGTGCGCGCGTTTGGTCCCCACGTCGCCTTTTCCAACGTGGACAGGCGGTTGGACAACCTGGCGGGCGGAGCCGAAGCCTACCGGGAATGCGGGGCGCGGGTTTTCGTGCCCATGCACGCCTTTGGCGAGACCGGCTGGCTGCCCGGGTTCGTGCGCTCGGTCCGGGGCGGCGGACCGGACGTCTTTCTCTATGCGAATCCGGGCGACTCGGCCGTTTTTTCCGTTTGAGCCTGTTGCGATGGCAATGCTTGCGGTTTGCCGGTGGAATATGAAATAACGACTGGCAAACCTAAATGGAAAAACAACATGTATTCCATAGAGTACCAAATAGAGGGCGGCGTGGTCCATGCCAGGGTTTGCGGCGTCATTTCCACCGGGAGCGAGGCCGCGTGCAAGGCGCGGGAAGTGGTCGATTCGGCCATTAAGTCCGGCATCTATCGGGTGTTGCTTGATGAGCGGGAACTGGACATTTCGGTGGATATCCACGAGATCATCGCCATCGCCCGTGAGTTCGAGGACCGGCACATCGCGTTCTACGGCGGCCGGGTGGCCTGCCTGTATCGCCCCGAGAAGAAGAATCTCTACAAAGCCTACGAGACCATCTACCAGAACAGGTCGCTGAGCTACCGGCTGTTCGACGGCCGGGATCAGGCCCTGGCCTGGCTCGGGGAGTGACCGCGCCGGGCCCGGCCGGTCTTGCCCCTTGTTCCCCGCGCCTGTTCGGGTTATCCTCCCGGCACCGTTCAACCCCGACCGCAACAGGAGCGCACCGCTTGATTCCCGCCGAAAATCTGCATGCCTTTTTCCACCCCGACACCGTGGCCGTGATCGGCGCTTCCGCAACTCCCGGCAAGGTGGGCCACACCGTGGTCGCCAACATGATCGGGGCCGGGTTCAAGGGGAAGCTCATTCCGGTGAATCCCAAGGGCGGCGAGATCGAGGGCCTTCCCGTGACCACGGACGTGGCGGACCTGCCGCGCGGCCTGGACCTGGCCGTCATTTCGGTCCCGCCCAAGCTCGTCGTCCCCGTCATCGAGGGGCTGGGCGCGATCAACGCCAAGTCGGCCATCGTCATCACCGCCGGGTTCAAGGAGGTGGGCAAGGAAGGGTACGACCTGGAGCGTCGAATCCGGGAATTGTGCGAGGAAAGCGGCATCGCTCTGCTCGGGCCCAACTGCCTGGGCATGATGAACGCCGTGGCCGGGGTCAACGCCTCCTTCGGCTCGGGCCAGCCCAAGCCCGGCTCCATCGCCTTTTTTTCGCAATCCGGCGCGCTGTGCGTGGCCATTCTCGACTGGGCGCTGGGCGCGAACGTCGGTTTTTCCAAGTTCGTATCCTTGGGCAACAAGGCGGTGCTCGATGAGGCGGACATGCTCGACTATCTCAACGAGGACGAGGACACGAGCGTCATTCTCGGCTACCTCGAAAACGTGGAGCACGGCGAGGCTTTTCTCAATGCCGCGCGCCGGGCCTGCCTGAACAAGCCGGTGATCATGATCAAGTCCGGCACCACGGCGGCGGGCGCCAAGGCCGCCTCGTCGCACACCGGGGCCATCGCCGGGTCGGACCAGACCTACACGGCCGCCTTTCACAAGTCCGGGGTCATCCGGGTGGACGACGTGGCCTCGCTCTTCAACCTGGCCCAGGCGTTCTCCAGCCAGCCCCTGCCCAGGGGGCCGAACCTGGCCGTGGTCACCAACTCCGGCGGGCCGGGCATCCTGGCCGCCGACGCGGCGGACCGCTCCCGCCTGACCATGGCCAAGCTGTCCCAGAAGACCATCCAGCGGCTGCAGGAATTTCTCCCCAGCTACGCCGCCTTCTACAACCCTGTGGACATCGTCGGCGACGCGGACGCCAAGCGCTTCCGCCAGACATTGGACGTGGTGGCCGACGACCCCATGGTCCATTCCATCCTGGTCCTGCTCACGCCCACGGCCTCGGTGGAGATCGACAAGACCGCCGAGGCGGCCATCCGCATCGCCCGAAAGTCCGGCAAGCCGGTCTTTGCCTGCTTCATGGGCAAGACCCGCGTGGCCGGGGCGCGCCGCATGCTCATGGAGGCGGGCATTCCCTGCTACGCCTTTCCCGAGCCTGCGGTCCATGCCATCGAGGCCATGTACGAGTATTACCTTTGGAAG
Organism: Desulfovibrionaceae bacterium; assembly: GCA_015709315.1. Lineage (GTDB taxonomy): Bacteria > Desulfobacterota > Desulfovibrionia > Desulfovibrionales > Desulfovibrionaceae > Pseudodesulfovibrio. The sequence goes on from JACCQI010000010.1 coordinate 72,845, forward strand.
AATCGCCCCGAGCCGCAGTACCGTGAAGTGGAGCGGGACATCGAGGCCGCCCGCGCCATGGTCCTGGAGCACGAGAGGCGCAAGCAGCCCGAGATCGTGGAGTTCGAGGCCCAGCAGGTGCTCAGGGCATACGGGCTGCCCACGCCCAAGACGGTGCTGGCCCGCTCATCGGACGAGGCCGTGGCCGCCGCCGAGGAGATCGGCTATCCCGTGGTGCTCAAGATCGCCTCGCCGGATATTTCCCACAAGTCCGACGTGGGCGGCGTGCGGCTGAATCTCAGGAACGCGGGCGAGGTGCTGAAGACCTTCAAGTCGATCACCGCCAGGGCGCAGCGCATGCGCCGGGACGCCTACATCGCGGGTTGCCTGGTTCAGGAGATGGCTCCCCCCGGCGTCAAGGAAGTGATCATCGGCTTCAAGCGGGACGAGCAGTTCGGGCCGATGCTCATGTTCGGCCTGGGCGGCATCTACGTCGAGATCATGAAGGACATTGCCTTTAAGCTGGCCCCGCTTTCACAGCAGGACGCCTTCGAGATTGTGCGGGAGATCAAGTCCTATATGCTGCTCAAGGGGCTCAAGGGCGAGCAGCCCGTTAATTTCCATGCCCTTGAGGACATCATCATGGTCATGTCGAGGTTGGCGCTCGACCTCCCCCAGGTGGTGGAGGCCGAGTTCAACCCGGTGTTGGTCAATCATGAGCGGGCCATTGTCGCTGATGTGCGGATGACGCTCCAATTGAAAGACTTGTAGGCTCCAAACCCGTCTTTGGCGGGTTTGATCGCCTCCTTTTGGATTGGCCGCGCTCCGCGTTCGGCTTCCCCTGTTATCGACATGTCGTTTTCCGCCCTTACGGCGGCCCTATTTTTGGCTGGCGCCCCAAAAATAGGGGAAAAAGGGCGCTTTCGTGCTGCCGCGTGATGCCGGACCCAAGAGCCTGTAGGCGACTCCGCTGCCCCGATGGAAAGCCTGCTGACGCAGGCGCAATCGGGCTGCGCTTCGTCGCCCGCGACAGGCTCTAAGGCCCGGCATCAATTACCGCTCTTCGGGTGGGAATGTCGGGAGTGCCGCGTTACGGTTGGTTGGAAAGGCAAGTGCGTCCTCCACATCCGCGCCCCCTACCACAACCCCGACCAACGGCCCCAACCATTGGAGCGATTCGGGGAGCGTAGCGACCCGACAGCGGCTCTCGCGTCCGTACCCCGCCCCGCGTCCAGGACCTCTTCACAACTCGTAAATCCGCTGCCCTTCGAACCACTGAGCGGAGGAGCGCTCCCCCACAGCCACCCGTCCGTAGCCCCTCGAACGGGAAACCGAGAGTACTCAACCGCCCTTGACCGGCGGTTAGAAGTTGACCGCGAGGAGCGGCGGCTCTTGTACGGAAACACAGTTGAATAGCCTTGGACCACGGACTGCCGAAAAGGCAGGGCATTTCGCCCCCCAAGAGCCGGAAGCCGCCCCGAGCGGATCAGCTTCTTCCGCCGGTCTTGGGGGCGGCCGCCCCACTCACCAGCGCATTTTTTAATGGAATGGACCCGCCCCCCGGTACACGGCATCATAGTGCCACGGTTTA
>JACCQI010000011.1 GCA_015709315.1 Desulfovibrionaceae bacterium
AAAAGTGTTACCTATGTTCCCGGACAGAAGTGTTACCCATGTTGTCGGTTGCACATAACCCTTTTCAAAGGGTTTTTCCTCCCCTTCCCCCGGCCGCCGGAGGCATCCGTCTACCCATACAGGGCGATGACGGCGGCTCCGGCGGTCATTATGGCGGTGCCCATGAGGCGGTAGCGGATGCCCCGTTCGTGGAAGATCAGCCGTCCGTAGATCACGGAGAATATGCCCGCCATGCGTTTGATGGTCACCATGTAGGCGGCGGCCGTCAGGGATATGGCGAGATTGTGGAAGATCACTTCCAGAAAGACGATAACGCCCGCGCCCAGACCGAGCAGGGGCTTTCGGACGATGGCGGAGAACCGGGCCTTGCCCACGCCCGTCAGGGTGGCGGTCAGGCAGACGCCGTACAGGGCGTACAGGGACGTGGCCGCGAACAGGGGCGAGGAATTGAGGATCAGGATCTTGCCGCCCACGGCGCACAGGCTATAGAGGGCGGCCACCCCGAGCATCATGGCCGAGCCGGGCTCGCGCCAGATGGCTCTGACCGGGCCGAGCAGGCCGTGGCGCGCGGAGTCCAGATTGATGACGTAGCCGCCCAGGACCACCAGGAGCATGCCCGCGATGCCCATGGGCTTGAGGGTTTCGCCCAGCACCAGATTGCCGGTGAAGATGACGAATACCGGCGTGAAGCTCAGGAAGGGTATGGTCAGGGACAGCGGCGAGATGTGGATGGCCCGGAAGTGCAGGATGATGGCGATCAGGTTCACCGGCAGCAGCCAGGAGAGCGCCGGGAAAAAACCCGGCCCGATCTCCGGGATGTCCATGAAGAGCAGGAGCGCGCCGCACAGGGGCACGCAGTAGAAGAACGGGATGACGCCCATCTCCCAAGGCGAAACGTCGGAAAAGAACCGCTTCATCCAGGCGGAGGTGGAGGCCATCATGAAGGCCGCTCCCAGGGAGAGAACGAACCAGGTCATGGCCAGGGTATACGCCCGGTTCAATATATTGTAAAACAGACTTGCAGTTTGAAATCGCCCAAGGTATTAGCCGAAAAAAAACAAGAAAAGGAGCATGGATAGCCATGTTGAAGCCGTCAGTCGGCGTGGCCCTGGAAGGGCTGCCCTATATTATCATAGCCGCGTTCACCACCTTCATCTTCGCGGTCATGGACTGCTGGTTCATGGCCCTGGTGGGGCTGGGGGCGACCGCCTTCATCGGCCATTTCTTCCGCGACCCCGAACGGGTCGGCCCCGAGAACGCCGAGGCCGTGGCCTCGCCCGCGGACGGCAAGGTGATCAAGATTTCCCGCGAGGCCGACCCGGTCTCCGGCGAGATGCGCCAAGTCATCGCCATCTTCATGAACGTCTTCAACGTGCATGTGAACCGCATGCCCGTGTCCGGCAAGGTGGAGCTGATCCGCTACATCCCCGGCAAGTTCGTCAACGCCTCGTTCGACAAGGCGAGCACCGACAACGAGCGCGCCGCCCTGGTGATCACCGGCAAGGGCAACCAGCGCTTCACGGTGGTCCAGATCGCGGGACTCATCGCCCGGCGCATCGTCTGCTGGGCCGAACCCGGCGACAAGCTGAAACGGGGCGAGCGGTTCGGCATGATTAAGTTCGGTTCAAGAGTTGACCTTTACATGCCGGATGGCTATGTACCTTCTGTCAGCGTCGGCCAGAAGGTCATCGCCGGCGAAACCGCCCTGGCCACCAAACGCCAGGGATGATTTGAGAGAAGGTTGCAATAACCTGCTATGACTGGAGATAATAAATTGCCGCGCCATAAGAGCGTCTACCTTCTGCCGAACCTGCTGACCACCACCAGCCTGTTTCTCGGTTTTTTGGGGTTGATCTGGGCCATCAATGGAGATTTTGCCTCCTGCGCCCTGTGCATCCTCGGCAGTTGCGTGTTCGACGGTCTGGACGGCAAGGTCGCCCGCATCACCAGGACCACCAGCGAGTTCGGCGTTCAGCTCGACTCCCTGGCCGATCTGGTCGCCTTTGGCGTTGTTCCGGCGGTCATGTCCTATCTCTGGATTCTCAACGACTTCGGTCGGCTCGGCATGATGGCCGCCTTCCTGTTCATGGCCTGCGGCGCCTTGCGCCTGGCCCGGTTCAACGTCCAGGCCGCCACCGGCTCCAAGAAGCATTTCGTGGGCCTGCCCATTCCCGCGGCGGCCTGCACCCTGGCCACGCTGGTGCTTTTCTCGGAGTTCCTGCCCCAAGAGTACATGCACTCCGTGGTTTCGGTGGGCACCCTGGTGCTCGTCTACGTGCTGTCCTTCTTCATGGTCAGCACCGTCCGTTTTTATTCCTTCAAGGAAATCAGCGCATTCAAGGCCCATCCCTTTAGCTGGATGGTGACCGCGATCCTCATTTTCTCCCTGGTCGCGTCCAAGCCCAAGGTGCTCGGTTTCATCATCTTCCTGGGCTACCTCATTTCCGGCCCGGTCTACACCCTTTTCCTACTATCCCGCAGCAACAAGCGACTATACCGGGATAACTCCAAGGAAGAGCTGGGCTAACCCCCGTTCCACCCCATAACCGGTATACCGTACCGACCCCGATCGCCGCGCCGCCCGTGTTTGGCGCGTTTGGCGGTTGCATATACTTTTGCCAATCAAGTACCATAGGCCCCGAGAGGGGGAACAATCCGGAGGATTATCATGGCAGATCGAGTTTACGTATTTGACACAACCTTGCGTGACGGCGAACAGTCTCCCGGTGCAACCATGAACCTGGACGAGAAAATCCGCATGGCCCACCAGTTGGAAACGCTCGGCGTGGACATCATCGAGGCGGGCTTTCCCATCGCCAGCCAGGGGGATTTCGAGGCCGTGCAGGCCATTGCCCGGGCCGTGGGCGATGTCCAGGTGGCCGGACTGTGCCGGGCCGTGGTCGGCGACATCGACCGTTGCTGGGAGGCGGTCAAGAACGCGAAGAATCCGCGCATCCATACCTTCCTGGCGACCAGTGAAATTCACATGAAGCACAAGCTGGGCAAGACCGCCGAAGAGGTGGTGGCCATGATCGACAAGGCCGTGCGCCATGCCGGCGAATACACGGACAACGTGGAGTTCTCCGCCGAGGACGCCTCCCGGTCGGACTGGGATTTCTTGGTCAGGGTGGCCGAGGTGGCCATCGAGGCCGGGGCCAGGGTGGTCAACATCCCCGACACCGTGGGCTACACCCAGCCCTTCGAGTATTACGACCTCATCAAGTACCTCATGGACAACGTGAAGAACATGGACAAGGCCATGTTGTCCGTGCACTGCCATAACGACCTCGGTTCCGCCGTGGCCAACTCCCTGGCCGCCGTGCGTGCGGGTGCGCGCCAGGTGGAGTGTACCGTGCTCGGCATCGGCGAACGCGCGGGCAACGCGGCCCTGGAGGACCTGGTCATGGCCATCAACACCCGCAAGGAACTGTACAACGTGGAGACCGGCATCAATACCGAGCAGATTTTTCCGTCATGCCGCCGCCTCTCCCAGATCATCGGCATGCCCATCCCGCCCAACAAGGCCATCGTGGGCGCCAACGCCTTTGCCCACGAGTCCGGCGTGCATCAGGACGGCGTGCTCAAGAACCGGCTGACCTACGAGATCATGACCCCCGAATCCATCGGCCTGATGTCCAACGAGATCGTCATCGGCAAGCACTCCGGCTCGCATGCGGTCAAGAGCAAGGCCGTGGAGCTGGGCTACAGCCTGGACGATGATCAGGTTCAGGTGCTGTTCAAGGCGGTCAAGGACCTGGCCGACAGGAAGGAGCAGATCTTCGACGAGGACGTGGAAGCCCTGATCCTGGAGTCCGTTTACCGGCGCAAGGACAAGTTCCGCCTGGTGGACATGTCCGTATTCTCCGGTTCCGGGGCCGTACCCCCGCATGCGGCCACCATCATGGAGTTCGGTGCCGAGGGCGAGGCCGAAACCAGGAAAACCAGCAATTTCGGAGAAGGTTCCATTGACGCCGTGTTCCAGTCCATTTACTCATTGGTAGGCATTGCCCCGAAGCTCGAATTCTATTCGGTCAATGCCGTTACCGAGGGTTCCGACGCCCTGGCCGGGGTGTCCGTGCGCATCAGCCACGGCAATGTCAAAGCCGTGGGCCGGGCCAACGACGCCGATGTGGTCAGGGCGAGCGCCCTGGCCATGGTCAACGCGCTCAACCGCCTGGAAATGGCCAAAGAGGAGAAATAGATAATGGGTCAGACATTAGCCGAAAAAATATTGCAGAAACACACTGGCCAGGAAGTGTCCGGGCCGGGGCAGATCGTCCAATGCTCGGTGGACATGGTCCTGGCCAACGACATCACCGCCCCCCTGGCCATCAAGTCCTTCCGGGCCATGGGCGCGAACAAGGTGTTCGACCGGGACAAGGTGTCCCTGGTCTGCGACCACTTCACCCCCAACAAGGACATCGACTCCGCCGAGCAGGTCAAGGTGGTCCGCGACTTCGCCGGTGAAATGGGCGTGACCCATTACTACGAGTGCGGCGAGGTGGGCGTGGAGCACGCGCTGCTGCCCGAGAAGGGCATCGTCGGCCCCGGCGACGTGGTCGTGGGCGCGGATTCCCACACCTGCACATACGGCGGCCTGGGCGCGTTCGCCACGGGCATGGGGTCCACGGATGTGGGCGCTGCCATGGCGCTGGGCGAAACCTGGTTCAAGGTGCCGCCCACCATCCGGGTCAACCTGACCGGCACTCCCGGCGAATACGTCGGGGCCAAGGACTTCGTGCTCAACCAGATCGGCATCCTGGGAGTGTCCGGCGCGTTGTACAAGGCCCTGGAATACGACGGCGAGGTGGTGGACAACATGTCCATCGAGGGCCGCATGACCATCGCCAACATGGCCATCGAGGCGGGCGGCAAGGTCGGCCTGTTCCCGGCGGACGCCAAGACCATGGAATACGCGAAAAACGCGGGCTTTTCCGGTGGCGAACCGATGGCCGCCGACGCGGATGCCGAATATGAGCGGGTGCTCGACATCGACGTCACCGGCATGGCCCCGCAGGTGGCCTGCCCGCACCTGCCCGACAACGTCAAGCCCGTGGACGAGACCTCGGGACTGAAGATTCATCAGGCCGTGATCGGCTCCTGTACCAACGGCCGCATAGAGGATATGCGGTTGGCCGCCGGCGTGCTCAAGGGGCGCAAGGTCGATCCCAAGGTGCGCTGCATCATCCTGCCCGCCACTCCGGCCATCTGGCGGGCATGCATGGACGAGGGGTTGATGGAAGTCTTCATGGACGCGGGCTGCATCGTGGGTCCGCCTACCTGCGGTCCCTGCCTGGGCGGCCACATGGGCATCCTGGCGGGAGGCGAGCGCGCCATTTCGACCACCAACCGCAATTTCAAGGGCCGCATGGGGTCGCTCCAGTCCGAGGTCTTCCTGTCCAACCCCGCCGTGGCCGCCGCCTCCGCCGTGGCCGGCGAGATCATCAACCCGGCCAAGCTGTAGGAGGGTATGCCAATGAAAGTAACCGGAACCGCCCACAAAGTGGGCGACCACATAGACACCGACGCCATCATCCCGGCCCGTTTCCTGGTCACCACCGACGCCAGGGAGCTGGGGGCCAACTGCATGGAGGGCCTTGAGGCCGGATGGGTCGAACGGGTCAAGGAAAACGACGTCATGGTCGGCGGCGAGAACTTCGGCTGCGGCTCGTCGCGCGAGCATGCGCCCATCTCCATCCTGGGCGCGGGCATTCCCGTGGTCATCGCCAAGTCCTTCGCCCGCATCTTCTACCGCAACGGCTTCAACATGGGGCTGGTGCTGCTGGAGATCGGGGACGACGTGGACAAGTTCAGCGACGGCGACGAGATCGAGGTGGACACGGCCACGGGCGCGATCAGGAACCTGACCACCGGCGAGGCCGTGCAGGCCGCTGCCGTGCCTCCGTTCATGCAGGAAATCCTGGATGCGGGCGGACTGGTCGAGTACGCCAAGAAAAAGCTGGGTTAGATTGAAAACAACCGGCTGCAACCAGCCGAAATCAAGTAATTTTGATTGGAGAATACTATGAAGATCTGCGTTCTGCCCGGCGACGGCATCGGTACCGAGATCGTGGCCCAGGCCCTGCGCGTGCTTGAAGCCGTGGGCGGCAAGTTCGGCCGCGCCTTCGAGACCGAGGAGGCGCTCATCGGCGGCTGCGCCATCGACGCCGAGGGCGTGCCCCTGCCCGCCGAAACCGTCGCCAAATGCCAGGATTCCGACGCCGTGCTGCTGGGCGCGGTGGGCGGTCCCAAGTGGGACGCCATCGACCCGGCCATCCGCCCGGAAAAGGGGCTGCTCGGCATCCGCAAGGAGCTTGGGCTGTTCGCCAACCTGCGCCCGGCCCGGTTGTTCAGGGAGCTGGCCGACGCCTGCTACCTGCGTCCGGACATCGTGGCCAGGGGGCTGGACGTCATGGTCGTGCGCGAGCTGACCGGCGGCATCTATTTCGGCGAGCCGCGCTTTGACGGCGAAAAGGACGGCGAGCGGTTCGGCTGCAACACCATGACCTATTACGAGCACGAGATCCGGCGCATCGCCCGTGTCGCCTTCGAGGCCGCACGCAAGCGTTCCGGCCGGGTCTGCTCCGTGGACAAGGCCAACGTGCTGGACGTGTCCCGCGTCTGGCGCGAGATCGTCATCGACGAGCACAAGAATTATGCCGACGTGGAGCTGTCCCATATGTACGTGGACAACGCGGCCATGCAGTTGGTGCGCGACCCGTCCCAGTTCGACGTGGTCGTGACCGGCAACCTGTTCGGCGACATCCTGTCCGACGAGGCCGCGGCCATCACCGGCTCCATCGGCATGCTGCCGTCGGCGAGCCTGGGCGAAGCCAACCCCGGCCTGTATGAACCCATCCACGGCTCGGCCCCGGACATCGCGGGCCAGGACAAGGCCAATCCCCTGGCCACCATCCTGTCCGTGTCCATGATGCTCCGGCATTCCTTCGACATGGCCGAAGAGGCGGACTGCATCGAGAACGCCGTGGTGAGGACCCTGGAGCAGGGCTATCGCACCGGCGACATCATGCAGGAGGGCGGCAAGCCCGTGGGCTGCGCGGCCATGGCCGACGCCGTATTGTCCAACCTTTAGCCCGTACTTTCCCCTGATGAAAAATGGCCGCACCCGGATGGATGCGGCCATTTTGTCGTGCGCGGTTCTTGGCCTAGATTTTTTCCCAATTGCCTTTCTTGAGCTTCTCGCTGGTCTGCAGGTCGATGAAGCCCAGGGTGACGCCGGTTGCCAGGTAGCTCATCTTGAGCACGTGTTTCTTCCGCCGGATCTTGTGATCCTGCTCAAGGGAGATCGTGCCTGTCGTGAGAAGATAGCTGCTGATCATGTCCTCTTCCTTGTTGAGGTACGAGTCCAGGTTGGCTGCCTTCCCGATACGGATGCCTTCCTTGTTGTTGATGAGGGTTTGGAGTTCCTTTTCCTTTGTGGCCAGTTCGTCCGTGTATTCCAGTTTCTTGCCCAACAGGAAGTCATACTTGGATTGCAGCGACTGCTTGCGGCTGGTGATTTCATTCAAGGTGGCGATTTTCTTTTGCGAAATCAGGCGGAAGAGCAGGAGGGACGCCACGGCGTTGAGAATGAGGAGCAGGGAGGAGACGACCATAATCGATCTCACTCTTCCATGGAATTGATTTGCTCATCGACCTTGTCGATTTGCATTTGGAGGTCCACCACTTCCTGCTCCAGGTCGAAAATTTTCTGTTCCAATGCGTAGGAGAGGCTTTCGAACTCGCGGCGTTTCCTGCGGACCATATTGCTGCAGTTGGCGTAGTGGAACCCCACAGCCCCCAGCAGGATCAGGCCGCTCAGGATGAGAATAAGGGAAAAAGTGTCAATATCCAGCATGGTTTTGCGTTTTGGTTGTCGGGTTGACCGGAGGACGTGGCTGACGGGAACGCCCCGGCTCGGGCTTACAGCTTATTCACCCGTGTCGAGTCCCTGCAATTATTTTGTGGGGACGCGTCTGGCGGCGGCGGGCTATCTTTTGGGGCGAATCTGGTCTTTCTTGATTTTCTGACTGAGTTCGCTGTCGATGAAGCCGAGAGCCAGGCTGGTTGTCAGGAAGTCCATCTTGAGTACATCCATTTTTTTCTTGATTTTTTCATTTTCCTCCAGGGATATCTTACCCATGGACAGCAGCAGGTTGCTGACCCTTTCGTCTTCGCTGTCCTCGTCGATACGCATCTCGGAGGCGGTCTTGATCCGTGGTCCCTGCTGGCTGCTGACCAGGGCGGTCAGCAGTTTTTCTTTCTCCGCCAGTTCCGCTTCGAGGTCGGCCTTGCGACGCACCAAGTAGTCGTATTGGGTCTTTACGGCCTGCTTGTCCCTGGTCAAGTCGCTCAACGTGTTGATTTTGTTCAGCGAGATGCTGCGGAAGGAAAAGAGCGTGACCACCACCAGGACTCCGAGGATGATGAGAGGGACGGTCATGGTTCGACCTGTTCTTGCAGGAAGCTGATCCGGTCGTCAACCTCTTCGACCCGGATTTGAAGGGCCGCAACCTCCTGCTCGAGGGTGGCGATCATTTTTTCCAACCTGTGGGTGACGTTCAGCACCTCGTTGCGCTTTTTCCGGATTGTGTCGGTGCAGCTGTGGCTGTGCAACAGGACTATTGCCACGAGAATGAACCCGATCATGACAAGGAGGAGATATATGGTATCGACGTCCAACATGGTATGCCCGCTTGTTGCGTTCGCCTGCGAAAATGAATTCTTTTTCGCAATACTCAATGATCGCTTGGAGTTCAAGCCCGTCCGAGACTCAGGGAATATGCTTTGCGCATACTACGGGCGGCATGTGCCCGCAAGGAAATCGATCTTTTTCCCCGCCGGTTGCTTCTTGGTCAGGATTTCGAGCTTGAGGGCCGCGCTTTTGTCCTCGGCCTTTGTCCAGGCGGCCAGGGAAACGGGCCGCCGGGCGCGGGTGTATTTGGAGGCCGTGCCCGCGTTGTGCCGGGCCACGCGGCGGTCGAGATCGGTGGTGATGCCGCAGTAGAGCGTGTTGTCGGCGCAGCGCAGGAGGTAGACGAACCATTGTTGCATGTCTCGGGTGTATCCCGGAAGAGGGCGGCGGTCAAAACCGGCTTGCCAATACGTCCCCCCGATTGTATTGCCTACACCCATGTCCCGCATCACCGTCCAGAATCTCGGAAAGAACTATGGCGGCGAGCCTGTTTTTTCCGGCGTGGCCTTCGAGGTCTCGCCGGGCATGCGGCTCGCCCTGACCGGCCCCAACGGGTGCGGCAAATCCACGCTGCTCAAGGTGCTGGCGGGCGAGTTGAAGCCCGACGCCGGGCAGATGACGCTGTCCAAGGGTGCCCGGGTCGGCTACGTGGCCCAGGAGATGACCGGCGATATACTCGACCGGCAACTGTTGTCCTGGGTGCTGTCCGCGCTGCCGTCCTGGAACGAGTTCTGGGAGCAGTGGGAGCGGGCCGTGAAGGACGAGGACGTTGCGCGCATCGAAAAGCTGTCCCACCGGCAGGCGGAGTTCGAGTCGCTCTACGGCTACAACCCCGACCACAAGGCGCGGGCCATTCTGACCGGCCTGGGCTTTCATGACGAGGACCTGTTCAAGCGCATCGGCGAGCTGTCCGGCGGCTGGCGGGAGCGGGCCAAGCTCGGCCGCGTCCTGTTGCAGGGGGCCGACGTCCTGCTTCTGGACGAACCCACCAACCACCTCGACCTGGAGGCCGTGGAGTGGCTGGAGGACTATCTGCTCAACTTCCGGGGCACGCTCGCCTTTGTGGTTCACGACCGTATCTTTCTCAACCGGGTGGGCACCCATGTCCTGTTTCTGGGCGGCGCCAAGCCGATCCTCCGCAAGGGATCGTTCGACGAGTTTTTGGTCTGGGACGCGGAGAACCGCGAGCAGCGGGCCAAGGAAGCCGCCAAACTGTCGGCCAAAATTGACAACGAATACAAATATATCAACAAATTTCGCGTGAAGGCGCGCAAGGCCGCCCAGGCCCAATCCAAGCTCAAGAAGGTGGAGAAGCTGGAGCGGGAACTGAGCCAGATCAAGGAAGTGCAGGCCGCCTCCCATCGGGGCCGGAGCCTCAGCTTTCGGCTGCCCGAACCCAAGCGGGGCGACAAGGTCCCGGTGTCCGTGGTGGACCTCGAATTCCACTACCAGGGCGGCGAGTCGGTCTGGCCCGCGCTGAACTTCCAGCTTTTCCGGGGCAAGAAGGTGGCCGTGGTCGCTCCCAACGGCGCGGGCAAATCCACGCTGCTCAAGCTGATCACCGGGTCGCTGGCTCCGGCGGCCGGGCATGTGAAGATCGGCTCCGGCACCGATATCGGTTATTTCAGCCAGCACCAGCACGAAATTCTCAATCTGGACTCCACCGTACTCGGCGAGATTCGGCGGCTGTCCGATCCCAACCTGACCGAGGAGCAGGTCATGAGCGTGCTCGGGCTGTTTTTGCTCGGCGAGCCGTTTTTCGACCGCAAGGTCAAGGGGCTGTCCGGCGGCGAGAAGAGCCGGCTGCTCCTGGCCACGCTGTTCCTGGCGCGGGCCAATGTGCTCATTCTGGACGAACCCACCAACCATCTGGACATCGAGACGCGCGAAGGGCTGATAAGCGCCCTCAAGGACTATGAGGGAACCCTGCTGTTCGTGGCCCACGACCGCTATCTTCTGGGCGAGGTGGCCGAGGAGGTCTGGTCCCTGGACGAAAATGGCATCGTCCAGTACCTCGGCGGCTTCGAGGCGTACCAGGAAAAGCGCAAGCAGGAACAGGCGTGCCTGGCCGGGCAGGCAGCCGCGTGCGACTCCGAGGCGGCCCGCGAGAAGCGCAAGCTGTCCAAGGAGGACAAGCGCCGCCAGGCCGAGGAGCGCAACAGGCTCTATCGCCGCCTCAAGCCGCTCAAGGCGGAATACGACAAGCTGGAGGCGGACCTGGAAAAGGTCCTTGAAGAGCAGGCCGGGCTGGAAGAAAAGATGAACGATCCGGCCACCTACGAGAAGCCCGAGGAGGCCCTCAAGCTCAATGCGGCCTACAAGGACGCCACGGAGTGGGCCGAAACCCTCATGGAGCGCATGGCCGGGCTGGAAGAGCGGATCGAGGCCGCGTCCGGCGATGCGGAGGACGCATGACCAAGCCGGTGCTGGAGGTCGTGGCGGGCATTGTCTGGCAAGACGGCGAGTACTTGGCCGTGGAGCGGCCCGAGGGTGCGCGCATGGCCGGGTGGTGGGAATTCCCCGGCGGCAAGATCGAGCCGGGCGAAAGCCGGGAGGACGCCCTGGTCCGCGAGTTCCAGGAAGAGCTGGGCGTCACGCCCGTGGATTTCACCTATTGGCGCGACCTGGAGCATGCGTACGAGGAGTTCGTGGTTCGGTTGCATTTTTTTCATATCCACAAGTATTCCGGAGAATTGCAGGGGCTGGAAAACCAGCGAATGGCCTGGGTCGACCCGTCGGTTCCGCCTGCCCTCGATTTTCTGCCCGCCGACGTCGTCATCGTCGAAGCCCTGCATCGGTGACGGATTTCCAGCCGGGCCGTGGACTCCCGGCATTTCTCCATTGAAGGTTCCGCCGAGAAAGAGTATGTATCATCTCTTGCCCCGTGCCGGGGCGGAACGCATGCACATCAAGGAGAATAGCTTTGCGCGTTTGTGATCTGATAAAGGGGAAGTCCCCCTTCATCTCCCTGGAATTCTTTCCGCCCAAGGAAAAGGAAGCCTGGCCCGGGTTTTTCGAGGTCGTGGACAAGCTCAAAACGCTTGACCCGCTGTTTGCGTCCGTGACCTACGGCGCGGGTGGTGGGACCCAGGACAACACCCTGGAAATTGCCCGCCGCATGAAGCGGGACCACGGCATTGAACCATTGACGCACCTGACCAGCGTGGGCGCGTCCGCCGCCAAGCTGGACGCGTTTCTGGCGAGCTTGCGCGAGGCCGATATCGAGAATGTCCTGGCCCTGCGCGGGGACCCGCCCCGCGGGGTTGCGGATTTCGATTTCGCGAGTCAGGAGTTCTCCCATGCCACGGAACTCATTGAGTTCATCGGGGGAAAGTATCCTGATATGTGCGTGGGCGGCGCGGCCTATCCCGAGCCGCATTTCGAGTCGCCGTCCATTCGCTCCGACCTGGAAATGGTCGCCCTCAAGGTGCGCAAGGGCGCGCAGTTCCTGGTGACCCAACTGTTTTTCGACAACCGTATGTATTTTGACTATGTGGAGCGGCTCAAGTCCCTCGGCGCCGACGTGCCGGTCATTCCCGGCATCCTGCCGATAATGAGCCTGAAGTCCGCGAAATTCATCCTGAGCCTGTGTGGGGCGGCCATTCCAGGCAAGTTTCTGAGCGCTCTTGAGAAGGCGCATGAGGAGGGCGGTGACGATGCCGTGTACGCACTGGGCATCGACTACGCCACTAAACAGGCGCAGCAACTCATCGACGGCGGCGCGCCGGGCGTACACCTGTACACCCTGAATCGCGCCGAGGCGGTTCTCGAGATCGGCGGGAATCTACATATCTAATTCATTTTTCAGAGGTTGGAGAGAGTAACATGAGTAAAGAATTCGTCGTGGCCGTGTGCGGCGCCACGGGTGCCGTGGGCCAGGAAATGCTGAGTGTTCTGGAGCAGAGGGATTTCCCATACAGCAAGCTGGTTCCCATGGCTTCCGCCCGCAGCGCGGGCAAGAAGGTGGATTGCAAGGGCGAGGAATACACCGTCATTGAGATGACGGAGGATGCCTTTGAGGGCGTGGACATCGCCCTGTTCTCGGCGGGCGGGTCCACATCCGAGAAATTCGCTCCCTGCGCGGTCAAGTCCGGCTGCGTGGTGGTTGACAATTCTTCGGCGTGGCGCATGAACGACGAGTGCCCCCTGGTGGTTCCCGAAGTGAATCCCCACGATCTCGACTGGCACAAGGGCATCATCGCCAACCCCAACTGTTCCACCATCCAGATGATGGTGGCCCTGAAGCCGCTGCATGACGAGGCGCGGATCAAGCGCGTGGTGGTTTCCACCTACCAGGCGGTTTCCGGCACCGGCCAGAAGGCAATCGAGGAGCTGGAAAACCAGGTGCGCCGCCTCATGTCCGGCCAGCCCGTCGTGGCCGACGTGTATCCGTACCAGATCGCCTTCAACTGCCTGCCGCACATCGACGTGTTCATGGACAACGGCTACACCAAGGAAGAGATGAAGATGGTCAACGAAACGGTCAAGATCATGGGCGACCCGACCATCAAGGTCACGGCCACCTGCGTGCGCGTGCCCGTCTTCTACGGCCATTCCGAGTCCCTGAACATCGAGACCGAGGAAAAGCTGACCGCGGCCGACGTCCGCACCATCCTGGCCAAGGCCCCCGGCATCATCGTCGAGGACTACCCGGAGAAGAAGGCGTACCCCATGGCCATCAACGCCGCGGGCGAGGACGCCACTTTTGTGGGCCGCATCCGCGAGGACGAGACCATTGAAAACGGCATCAACATGTGGATCGTGTCGGACAACATCCGCAAGGGCGCGGCCCTGAACACCATCCAGATCGCCGAGACGCTCATCGAGCGCGACCTCGTGCGGGTGCCCTAGGAGGAACAACGTCGTGGTGAAGATCGCCGAATCCGGGGAATACCTGGAGGCAATGCTGGCCGTCGACCGCCCCGGAGCGGACCAGGTGCATGCTTTTTACGAGCATCGCGTGGGCCTGATCTGCAAGGACCCCAAGACCATGCTCATGCCGTGGGACGACCACCTGGTCCATCGCGGCGACGGCGTGTTCGAGGCCATGAAGTTCGTGGACGGCCGTCTCTATCAGTTGGACCCGCACCTGGAGCGCATGCAGCGGTCCTCGTCGTCCATCTACCTGGAGCCGCCGTGCCCCTGGGACGAGATCCGCGAACTGGCCCTGGAGGTCTGCCGCGCGGGCGGGAAGCAAAGCGGCATGCTGCGCATCTTCCTGGGACGCGGTCCGGGCGGCTTCGGCGTGTATCCGTCGGAGTGCCCCGGCACGAGCCTGTACATCGTGGCCACTGACCTGCATCCGCCCAAGGCGGAGATGTACGAGAAGGGCGCAACGGCGTTCAAGACCTCCATTCCGGCCAAGCAGTCCTATCTGGCGACCATCAAGTCCATCGACTACCTGCCCAACGTGCTGATGAAGCACGAGGCCGAGGAAAAGGGCTACGACTACCCGTTCTGCTTTGACGGCGACGGGTTCCTGGCCGAAGGAGCCACCGAGAACGTGTGCCTGGTCGACCAGAAGGGCCGGTTGGTCATTCCCGAGTTCACCAACGCCCTGGCGGGCACCACCCTGTTGCGGGCCGTGGACCTGGTCAAGAACGACATGTCCATCATCTTCCGGGGTATCCGCGAGGACGAGCTTTACGAAGCCAGGGAGATTCTCATCGTGGGCACCACCGGGGACGCCATCCCCGTTGTCCGTTTCAACGGCAAGCCCATTCACGACGTCAAGCCCGGCCCGGCGGCCCGGCGCATCCGGGAGCTGATTCGGCAGGATCTCCGGGAAAACGGCATACCATTGTAGCCGCCCGGAATCGAAAGAAAAAATAAAGGCTGTCCCATTTCCGGGGCGGCCTTTTTCATGTTTTGGGCAGGGTTAGTAGTCGGCGCAGACGGCGTCCGGGGAGGACTCGAATTGGCGGATGGCCTCCTCGGCCAGGGTGTCCGTGCCCATGACCCGCATGGCGTGGTCGTGCATCATACGGGAAACGTCCACCGGGCCGGGGATGGTCATGAAGCCGAAGGATTCGGCCCACTTTTCGCCGCGCAGGTAGCCGAGCGCCCAGCGCACGGTATGCATGTGGAAGAATCCCTGGTTGCGGATGACGAGCATGGCCTTGCAGCGGCCGTCCTCGGCCCGTTCGCGGAAGCTGACCTTGCGATGCTCGCAGGATGCCAGGGGGTAGCTCACGTGATGGAATTCGTTGCCCGCCAGGGC
The DNA here is from genome assembly GCA_015709315.1 of Desulfovibrionaceae bacterium. Classification (GTDB taxonomy): domain Bacteria; phylum Desulfobacterota; class Desulfovibrionia; order Desulfovibrionales; family Desulfovibrionaceae; genus Pseudodesulfovibrio. The sequence continues at coordinate 14,916 of JACCQI010000011.1, forward strand.
CGCCTGGACCCACAGATCCCATTCCCGGTAGGCGGTGCCCTCGCGGAACCCCTCGGTGGATTGCCAGGCGCGGCGGGTGATGAGCACGCCGGGGCCGAGGAAGCCCCGGGCCTGGAGCAGGGCGGGCCGGAACGGGGGCAGTTGGACCATGCCCGGACGGCTGCCGCCGTCTTTGGGAGCCAGCCGGATGTAGTCGACGTACATGATGCCCGTCTCCGGGTGGTCTTCGAAGACCGAGGCGGCCGTGGTCAGGTACTTGGGGTCCAGCCTATGGCCCGGCCGCAGGAAGAGAAGCCTGTCGCCGGTGGCGGTAGCAGCGCCCAGGTTGCGCGCCGTGGACGGGGTGGCCGAGGAACCGCAGTCCTTGATGCGGATGGCGTCGATCCCGGTGATGGCCTTCCAGGCGGCGAGGTCGGCATGGGAGTGCGCTCCGTTCCCGGCCACGATGATTTCCGTGTCCGTGAGCCCGGATGATTGCCGGGCGACGGACTGCAGAAGGCGCGGCAGGCCGGGGTGTGTCTCAAGATCGGAGACGATTATGGATACGCGGTTGCTTGGACGCATCGTCTTCCCTTCCGTGGGATTATGCCCGCACGGTCCGTGTGCGTATTACAGCTTCTTCGTGCCGTTTTTATCGGCGTAACAGATGGAAACTTTAGGCCCGTGTGTGATTGTTTCTGCGGCCGCGTTCCTGCCGGGATTTTCATCCAGTGGCTTGCGCGAGGGCGTTGGTTCACGTATGTACTTAAAAGATCGTGAAAATGTCCGGGCATGCGTCCCGCCCGGCTGGACCGAGCACTTCTTGATCCTGGTGGTGTTGCGTGGCGATTTTCAAATGCGAATCCTGCGGCTATGAGCGGAGCGTTCCCGACAAGCTCGTCGGGAGGAGGGCCAAATGCCCGGGGTGCGGTTTTGCCGTGACCATCGTCGATCCGCAGGCTGCGGAAGAGGCCGTCGAGATCGAACTCGACCGGGAGATGGCGGCCGGGGAGCCGGGCGGGGCAGTGCCCGCCAGGGGCGGCGGCGACGGTATGCCCATCGCGTCTCTCGACCTCGACAACGGAGACATGGACATCGACCTGGACGAGCCGGACGACGTCATCTGCGCCGCCTGCGGCCATGTGCTGGAAGCCGGGTTCGAGGGGGATTGCCCGCAATGCGGCGCATCCATCCGCCCGGCTGCGGCCATTCCCGAAATCTATCCCGACAGCGTGGACATCAGCGACCTGATCCAGCCCGGAACCCGGCAGGTCTGGGACGAGGACTTCTCAGACGAAGACGGCGAGTCGGAGATTCTCGCCGGGCCGGAGGACCCCGACAGATGGCGGTTCATGCAGGGATCGTTCGTAATGAACGTCTACGCCGGTGTCATTTCCGGCGGCCTGTCCCTGTTCTTCGTCTATGCGCTTTCCCTGCTGATAGCTTCCCCCGCCGGGATGCACGGGTACCTGCCGTATATACTCGGCATGGCCCTGACAGGCGTGGCTGTCAGTTCCGTCGTCTACTCCTTGTGCTCGCGCATACCGTTCGGGCTGGTGGGGCCGGAAGCCGTTTTGTCCGCCGTTCTCTTCCTGTTCGCCGCGAGCATGTACCAGGCCATGGCGGACACTTATTCTGCGGAGATCATCCTGCCCACCATCCTGGCGGGCCTGTCCTCGGCGGCGATTCTCACCGGGCTGAGCCTGTACGTGCTGGGCAAGTTCCGGCTGGGCGAGTTCGTCCGCTACATCCCGCTTCAGATCATCGGCGGGGTCCTGGGCGGCGTGGGCTTTTTCGCTCTGCTCGGCACCGTCGGCGGCATGGTCCAGGTCAATGTGGACTGGAGCAACATCTACACCATCGCGAATTCCTTCCTGACCGATTTTCACCCGCTGGAGAAGCTCCGCGTTCTCGGGCCGGGCGTGGTCTTCGGATTGGTTCTGTTCGCGGCCATGTTCCGCTTCAAGAATTCCATGGTCCTTCTGTTCATGATCCTGGCGGCGGCCGGCGTGGGCTACGGCGCGGGAATCTGGGGCACCGGCGATGCCATCCGCTCGCTGGCCGCGCCCATTCCCTTCCCGTCCGGCCCCAAGCTGATCCACCCGGCGGAGCTGTTGCACTCGCGCCTTTTCATCGACAACATCCAGTGGGGAGTCATCAAGGCCAACAGCCTGTATATCGGCGCTCTGGCGGTCCTGTCGGCGCTGACCGTCATGTATCGGACCACCCGGCTCGAGATCGTGCGCGGCCGTTCCAACGACCTCAACGTGGAGTACCGCGCCCTGGGCGTGACCAACATCCTGTCCGGGCTGTGCGGCGGCGTGCCCGCCTCGCTCTCCTACGGCCGCAGCGTGGGCAGCTATGCCGCGGGCAGCCGGGGGCCGGTGGCCGGAGTGGTCACGGGCATCGTCTGCGGCGTCGGCCTGTTTTACGCGGACAAGGTCCTGCCCCTGATTCCCCGGTTCGTGGTCGAGGGGCTGCTTTGCTACGCCTATCTCGACCTGATCCGCGACTGGGTCTTTCGGACCCGGACCGCCTTTACCAGTCGCCACGAGAAATGGCTGCTCAGGCTGACCTTCCTGGCGACCATTTGCCTGGGCCTTATGGAGGGCATCGGGATCGGCGTGGCCCTGGCGCTCATGGTCACGGTCAGCCGGGCGGGCAGAAGCGGTGTGGTGCGAAACGTCCTGACCGGCTCCAATCATTCCAGCAATGTGGACCGGGCCTCGGCCCAGAAGCGGACCCTGAAGGAGTTCGGGGACCACATCCACATCCTGCGCCTCCAGGGGTTCCTGTTTCTGGGGGCCATGGAGCAGATGATCAAGGACATCCGCATCCGGCTGGACGACCGCGACAGGCTGCCCGTGGAATATCTGGTCCTCGACTTCAAGCAGGTGGAAGGGTTTGCCTCGGCCGCCGGCATCGGCTTCGACAAGCTCCGCGCTCTGATCCGGGAATACGGCATCGAATGCGTCATCACCAGCGCGCCCCTGGAACTGGAGGAGCACCTGGAGGCCATGGGCCACGTGGGCGAGGAGGAAGGGCTGTTCAAGGCGTTCTTCAATCTCGACTACGCCATGGAATGGTGCGAGAACCGTGTGCTCGACAGCGAGAACATGCTGGAAATGAAGGCGCAGACCCTGCCCGAGTTGCTTGCGCCGGTGTTCCCGGAACCACGGTACATTCCGGCGCTCATGAAGGTGATGAAGCGGGAGGTGGCCAAGACCGGGGAAGCGATCTTTCGCCAGGGCGACAGGTCGGACTCCATGTTCTTCGTGGAATCCGGTCGGCTGGACGTGGAGCTGGAGATGGAGGGCGGCAAGATTCTCAGGCTCAAGAAGGTCGGCCCCGGCGCCGTGTTCGGGGAGATGGGCATCTACACCCTGTCTCCCCGGTCGGCGACCATCCGGGCCGCCGAGAAGTGCGTGCTCTACCGACTGACCCTGGACAAGCTCGACGCCATCGAGAAGCGCGCGCCCATGCTGGTCACGACCATCAATCGGTTCCTGATAAACATGCTTTCCGAGCGGCTGGTCGACGCCAACGCCAAGGTCCGCGACCTGATGGCCTAGCCGTCGGCAGCCGGTTCGAAATTCATTCGGATATATTCATCGAGCGCTTCTTCCCATCGGCGCGGGGTGACGCCCGTGGCCTTGATGAATTTACCCAAATCGAGCACCGAGTAGGCGGGGCGCACGGCCTTGGTCGGGTAGGCGCTGGTGGGCACGGGCGTGACGTCGCACCGCTTGCCGGCCATGCTCACGGCCAGGCTGGCCAGGCCGTACCAGGAGGTCTCTCCCGAATTGGCCAGGTGATAGATGCCGGTGGCGTTCTTTTTCAGCAGCAGAAGCGTGTTGGCCGCGATGTCCGGGGCGTAGGACGGCGAGCCGATCTGGTCGTCCACCACGGTCAGGGTGTCGCGGGAGTCCGCAAGGTCGAGAATCTTGCGGACGAAATTGGTCCTGCCGGGGCCGAACAGCCAGGAAATGCGGATGATCAGGGTCTTGGCGTAGCCGAGCCGGAGCAGTCCGCGCTCGCCGTCCGCCTTGCTGATGCCGTAGGTGGAAAAGGACGCGGGGACGTCCTCCTCGGTGTAGGGGACCGATTTGTTTCCCCTGAACACGAAGTCCGTGCTGTAGTGGACAAAGGGAACGGATCGGCGCGCGGCCAGGGCCGCCAGCAGGGGCGGGGCCGTGGCGTTGAGGGCGAATGCCTTGTCCTGCTCGTCTTCGGCCAGGTCCACCTGGGTGTAGGCGGCCGCATTGACGATCAGGTCCGGCTTTTCCCGGTCGAGCGTTTCTTCCACCATCAGGGGGTCGAGGATGTCGCAGTCGTCGCTGGAAAGGGGGACGGGCAGCGCGCCCGCCTTGTTGAATGCGCTGGTCAGGGCCTGGCCGAGCAGTCCGGTCCTGCCGCCGAAGATGACGACGGTTTTTCCGGCCGGTTTCATCAGGCGCGCTCCTTGTACCAGTTGTCCATGAAAGTCCTGTATTCGCCGCTTTGCACCTGCCGGAGCCATTCGGAATTGGCCTCGTACCAGGCCACGGTCCGTTTCAGGCCGTCCTTGAAATTCAGGGTGGGAGCGAAGCCGAGTTCCCGCTCGGCCAGGGAGTAGTCCATGGCGTAGCGGCGGTCGTGGCCCGGCCGGTCGGTGACGTAGGCGATCAGGGATTCCGGCTTGCCCAGGATGGAGAGCAGGGTTTTGACCACGGCGATGTTCGGCTCTTCCGCGTTGCCGCCGAAATTGTAGGCCTGTCCCTCGCGGCCTTTGGTCAGGGTCAGCTCCACGCCCCGGCAGTGGTCGTCCACGTATATCCAGTCGCGTACGTTCATGCCGTCCCCGTAGACCGGCAGGGGGTTGTCGGCCTTGGCGTTGAGGAACATGAGCGGGATGAGCTTTTCCGGGAACTGGTAGGGACCGTAGTTGTTGGAGCAGCGGGTGACGAGCACCGGGAAGCCGTAGGTCTCGAAATAGGCCCTGGCCATCATGTCCGCACCGGCCTTGCTGGCGGAGTAGGGCGAGTTCGGGGCCAGCGGCGTATCCTCGGTGAATTTGCCCGTGGCCCCCAGGGTGCCGTACACTTCGTCCGTGGACACGTGGACGAACCGCCCGGTCTTGCGTTGCCGGGCACACTCCATGAGGTTCTGTGCCCCGCCCACGTTGGTGGAAACAAAGGGGGACGGATCGTCGATGGACCGGTCCACATGGGACTCGGCTGCGAAGTTGACCACCGCGTCGATGCGGCCATTCGCCAGCAGGTCCATGATCAGGTCCCGGTCGCAAATGTCGCCGTGGATGAACTCGTATCGGTCGTCGCCTTGCTCAAGATCGATGAGGTTGAGGCGGTTGCCCGCATAGGTGAGTTTGTCCAGGTTGACGATGGACCAATCCGGGTGCCGGTCGAGCATGAGCCGGATGAAATTGGTGCCGATGAAGCCGCAGCCGCCGGTTACGAGAAGTTTCATGGAATGCGCCGATTATGTTGGAGGATTGTTAATCAGGCCATGCCTGAACTGCCTGTTGTCGATCACTTGAATCCTTACAGGGGCGGTCGGCAAATGACAAGGAGGGAGATGGTCATTCGATGATCAGGCCGGTTTGGCGAAGCGCCTCGAACAGGAGGATGCCCGTGGCCGTGGACAGGTTCAGGCTGCGCACCTCGCCCCAGATGGGAATGCGGACCTGTTCGTGCCCGGCCATGAATTCCGGGGCCAGGCCCCGCGTTTCCGGCCCCATGACAAGGGCGTCGTCGGGCCGGAACGCGAATTCGTGGTGCGGGGTGTCCGCCTTGGTGGTGGCCATGACCAGGCGCGGCGGCTTGACCCGGCGCAGGAAGTCGTCGAAATCGGGATGCACCGTCACGTCGACAAAGGGCCAGTAGTCCAGCCCGGCCCGCTTCAGGTGCTTGTCGTCCACCGAAAAGCCAAGCGGCTCGATGAGGTGGAGCGGCGTCTTGGTCGCCGCGCACAGCCGGGCGATGTTGCCGGTATTGGGTGGAATTTCCGGCTCGAAAAGGACGATTCTCATGATCGGCTAGACGTCCAGCCTGATGGTGGCCTTGCCGGGCGCATACCCCTTGAGGGTGCGGAGCATCTCGCGGATGGCGGCGGAGATGATGTCCTCCACAAAGGGCTTCATGGCCACGGTCGAGCCGTTGATGTCCACCTCGATGGAGTTGTGCATGGCCAGGCATGCCTTGGTGGTGACGGTTCCGGCCACGATTTCCGTGGCCAGGGTCCGGCAGTCCGGGCGGCCGCAGGTCTCGCAGTCCATGCCGGGCAGGAGGAAGCCCTTTTCGAGTATGGTTTCGGCCAGGGCCGGAATGTCGTCAAAGACGGGCACGCCGTCCACGGTCTCGTCGCCGTACGAGCCGATGGCCAGGTCGGGTGAGAGCCAGTCTGTGCCGTCGGACAGGTCGCCGTTCAAACACAGTATGCGGGGCAAAAAGCCGAGCGTTTTGCCGCCTTCGACAATGAGCACGTCGGCGGTCAAAAGGGGCATGATGTCCGGGAGGAAGCGGCGCTCGGTCCAATGGACGAAGGTTTCGGACGGGCCGAGTCCGGCCACGGCGTCGCAGACGCCCGCATAGGCGGAGGTGTCCGTGTCCTTCCAGTCGAAGCCGTGGTGGCTGAACTTGGCGGCGGCCACGGTCAGGCCGGACCGCTTGAAGTGTTCCGCCAGCTTGATGCCGAGGGTGGTCTTGCCCGAATTCTTGGGACCGACGATGGATATTGCCTTCATGGCTGTCCTCCGGGGTGCGCTAAGCACTTGTTTTGATGGCACCGTTTTCAAGATGGATGATCGAGTCGGCTACCGCCTTCAGCCATGGCATATCATGGCTGGCGATGACAAGTGTTGATCCATATTCGTCGCGGGCGGTAAAGGCGGCCTTGAGAATGCGGTCGGCGCTTTTTTCGTCCAGGCTGGCCGTGGGTTCGTCCATGAGCAGGAGCTTTGGCTTGAGCACCAGGCGGGCGGCCAGGGCCACCCGTTGCGTCTCGCCGCCGGACAGTTCGAACCACTGCCGCTTGCGGAATGAGGCCGGGTCCAGGCCCACCGTTTCCAGGGCGGCGTCCACCTTGGCCGGGATGTCGTTCTTGCCGCGTATCTTGAGGCCGTAGGCCACGTTGGCGTACACGGTGCGCTTGAGCAGATAGGGTTCCTGCACCAGCAGGGTTATCTGGCGGTGGATGGTGTTGAATCTGGTGGAAATCGGCTTGTCGAAAAAAATGTATTCGCCCTGGGCCGGAGCGTCCAGGCAGGCGAGGATGCGGAGCAGGGTGGATTTGCCGGAACCGTTCGGCCCGGCCAGGCCGAGGATGGCCCCGGATTCGATGTCCAGCGCGTCCACGGACAGCACCGTGCGGTCGGCGTGGCGCTGCCGTATGTCTCTTAGGCTGACGAGGGGCATGGTCATTTGACGGCCTTCCTTTTCAATCCGGCGGCTCCGACGTTGACCAAAAGGGCCACGGCCAGCAGGACCATGCCGAGCGCGATGCCCACGGCGAATTCGCCCTTGCCGGTTTCCAGCGCGATGGCCGTGGTGATGGTCCGGGTGTGCCATTTGATGTTGCCGCCCACCATCATGGAAATGCCGACCTCGGACACGATGCGACCGTAGGCGGCCATGGCGGCGAGCATGATGGCGAAGCGCGCCTCCAGGACCGTGGCCCACATCATCTGGCGCGGGTTGGCCCCGAGCGTTATCAGGGTCAGTGGCAGGCGGCTGTCCAGGGATTCCACGGCCGTGGCCGTCATGGCGATGATGATGGGCAGGCCGAGCAGGGTCTGGCCGATGGACATGCCCGGCAGGGTGAAGAGCAACCCCGCGTTGCCGAGCGGTCCGTGCCGGGTCAGGAAGGCATAGACCAACAGCCCGATGACCACCGTGGGAAAGGAAAGCAGGGTGTCCACGATGGTTCGGACGGTCTTTTTGCCGGGAAACGTCTTGTAGCCGAGCAGGAAGCCGAGCGGCACGCCGATGGACAGGCTGGCGATCATGGACATGGTGGATGCCCCCACGGTCGCCCAGATGGCGGAAAATGTTTCGGGGTCGCCGGTGAAGAGAAGGACGAAGCCTTGCAGGAAGCCGTGAAGTAAGTAGTCCATGATCGCTCGAAATAAAGGCGGGGGAAAGGACAGCCCCCTTCCCCCGCCGGTCGTATGGTCGGGTTATTGGGCGTTGGGGATGAACAGCTTCTTGCCGAGCAGCTTGAATTCGCCGATGGCCTTCTGGGTCGCGGGGGTGGCCATCCAGTCGATGAACTGCTTGGCCAGGTCGTACTGGACCTTCGGGCACTTGTCGGGGTTCACGGCCAGGGCCGAGTACTGGTTGAACAGGACCTTGTCGCCTTCGACCAGGACCTTGAGCGGCGGATTGCCGCCACGGGTGTCCGCGTACTTGATGTAGGTGCCGCGGTCGGTCATGGTGTAGCCGTTCTTTTCATTGGCGATGTTGATGGTCGGGAGCATGCCCTGGCCGGTCTGGACGTACCAGGCGTCCTTTTCGGGGGTGGCCATGTTCGCGGCCTTCCAGAGGGAGAGTTCCTTCTTGTGGGTGCCGGAGTTGTCGCCGCGGCTTGCGAAGACGGCCCGCTTTTCGGCGATGGTCTTCAGGGCCTCGGCCACCTGCATGCCCTTGACGCCCGCAGGGTCGGATTCGGGGCCGATGATGACGAAGTCATTGTACATCAGCTCCTTGCGGTCGATGAGCACACCCTTGTCCATGTAGGCCTTTTCCGAAGCCGGAGCGTGGACCAGGACCACGTCCACATCGCAGTTCTCGGCCATCTTGAGGGCCTTGCCGGTGCCCACGGCCACGAATTTGATTTCGACGCCGGTGTCCTTCATGTACTGGGGTACGATCAACTCGTCCAGCAGGCCGGTGTTGGCGGTGCTGGTGGTGGTGGCCATCATCAGTGTCTTGCCCGCAAAGGCGGGCGCGGCCATGGCCACGGCCAGGATGAGTGCCAGGATGCAAATGGTGATGCGTTTCATGAAACCTTCCCTCCAAGGTCTTGTTTTGTTCGGCCCTCCGAACAGGTTATTGGGTATCGTCACGGTAGAATTCACCGGATTTATGGACATCCATACCGAGCATTTCCCCGGCGCGTTTCGTGGCGTATTCCTCCACGTCCAGATAGAAGTGCAGGAAATTTTCCATGATCTCACGGCCGAAGGGGGAGAGGTTGAACCGCTGGCCTTTGCCTTTGGTTTTTTCCACCAGGGGGTGGCCGATGCGCTCCTCGGCGTTCTTGAGCTTGCCCCAGGCGCGCCGATAGGACATACCCAGGTTCTCCGCGGCCTTGCGAAGGGAGCCGAGTTCCTCCACGTATTTCAGTAGCAGGGTGCTGCCTATGCCGATGTAGGTGTTGTCTTCCTGTTCGAGCCAGACTCGAAGTCGCAAAGTGGTATCGTTGTTTTTGTTGCTCATGGGTTCCCCGGCTGTCCGGCCCTGTTTCGGGCGGACACTTTTCTATTCACATAATCACTACCAGTTTATGCAGGAAGATGATTACCAAGTCAATCTCGGCATAAAGCTTAAGGGTGTGACACAGGTCAGGCGATGGCCACGGTTTCGAACGACATGGCCTGAAGGTCCGCCACCAGCATCTTTCCGGCGAGAGGGGAGGGATGGCCGATGGACAGCCGGATGATTTCGGCGGCCATGAGCGCGGCAATGCAGGTCACGGACGGGGAGGGGCAACCCAGGCTTTCCTCGGCCGCGTTGTCGCGGCCCATGATGTCCGCCGGGCCGGTGTCGCCGGGCAGGACCACGCCCACATAGCCGCTGAAACCCGCCAGGGCGCCCGTGACCATGGGGATGCCCGCCCCGGCTGCTGCGCGTTGCAGTTCCAGCCGGTGCGAGAGTCCGCCGAGCGCATCCACGGCCACCCGGCAGCCGGAAAGGAAGTCCGGCAGGGACCGGGAGGTCAGGTACGCGTTCTCGGCCTCGAAATCCACGGACGGGTTGAGCGCTTCCGCCCTTTCCCGGGCCATGTCGGTCTTGGACCGGCCGAGGCCGGCGGGCGTGGACAGGGTTTGGCGGTTGAGGTTGGATTCCTCGAACCGGTCGCCGTCGGCGCATCGGATGATGCCCGCTCCCGCCCGCAGAAGCACTTCCAGCAGCGTGCCGCCGAGCCCGCCCAGGCCGACCATGGCCACGGCGGATTCGAGCAGCCGGGCCTGGTCTTCCGGGGAAAGGGACTGCTGGTTGCGGAGATAGCGCAGCGGGCGGATGCCCAGCCGCAGGGCCTTTATCTCCACTATGCGGCCGGACACCCCGTGTCGGCGCGACAGGTCGAGGACATGGTCGAGCGAAAGTATGTCGCCTTCCTCGCCCCAGGGCAGGGTGATGCTTCGGGACAGGGCGCGGATGTCGTCGGCAAGCGCGGACACGTGGCTATCCTCCACCCACGGGCGGGAAGAGTCCCACGCGGTCGCCCTCCTTGATCTCCGCGTCCAGGTCGACGCGGACGGAGTTGACGAACATGAGGGTCACGCTTTCCTCGGGCATGCCGAGCCTTCGGATCAGGGATCGAATGGTCTCGCCCGGCTCGACCGGGTAGTCGTCCCAGTTCTCGGGCAGGAACTTGGCCAGGGTCGCAAAGCATTTGAGTTCTATTCCCATAATTCACATCTAGATGTTTGAAGTTGACCGGTCAATACGAAAAAGGCCGGGAACGGATTCCCGGCCTTCGAGTTTCGCTTGGTTCGCCGATTAGACCTTGGCGCCCTGGACTTCCTCTTCGTCGAAGTCCCAGGTGACGTTGTGAGGCGGCAGCGGTTCGATTTCCATGAACCTGGGCAGCCTGTCATCGACCTTGCTGAAGCCCGCATGCTCGTTGAATTCCTGCTCGTCCTTCATGGCGTTCGCGCCCAGGGCGATCAGGTCGTCCACGGTGAAGGTGTTGCCGGTGTAGGTCTGGACCAGGTCGGCCATGGTCTGGACGCCGTTTTCGGCATCCAGGACCGCGAAGGCGACGAACAGGCAGAAGCCCATGGAGTCGATGGCTGCCGTGGCCACCTGCAGGTTCTTGGACAGCTCGACGTTGCCTTCCTTCTTGTGTCCGTCGACGGTGCCGCCCACGCCCAGCACGTTGGCGGTGACGCCGTAGCCGGCGGTGTGGTCCGCGCCCATGGCGGTGGTGGCGTAGGTCACGCCGACGCCCTTGACCGCGCGCGGGTCGTAGGCGGGCATGGACTGCCGCTTGACCACGGGCAGACGGTCGACGCCGAAGGCGTCGCCGGCGGCGACCACGCCGTTGCCGATGATCATGCCCAGCGGATCGCCGGTGCCGACCTTCCTGATCAGTTCGATGGCGGCCTTGCCGTCGCCCCAGGGGATGATGCCGCCGTCCATGGCCACGGCCACGGTGTTGCCGATCTCGATGGTGTCCATGCCCTTTTCGTCGCAGATGCGATCCAGGGCGGCGATGTCGTCGAGACTCTTGATCATGGCGTTGGCGCCGAAGGCCCAGATGGTTTCGTACTCGAAACCGGAGGTCAGGTAGTTGCCGTCCGCGTCATTGTACTGCTGGGAACACTGGATGATGCAGCCGGTGTGGCAGCCTTCGGATACCTTGCCATGGCGGGCTTCGATGGTTTCCGCCAGCTTTTCACCGGAGATGTCCGCAGCGTGCTCGCACTGGCCGTACCGGAAGTTCTTGGTGGGCAGTGCGCCCGCCTCGTTGATGACGTTCACCAAAACGGCGGTGCCGAATCCGGGCAGGCCCTCGGAGGTGACCGGATGGCCCTTGAGGATATCGACCCAGGTGGAGCGGGCGGTCTTGAAGGCGTCGGCGTCAACGGCTCCGACCTTGTTGTTCACGGCCGGGTCCAGAATGATGGCCTTGATCCTCTTGGAACCCATGACCGCGCCGGTGCCGCCGCGACCGGCGGAACGGGCGGGGCGCTTGTACGGGTCGGTGAACTGGACGGTGGCTGTCTTGCGCAGGGTTTCGCCCGCGGAACCGATCATGGCGGCGACCATCTTGTCGCCGTATTCGGCCAGCAGCTTGTCATGGGCGGGATAGTTGTCCATGCCCACGATGTCTCCGGCCTCCTTGAATTCGACCTTGTCTTCGGTGACGAACAGGGTGAAGAAGGGCGCTTCCTTGGCGGGCTTGTCTTCCAGCACGATGGCGATGAGGTCCATCTTGGGCAGCTTGTGGGCGAACAGGCCGCCGGAGTTGGATTCCTTGATGCCGCCGGTCAGCGGGGATTTGGTGCCCACGGAAATACGTCCGGAGTTGGCTGCGGTGGAACCGCCCAGCAGGCCGGCGGCGAAAACGAGCTTGTTTTCGGCGGACAGCGGATGGCAGGTTGCCGGGACTTCCTTGTTGATGATACGCGAGGTCAGAGCGCGGCCGCCGAGATTGGCGTAGCGTCCCACTTCCTCGAAGCTGTATTCCTGGGTTCGGCAGTTGATTCTGAGTATTCTAGGCATAGTCATCCTCAGCTTGTTGAATGTTAAGCGTTTTTGTTAACGCAAATTTACTTGATTCTCTTTGCTTGTATTTATATACGCATTATATTAAATTTGTCAAAGAAAACAATATATTGTGCTATATCGAGCATAATCTTTCAGCGCTGGAAACACAGCCGTGAAAAAAAGGTGTCAAAATTGATGAATGATGTTGCATGCATGAGGCTTGTCATGAAGGAGGGCGGCAGACGCTCGTGGTATTACCCGTTGCAGAAAGGCGTCTTCCTGCCCACTGCATCCGGCATGTCCGTCCGGGAATTCCTCCACGACGTGCTGCATTTCGACGATGCGTACATCGAGAGTACGGTCAGGACCATTTTTCTGAACAACAGTCCGGTGGACGACATCGACCGGACGCGAATCGCGGACGGGGACCGGCTGGCGCTCGGCAGCGCCATGCCCGGCCTGGTGGGCATCGTCATGGGCCGCGACAATCCCTTCAAGAGTTTTCGCAGCGACATTTCGGCCCGGGACGGGGCAACGGGAAGCAGCGGCGAGTCCATCTTCGTGGGGGTGAAGCTGTTCAGTTCCCTGGCCGCGGAGAGCGGGGCCGCAGTGCTTGAGCGGGGAGTGACCATGGACGCCTTGATGCTGGCCGATTTCCTGGCGGACAGGACGGACCAGGTGATCGACGCCGACGGCATGGACGGCGAGGCCCTGGTGGCCGCGCTGCGTGACGGCGGCGGGCGCATCGCAATCCGGGTTGAATTCAAGTAGCCCGCCGAGCGGCCCGCAGGCAAGGTCATGCCCGCCGAGGACGTGAAGGATCACCTGACGCAGCACCGGACGAACAAGGCGTTCGACCGCTACTTCCAGCACAAGACCGTGCCGTCAACCAAAGCCCTCAACGCCATGGCCGACGCCCGGAAAAAGACCCGAAAGAAGGGCGAGGTCATTGATCTGAAGAAAGCCCAGAACAAGTAAATCTTGTCCGGTACACACCCCGGTACAAGTCCGGTACAAGTCCGGTACAAGTCCGGTACAATAAAACGGGCCGTTTACTTTACGTAAACGGCCCGTTTTCTTTGGAAAAAGTGGTGGGCGATACGGGATTTGAACCTGTGACTTCCACCGTGTGAAGATGGCACTCTGACCAGCTGAGTTAATCGCCCACTTGGTTCCTTGAGGTGTTCGTCTCAAGGGAGGATTTGTATATCCGCTCGAATCGCGGTTGGCAACCATTTTTTACTGGTTTTTTAGACATTCTTCCGCATCGCACGTCTGGCCCTCGGCCAGGTCGCGGTTGTAGCAGGTCAGGCCGCAGCGCAGGCAGCGGCATGTTTCGTGTTTTACCTGCTCCTCGTTGATGGCTCCCTCGATCTCCTTGAAGGAGCAGGTCCGCTCGTCGCATTCGATGAGATGCGGCATGGTGGACCGCTCACGCAGGCCCACGTCGGGCACGTGGGTGAACATGGTGTAGTCGATCATGTCGCGCTGCATGTTCGCAGGCACGTGCGGCGCGCCCTCGTTGAGATATTGGTGGATGGACCGGGCCGCCTTGCGGCCTTCGCCCAGGGCGGTGATGACCAGGGCCGGGCCGGTGTGCATGTCGCCGCCGGTGAAGACGTGGGGCAGGGCGGTCTGCAGGGTGTCCGGGTCGGCGCCCAGGGTGCGCCAGCGGGTCTCCTCCAGGGTGCAGGTGCCGGAGTCGTCGTACAGGCAGGAGAGTTCCGGCTTCTGGCCGATGGCCGTGTACACGGTGTCCGCCTCTATCAGCGTTTCGGAGCCTTCGATGGGCACGGGCCTGCGGCGGCCCGAGGCGTCCGGTGCGCCGAGTTCCATCTGGATGTATTCCACATGGGTCACATGCCCGGCATCGTCCGTGACGATGCGCGTGGGGGCGGCCAGGAAGAGGTATTTGACGCCTTCCTCGTCGGCACCGATGATCTCATCCATGTTGGCGGGCATTTCGTCGCGGGTGCGGCGGTACATGAGGGTCACGTCCGCGTCCAGGCGCACGCTGGTGCGGGCCGCGTCGATGGCCGTGTTGCCGCCGCCGATGACCACCACCTTTTTGCCGATGCCGGTGTCCACGCCGAGTCCGACCTTGGTTAAAAATTCGGTGCCGGTGGATACGCCCACGGCGTCCTCGTTGTCGATGCGCAGGTTCAGGTTCATCCATGCGCCGATGCCGAGGAACACGGCCTCGTAGCCGTCTTCGGCCAGGGATTCGAGGGAGAAGTCCTTGCCGAAGAATTGATTGAATTTCACGTCGATGCCCAGGCCGATGATGCCCTCGATCTCCCAGTCCAGAACCGCCTTGGGCAGCCGGTATTCCGGGATGCCGTAGCGCAGCTGGCCGCCGAGCTTGGGCATGGACTCGAAGATGGTCGGTGCATGCCCCAGGCGGCGCAGGAAATAGGCGCAGGACAGTCCGGCCGGGCCGCCGCCGACAACGGCCACCTTGCGGCCCGTGTCCGGGGCGCAGGTGATGGGCAGCCGCGTGCCCGAGTTCATCTCCCAGTCCGCGGCAAAGCGCTTGATCATGTTGATGCCCACCGGCTCGTCCACATTGCCCCTCCGGCAAACGCCCTCGCAAGGGTGCGGGCATACCCGGCCGATGGACAGGGGCATGGGGATGCGTTCGCGGATGGTTTCGAGCGCCCCGGCGTAGTCGCCGCGCGAGACCTGCTCGATGTAGCGGGGGATGTTGATCTGGCCGGGACAGCGCTGGCGGCACGGGGCCAGGCAGTCGTTGACCTCGTTGACGTGAGTGATGCGCGCGGTCATGCCCCAGATGGAGATCACCCCGCGCGGGCAGACCTGGGCGCAACTGCCGCAGGCGGTACACAGGTTCGGGTCCACCACGGGATAGCCGTTCGGCCCCATGGAGATGGCCCCGAACTGGCAGGCGGTCACGCAGGTGCCGTAGCCGAGGCATCCCTCGGGGCACATCTTTGCCCCGGAGTAGAGCAGGTGCTGGGCGCGGCAGTCCCTGGCCCCCTGGTACTGGTAGATTTCCTCGGCACGGACGCCGCCGGTGCAGTCCACGAAGGCGATCTGCTTTTCAGTGGCGGAAAAATCGAGCCCCATGATCCCGGCCACCTTGGCGGCCACGGAATCGCCGCCGATGACGCACACGTTGGCCCCGGCCTTGCCTTCGACCACGCCCTGGGCCGCGCCGGCGCAGCCAGGAAATCCGCAGCCGCCGCAGTTGGCCCCGGCCAGCACCGATTCCACTTGTGCGATGCGCGGGTCTTCGTAGACGTAGAGCAGCTTGGAGGCCACGGCCAGGATGACGGCGGCCGTCAGGCCGATGCCGAAGAGGACGAGTACGGAAGCTGTTATCATTGCGTCAAACTCCTAGGAGGCCATGCCCTTGAAGGCGAAGAAGGCCAGCGACATGAGACCGGCCATGATGAGGCCGAGCGGGGTTCCCTTCATGGATATGGGCACGCGGGCCAGGTCCAGGCGCTCGCGGATGGACGCCAGGACCACCAGGGCGAGCATGAAACCCAGGCCCGAGGCCACGGAAAAGATGAGCGTTTCGAGCAGGGTGAACTCCTCGCGCTGGCAGATGATGGCGATGCCGAGCACGGCGCAGTTGGTGGTGATCAGCGGCAGGAAGATGCCCAGCGACTTGTAGAGCGGCGGGATGACCTTTTTCAGGAACAGCTCCACGAACTGCACCAGGGCGGCGATGACCAGGATGAAGGCGATGGTCTGGAGATAGCCGAGGTCGTTGGGGGCGAGCAGGAATTTTTGCACGCACCAGGTGATGACTGCGGCCATGGCGGCCACGAAGACCACGGCCAGGCCCATGCCGATGGCCACGCCCGATTCCTTGGACGTGCCGATGAACGGGCAGTTGCCCAGGTACTGCGCCAACACGATGTTGTTGACGAAGATGGCGGCGATGACGAGTACGAAGTAATCCATGGCGTCCTCCTACGCTCCCGGCTTGGTGGCGCACATGCCGCAGGTCTTGCAGTCGTGGACCGGCCCCTGGACGGCTTCCAGCCCCTTGGTCCGGCGTTGCCAGTTGGTGAAGGCGTTCATGGCCGCGAGCAGCACGCCCAGGCAGACGAATGCGCCGGGTGCCTCGACCATGAACCGGACAGGCTCGAACCAGTCGCTCAGGACCTGCATGCCGAACCATTGGCCGGTTCCCAGCAGTTCCCGGATGGAGCCGAGGAAGGTCAACGATATGGTGAAGCCTATGCCCATGCCCAGGCCGTCGGCCACGGACAGGAGAACCGGATTCTTGGAGGCGAACGCCTCGGCCCGGCCCAGGATGATGCAGTTGACCACGATGAGCGGGACGAAGATGCCGAGCTGCTGGTAGAGCGGGTAGGCGTACGCCTGCATGAGCAGCTCCACGCAGACCACCAGGGAGGCGGCCACCACGATGAAGCAGGCGATGCGGACCTTGGCCGGGATGACCTTGCGGAGCAGCGAGACCAGCAAGTTGGACAGGGCGAGCACGAAGATGACGGCCATGCCCATGCCGAAGCCGTTGTAGGCGGTCTTGGTCACGGCCAGCACCGGGCACAGGCCCAGGACCAGCTTGAACGGCGGCAGGTCCTTCCACAGCCCCTTGGAGAATTCCTTCCAGAGTGAACTCATAAGCGTATCCTACGAACCCCAGGCGTCGGGGAGCTTGTCCTTGATCGTGTTGAAAATCTTTACGGCCTCGTTCACGGCGGCCACGGTTCCGGTGGAGGAGATGGTCGCGCCGGATATGGCCTGTATGTCGCCGCCCGATTTGCTCAGGGCGATGGTTTCCGTGGAGTGCCGGCGGAACTGGTTGCGGAAGTCCGGTTCCACAACGCGCGCGCCCAGGCCGGGCGTTTCCTTGAGGGTGGTGATGCCGATGCCCTGCAATTTGTCTCCGTCGGTGGTGAAGCCGACCATGACGCCGATGTCGCCGCCGTAGCCCTTGCCGAAGGTCTCGAAGGCCACGCCGGTCAGCTTGCCCGCCTTCATCACCGGGAAGATCGTGACCGGGCCGCCCGGCGTGTCGAAGGCCTTGCGGTCCTTGACCGGGTTGTTGTCGTAGCCGGTGAATATCTGTTCCAGGGCCGGACCTTGCACGTAGGTCAGGACCTGCTCTTCGATGCGAGCGCTGGTGGCCTGGCGGACCGTGGCCAGGGTCAGGCCGGACAGGCCGCAGATGAGCGACAGGACCACGACCATTTTGATCATCTCTTTCATCGCGCGTCCTCCTCGTCGAAGAAGGAGTATGGGCCGCCGAAGGGCTTGGGCCGGATGCGGTCGAGCAGCGGGGTGAACAGGTTGGCCAGCAGGATGGCGAAGGGCACGCCGTCGGGGTAGATGCCGTACACCCTGATGACGATGACCATGGCCCCGGCCATGATGCCGAAGAGCAGGGCCGGGAGGGAACCCAGCGGGGACGAGGATTCGTCCGTGGCCAGGAAGAACGCGCCGAAGATTGCGCCGCCCGCCAGCAGGTGGAACAGGGGCGGGGCGTAGGCTGCCGGGTCCAGGAGCCGGTAGATCAGGGCCGTGGCGAGCAGGCCGCCGATGAATCCGGCCGGGATATGCCAGCTTATGTGGCGGCGCAGGAGCAGGTAGGCCCCGCCCGCGAGCAGGGCGATGATCTGGATTTCGCCCAGTCCGCCGAGCTGATGCCCCATGAGCAGGGAAACGGGGTCGAGGGACGAGACCGCGTCAACGCCGAAATATTTGAGCTGCTGCAGCGGTGGCGGCAGGTCGGACATGAGCATGGTGGCGTTGGTGTCCATGAAGGCGGGCCAGGAAATCCGGCACAAGGCCCAGCCCACCAGGGGAGGCGACAGCGGGTTGCCGCCCAGTCCGCCGAAGATCATCTTGCCGAGCCCGATGCAGGCGGCGGAGCCGATGGCCACCAGCCACCAGGGGGCCGAGGCCGGAAGCAGGAAGGCGAAGAGCAGGCCCGTGACCAGGGCGCTGTAGTCGTCAACGGTCTGTTCCCGCTTCATGAGCCGGTTGCAGGCCGCTTCGGCGAGCACGGCCGTGGCGCAGGACAGGGCCATGACCCGGAGGGCGTCCGTGCCGAACGCGATGACGGCCATGACCGCCGCCGGAAGCAGGGCGACCAGGGTGTCGAGCACATACCGCCGCAACGTGCGGCCGCAGTGGATGTGGGGCGGGACCGCAACGGTCAGGATGGGCGTGAGCGGCTTCAGCATCAGGATTCTCCGTCGGTTGCGTCGGTTTCGGTTCGGGGTTCCTTGTCCGCGTCGGCCAGCAGGGCCAGTTCGTACTTGGCCAGCCGGATGTACTGGAGCAGGGGGCGTTGCGCCTTGCACCAGTAGGCGCACAGGCCGCATTCCATGCAGGAGTGTATGTGGAACGCCTCGGCCCGGCGGAACTGCTTGAACTCGGCGCACCGGCTGATCATGCCGGGCATGATCCGGGCCGGGCAGTGGCGTTCGCACTGGCCGCATCCCAGGCAGGGGTTGTCGGTCACGGCGGCGCTTTCGCTCCGGCGCAGGATGTGCAATCCGCTGGCGTCCTTGTCCACGCCCTGTTCGAGGTTCACGGCCGCCAGCCCGCGCAGGGGGCCGCCGATCACGACCCGGTCGCCGGGCTGGACCGATGCGCCGGATTCGGCCGTGAGAAAGCCGACCGGCGTGCCCACGACCACCAGTTGGTTGCTGTCGCCGATGGTCATGACGGTTTCGGTGAGGGGGCGGCCGGTCTCGGCCGCGCGTCCGATGAGATAGAGGTCCTTGACCGACAGGATGCTGATGTCGTCCGGCCGCGAGCCGGGAATGATCTCCCTGCCGGTCACGGTCTTGATGACCAGTGGGTCGAGGCCGTTGGGGTAGACGGGCGTCACATGCGTGACCGTGCAGTTGGCAAAGGCGTTGGCCTTGTTGCCCTTGGCCACCACTTGGAAGAGCTTGGACGGCTCGACGATCCGTTTGACCAGGTCCAGGCCGATTTCCAGGGTCTTGCGGTAGTCGCGCAGCAGCGGCTCGAAGATGGAGATGCCCGGCTCGGGCGGCACCGCGTTGATAATCAGGGTCTGGGCGGGATACAGGTTGCGCGTGTTGACGCCCCGGTCCCTGAGCCATTGCCGGAGTTCGTCGCCCTTGCCGGTGCAGGGGGCCGAGGCCGGGGCCTTGTCGTCGCCGGTGACCTCGATGCGCATGGCGTGAGGCGTGATCTCCCGGATGCGGCCTGACAGGGGGGCGTGCATGTCGCCGTCGAAGTCGTTGTCGGCCGTGGATACCTTGGTCCCGTTCAGGACCTGGTCGTCCACGCCCAGAAGGGGCGTCTGACCGGACAGCGGGAGGTTCACCATGTCGGGCCGGGGAGCCTTGGTCAGCGGCCCGGTTTCCCCGGTCTGGAGGTCGAAATTGAATCTGGTCATGTGTCCGGTTCCTATTTCATATGGCATTGGTAGCAGGCGTCGTCCCCGGACGGGCCCGCGCCTTTTTCCTCGTGGCAGCCCATGCACTGGCCGTGGAAGGCGTTCATGGTGGTGGGCAGCATCTGGTCGACGGGGGTGGCGTGGCAGTCGGAACAGGCGCGCGTTTCGGATTCGGCGGCCGTTTCCTTTTTGCGCACGTGGCAGTTGGAACAGCCCGCGAGGCCCTCGTCGTACATATCAGAATGACAGTCGGAGCAACGTGCGTGGGCGGCGTCGCGCAGACTGGAAGCGGAAGCGGAGCCGTCCGTGTGACAGTTGGAGCACGCCTGCGGTTCCGGCTCGATGGACGCATCATGATGACAACTCTGGCAGTCGCCGCCGGTCAGGTCGTCGGCGTGCTCGTCGTGATTGAAGCGGTCGATGGAGGCGGCCGGGTGGTGGCAGGAGCGGCACAGCGAGTCGTCAAGGGTCGTTTGGTGTTCGGCCGCAAACGCAGCGTCGAATTTGGCCGCGTGACAGTTTGTGCAGGCCGGGGGATTCGGGTCGTTGCCGGTGGTGTGGTGGCAGTCGCCGCATTGGCCGTCCATGGTGTCGGAATGGGCCACGTGGTTGAGAATGACCTTGCCGCCCTTGTTGTCCAGGAGGACACGAAGCGGAACTTCCTCCGAAGAGGCTGGGATCAGATACCCCCCCAGGGCAATCAGCAGGAGGAGCGCCGTAGCGACTGTTATTGGCAGATACCGTTTGTGCAATGAATCAACCTCTGCTTTCGTGCGTAATGCATATTTGTAGCTGAAAAATTGGGGTTTCGTCCATACCCTACTCGGGAAGTGCCGTTCGAGTAAACAGTCAAGTCGTTGCCGGGCGGTTAGTTGCGGGCCATGCGGATGATGAACATCAGGCCGAACATGGCCGCGCCGAGCCACCAGAGGAACAGGGCCAGTTCCGTGGTCAGGGCGACGTAGAGCAGTTTGGCGACCGTATCAAGGGGGAGGGTCTCGGCCGCGGAGAGCAGGTCGAGCCCGAACAGGGAGCGAAGGACGGTGAACAGGGAAAGGTGCGGCCAGTCCCCGGTCAGGAATCGGCCGACTGCTTGGCAGGCCAGTACCAGCAGGCAGCCTGTCCAGCTGAGGAAACCAAGTGACTTGAGCATTGAAGGTGTATAAATAATTGCCAGGAAAAATGCCATGCGTTAGACAGGAATCGGGGGATACGCCGCATGGATATAGAATCCGGTGGCCGCATCATTCTTCAGTTGTCGACGTTCGAGGACAGGTTTCTCGGCGTCGTTGCCGGCATCAGGAACGACGGCAGGTTCATGGCCTTCGTCACCATGCCCAGGGCAGCCCGCGATCGGCTTCGGGTGGACGACTCTGCGGCCGTCAAATACGCCTATGACGGACGACTGCTTGGGTTTTCCACCCGTGTCCTTAAGGTCGTGGACCATGAGGACACCCTACTCGAACTGGAAGGGCCGGGCGTCATTTTCGATGCCGAGGAGCGGGCGGAACCCCGGTGCGCCTGTCGTTATCCGGCCACCATGTCCCTGAACGGGCAGACCGTGCGCGGCGTGGTCGAGGACATGTCCGCCAGTTGCGCCCGCCTCCGGCTGTTGGACGACTGGGCCGGCGGCTTTTCCGCAGAGCGGGGCGACAGCCTCACGCTCACTTTCCATCCTTTCGAGATGAGCGCAAATGATTATTCCATTGGGTGCTCTGTGGTCAAGTTGTTTATGAAAAACGGAGAACGGTACGCCGTCCTCCGTTTCGATACAGGCGAAACGGATATGCTCGAGCGCATATCCGGGTTCATCGAGGCGCAGGTCTGCTGCGCCCTGTCGCTCATGTAGATCAGGCGGTCCCGAGCTTCTTCGCGTAGGTGGCCGCCTCGATGCCCGCCACGCATCCCTCGCCCACGGCCTTGGCCATTTGCAGCGGCGGGCCGCAGATGTCGCCCGCGGCGTAGACGCCGGGCACGTTGGTGCGCTGCTTCTTGTCCGTTTCGATGTATTTCATGGATTCGTCCAACTGCACGCCGAGCATGGCGGTCAGTTCCAGGACGCCCTTGGCTCCCAACTCGATGAACACGCCGCTCACGTCCCGGGTGGTCCCGTCGTCGAGCTTCACGCCCGTGACCGCGTTGTCGCCCAGGATTTCCTCGATTTTGCGGCCTTCGTGGACATGGACGCCGGTTTGGTCAAGCTGCTCGCGCAGGCCGTCGGCCACATCCAGCTTTTCGCAGTACAGGTGAACCTCGGAGGCGAAGTTGGTCAGGGCCACCGCGCCGCCCGCGGCCGCGCTCCGGCAGCCAGCCACGGCCACGATTTCGTCGCGGTAGAAGCCCGCATCGCAGTCCACGCAGTAGCTGACGCCTTTGCCCAGCAGTTTCTTTTCGCCCGGCACGCCCAGCTTGTTGCGGCTGGACCCGGTGGCCAGGATCACGGTCTTCGCCCGGATCACGTCGCCGGACTCCAGGCGGATGGAGAAGGTGTCGTCGTCGGGGGCGATGCCCAGCACGTCCTCATCGCGGAATTCGGTGCCGAAGGTCTCGGCCTGCTCGCGTCCCGTCCGCAGGATTTCCTCGCCGGAAATCTGCAACTGGCAGCAATAGTTTTCAACGTGCGCCCAATACAGGGAGGAGTTGTCGATGCGCCCGAGCATGAGGACCCTGGCTTTTTTGCGGGATGCGTGGATGGCGGCCTGAAGCCCGCCGGGGCCGGAGCCGAGAATGGCGACGTCATATGTATTGGACATGGGAGCCTCCGTTTTCGATTTGCAAATGGTGATGCTATGGAACGAGAAAAGTAATCATCACCGGCCTGTTGTAAAGGGCCGGGCGGACGGAAGGCGCAAGGGCGCGCCGAGTGGCTTGCCGTGGACCTTATGCGGACAGGTAGGCGTGCGCCCGGTCTTCCAGGGCCTTGATCCGGTCGTCGGCGGGGAGCAGGAAGAACGCCTTGTCCACCAGCCCCCGCCGGTAGAGCAGGGTTTTGGACGTTTCGTAGGACAGGTCGCGTATCCAGCCGATGAGCATCAGGATGAAGTCGTTGCTGTACCTGAGCGTTCGGTAGTCGCACGGCAGGCCGGAGAGCACGGCCTCGTACACGTGGCCGGAATAGCGGGTCGGATGCTCCTCCAGGCTGAGGATGACTTCCTTCCGGGGATTGTCCCGGTCGCCCAGGTGGTCCAGAATGACGTTGAAGATGTCGATCTTGTCCGCGTCCCTGACCACGTTCACCATGGTCCGCAGGCAGCCTCGGGTGGCGGGGTTGATGGACTTGGCGTTGTGCAGGCCCACGGTGGCGCGGATGAGCCGCCATTCGGCCTCGGCCACGTCGTCGGGCAGGTCCAGGGTACGCATGGCCAGGACGCCCATGCGGCCGTGGTTCAATGAGTCCGCGTCCTTGTATGTGCCATACCGGGCGAACTGGGGGAAGCGGCCGATGTCGTGATAGAGCGAGGCCAGGATCGCCAGTTCGGCCTCGTGGGCCGGGACGGTTTCGTTTTCAACGATTTCGCGCCCGTTGTCGAGCACGCGCAGGGAGTGCTCCCGCTTGAGCAGTATGTAGTAGTCGCGGCTTTTTTCGCCGGTCAGGTGGCCGTCGGCAAAGTCCGTGAAGGCGGTGATGTGGCGGTCGAGGTCCATGGTCAATCCTTGAGCGATTTCATCTTCAATCTGTATTCGATTTCCGAGATTTCACCCTTGGCGAAACGTTCTTCCAGTTCGGCGCGTTCCTGTTCGGTCTCCCGTCGCGCCTCCTCTTCGAGTTCCTTGTCGCGGAGCGGGCCGCCGGGGCCGAAGAGGAGCCGGAGAAAAAACAGGATTCCCCCGATGATGATGACCACGAAGACCAGCCGTGCCAGGGCCGGAAGAAGGTGTTCCCCATAGCCGGAGTTGAACGGCCAGGCGCGCCATTCCGGGTTGTTCAGAAAATCGAGGAACTCGGCAAGGTGGGGCAGGGCGGCAAATGGGTTCATAAATGTTTTCCTCCGGGGGTGGGCGGTGCGTCCAGTGGAAAATCCCTACTTGCCATTGCCTTCGGAAGCAAGTGTTAGGGCTTGCATTTCACGAAGGGGATGCATATTTTATATCATGCGGTTGTATTTGTTCCCGACCCTGTTTATGGTGCGTTGTATTCTTTTTCCGTATGGGATAACGGAACATGGGAGCGGGTGGAGGCGTGATGCGGATACTCATTGTCGAAGATGAATTTACCAGCCGCAAGCTGCTGACCGCGCTTTTGTCGGATTTCGGCACTTGCGACACGGCTTCGGACGGGGTGGAATGCGTCGAGGCTTTCAAGAAGGCTCTGAACGAGAAGCAGCCTTACGACCTGGTATGCATGGACATCATGATGCCCAACAAGGACGGCCATCAGGCGCTCAAGGAGATCCGCGTCATTGAGATGGAAGCGGGCGTGAACGCGGCCGACGAGGCCAAGGTCATCATGATCACCGCCCTCAACGATCCCAAGACCGTGGTCAAGGCGTACTACAAGGGCGGCGCCGCGGCATACCTGCCCAAACCCATCGAAGTGGACAGCCTATACGCCATCCTTCGCGACCTTGCCCTCATTGAATGATTGCCTTGGACGCGATTGCACCGTACAAAGCATCCATGCACGCACACTTTTCCGTTCCTTCGACCGGCCGACACGGGCGCTTCGCCCTGTTCGCCGCCGTCCTGTTTCTGGTCCTGGTCGAGGCCGCGCCCGTCATGGCTCAGGATCTGCCCGCAGGGGGGCGGACCGGCGGCATGCTCAACATCCTGCTGCTGGCGGTCATCGCCTATTTCCTGGTCCGCTCCTTCAGGCGGCGAAACAGGAAGGATGACACGCGGCCGGGCCGCTGGACGCCGACCGACACCGATCGCGCCGATCCCGGCAACGACGAGGACGCGGCGCGGCCCATGGACCGGCACGAAGCCGCCCGGCGCACCTGGGATATCCTCAGTTCCAAGGAGGAGGGGCGTCCCGAACCCACCACGCCCACGGGACCGCCGCCGCAACCGCGTGCCGACGGCTTTGACGAGGCCGAGTTCCTGGAAGGGGCCAAGCTGTTCTTCTCCCGTTTCCAGCAGGCCCGCGCGGATGGGGGGTTCGACGATTTGCGTGAATTCATGTCGGACGACGTCTTCCGTGAAGCCGAGGCCGACGGCCGGGAGCGGATCGAGGTCATGTTGCTCACGGCCCGTCTGGTGGAGCTGAATACCGAGGGAGGCCGGACAACGGCCACCGTTTTTTACGACGCCCGGCTCAGGACGGGCGAGCAGGGCGAGCGGAACGAGCACGTCCGCCAGGTGTGGGAGTTCTCCCGCGACGACGGCAGGCCGGACGCCCTGTGGATTTTGGAGAAAATGGACAAAGTTGATCAGTAGTCCCGGGTCCTGGGGCGATTCATATATCGGAGGAATACGTGGCGGATACCGTTCATAATCTGGACCAGCCTATTGGTGCGCTCATCGACATTGCCGTGCGCGAGTTCGGCGAGGTCGAGTTCGAGACCGTGGCCCTGGGCGGCCAGACATTGGAAATATTGCAAATCAGGAACATGCCCAAGTATCTGGACAAGCTCATCGACAAGAGCAGGGCCGGGAAAACCATCACCTTGCCCTTATGGGCCAAGGTCTGGCCGTCCTGCCTCATCATGGGCTACACCCTGACCAGGTTCCCCTTTGCCGAAGGCGGGCGCATCCTCGAAGTGGGCGCGGGCTGCGCGGTCAACGGGCTGCTCCTGGCGCGGCTCGGCCATGTCGTGACCATCTCCGACATCGAGCCGTACGCCCTGCTTTTCAGCAAGATCAACGCCCTGAAAAACGGCCTGGACGACAAGGTGGTGCTGCGGCGGACCGACTTCACCTCCGACAACATGGGTAAGCGGTTCGATTACATCATCGGTTGCGAGGTGCTCTACGACGAGCCGTCCTACGAGCCGCTGGCGGACTTCATCGAAGCCCACCTGACCGATGCCGCGCACGCCGAGGTCCTGCTGGCCCTGGACCGCAAGCGGCAGGGCAGGAAATTCTTCGACAAGGCGGCCGAGTCCTTTGCCATGATGAAATCCGACGCCAATTATACGGATAAGGAAACCGGCGAGGAGAAGGTGGTCAACCTCTATCGCATGAAGAGGAAGCAGGCGTGATCGAGCTCAAGTCATGCGTGAAGGCATTCACCACGGACCAGGACAAGGCGTGCAGCCCGGCCGACACCGTGCGGCGGGTCAAGGCCCGCCTGGAGGAAACGTGCAAGGGCGTGCTGGCCATGACCGACCGGGTGGACACCGGCCGTCTCGGCATCCCGGTTTTCGTCAGCCAGTGCGGTCCCGAGGCGCGGGAGATCATGCCCACCCGCAAGCAGATGGGCAAGGGCGCGTCCCCGGAACAGGCCGAGGCTTCCGCCCTCATGGAACTGGTCGAGCGGTTCTCCTATTTCAGCTTTTGGAAGGACGACGCCAATTTCGAGGAACTGACGTGGTCCGAGGCGCGGGAGAAGTGGCCGGGACAGGTCATGGGCATCGACCGCATCCTCCATTCCGTGGACGAGAATCTGGACGCGGACAAGGCGGCCCGGATCATGGATCTGGTCCGTTGGAAATTCCATCCCGCCCTGAACGTCTGCACCGGCAGGGAGGAGTACGTCCCCCTGGACTGGTTCAAGAAACTCAACGAATTCAACGGGTCGTCAGCGGGCAACACCTTTGAGGAATCCATCTTCCAGGGTGCCTGCGAGTTGGTCGAACGCCATGTCTGCGCGGTCATCGACCGATCCAGGCAGGCCACGCCGACCATTGACCCGGCATCGACAGACGATCCGGTCCTGCGCCGTCTGGTGGAGTGTTTCGAGCGAAACGGCGTGAACTTGGTCCTCAAGGATTTCTCGCTCGGCTATCCGGCCCCCACCGTGGCCGCCGTGGCCTGGGACCGCGAGACTTTCCCGGCGCTCAGCGAGATCGTGTTCACGGCCGGGACCGCGGCCTCGCCGGTCAAGGCGGCCATCCGGGCCGTCACCGAAGTGGCGCAACTGGCGGGCGATTTTGAGACGAGCCGTGTGTACGAAGCCTCCGGCCTGCCCAAGTTCACGGAACTCGACCAGCTCGAGTGGCTCCTGGAGGGCGAGGTCGTTCCCCTGGAATCCCTGCCGTCCATCGAAAACGCGGACATGTACGAGGAGCTGCTTTCCCTGGCGCACGGTCTGGAGCAGGGGGACAATGTCCTGTACTCGGTGGACACCCGGCACCCGGACCTGATGGTCACCGCCAACTACAATTTCGTGCCCGGCTTCGATTTCCGCGAGCGCACTCCGCATCGGTCCATCGGCCTGTTCGTGGGCCGCATCCTGGCCGAGGACGCGGAGTTCGACGAAGCCCTCCAAGGGTTGGATGTGCTCGAGGACATTTATCCCGACGCCTACTTCATCCCGTTTTTCCGGGGGCTGCTGGCCTTGCGCATGGGCGACCCCCTGTATGCGGCGGATATGTTCGCCTTGTCCGAGCCGTTCCAGCCCGCCGCTCCCGAACAGGCGCTGGCGGCCTTTTACCAGGCGTATGCCCTGAGCCAGGTCGAGGACTGGGAAAACGCGGTCAGCCATCTGGATCGGGCCATCGGCCTGGACCGGGAGTGCAAGGAGTTCTTCAACCTGCGCGGCGTTGCCCACTTCAAGGGCGGCCGGTACCCGGAGGCGGCCGAGGATTTCCAGGCGTCGCTCAATATCGACAGCGGTTCTCCCCACGACCTGGCCAACCTCGGTCTGTGCCACAAGTTCATGGGCAACAGGCTGGAGGCCCTGGATTACTTGAAGGCGGCCCTGGATATGGATCCCGGCCTGGAATATGCCCGTGTCCATTACAATGAACTCATGGAATCCTAATGTGTTACAAAGGCATGCCTATTTGTGAAATTGTTCGATTGAAATGTGGCAAACGCTTGACAAAGAATGTGGCTGGCAGTAATGTCCCCCCACGGTTTTAAACCGTTTCTTTTATTACGGCATCTAAGCAGCGGATCGCTGTTTAAACGGATAAGGTTGCTCCGAGTGTTCGGGGCCACAGCACGACAAACATCCACTAGGAGGATACAATGGCTGTTGTTGAATTCCAGGGCGCTTCTTTTGAAGTCGACGAAGACGGTTTCCTGCAGAAATTTGAAGACTGGACCCCTGTTTGGGTCGACTACGTGAAAGAATCCGAAGGCATCAAGGAAATCACCGACGATCACCAGAAGGTCATCGACTTCCTGCAGGACTACTACAAGAAGAACGGCATCGCTCCGATGGTCCGTATCCTCTCCAAGGTCACCGGCTTCAAGCTGAAGCAGATCTACGAGCTGTTTCCGTCCGGACCCGGCAAGGGAGCCTGTAAGATGGCTGGCCTGCCCAAGCCCACCGGTTGCGTCTAGTTCGCAACCCGAGCTTGATCGCAAAGGGCGGGAGTTCTTCTCCCGCCCTTTTTCTCATGAATACGACATGGAAAGGTCTCGATTTTTTTGCTTGCCAACCGCGGGTGCAGTGCGTATAAGACCGAGTTCCACGCAAAAAGAATGACAGGAGACAGTCATGAAAAACGATATTCATCCCAAGACTTACAAGGCGAAAGTTCGCTGCCACTGCGGTTACGAGACCGAACTGCTGACCACCAAGGGCGAAGATCTGGAAGTGGAAATCTGCTCCCAGTGCCATCCGTTCTACACCGGCAAGCAGCGCTTCGTGGATACCGCCGGCCGCATCGACCGCTTCCGCAAGAAGTACGGCGATCTGAACACCCTCGCCGCCAAAAAGTAGCTATTTTTCGGCGTCAAGCCGCAAGCATATGCCTTCGTTGGGGTTTTCCCCTTGCGGAGGCATATCCTTTTATTCGGCGGGCTTTACAATTCCGCGTGAATCCTTAATTGTCCGGGGTGCGGAATGCGGCGGAATCTCCCGCCGCACGGTTGGTAATACCCAAATACCTTCGGAGGGTACGCTCTTGAATCTGCGAGGACTCCTTTTGTTGGCGGCGCCGCAGTCTGTCGGCGGCCAGGCGGTGATCGAGGGCGTGATGATGCGCGCCAAGAATACGCTCGCCATTGCGGTCCGCAAGTCCGACGGGGAGATCGTCACCGAGGTTCGGCCGTGGTTCACCATGATCCGCCACCCCTTGCTCAAGAAGCCCTTTGTGCGCGGATTTCCGGTGCTCATGGAAACCATGGTCAACGGGATCAAGGCGCTCAACTATTCGGCCATGCAGGCCGCCGACGGCGACGAGGAGGCCGGGGAGCTGACCAATTGGCACCTGGCCCTGACCATGGTCCTCGCCCTGGGCGCGGCACTTGGCCTGTTTGTGGTCCTGCCGCACTTTTTGTCCGTCGGCATGGAGATGCTCGGCTGGGCGGGCGACGTGGAGTCCCTGAGCTTCCACGCCTGGGACGGCGTCATCAAGATGCTGGTCTTCGTGGGCTACATACTGGCCATTTCCTACATCCCGGACATCCGCCGCGTCTTCGAGTACCATGGGGCCGAGCACAAGGTCATCTGGACCTGGGAGGACGGCAAAGATCTGTCTCCCGCCGCGACCCGCTTCTACAGCCGTCTGCATCCCCGTTGCGGCACGGCCTTTCTGCTGTTTGTCCTGGCCGTTTCCATCCTGCTGTACGCGGTGCTCGTCCCGTATTTGCTGACGTTCTATTCGCCGGAGCATTTTGCGGCCAAGCATTTGTATATCGTGGCCATGAAGCTGGTGCTCATGGTCCCGGTCAGTTGCGTTGCCTACGAGATGATCAAGTTCGCGGGCAAGTACAGCCGTAATTTCCTGTGCAGAATCCTGTGCTGGCCGGGGCTTATGATGCAGCTTTTGACCACCAAGGAACCCGATGACAGCCAGGTCGAGGTGGCCATTGCCGCCTTGCAGTGCGCCGTCAATCCCGAGGAGTGCTAAGATATGTTTGGCAAGCTTGAAGAGATTGAAGTCAAATACGAACAGTTGGAGCAGGAGCTTGCCCAGCCCGATATTTTCAACGACCAGGAACGCTACAAGAAGGTTTCCAAGGCCCACGCCGATCTTGGCGAGGTGGTCGGTGTTTTTCGCAGGTACAAGGAATATTCCCGGGAACTTGCGGACAACAAGGAACTTTTGAGCGATTCCGACCCGGACATCCAGGACATGGCCAAGGCCGAGATCGAGCAGATAGAGGAGGAGCTGCCCAAGCTGGAGGAGGCGCTCAAGGTCCTGCTTCTGCCTTCGGACCCCATGGATGAAAAGAACATCATCCTGGAAATTCGCGCGGGCACGGGCGGCGACGAGGCGGCCCTGTTCGCGGCCGATCTTTACCGCATGTATACCCGCTATGCCGAAATCAACCGCTGGAAGGTGGAGGAGATGAACTCCAACCCCACCGGTGCGGGCGGCTACAAGGAAGTGATCGCTTCCATCTCCGGCGACAAGGTCTATTCCAAGCTCAAGTACGAGGCTGGCACCCATCGCGTGCAGCGCGTCCCGGCCACCGAGTCCCAGGGGCGCATCCACACCTCCGCCGTGACCGTGGCCGTCATGCCCGAGGCCGAGGAAGTGGACGTGGACCTGCGCGCCGAAGACCTGCGCGTGGACGTCTATCGGTCCTCCGGTCCCGGCGGCCAGTCGGTCAACACTACGGACTCGGCCATTCGCGTCACGCACCTCCCCACCGGCCTGGTGGTTATCTGCCAGGACGAGAAGTCCCAGCACAAGAACAAGGCCAAGGCGCTCAAGGTGCTGCGGTCCCGCCTGTTGCAGATGGAGCAGGAAAAGGCCAAGGCCGAGGAAGACGCCACCCGGCGCAGCCAGGTGGGGACCGGCGATCGTTCCGAGCGCATCCGCACCTACAATTTCCCCCAGGGACGGTGCTCGGACCACCGCATCAACCTGACCCTGCACTCCCTGCATCGGATCATGGAAGGCGAGCTGGACGAGCTGCACGAAGCGCTCATCAGCTATTATCAGGCCGAGGCCATGAAGCATCAGGGCGAGTAAGGTTCATCGGGGGAAACCCATGTCTCCCGCCATTCTCGACATACTCGACGCGGCTCAGGCCCGGCTTGCCGGGGTGGATTCACCGCGTCTGAGCGCCGAGCTGCTGGTCGCGCGCGTTCTGGGCTGTTCCCGCACCGATCTGATCCTGGACCGCGACCGCACCCCCACGGAGGCCGAGCGCGACGGGATCGAGGCGCTCCTGGCCCGGCGCGAACAGGGCGAACCCGTGGCCTACATCTTGGGCGAAAAGGAATTCTACGGCCTGGATTTCGCCGTCACCCCCGACGTGCTCATCCCCAGGCCGGAAAGCGAGCACATCGTGGAGCGGATCGAGGCGGTTTTCCCCAAGGGCGCGAACTTCCGGTTCGCCGACCTGGGCACCGGCTCGGGCATTCTGGCCGTGATCATCTGCGCCCTGTTTCCCGGGGCGTCCGGCGTGGCGGTGGACATCTCTCCCGCAGCGCTCAAAGTGGCGGAATCCAATGCCCGGCGGCACGGGGTGGCCGGACGGCTGTCGTTTCAACAGGCCGATTTCACGAAACAATTGTTTGAGCCTGAAGCTTTTGATCTGGTTGTTTCCAATCCGCCGTACGTCACGGAAGGGGAGTTCGCCGCCGCCAGCCCGGAGGTGACCGCCTTCGAGCCGACGGGCGCGCTGGTCGGGGGCGTCGACGGCTTGACCCTCATCCGGGACATGCTTCCCCGAGTGGAAGCCATGCTCGTTTCCGGCGGGCAGTTTTTGATGGAAATCGGCTGCGGGCAGGCCGGTGAGATGAAAAAAATTATGACTCAAGACTGCACGCGATTCGGCGGCGTTATGATCCTTCGCGACCTTGCCGGACTGGATCGGGTGGTTGCGGCTCGAAAATTATAATGGCGCATTTGCAACAGCCGCCCCGAATCGTTGTTGTAAAAATACAATTAGTTGCGTTAATGCAACACTTCTCTAGAAAAAGTCTTACTGTGCAACCTGTCGAAATTTAAGTAATTATCTGAGAAAAGCCCCATGGCACCATTCTTGCTTTTTTATGGTTACCAATTGGAGGATTAATGTCTCAGACTACCATTTTGAAATCAGTGCGTTGCACGGGGATCGGCCTTCACAGCGGCAAGCAGGTGGAGTTGGTCCTTCGTCCGGCCGCTGAGGACACCGGCATTCTCTTTTCCCTACGCAACGGCTCCGGGTCCACCTTCCTCACCCCCGCTCCCTCCCTGGTCGTGGAAACCAGCCTGGCCACCGTACTGGGCTCCGGCCGCGAGACCGTGGCCACCGTCGAACACCTGCTCGCCACCGTCAACGGCATGGGCATCGACAACATCCACATCGACGTCACCGGCAAGGAAGTGCCCATCATGGACGGTTCCGCCGCCTCCTTCGTCTACCTGCTCAAGCAGGCGGGCGTCCGCAGGCTGAACAAGCCGCGCCGGGTCATGGCCGTCAAGAAGGCCGTGGAATTCGAACAGGAAGGCAAGTACGTCAAGGCCCGTCCCCATGACGGCCTGCATATCGATTACACCATCGAGTTCGCCCATCCGCTCATCGGCCGCCAGCACATGTCGCTCGAAATCACCCCCGACGCATTCGCCGGTGAGTTGGCCAAGGCGCGCACCTTCGGTTTCCTCAAGGAAGTCGATTACCTGCATGCCAACGGATTGGCCCTCGGCGGTTCTCTGGACAACGCCGTGGTTTTGGACGAGTACAATATTCTCAACGCGGAAGGTCTTCGGTTCAAGGATGAATTCGTCCGCCACAAGATTCTCGATTTCGTGGGCGACATCGCCACTTTCGGCGCGCCCATTCACGGCTATTTCGAGGTGTTCGCCTCAGGCCATGCCCTGAACAATGCCTTCCTGCGTTTTCTGGACGAGAACCAGGACATTTATCTGGAAGAAAGGTTCCAGGCCCGGCCTCCAGTTCCCGAAGAGGCCCCGGCAAGCGAAACCCTGCGGCCCGCTCCCGCCATGGCCTAGCCATTCCGTTCCCTGCAAGGAATGAAAAAACCCGCCGAATGGTGGGTTTTTTCATGGCCTCTGCATGGGGATTTATTTTCGGAAGATTCGTTCGGCGATGATGCCGCCGTGGCCGGAACTGGGGAGCTTGGCCACGCCCGGCGGATCGACTCGGAGGGGCAGCTCCGGGTGCGCCTTGGCGGCCAGATAGCGGGCCAGCGCCTTGGCGTGGCGCATGTGCTGCATCTTCAGCCTGCATGCAACCCGGTCCTTGCCGTGCAGGAATTCTGCGCGCACCAACCCCATTGAGGGGTGGTCGAACTCCACAATGGTTTCGGTCAGCCCGGTGTCGGGCGCCGGGCGGACAAAGGTTACCTGTCGGCGGGTTTCCGGGGCGAGCCACGGCTGGTACAGGATCCGTTCTTCGTCGTTCCCGAGCAGGGCGGTCAGGGCCTCGGCGCACCGGGCCGCGTCCGCGTAACGGGTGTAGAGTTCCGCCGATCCGGCCAGGAGGATGAGGAATTCCCGGGCGGGCATGGAGGTCTTTTGGTCGGCAAGGGGCCTGAAACGGGCCTCGAACAAGGCGCGGGCCGTGTCAAAGGCGTTGGCCGGGACAAGCACGTCAGCCCCGCCGCCGTGTCCGTGCTCCCTGAGTTCCTTGAGGATGATGTACGGGGTCAGTTGCTCGATGATGAAGGTCAGGCGTGCGCCTTCGGGATGAACGACGGACAGTTGCGCCAGCAGCCGGTCGCCGTTGATTTCGACCCAGGCCATGTCGTCCGGCACGTTCTTGAGCAGCACGCCCCGCACCTTCTGGCCGAGACGGTGCTTTCTCCTGAACGAGTCGGATCGGTTTCGGCCCCCGAAAAAGCCGCCGCCGTCCTTTCCCGATCCACGAATTCGCATGAATGCCCCGTCAGGACTGGTCGATTATCAGTTCGATTTCTTCCAGGCTTAGGCCGGTGGACTTGGCCATCTGGGCGGGGGACTTGCCGCTCCGGTGCCCCTGGATGATGATTTCGCGCACAAAATGCGGCGATTTGCAGAATTCATTGGCCTGGTCGATGAGTTTCCCGAGTTCGGCGGCCTTGTTTTCCAGCTGGGTATTCAGGGCCACAAGCTCCTGCTGGCGCTGCTCGAAAGTGGCGACCAACTCGCTTTCGAGCTGAGTGTTGAATTGGAGGCGCTTGATGAATTCCTCCTGGTTGGCCTGGAGGGCGGAGAGCAGGTCCTCCGACTTCTTCAGCCGGAGGAAGAAGAGGATGACCACGACGAGCAGGACGACTTCGCTGACGGAAAAGAGGATGATGAGCAGATCGGACATGGCGTTCCTTGCGGATGGATTCAGATTTTGACGTTGACGATGTTGCCGGCCCAGGGGGAACCGCTGGAAGCGCCGGTATCAGGGCTTTCCTCCTCGGCTCCTTCCTTGTTTTTTCTGTCGGACATGGCCTGCTGCTCGCCGTTGTGGCCGTCGCGGTCAACGGGGTCGGTCTGCGTCTTCTTCTCGACTTGCTGGACCGTGCCCTCCCGCTGTCTGAGCTGCTCCTGGATCATGGGGCCGAAAAGCCGCTGCTGGACCTCGGGCTTGGCAGTCTCCGCATGGGCTATCTTCTGCACGTACGGCAGTTGCGATATGAGGACCGGAAGGTCCAGCGGAGTCGAACTCATGGCTCACCTCACCAGGTATTGATCGAACAACAGGGTCTTGAACTGGCCGAATCCCATGTACTGGTTGACGATGGCCAGCAACTCCCGCTTGAGTTTGTCGCTGTTCTCCTTATCGGACAAGAACTGCAAATCCTTATTCTTGAGGTAGTAGAACAGGGCGTTGCGAATGGTGTACGTTTCCTGCTGGAACTGCTTGGCGAGCCCTTCCTCTTCGGTGGACAGCAGTATCCTGACTTCCAGAAACCGGATTTCGCCGTCCTTGTCCCGCTGCTCGATGAGGAACGGGTCGAGGCGGACGAGAATCTCCGGCGTTTCCTTGACCGCCGGGGCGGCCTGAGGCTGTTCTTCCGTTGGCGGCGGTGGCGGCGGTGGAGCTTCGGGTTCGCGCAACAGCAGGATGACGATGACGACCAGAAGGACGAGAATGATGCCGGCGCCTATCAGGAAGAATTTGTTCTTGAGCAGGGCGAGGAGTCCGGCGAGCTTCGGCTCCCCGTCGTCCTCGTCGTCGACCATGGGCGTCTCTTCCTCGGTTCGGGTGATCTCCTCCTCTTCGTCCTCGTCTTCGAGGAAGGGAGCGTCATCGAGGTCGAGATCGACCTTTTGCGTGGCCTTGCTGGCTTCGCTGTCGTCGAGCTGAGCCTTGGGCTGCTGCTCGGAAACGGGAGTGGCGTCTTCGGTTACGTCGTCGGCATCCGGGACTAGCAAGACCATGATAAGCGCCTACCGGCAGTTGGCGGGCGTTAGGCGAAGATTTTTTCGATCTTCTGGCCCAGGGTTTCAGGGGTGAAAGGCTTGACGATGTAGTTGGACACTTTGGCCTGGACGGCTTCGATGATGTTTTCCTGCTGCGCCTCGGCGGTGACCATCAGGAAGGGGATGTCCGCGTATTCCTCGCTGGCGCGGACCTTGCGGAGCAGCTCGATGCCGGACATGTTGGGCATGTTCCAGTCGGAAACGATGAAGTCGATGTTGTCCTTGTTCAGGACCTCCCAGGCGGTGGAACCGTCGTCGGCCTCGACGATGTTGTTGAAGCCGAGCTGGCGCAGAATGTTTTTGACGATTTTCCGCATGGTGGAAAAGTCGTCAACCACAAGAACGCGCATGTTGGTATTGTAAGCCATCAACTATCTCCTTTAGGTTCAGGTTTACTCGTTGTCGTATCGGTCCCTGAACGTCTTTCTCAGTTTTTTCAAAGCCTGTGAGTGAAGCTGGGAAACTCTGCCTTCGGTGATGTCCATGACTTCGGCGGTTTCCTTCATGTTGAGTTCCTCACCATAATATAAAGATATGACCAATTTTTCTCGTGGCGTCAATTCTTCAATGAGGCTGGCTACTTTGTCAACGATCTCCTGAAAGGCGGCGGACTGGAACGGCTCGTCCTCGGTGGCGTTTTTTTTGCCCAGGAGGTTTTCCTGGAAGTTGTCCAGGCTGAGGCAGACCTGGTTGTGCAGGGCCTCAAGCCCCTGCTGAACTTCCTTTTCGCTCATGCCGGTGTGTTCCTGAAGCTGCTCGGAGGTGGCCGGAGCCCCGGTCTCGTGCTCGATCTGGCGCATGGCGTCTTCCAGGACCTTGATCTTTTGGCGCAGCCCCCTGGAAAACCAGTCCATTTTTCGCAGCTCGTCGAGCATGGCGCCTTTGATGCGGTTTTCAGAATAGGTGTCGAACTTGATGCCGAGATCGGGATTGAATTTTCCCAGCGCGTCGATCAGGCCCAGGCTGCCCGCGCTGACGAGTTCGCCCAGTTCCACGCTTTGCGGCAATTTCGCCTTGAGGCGCAGGGCGAGAATCCGGATTTTGGGCGCGTAGAAGCGGACGATGTCCTCACGGTCTCTCGGAGAGAAATCGTCCCAGCTCTTGACGCCGTTTTCCAGCTCAAGCCACGGACTTTTCCCGGAAGAGAAGTTTCTTCCAGAAGAACTTAATATTGCCATCGGTATTTGGCGTTACCTGCCAAGCATTGATTTTCTGGGCCGTCTGGCGGACGGCGGCACTAGCCGGGGTCTTGGGAAATTTGTGGCAGAACGGCGTTTGCGCGACGACCGCGTTGCGGACGTTTTGGTCATAGGGAACAAAGCCGACCAGATCCAGGGAGATGCCGTCCAGGAAATGGTCGCAGGCGTGCAAAAGTTTGATGTAGACGTCCTTGGCGGCCTTCCGGCTCTTGACCATGTTGACCAGGACGCGGAATTTCTCCACGCCGTGATGGAGCTTGAGGACCTTTATCAGGGCGTAGGCGTCGGTCAGGGACGTGGGCTCCGGGGTGATGACCAGCAGACGCTCCTGCACCGCGAGGTTGAAGTAGAGCACATTGTCGTTGATGCCCGCGCCCGTGTCCACGATGAGGTAGTCCACGTCGTCCTCCAGCGAGTCCATGGCGTCCAGAAGATCGAGCTTCTGCCCCTTGTCCAGGCTGACCATGTCGCTGACGCCCGAGGAGGCGGGCAGGATGCGGAAGCCGTAGGGGGTGTCGAACAGGATCCTGTCCAGCGTCATGTCCTCGTGGAACAGGTGGAAGAGGTTGAACTCCGGGGCCAGCCCGAGGATGACGTCGACGTTGGCCAGCCCGAGGTCCGCGTCCAGGAGAACCACGTTTTTACCCGCCGCGCTCAGGGAGTAGGCGATATTGACCGACATGTTGGTCTTGCCGACGCCGCCTTTGCCGGACGTGACGGAGAAGACCAGAGGCAAATGGGAACTCATGGCTGGCTTTCGCTCCTTAAGGTTGAACTTCGCCGTTGGGCAGGGTCCGCATGAACAGCAACCGCCAGACCATTTCCTCGGACGCGGCGCGGATGCTGTTTTTCAATCCCGGTCCGTAGGAAAGGGCGGATACCGGCAGCCCGCTGGCGAACGCCATGTTCAATATTGCTCCGAATGTACAGGCTTCATCGAGTTTCGTCCAGATAACGCTTGCAAGTTGTTCACTTTTATATTTTTCAACAAAGCGGTTGAACTGCGCCGGGCTGTAATAGGGGTTCAGCACCAGGTGAACGGACAAATCCTTCATGTTCTTCATGCCGTACAGGGTCAGCCACTGGTCGAGGGACGTCTTGGCGGGCAGGCCGGGGAGGTCGACGAGGATCATGTCGAACTGCCGGGCTTCCTCTTGCAGCAGCGCCAGGTCGTCACGGGTGATTATTTCGCGGAAGGCCAGTCCCGTCAATTCCGCATAATGCTTCAACACCAGCCGCCCCTTGCCGCGGCCGCCGTCGGCGGTGGCCAGGCAGAGCCTGGTTCCGGGATTTTCCTTCTTTATCTTGAGGGCCAGGCGGACCAGGCTGGACGTCTTGCCCGCGCCGCCGGGACCGGCAAAGGCGTGAAAGGTGTTGCTCCACCGGGACGGCTCAAAGGGGACCGCCCTGAGCATGGGGTCCAGGACCTCCATGATGGAGCCGTTGCCGTTTTCCCTGAGCGAGCAGTAAATCTTCGCCAGCACGGCCTCGTTCACGTCTTCGCGTTCCAGGTATTCCATGGCGGTCTTCTGCTTGGGGGAGAGACGGTCGGGGTCCATCTGGGGCTTCATGAGCGCCATGATCTGGCTCTTGATCTGGCTCCATTCCCGCTGCCAGCCCACGGTCTCGCCGAGCGCGTCCTCCACCACGGCGGTTCTGGTCGCTCTGTGCGGGGGGGAGGGGATGCTTTCCACGGCGGCCACGATTTCGCAGCACTTGATTCCGTTTTCCCGGACGGTCTTGTTGGAAAGGATGACGGCTTCGTCGCCGAGTTCCGCCTTGACCTTGGCGAAGGCGGCGGTGGAGGTGGATGCCCTGAACGTCTTCATTCTCATGGTTCGGTCCTAGAGTTCAACGGTTGCGGCTGATTGGATTTTGACATCAATGGGGATTTCCGCCTGGGAAATCACGGGCAGGGTGGGGATGAACCGATTGAGCAACTGGGCCAGTTGCGACCGGATGTTGGGTGCGACCAGCAGGATGGGCTGGCCGTCCGCCACCATGGCGTCCTCGGTGGATTTGTTGATGGCCTGGATGATTTGCTGGGCCACCCCCGGCTCAAGCGCCAGGTAGCCGCCCTGTTCGGCCGGGCGGATGGAATTGTTCAATATTTCGTCGATTTGCAGGCTCATGGTGATGATGGGCAGCGTGCCGTCCTCGCCCAGGTAGGGCTTGACGATGGTGCGGCCCATCTTGGCGCGCACGTATTCCGTGAGCTGTGCGGGGTCCTGGGTGGCCACGCCGTAGTCGGCCAGGGTCTCCACGATGGTCAGCAGGTCGCGTATGGAAACATTCTCGTGAACCAGGGACTGAAGCACCTTCTGCACGCCCCCGATGCCGAGTACGGCCGGGACCAGGCTTTCCACGGCCTTGGGCGCGCGCTTGGCGAGGTTGTCCAGCAGCTCCTGCGTTTCCTGGCGGCCCAGGAATTCGTGCAGGTTGCGGCGGAAGACCTCTGTCAGGTGGGTGGCGATGACCGTGGACGGGTCCACCACGGTGTACCCGGACAGCATGGCCTCCTCCTTCTGGGATGCGGGGATCCAGACGGCCGGGAGGTTGAAGGCGGGTTCCACGGTCTCCACGCCCTGGATGCGTTGCTTGGCGTCGCCGGGGTCCATGGCCAGGAAATGGTCGATGAGCAATTCGGCCGAGGCCACGGGGTTGCCCTTGATGAGCACGCGGTATTCGCCCGGCTTGAGCTGGAGGTTGTCCCGCAGGTGCAGGGAGGGGATGACGATGCCCATGTCCAGTGCGAACTGGCGCCGGATGGACCGGATGCGGGAGAGCAGGTTGCCGCTTTGCTCCTCGTCCACCAGCGGGATGAGTCCGTAGCCCACCTCCAGCTCCAGTTGGTCGAGCGGAAGCAGGGCCTGCACCTCCTCCGGGGTGTCCAGTGTGGGTACGTCCTTGGTGTCAACCTCCTCCATGGGACCGGCGATGCCAGCCTGCTGCTGTTGCGACAGGTAGCCGATGGTATAGGTGATGGCCGCCAGGGTCAGGAAGGGCACGGTCGGCATGCCGGGGACGATGCCGAACACCACAAGGATGCCGGAAACGAGCTTGAGCGCCCGGTGGTGGAAGGAAAGTTGCCCGATGAATTCCTCGCCCATCTTGGCCTCGGCCGCGGCGCGGGAAACGATGATGCCCGCCGAAGTGGAGATGATCAGCGAGGGGATGGTGGCGACCAGGCCGTCGCCGATGGTCAGCAGTGTATAGGTCTGGGCGGCATCGACCCACTGCATGTCCTTTTGGAACACGCCGATGAGGAAGCCGCCGATGATGTTGATGGCCGTGATCATGAGACCGGCCTTGACGTCACCTGAGACGAACTTGCCCGCGCCGTCCATGGCGCCGTAGAAGTCGGCCTCCCGGCGCATGTGATTGCGCTTTTCGTTGGCTTCTTCTTCGGTGATGAGCCCGGCGTTGAGGTCCGCCTCCACGGCCATCTGCTTGCCCGGCATGGCGTCCAGGGTGAAGCGGGCGGCCACCTCGGCGATGCGGGTGGTGCCGGTGACGATGACGACCTTGTTCAGGATGAACAGGATCATGAAGATGACGATGCCGATGACGTAGTTTCCGCCGACCACGAATTCGCCGAAGCTCTGGATGACCGAGCCTGCGGCCGACGTGCCTTCGTCGCCGTGCAGAAGAATGGCTCGGGTCGTGGCCACGTTCAGGGCGAGCCTGAGCAGGGTGGTGACCAGGAGCAGGGATGGGAAAATGGAGAATTCAAGCGGCGAGGTCATGAACATGGCCGTGACCAGGATGACCAGTCCGAGCGAAATGGACACCGAAAGCATGAAGTCGATGAACAGGGTAGGCAGTGGAATGAGCATCACGAAGAGGATGACCACCACGCCGGTTGCCAGCATGAGGTCGCCCTGCTTGGCGAATTTGGAGTAGTCTATTTTCGGAACCAGGGACTGATTGGATGTCCGAGCCATGTTTTTGACACCTCGCGAGCGGTCGTTTGCAGGGGCTGGAGGTGTGCTTAAGCTCTATTAACTATCTGCGTTTTCTGAATTTTTCCAGTTTCGCCAGGATAGCTGCAACGGCTTGGAACAGTTCCTCCGGGATGGTCTCCCCGATCTCCACCTGTTTATACAAAGCCTGTGCCAAGGGTGGGTTCTCCTCGATGGGGATGTTGTGTTCCCGGGCCACTTCCTTGATGCGCTCGGCAACCCGGTTGACGCCCTTGGCCAGGACCAGGGGGGCGGGGGCCACGAACGGGTCGTATTGGAGGGCGACGGCGAAGTGGGTGGGGTTGGTGATGACCACGTCCGCCTTGGGGATGTCCTGGAACATCCTGGCGGCCATCATCTGCATCATCTTGCTGCGCTGCTGTTGCTTGACCTTCGGATCGCCCTCCGCCTGCTTGCGCTCGTCCTTGATTTCGTCCTTGGTCATCTTGATCTGCTCTTCATAGTTCCAGCGCTGGTAGAAGATGTCGACGATGGCGATGATCAGCATGGGGATCAGGGCGTAGCAGACCATCTTGTAGCCCACCGTCAGGATATAGGAGATGATGCCCTGG
The DNA here is from genome assembly GCA_015709315.1 of Desulfovibrionaceae bacterium. Taxonomy (GTDB): domain Bacteria; phylum Desulfobacterota; class Desulfovibrionia; order Desulfovibrionales; family Desulfovibrionaceae; genus Pseudodesulfovibrio. The sequence goes on from JACCQI010000011.1 coordinate 55,790, forward strand.
GCGTTGGAATGGAACAGCGGAAGCAGATTCGGCATTTCCTGCTGGATGACGATGTAGGGCGCGATGGCCACGGCCATGGCCTGGAGCAGGGACTTGGCGAGTTTGATGAACGCTTCAGGGCTGAGCATGAGCTTTTTGATGCCGCCCATGATGTTGAAGGTTTTTCCGAAGTTGGGCTTGAGGGGCTTGCTGGTCCAGAGCGCGCCCACCTGGAGCCTTTCGGTCAGGAAGGCCACGAAGGCCACGGTTATGAGGAACGGCAGGACCAGGACGGCCAGTTGGCCCAGACCCCAGGAGAACAGCGTGTAGGTCGAGTGCTTGTCCACCTGCATATGGATGGCGTCCGTGAAGGTCCAATGAAAGATGTCGGTCAGCCGGTTGTGGTAGAAGCCGATCATGAAGCGCAGGGTAATGACGCCGCCCAGAAGGACCATGACCTTTGACAGCTCCTGGCCCTTGGCGACATGGCCTTCCTGGCGCTGCTTCTTCCGTCGCTTCTCTGTGGCTCTTTCGGTTTTACTTGGATCTTCCTGGCCTATCATCGCTCATCTCCCTATGGGGTGCCGCTTATTCCCAGGACCATTATCCGTTCGTACATGGGGCCGAGTTCGCGGAGGAAGTCGGACACGTAGTTGGACATGATGGTGAAAATGAAGCCCAGGAAAAAGAAGCCAACGGTGATCTTGATGGGGAAGCCGAGGATGAGCACGTGCATCTGCGGGGCGGCGCGCGAAATAAGGGCCAGGGCAAGGTCCACGAGGAACAGGGCCGCCATGACCGGGGCCGCGATCTTGATGGCCAGGGTGAACATCAGGCCCGAGAATTCGAAGAAGTGGTTGGCCAGCTGGGGGTTGATCAGCAATCCGCCCGGCGGGACGTAGCTGAAGCTCATGCCCAGGGCCTGGATCAGGTAGAGATGGCCGTTGAGGGCCAGAAAGGTCAGCATGGTACACATGTACAGGAAGTGGGCCGTGACCGCATTGCTGGTGCCGGTGATCGGATCGACCACGTTGACCATGGCGAAGCCCATCTGGAAACCGATGATCTGTCCGCCGAGCTGCACCGCCGCGAACAGAAAATTGACGATCAACCCGAGGATGATGCCCAGGAGGAATTCCCCCAGGATCATGACGATGATGCCGACTCCGGTGGGCATCATCTCGCCGGGGAAGGAAAGTTGCGGCCATATCGCCAGGGACAGGACCAGAGCCAGGGCCGCCTTGACCGTGATCGGTATGGAGTTGCCCCCGAAGAACGGCATCAGAAAGAGAACTATGCTGACGCGGAAAAGCGTCAGATAGAAGCTGATGAGGTCAGACGGGTTGAATCCGAAAAGGTCCATTTTTGGGGCTTTGCAAAACCTGAACCAATCAGGTCGGGCCGGTTTCGTTTGTCAAAGAACGGGCCCTTTTGGAAGATCGGGTTCCAAAAGAGCCTGATGAATTCACGGGCGGGCGGACCCTAATTGAGGATATACCGCTTCGGATTGACCGGCACGCCGTTCAGGCGGACTTCGTAGTGAAGGTGGGGGCCGGTGGATCGGCCGGTGCTGCCCACGTAACCGATGAGTTCGCCCCGGGTGACCACTTGGCCGCTCTTGACCGCGATCCGGTGCAGGTGGGCGAAGCGGGTGGCCAGGCTGGTGTTGTGCTTCAGCCGGATGCTCAGGCCGTAGGAGCCGTCGCGGCCGGAATAGGTGACCGTACCCCGGGCGGGCGCGTAGATGGGCGTGCCCCTGGGTGCCGAGATGTCGATGCCCTTGTGGAACTCGCGTTTGCCGGTGAAGGGGGAGGTCCGCCAGGCGAAGCCCGAGGTCACCCAGCCGGAAGTGGGCCAGATGGACGGGGTGGCTTCAAGGATGGACTGGTTGTTGCGCAGGGTGTGCATGATCTCCTGCTGCCGGACTTCTTCGAGGCGGGCCTCGACGTTCAGTTGGCGGAGGAATTCGTGCATCTTCCTGGCCAGGAGCTCCTGGCGGTACAGGGGCAGGTAGCCCTTGGAAAAATTCTCGTTGGCCGGGCCGCCCTTGGGAGCCGCGGTCTGACTGCCGTCCTGGTCGAGATTGATCATGACCCGGAGCTTGGAGTCGAAGTCGCGGATGCGGCTCAGGTTCTTTTGGAGAGACGAAATTTTTTGGGAAAGGCTCAGAAGTTGGGTTTTTTGTTCCTGGACGGTTTTTTCCGCTATGTTCAGCCCCTGTTCAACGCGGCTGTGCTGGGCGTATTTCTTCCACAGGATGACGTTGCCCGCTGCCATGGAAATCGTCAACAGGAAGAGAGTAGCGATAACCCATCCATGTAATTGGAATTTCTTGCAGGAACCCTGTTTGTCTTTGAAGACAACTATATGGTATTTTCTGAAAAGCATTATCTTTCCAGTGAGTTGGATGATTTATTTTGCAGTCTTTTTGCAGCTCTGGGTATAAATAGTCTAGACTTTTTTACTTGTCAAGTTGAGCTGTTGCCGAATCACCGCGTTGAACACGTTGTTTTTCAGGCGCTTATCATTTCTCCACATGGATTGAAGCCAATTGTGAATTTCGTCGCGTTTGGTGGAGCCGTTGGACGGACAGATGTTTTCCCAGATCGGGAGTTCCCATTGCCGCGCGGCCTTGATCACGGTTTTCTTGTTCAGCAGCATGGTCGGCCGGATGACCTGGAGGTTGCCGCCGAAAAAAGGTTCGTTGACCGACAGTCCCTCGGCGCGGCCGTTCTGGATCATGTTCATGAAAAACGTGATCACGTTGTCGTCGGCGTTGTGGCCGAAGGCGAGATGGGTCAGGCTGTACTGGCGGCACAGCTCGAAGAGCCGTTTGCGGCGCTGCATGGCGCAGAAGAAGCAGGGGGAGTTGGATCGGTTCTCGTCGGTATGCGCCCGTGGGCCGAAGTCGGTCAGTTCCGCGTGGGCGCTGACGCCGTTGTCCGCGCACCAGTCGATGAGGGGGCGGTGCGAGTCGGGATCGAATCCGGGGTTGACGTGCAGGACCATCAGCTCGACGGGAAAGGGCATGATGGCCTGCCGGATGAGCATCACCCGGAGCATGAGGAAGGAATCCACGCCGCCTGAAACGGCCAGGCCGATCCGGGAGCCGCGCGAGACCATGCCGGTCTGCTGCATGAGTTTCCCGGTGGCCGATACGCACTGCTTTTGCGCAAAGGTGAGTTTGCCCCATGAGGCCATTTGTCTTCCCTGTTTTTATTTTGTTATGAAGGGCGTGCCAGATCAGGCTGATAGTGTATTCTTACTTGACTTGCAAGGGGCCTTTGGGGCACTGTATCAAGCTTTCCCGCGCGTGGCGGATTGGTTGCAATCGTCCCTGCGGGTTGAAATCGGGATCCTGCCGGAGGGAGACCTGTCTTGAAACGAACCGCGTGTCTTGTCGCCGTGTTGCTTCTTGCCGGAGTGGCCGGGGGTGTTTTCTGGTACGACAACTACACCGATACCCGGACCGACATGCTGCAGTGGCTGTCGCGTTCGCTGGACGGTGTGGTGTCCATGCACGTGGCCTCGCCGGCGGGGACCTACAGCCTGGCCCTCAAGGACGGCCGGTGGGAGGCTGAAGTGCCCGGCGCGTCGTGGAACGTCAAGGCGCACGTCAAGCCGAACAAGGTCAGGGAGTATCTCGGCTACCTGTCGGATTTGGCCCCGTCCAAGTACATTGCCGACGTGGATGGAAGCGGCCCCCAAAGCCATGGCCTGGGCGAACCCGACTACAAGGTGATCTTCACCTTTTCGGACAAGGGCGGCGGTCCGCTGACCATCAAGCTTGCGGCCGGCGAAGACGGGAGGGTCTACGGATGGAATTCCGTGCACCCCGGCATGGTTTTCGAGTTCGACGGCAAGGCCATGGAACGGCTGTCCCAGCCAGCCGTCTTTTTTTTGGACGACTATATTTTCCGGTTCGACGAGGCGCTGGTGGACCGTGTCCAGCTCGTGCAGACGTTCGGATCAAGCTGGCTGGTGGAAAAGGAAAGGTCCGGGTTCGTCTTCAGGCTGCCCGGCTATCTCAAGGACAAGCCGGCGTCGGACTCCGACCTGAAGCTGTATATCCACAGCCTGGCGCTGATTCGGGCCAAGGAACTCATCCTGGAACCCGTGGTCTTTGACAAGCGGATGGGACCGTTGACCATCCGCGTGTGGGTCAAGGGCGGCAAGAGTCCCAGTTCGGTGGATTTCTATCCGCGCGAAGGGGCCCCGGACGTCTATATCGGGACGTCCACCTGGTTGACGGTGCCCTTTCTGGTGGACGCGCAGAGCGTGGCCCAGATGGTGAAGAGCGCCTTCGACATCCAGAGCCGGACCGTCATGGCCCTGGACATCGGGACCGTGGACCGCATCGTGATAGACCACGGGACGTCGCGTTTTTTGGTGGTTCGGAGCGATACCGGATGGCGGTTGCGGGGGACGGAAAAAGACCTCCCCGGCATTGACATGTCGCTCTGGAGAGTTACAAATTTAAAGTTTGAGGCGTTGCCGCTCAGCACGCAATCCGTGACGGCGGTGGAAGTAATGCATTGCCGCCTGTTGGACGAGAGCGGCAATACATTGAAAGTAATGACATTTTATGCCGACCCGGAATTGCCGCAGGGACAATGCTGGATGAAGAGCGGGGACGGGATGTACTATCCCGTTTCAAGCCGCCTTCTGCGCGACCTGCAGGGCATGTTTCCGGCGGGCCGGGTCGGTGGGGAACAGTAATATCGCTTCGTTGGAAGCAAGGAGAAAAGCATGGCACGGATCACCGTTGAAGATTGCCTGGAAAAGGTGAGCAACCGTTTTCTCATCACCCAGATGGGCATCAAGCGCGTCAGGCAGTACCGCGAAGGCTACGAACCCCTGATCGACACCAAGAATAAGGAAGTGGTCAACGCCCTGCGCGAGATCGCCGCGGGCAAGGTCCTCTCCGACACGTCCGTCCACGACGCCGATACCGAGGCCGGCGCCCCCGAAGAAGCCTAAGCACATCCCATGTCCAAACGCGATTATTACGAGGTCCTGAGCGTAGACCGGGAGGCCACCCAGGACGAGATCAAGTCGGCCTATCGGAAGATGGCATTCAAGTACCACCCGGATCGCAACCCGGACGACCCGGCCGCCGAGTCCAAGTTCAGGGATGCCGCCGAGGCATATGAGGTTCTGGGCAACGCGGAAAAGCGGCAGACCTATGACCGTTTCGGCCATGCGGGCCTGGGCGGGAACGGTTTTTCCGGCTTCTCCAGCAACGAGGATATCTTCGGCGCATTCAGCGACATTTTCGGCGAGGTTTTCGGTTTTGCCGGGGCAGGCCGGGGCGCAAACCGTCCCATGGCCGGGACCGATCTCAGGTACAATCTCGAGATTTCCTTTCGTGAGGCCGCCAAGGGCGCGGAAGTCTCCATCCAGATTCCGGTGGAGGTTTCCTGCGGGAAATGCAACGGCACGGGGGCTGCGCCCGGCACCCAGCCCCAGACCTGTCCACAGTGCGGCGGGTCCGGTTCCATCCAGCAGTCCCAAGGCTTTTTCCGCATTTCCGTGACCTGCCCCCAGTGTCGGGGCGCGGGTTCATTGATCTCCGATCCCTGTGACGAATGCATGGGGCGCGGCACGGTCATCACGGACAAGGATTTGAGTGTCCGCATCCCGGCGGGCGTGGACAACAATTCCCGCTTGCGGCTGCGCGGCGAGGGCGAGGCAGGCATCAACGGCGGCCCTCCCGGCGACCTGTATGTGGTCATCCGCGTCACCCCGGACGAGGTGTTCGAGCGCCAGGGGCAGAATCTGATCATCAGCCGCGAGATATCCATGGTCCAGGCGGCCATCGGCCATCGGCTGGAGGTGCCCACCCTGGACGAGCCGGTCAACCTGGACATCCCGTCCGGGACCCAGTCCGGCGAGGTGTTCCGCCTGCGCGGACTCGGCCTGCCGCACCTGGGCAGTTCCCAGCACGGCGACCTGTTGGTCGAGGTCAGGGTCAAGACGCCCTCACGGCTGACCGACCGCCAAAAGGAGCTGCTTGAGGAGTTCGCAGAGATCGAGCGGGAAGAGTCGGGCAAGTTCAAGAACAAAGCCAAGGACTTCTTCAAGAAGGCCAAGGACAAGGTAATGGGGGAGTAGATCGTGACTGACGGTTTTTCGCATATGGACGACGACGGCAACGCCCGCATGGTGGACGTATCCGACAAGAATGAGACCCGGCGCACGGCCATTGTCCGCGGCCTGGTCCGCCTGGCCCCGGAAACCCTGGCCCTGCTCAAGGAGAACGCCCTGCCCAAGGGCGACGTCCTGACCACGGCCAAGGTGGCGGGCATCCAGGCCGCCAAGCGCTGCGCGGACCTCATTCCCATGTGCCATCCCCTGCCCATTTCCCTGGTGGATATCCGCTTCACCGTGGACGACGCGGCTTCGACCATCGAGCTGGAATGCGAGGTCAGAACCACCTACAAGACCGGCGTGGAGATGGAGGCCCTGGTGGGTGTCCAGGTCGCGGCGGCCACCATCTACGACATGTGCAAGGCGGTCCAGAAGGATATCGTCATCGACAACTGCCGCCTGGTCTTCAAGTCCGGGGGCAAATCCGGCACGTTCCGGGCCGAGTAGCATTCACCGCCATCGCCCTTGTCGAAAGGAGAGGGGGGAAGCCTTAATCGGGCTTTCCCTCTTCTTTTTTGTCCGTCAACTGGTTGGCGGCTTTGCTCCGGTCGTGGGCATCTGTCTGCCCGGCCCCGGAGCGCCGGGTGCCGATACTGTCAAGAAGGCCGGTGCCTTCGGGCAGCCAGGCGGACGCTGCCGGTCGAATCGTTTCGTCGACATGACAAAGGGGAGGCCCGCATCGAGCCTCCCCTTTGTCATTGCATGAATATGTATGCTACCAGATGGTGCGCGTCTGAACGCCCGCCTTGGCCATGTATTCCTTGATCTCGGGAATGGTGTATTCCCCGTAGTGGACGATGGAGGCGATGAGCGCGGCGGAGGCCCGTCCTTCGGTGACGGCGTCTACCATGTGCTGGGGGGTGCCCGCGCCGCCCGAGGCGATGACCGGGATGGTCACGGCTTCCGCCACCATGCGGGTCAGTTTCAGGTCGTAGCCGGTCTTCACGCCGTCGGCGTCGATGGAGTTGAGGCATATTTCGCCCGCGCCCAGCGCCTCGCCGGTCTTGGCCCACTCGATGGCGTCCATGCCCATGTATTTGCGGCCGCCGTGGATGACGATCTCGAATCCGGAGGGGATGCTCTCGGATTTTTTGACCCGTTTCACGTCCATGCCGAGCACCACGCATTGGGAGCCGAACCGTTCCGCGCCTTCGCTGATGATGTCTGGGTTCTTGACCGCGCCGGAGTTGACCGACACCTTTTCCGCGCCCGCGACGAGCACGTCGCGCATGTCGTCGACGCTGCTGATGCCGCCGCCCACGGAGAAGGGGATGAATATCTGCGAGGCGACCTTTTCCACCACGTCCAGAAAGATTCCCCTGTGCTCGTGCGAGGCGGTGATGTCGTAGAAGACGATCTCGTCCGCGCCTTCTTCGTAGTAGCGCCGGGCGGTTTCCACCGGGTCGCCGATGTCCACGTTGCCTTCGAACTTGATGCCCTTGGTCAACCGGCCGTTGCGGACGTCGAGGCAGGGTATGACGCGCTTACTCAGCATGGGCGTCCTCCAGGCAGAACTTGTAGAAGTTGTTCAGCATCTTCAGCCCCGGACGTCCCGATTTCTCGGGGTGGAACTGAACGGCCCACAGGCCCTTGCGGCCGTGTACGGAACAGAAGTCGATGCCGTAGCGGGTGGTGCCGATGACGAAGTCCTCCTTGGGCGCGGGAAAGTAGCTGTGGACGAAGTAGAAGTCCGCGTCCGGGTCGATGCCGTCGAACAGCTCGCATTCCTTGACCAGTTCGACCTGGTTCCAGCCCATGTGAGGCACGCGGATGGGGATGTTTTCGTAGTCCACCCAGGAAGAGTTGAAGAGGCGGCATTCGCCGGGGATCACTTCAAGCGCCTTGGTGTCGTTTTCTTCGGAATAGTCCAGGAGTATCTGGCAGCCGACGCAGATGCCGAGCACGGGTTTCTTCTGCCAGATCAGGCTTTTGATGACCTCGTCCAGGCCGCCGGAATGCAGTTCGTCCATGGCCTGTCCGGCCGCGCCGACGCCGGGGAATATGATTCCGGCCGCGGCATCCAGTTCTTCCGGGTTGTTGGTGATTTTATTGGGGATGCCCAGATGTTCGAGCGCCCTGTGGACACTGGTCTGGTTCCCCGCCTTGTAATCGAATATGGCGAGCATCCGTCCCTCCGATGTATTCTCGTTATGCTACTGCGACTAGTAGAAAAAAAGATGGAAAACAAGGGCTTTTTTCCACTTGCTGAAAATGTATAACGGCCCGTGAGGATTTGCCGAAAATGGCAGAATCGGGCGCGGGGAGCTGGGCTATTTGCCGAGGATGCGGAGGAGCAGGTCGCCGGTGAACGGGCCGAGCTTCCGCCCCAGTCCCTTGAGCCGGATGGGGCGGCCGACCACGAAGTCGGGCGGCAGGGTGACCTCGATGGTTTTGGGATGGCCCGAGAATTTCTGCTCCACGGTGATGCGGACCTTGCGACCGGGCATGAGGTGGCTGGACGGGAAGTGGACGGTCTGCTCGAAATCCATCTGTCCCTTGAGCCATCCCTTGATGCCCTGGGCCAAATTGAGATTCAGGGTGCGGTCTCCCCAACTGAGGCTGAGGCTGCGCCTGTTCAGCTCCATGGGTCCCTGGTAGTTTGGCTGGTTCTTGCGGATTTGGCTGTAGATGTCCTCGAACACCTTTTTGGCGAAGGGGTCGTTCAGGATGGTGTCGATGACTTCCTCTTCCCGGTAGTAGTACTTCTGGTTTTTGGCCCGGCTGGAGCGCTTGCATTCGGGCCTTTCCGGCCGAGCTGTTTTCCGCTGCTGGCGGGCGTAGGCGCGCGCTCCCTGGCGTCGGCCGGTCCTGGGTTCTTCGGAACCGGCATCGGGCCGGGCGTTTGTGCCCCCGCCGGCCTCGACCAGCCTTTTGGCCGTAACGTACGCCTCGTTGATCTCGCGGAACCGGTCCCCGGCGTTGGGGCTGTCGTTCAGGTCGGGGTGATAGGTGAAGGCCAGCCTGCGGAAGGAGGACTTGATCTCGTCCAGGGATGCCCCGGCATCGAGTTTGAGTATGGCGAGGCATTGCTGGAGATTCATGGGAAGCCGTTCCTATTCGTCCGCTATCAATGCATTGGGAGAAGTGTCGGGATCATAGCGCAAAAGGTCTTCCTTCCGCAAATACTCCCGTCCCTGGCGCACGAACTCGGCGTGCCCGGCCTCGGGGTTGATGCCCGGGCAGTAGTCCTGGATCATCTCCCAGCTCGTTTCGTCCACGAGGTTGCCCCGGAAATAGGGCCAGGCGCGGCAGACGTCCGGCCGTCCGGGATGGACGCCGCAGCCGTCCTTGTAGAAGACGCAGTAGAGGTCGTCGCCCACGTTGAGGTGAATTTTGCCGCCTCGTTCATGGGCGTACTGCTCCACCAGTTCCTGTTCGCCGATGCCCAGGAACGCGGCCAGCCGCCTGCGGTCCTTTCCGGTCATGACGATGCCGCCCTCGCCCTGGCAGCAGTGGCCGCACATGCGGCATTCAAATGCTTTCACGGTCACGGCCGAACCCCCATGGCCAGGAATTCCACCTTGGTGCATCGGTCTTCAACCACGGTGACGCCGGACTCGGCCAGGATCGCCCTGGCTTCGGGGCTGGCGATGCCCTCCTGCATCCAGAAGACCTTGGGCAGCGGGTTCATTTCCAGGACCTCGCGGGCATGGTCCGGGCAGAATTGCGGGGCGCGGAAGACGTCCACCAGATCCACCGGGACCGGGATGTCGGTTACCGACGGATAGGTGGTCAGCCCCCATACGTCGCGGCGTTTGGGATGCACCGGGATGACGGTGAAGCCCATGTCGATGAGCGCGCGGCCCACGGTGTCCACCGGGCGGCCCGGCTTGTCCACGGCGCCGATGACGGCGATGGTCTTGACCTCCCGCATGAGCGGGGCCAGTTTTTTCATATCGAGCAGCATGATTCGTTCCTTGCGTTGGAACGCCCTTGTACAGCAAACCCTTGCCCTTGCCTAGTGGCGGGGCGGGATTATCGCCCGCCGCCGTCATGGAGCGTGAGCAAGGGCTGTTCGCGCGGCCGATTCGCCCTTTGGCCTTTTTTCTCCTTGCGCCCGGCCGGGGAACGATTTTACAGACTGAGGCAAAGAAAAGGAGCCTCCATGTTCGAAGCCATCTCGCGCATACCCGCCGAAGAGTTGTTGCGCCGCCAGGATGCGGTGCGTACCCATTTGCATCGCGTCGCCCCGCAGGCGGGCGGCATTCTGGTCTTTTCCCGGCTGCATATCTACTACCTGACCGGCACCTACGGCCAGGGCCTGCTCTGGCTGCCCCTGTCCGGTGAGCCGGTGCTGCTTATCCGCAAGGGCGTCAACCGGGCGCGCCTGGAGGCCGGGGTCAAACACATCCACGCTTTCAAGTCTTACTCCGAACTGCCGGGACTGTGCGCCGACGCGGGCAGTCCGCTCACGCCCACGCTCGCGGCGGTGATGACCGGGCTGAACTGGCAACTGGGGGCCATGCTGGCCGCCAAGCTCAAGGAGTACACCATTGTTCCGGGCGACCACGCCGTGACCCTGGCCCGCATGGTCAAGTCCGAGTTCGAACTGGAGATCATGCGCCGGTGCGGGGCGCTGCACCATCACTGCCTGTACGATATCCTGCCGACCCGCATCCGGCCGGGCATGACCGAGCGGGAAATCTCGCACCTGGCCTGGGAGGTTTTTTTCGAGAAGGGACACATGGGCATCCTGCGCATGCAGGCCCACGGCGAGGAGTGCTTTCTGGGGCATGTGGCGGCCGGGGATTCCGGCAACTACCCCAGCGGGTTCAACGGGCCTCTCGGCCTGCGGGGCGAGCATCCGGCATCGGCCTTCATGGGCAACGCGCACAAGAAATGGGCGTTCGGCGAGCCGCTCATGCTCGACATCGGCTTTCAGTTGGAGGGCTACCACACGGACAAGACCCAGGCGTATTTCGCCGGGCCCGAGTCGGCCAAGACCGACGAGATACGCCGGGCGCACGATTTCTGCATCGAGCTGCAGGACTGGATGTGCGATGCGGCCAGGCCGGGCGTGGCCGTGGAGGAGTTGTACGCCCACTGCATGGAGCAGGCGGACAAGCGGGGTTATGCCGAAGGATTCATGGGACTGGACGAGAACCAGGTGCCGTTCGTCGGCCACGGCATCGGCCTGGCCATCGACGAGTTTCCGCCCATTGCCCGCGGTTTCGACACGCCGCTTGAAAAGGGCATGGTCCTGGCCCTGGAACCCAAGCAGTCCATTCGCGGCGTGGCCATGGTGGGCGTTGAAAACACCTTCGAGATCACCGTGGACGGCTGCCGCTGCATCACGGGCGACAAGTACGGCATGATTGCGGTGGAGTAGGTGGCAAAGCCCCCCATGGCTGCCTGTCTTGCGGCCATGGGGGGGCTGTCTGTCGCGTATGGAGAGGCGGCTACTTGAAGGCCGCCTCGTAGATGGCGATGACGTCTTCCCTGGTCATTTCCACCGGGGTGATGTCGAACAGGTGGCCCATGACGGTCAGCGCGTTGTCGGCCAGGGCCGGTATTTCCTCGCGCGTCACGCCGTAGTCGGACAGTTTTTCGCCGTCCAGGCCGACATCCCTTATCAGGTCGTCCAGCGCATCCAGGAAAGCCAGGCCGGTCGTTTCCTCGTCCAGCGTTTCCTCCAGGGTGTCGCCCATGGCCAGGGCCAAATCGCCCAGCCGTTCCTCGCCGCAGGCGGCCAGGAAGCCGAAATACGCCTTGGAGATGAGCGTCAGCCCGGCTCCGTGCGGCAGTTCGGGATGGAAGGCGGACAGGGCGTGTTCCAGGGAATGCTGGGAGATGCACCGTGAATAGGATTGGCACAGCCCGGCGGCGGTGCTGGCCCAGGCCATGATGGTGCGCGCTTCCAGGTTGTCGGGTTCGGCCACGGCCTGGGGCAGGGTGTGCCCGATGAGGTGGACCGCCTCCAGGGCGAGCATGTCGCTGGCGGGCTGGCGGCAGGTGGCCAGGTAGGTCTCCACGGCGTGGAAAAAGGCGTCCATGCCGGTGTAGGCGGTCTGCTTGGGCGACACGGAGAACATCAGCTTGGGGTCCACCACGGACAGGGCCGGGAAGGTGGAGTCGTTGCCCCAGCCCACCTTTTCACGCGCGTCCGTGCCGGACTTGGTGACCACGGCCCATGGATCGGCCTCGGTGCCTGTCCCCGCCGTGGTCGGGATGGCCACGATGGGCAGGGGTTCCTTTTCAAGGGTCTGGCCGCCGCCGGTGCCGGTCTGGACGTAGTCCCAGTATTTGCCCGCGTTGGCGGCCATGGCGGCGATGGCCTTGGCCGAGTCGATGGTGGAGCCGCCGCCCAGCCCGACCACGAAGTTCACGCCGTTCTCCCGGCAGATGGCGGCCGCCTCGTCCACTTGGTCGGATTCCGGATTGGGCACGATCTTGTCGTAGACGATGGTTTGCACGTCCTGTTTAGCAAGCAGGGACTGGACCCTGGACAAGTAGCCGTTCGCAACCATGGCCCCGGACTGGCCGATGACGATCATGGCCTTGTTGCCGCGCGGCAGGTGGGGCGTGTCGCCGAGGCGGTCCAGGGTATCCGGGCCGAAGATGATCCGGGTGGGCATGTAATATTGAAAGTCGAGCATCGTCACTCCTTTTGCATGGCCTTTTAAAGGGATTTCAATATCTTTTCAACCTGTCCCGTGGTGAAGAGGTCGCGCAGGACCAGGGGCTTGCCCGGTTCGTCCGTCCTGAACACGGCGGCGGTGGGGATGGACCGGCTGCCCAGGGCCTGGAGCAGGGCCTCGGCCTCGGGGTCGCGCTCGGTCATGTCCACCTTGATGAAGCGGACCGGGTAGCGGGCCTTCCATCGGTTCACGTTCTCGTCGGTCATGACCGTGGCTTCGAGCGCCTTGCAGGTGGGGCACCAGTCGGCGGTGAAGTCCACGAACAGGACGTCGCGGCCCAGGGATTCGTTGAGCGTCACCGGGTCAAAGGGTTCCCATGGGTCGGCCTGCATCCCCGACGGCGTGGTCCAGGCAATGGATGCAGCCAGCAGGGCCAGGGAGGCCAGCCGGACCGTCCATCGGGCGGCCGTGCCGGATGTGTTGGTCCGTTTCCACAGCCAGGCTCCGGCCAGTACGACCCACAGCGGGGCGAGAACGCGCAGGCTTTCGGTGCCGTAGGCGATGGATACCAGGTAGAAGGCCGTGCCCAGCAGGAAAAAGCCGATGCCCTTTTCCACGAATTCGATCCATGGCCCGGACTTGGGCAGGAACCGCGCCAGCTTCGGATTGAGCACGAGCAGCAGGTAGGGCGCGGCCATGCCCACACCGATGGCCGAGAAGACCGTGGCGATGACCAGGCCGCCCTGAAGCAGCGCCCAGCCGAGGACCCCGCCCAGGAACGGACCGGAGCAGGGCGTGGCCAGCAGGGTGGTCAGCATGCCGGTGAAGAATGCCTGTCTGCGCGGCGTGATGTGGCTCGAGCCGAATTTGAGGTCGATGACCGGCAGGTGGAACAGGCCGAACAGGGACAACCCCAGCGTCGCCATGATGCCCGCCATGGCGAGCACCAGCCAGCGGTATTGGAAGAGCGCTCCCCATGCCTTGCCCGTGGCCCCGAGAACGGCGGCCAGGACTAGGAAGAAGGCGAGCAGACCGAGCACGAAATAAATGTTGTGTTCACGGAAGGCGCGGTAGCGCTCCTTTTCATCCCGTCCTTCGGCGGCCCCGAGCAGGGCGGACAGCTTGAGGCTGACCACGGGCAGGACGCAGGGCATGATGTTCAGGATGAGTCCGGCCAGCAGCCCCATGAGCACGGCGGACACCAGGCTGCCCACTTCCAGGCCGGGCTGGAGATAGGTGGGCGTGAAATGCCATTTCACGATGGCTGCCGCCGCCTCGTTCTGCGGCGCGTCGGGCCGGGCCTGCACGGCGTCGGCATGGTGGGCCTCCCAGAGTGCATGGAATTCCTTCCACCACGGCTGGGCATTGGCTGCGGGCAGCGCGGACGGGTCCGCAGCGTCGCTGCTTGGGAGGTTGAGCCGGGCGGGGACGCATTTCGTGGGGTGGCACAGGAGCAGGTCCAGGTGCAGGCTCACCGGGAATTGACCGGCCGAGCCGCCCGGCATGAGCACGAAGAGCCGGGTGCCGCTTTTGTAGGCCATGACCTTGGCGTCCGAGTCGAAGGGATCGGGTTTTTCCTCGCCTTCGGGGTAGAAGACGGGCAGTTGCGTGCCGTCCGTAGCCTTGGCCGTCAGCGTGGTAGGCTTGCCCAATTCTCCCGTGACGTTGGAGTAAGTGTACCAGTCCTCTTCCATATTCAGGGTCACGGTCAGGACCACGGCCTGGGGGTCGTCGTCGCCCAGTATTCCCGCCGGTACGGCAAAGGCTTGGACGGCAGTCCGCAGGGGCAGGCTGGAAGGCTGGATTTGCGCCTGTGCCGGGGGCGTGAGAGCGATCAGGACCAGGGCAAAAAAGAGATGAAAAAACAGCTTGTTCAATCGCATTTGAATCCAGTTGAAAAAAATTGAAGATTAAGGGTTGACTTCTCACGGTCGAACTTATAGATATTCCTCCGTCGCACGGAAATGCGGCGCCCCGAGTGGGTCACTAGCTCAATTGGCAGAGCAGCGGACTCTTAATCCGGAGGTTCAAGGTTCGATTCCTTGGTGACCCACCACTCGAAAGATCAACCCCGTCGGCAACGGCGGGGTTTTTTCGTGTCCGATATATTTTCAATACGCGCATTCGTCCGTAACTCCGTTATTTCGTATACCCCTAGCAGGTACTTGTGGCAAGCGTGTGCATTGCTGTGAGATGCCGCACAAAACATGGTCCGGGAGGTGCTTCCCCGTCTTCGGAGTGGCTGCGCGGCATGGGAAGGTGCCCCTTCATCATTGGCCTGCGGCAAGGGGCCTGACGTCGGCTGGCCCGCAAACGGGGGCGGTTTATTTTCGGTATTTGGCCCGTATCGCGTCAAAGCGGCTATTCCCGTCGTCGTCGGGTTGCTTCAGGCCGTCGAGCGCGGCCTGGAGGCGGGAAACGAACGCGTCGTCGGTCTCGATGTTCAGCGCCAGATAGAGCTTCAGTTCGTCCAGCACATGGACCATCTCGAATTCATTGCTGTCGAAGCCGAGTTTCTTCATGGTCAGCAAGGCTCCGGTGTCGGACTGGGTGATCAGGTCCAGCCGTCCCTTCTTGAGCATCTTGAATTGCGTCTCATCGTCTTTCACGAACCGCAGGTCGCATTCCTCCATCCCGCAGGAATTCAATAATATGTGTGCTGCGGCGCTGCCCCGCACGACGCCGATCCGGCTCTTCGGCGATTCGTCTTCCGGCCTGAACCGCATGTTTCGGTTTTTTTGGGCGTAGAGACCCAGGACCACCTCGCCCACCGGGCCGACCCATTTGTATATCCGTTCGCGCTGAGGCGTCCGGGCCAGGCAGATGATGGCCGTGCCGGAATGGCTTTTCACGGTTTCCAAGGCCCGTGCCCAGATGATGTCCTTGAAGTCCCCGGCGGTCAGCGTGTTGTCGGCCATGTCCATAATGGTGGACACGATTTCCACCGCGGAGCCGTGGATGCCGCGATGTGCGTCTATGACGATGAGCGGCGACAATTCGCCGACGTATACTTCTTCGATGTTTGCGCTTGCTGCGAGTCCGGGTGAAAGAAATACCATGAAAAGAAGGCAGAGGATGAATTTTCGCATCATTGGTCCATACGGCAAAAAGCAAGCCTGATCAATATGTTCGTCCATGGTGATTCGCATTAGAGCATTTAACTCTTGAAATAGTCTAGACAGTTGTTTACTGTCTGTTCATG
>JACCQI010000078.1 GCA_015709315.1 Desulfovibrionaceae bacterium
AGGTTAGGAAAGGAGAGGGGATGGGGGTCCGGGGGAAGGGGAGAGGGACAACCCTTGCTCAAAGGGTTTCCCTCTCCCCTTCCCCCGGCCGCCGGAGGCATTCCGCTAATCCAGGATTATCTCGTCCACGGACTGCCGCCATGCCTTGGGGGCTATTTCGATGCCGGGCTTGAGGTGTCCCACGGCGATGAGCATGGGCACCCAGTAGTTGTCCGGTATGTTGAATTCCCTGCGGACGCCCTCATGGTCGAAGCCGTCCATGGGGTGGGTATGCAGCCCGCGCGCGCTTGCCGCGTACATGAACGACATGGCGAACAGCCCGGCGTTCTTGTTGGCGAACGCCTGGCCTGCCTCCGGGCTGTTGCCGTAGAGTGCGGCCGTGGTCCCCAGGAACCAGTCGCGCTGTTCGGGAACCAGGTTGTTCCTGAAGTGCTTTTCCAGGGTGTCGTTGCCTTCCTTCCATCCGTCGCGGTCGCCCAGGACGATGAGCACCACCGGGGCCTCGGTTACCTTGGGCTGGTCCGAGGCCACGGCCCGCAGGGCCGCCTTGCGCTCCGGGTCGCGCACCACCTTGAGCTTCCACGGCTGGAGGTTGAAGCTGGACGGCGACTTGGCCGCGTCCGCGATGATTTCGCGGAGCAGTTCGTCGGACACGTCGCGGTCGGGGTCGAAAAAGTTGATCGCCCGCCGTCTTTCC
This sequence comes from Desulfovibrionaceae bacterium, assembly GCA_015709315.1. GTDB lineage: Bacteria > Desulfobacterota > Desulfovibrionia > Desulfovibrionales > Desulfovibrionaceae > Pseudodesulfovibrio. Next base: position 698 of record JACCQI010000078.1, read on the forward strand.
AGAATCTCATTGAAAGTCATCTGTGCATCCTCCGTATTGGTGTCATGTGAGTTGATTTACATGATAACCATTATCACGGAAAAGAAAAGGCCCCCGGCGAATTGGGCTGAAAAAATAACATGCTGTTCAAGGATGGAGGGAGGGAAAAGGGAAAAGGCCGGGGCCGAATCGGTCCCGACCTTGTATGAAGCATGTGGTCGCGTATGGCGTGGAGCGGGGGCTGCTAGGGCATGACCGGGGCCATGGGCACCCCTTCGTCGATGTCCAGGCCGCAGATGAGATTGGCGTTCATCAGCGCCTGGCCGGACGCGCCCCGGCAGAGATTGTCGATGGCGGACAGGATGATGAGCCGCCTGGTCCGGGGATCGACCACCAGGCCGATGTCGCAGAAGACCGTGCCGCGCACGTACCGGGTTTCCGGGAGCCGGCCCTTGGGCAGCACGCGCACCAGGGGTTTGTCCGCATAGAATTGCGTGTACGCCGCGTGGATCGCGTCCAGGTCCGTGTCCGCCGTGAGCCGGGTGTAGATGGTGGAGAGGATACCCCGGTCAATGGGCAGCAGGTGGGTGTTGAAGGACACGGTCACGTCCGCGCCCGCCAGCTTGGACACTTCCTGCTCGATCTCCGGGGTGTGCCGGTGGGTGGGCAGGCCGTAGGCGCGGAAGTTGTCGGCCACCTCGCAGAACAGGCTGGGAACCTTGGCCCCGCGCCCCGCGCCCGAAGCGCCGGACTTGGCGTCGATGACGATGCCGTCGGTCTCGACCATGCCGCCCGACAGGGCCGGGGCCAGGCCGAGGATGGCGGAAGTCGGGTAGCAGCCGGGGTTGGCGATGAGCCGCGCGCCCATGATTCGGTCGAGGTACAGCTCGGGCAGGCCGTAGACCGCCTCGCTCAGCAGCTCGGCCCGGGTGTGCTCCACCTCGTACCACTTCTCGTACACGGCTTTGTCGTTGATGCGGAAGTCGGCGGACAGGTCCACCACCTTGACGCCCTGTTCGAGCAGGTCGGCCGCGATCTCCATGGCGGTCTTGTGCGGCACGGCCAGGAAGACCACGTCGCACTGCTCGGCCAGGTCGGCCGCGTCGGGCTGCGTGATGACCAGGTCGCCAAGCGGCAGCCGGTTGAGGAAGGGGTACAGGTCGGCGAGCTTTTTCCCGGCCTCCTTGCGCGAAGTGACGCGCACCAGCTCCATGGAGGAGTGGTGAACCATGAGGCGGGCCAGTTCCATGCCGGTGTACCCGGTGACGCCCACCAGGCCGGCCTTGATGATCTGGGACATGAAATTGTTCCTTTTTTGCGGGGCTGTTCAGTGCGCTTATGGTGCCGAATCCGCGACGGTTCGGTCGGGGCCGGTCCTATTTGGTCTTGTTCACGTAGGACATTCGCAGGTTGTACACCATGTCGCAGAGCAGCTTTTGCTCTTTTTCCTCCAGTCCGTTTTCGAACTTGTCCTTGAGCATGCCGAGCACGTCGATGGTGTGCTTGGCGAGCTGGGGCTGGAATTCGACCTTGCCGGAGCTGGGGTCGGCGGCCTCGCCCAGGGCGACCATGGCCGACGAGGACAGGGAGTAGACAAAGGTGGTGAAATTGATGCCCAGAGGCACCCCGGCCATGGGGTTTTCCTTGCATTTGTTATCAGACATCCCTTTTTCCTCCATAGGGTGCAGTGTGTCTCTGGCGGTAAATTACGGATTGGAACGCTCCTCGTCAATACGGCTGATAGCGAGCTGAATTAAGGGCACGGCGTTGACAGTCCGGTCGATTCTGATAGTGATAAAGTATGAAATCGGTTTTGCGCACCCTTCCGTTCCGGCTCAAGGAGCCGGGCCGACTCCTTGCGGTCTGTCTGCTGTTTGGCCTTCTTTGCGCCCAGCCCGCCCTTGGCGCGGGGTCTGTCCTGATCATCGACTACCCGGATTACTGGCCGTTCTTCACCCGCAAGGAAGATGGGGAAATGACCGGATTCTTTTATGATATCGTGAGCGAAGCCATGGCCGAGGCGGGTATTTTCACCAGTTGGCGCGCCTATCCCTGGACGCGATGCCAGGCCAACGTCAAAAGCGGCGAATCCGAGGCCATGATCACGGTGCCCACCCCGGAGCGGCTGGAATACGCGGCCACGCACCCGGACCCCTTCTACCTGAAGAAGCTGAGCGTCTTCACCTACAGAAACCACCCCAAGCTCGGCTACATCCAATCCATGAAGACGCTCGACGACATCAAGACGGGCGACCTGACCGTGGTCACGTACTCGGGCAACGGCTGGAACGACCGGAACATCAAGTCGCGCGGCATCAAGACCTACGAGGCCCCGCTGCTCAAGAGCGTCTGGCGCATGCTGGCCAACCGGCGCGGCGACATCGCCATAGAATGGCCCCTGGCCGCCTGGGCGGACATCGACAAGACCGAGATCGGCCCTTCCCAGATCGTCGAGACCTGCGTGACCTTCGACCCCATGCCGTTCCATCTGATGATCAGCAAAAAAACCCGCCAGACCCGTCTCCTCCCGGAGTTCAACCGAATCATCCTCAAGATGAAGGAATCCGGGCGGATGGACGAGATAGTTTCCAAGTACACCCACCCGGCCAGGTAGCGCAGCTTCGGATGGCGGCGGGGCGGTATGTTTTGGGGATGGGGTCCATCCCCCTAAAAGGCACTTCCACGTCCGTGAACGAAGCTAATGCGCCTCGGCCCAATTCTTCCCCACGCCCAGATCGACCTTGAGCGGCACGTCCAGGGCGGCCACGGTCTGCATGATCTCCTTGAGCCTGGCTCCGGCGGCCTCGATGTTCTCCGCCGGGGCTTCCACGATCAGTTCGTCATGCACCTGCAGGATGAGCTGCGCGCCGAGTTCGCGCAGCCGCTTGTCCTTGTGGGCCGCGACCATGGCCATCTTGATGATGTCCGCGGCCGACCCCTGGATGACCGTGTTCACGGCCTGGCGGCGGGCCTGGGAGGCGAGCTGGTTGTTGCGGGAATGGAGTTCCGGCAGCAACCGGCGGCGTCCGGCCAGGGTGGCCACGAAGCCGTGCTTCTGGGCGTCCTCCACGATGGTGTCGTAATATGTCTTGAGCGTGGCCATCTTCTCGAAATACTTTTCCGTGAAATCCTTGGCCTCGTTCTGGGTGATTTTCAGCTCGCGGGCCAGCTTCTGCACGCCCATGCCGTAGATCAGGCCGAAGTTGATGGTCTTGGCCCCGCGCCGCTCGCCCGGGGTCACGTCCGCCACTTCCTTGTCGTTCAACAGCGCGGCCGTGCGCGCGTGGATGTCCTCGTCGTGGCGGAAGGCGTCGATGAGCGCCGGGTCCTTGGAGAAATGGGCCAGCACGCGCAGCTCGATCTGGGAATAGTCCGCCGCGGCGAGCAGGTTGCCGTCACCGGCCGTGAAGCAGGCGCGCATGCGCGGGCCATGCACCCCCCGGATGGGTATGTTCTGCAGGTTGGGCCGCGAGCTGGAAAGCCTGCCCGTGGCCGTGGACAACTGGTTGAAATGGGTGTGCAGCCGCGCGTCCGCGTCCACCAGCTTGGGCAGGGGCTCCAGGTAGGTGGAGCGCAGTTTTTCCAGCATCCTGTATTCGAGCACCGCCTCCACCAGCGGGTGCTGGTCGCGGATTTTTTCCAGCACCTGGTTGGCCGTGGACCGCAATCCCGTGGAGGTCTTGGACCCGGCCTTGATGCCGAGCCTGTCGAACAGGACCACCGCCAACTGCTGGCTGGAGCGGATGTTGAACTCCTCGCCCGCCATCTCGATGATGGACCGGGTCAGCGCGGCGAGCTGTTCGCTCACGTCGTCCAGAAATGACCGGAACGCGTCCAGGTCCACGGCGATGCCCGCCTGTTCCATGGACACCAGCACCGGAATCAGCGGCAGTTCCAGGTCGCGCATGAGCGGGAAAAGCTCCGCACCGCGCACCTGGCTCTCGATGCCGCGCATGTACGCCAGGGCCGCCCGCCCCTCGGACTGCGGGTGCAGGCCGCGCGCGGCGTCCGCGAACTCGGGCCGCCCGTCCTGGAACATGGACTGCTTGAGCCGCGTCCAGGTGTAGTTGCGCGCCTCCGGGTCGAGCAGGTACGCGGCCAAACTCAGGTCGAACCACTGGCCGGACAGGATGTGCCCCCAGGCCGCGTCCGCCCGGAGCAGGTCCTGCACGCTGGGCGTGGCGATGATCGACGCGTGCGCCGCGGCGCGCACCAGGTCCGCCGCCGGGCCGGTGTAGCGGTATTCGTCCTCGCCCAGGCCGATGAGGAATCCGTCGTCCGTCTGCGTCAGGCCCACGTCCTCGCCGCCCATGGCGGGCAGGTCGGCCGCGTCCGCCACCTCGGTCACGTCCAGCGGAGCCTCGGTCTTTTTCTTCTCGGGCGCAGGGTCGAACAGCAGGAGTTGGTTCGCGCCCTTGGTCGGGGATTTGCCCGCCGCCTCCGCCAGCAGCGGAGCCGCCGGTTTCGCCTCCCCGGGCAGGATGCGTTGCAGCCCGCGCAGTTCGTATTCCTCGAAAAACGCGTTCAGCGCGGACACGTCCATGTCCTTTACGATCCAGTCGTCCAGCGGATTGGCGCAGCAGTCGAGCTTCATGCGCGTCAGTTCGCGGTAGGTGAACACGTTGTCCAGCTCCGGCTCGACCTTTTGCCGCAGCTTGTCCGGGAGCTGGCCGATATTTTCGCGCAGGTCCTCCAGGGTGGGGCCGGTGGCGTCGAAAATTTTGCGTGCGGTCACCGGGCCGACCTTGGGGATGCCCGGAATGTTGTCCGCCGAGTCGCCGATCACGGCCTGGAAGTCCGGCCAGGTGTCCGGTTCCATGCCCTCGGCCTCGCGGAAGGATTCGAGCGTGTGGATGGTCTCCTTGCGTCCGTGCTGGCTGACCATGACCACGTTGCTGTCCAGGCATTGCTTGATGTCCTTGTCCGAGGCCAGGATGACCACCGGCCGGTCCGCCTTGTATTTGTTGGCCAGGGCGCAGATGCAGTCGTCCGCCTCCACGCCGTCCGTGACCAGGAGCGGGATGCCGAGCAGTTGCACCCCCCGGCGCACCGGCTCCACCTGATCGGCCAAAGGCTCGGGCATGGGTGGGCGGTTGGCCTTGTACTCGTCATACACCTTGTTGCGGAAGGTCGGCCCTTTGCCGTCCATGAGAAAGGCCACATGGTCGGGCCGCTCGTCCTTCAAGAGGTTCATGAGCACGCGCATGACCGTGTTGATGGCGTTGGTCGGGAACCCGTCCGAGCGCGACAGGTCGGCGCGGGCGTAAAAGGCGCGGTACAGCAGGGCTGTGCCGTCGATCAGGTAGACGGGTTCGGCATCAAAGTTCAAACGTTCTTTCAGGGACATGTACGGCTCTCTTTTGGGTTTGCTCCCTTGTACAGAAAAATGGCCCAGCCTGCCAGTGCGCGGAAAGGGGCTTCTGCGGTTGATTGTGGTAAGAATCGCCTCGCCGGCGGGGCGTCTCCGACGGCCAGGGAACCTTTCGAGAAAGGTTCCCTGGATCCTCCAAAGCTTTTCCTATGTGGCCTCAGGTCAAGGCAATCTGTAATATCCTTTTCCTATTCGT
>JACCQI010000079.1 GCA_015709315.1 Desulfovibrionaceae bacterium
GAAAAGGATATTACAGATTGCCTTGACCTGAGGCCACATAGGAAAAAGTTTTGAAGAGGGGTCCAGGGGGAAAACTTTTACAAAAGTTTCCCCCTGGCCGCCGGAGGCATCCCCTCCCTCCAAAACAAAAGGCCCTCCCGGCGTATGCCGGGAGGGCCTTTTCATTGCGGTTGTCCGCGTTACGTATTCCGAAGCGCCTCGGCCAGGGCGCGGCCGTCCGCTGGCTGCGGGTCGGCGGGCAGGGGCATGAGCACCCCGTAGCCTTCGGCCGCCTCGTGGAATTCGTCTTCCCCCATGTCGGTGATGACGGCGGTCAGTGTCATGGCCGAAACCATCATGATCTCCACCACCAGCTTGAGCGGCTCGACGTCGGGCAGTCCCTGGTCGATGACCACCAGGCGCGGAGGCTCGCCCTTGACCCGGGTGAGCGCATCGGCCCCGGAAGTCTCGACCTCCACTTCCTCGCGGCTCGCGTCCGCCAGCTCAACCAGGAAGTCCCGGATGGCGCTGGGGCGCGTGGTGACGGCAACAATGGCCATGGCTAGTGCCCGCCACCGCCGCCGCAGGTCTGGTCCACGGTGAAGACCGGCAGGGATTCGTGCAGGAAAGCCTCCACCGCGGCCTTGACCGTGGGTGCGCCGGAACCGTGGTAGACCTGAATGCCCACCTGGTTGAAGCCCATGAGCGGGCGCATGCCCATTCCGCCGGAAATGAGCGCCTTGACCTTCAGGTCGGCCAGGTAGTTGACCGGGGCCATGCAGCCGCCCTGGATGTGCGGGCAGCTGGGCACGCTGGACACTTCCTTGACCTCGCCGTCGGCGACTTTCACCAGCGTATACATGGCGCAATGGCCGAAATGCGCGTCCACCGGGGCGTCCATGCCGCCGGGTTCTGCCGTGGGAACAGCAACAAGAGTCTCCATATCCTATCTCCTTATAATGGTTATTTTTTTATACTCTTTGCCAGGGCCGCGACATCCGCCCAAGCCTGTTTCAATGTTTCGGCGAGCGGGCCGTCATCGTACTCGGTGATCACCTTGCGCTCAAGCATGGCGTCCACCACGGCCCGGTCGTGCGGGAACCGGCCCACCAGGGTATATCCCCTGGACCGGCAGTAATCCTCGATCTCCCCGGTCATGGCGGGATTAATGTCCCACTTGTTGACCAGCACGGCCACCTTGGTGCGGAAGCCCTCGCACAGCTCGGCCACGCGCTTGAGGTCGTGCAGGCCGGACGGGGTCGGCTCGGTGACGGCCACGGCCAGATCGGTCCCGGCCATGGAGCTGATCACCGGGCAGCCGATGCCCGGTGCGCCGTCGCACAGGACCAGGTCCAGTCCCTGCTCCTCGGCGATCTCCCGCGCCTTCTGCTTCAGCTCCGTGACCAGCCGCCCGGAGTTCTCCTCGCCCGGATAGAGCTGGGCGTGGACCATGGGCCCGAACCGGGTGGAGGACACGTACCAGTCGCCGCAGTGTTTCTGCGGAAACTCGATGGCCTCGGCCGGGCACAGGGTCACGCAGACCTTGCACCCCTCGCATTGCAGCGGGTTGACCTCGTACCGGCCGTCGGTCTCGGTGATGGCGTCGAACCGGCAAACCTCCATGCAATTACCGCATCCGGTACACACATCCTGATCGATGACGGCCTCGAAGCCGGACCAGAATTCATTCTCGGCCCGATGCTCCGGGTCGAGCAGCAGGTGCAGGTCCGGGGCGTCCACGTCGAGATCGCAGAGAATGGCGTTTTCGGCGAGATGGGCGAACGCGCCGGTGACGGAGGTTTTGCCCGCGCCGCCCTTGCCGCTGATGATGACGATCTCACGCATGGTTCGCCCCCTTTTGGGCAACGGCCCGCATGTTGTCGCGCAGGCCGGCGAATGTCTCCTCAAGAGGCGCGATGGCCTTGGAAATGACGTCGCCCCGGGAATACGCCTCGGCGATTTCCCGCGAATAGGGAATTTCCGCCCAGACCGGGATATCGTTGGCCGAGCAGAACTCCCTGACCGACGTGTCGCCCAGGTCGGCCCGGTTGACGACCGCGCCCATGGGCTTGCCGAGCGGCTTGAACGCCTCCCAGGCGAGCTTGAAGTCATGGAAGCCGAACGGGGTCGGCTCGGTGACGAGCACGATGCAGTCGGCGTCCGTGACGGCCGCGATGGCCGGACAACTGACGCCGGGAGGCGCGTCGATGAGGATGTCGCCCTTTTCGGACATGCCGGGGAATTCCCGCCGGATGCGGCGCATGAGCGGCGGGCTCATGGCCTCGCCCACGCGCAGCCTGCCCATGACGAACGGGTGCCCGTCCGCCGTGCCCCGGCAGATCTCGCCCAGCTCCCGCTTGCCCGGCGAGAGCGCGTCCTCGGGGCAGACGGCCAGGCAGCCGCCGCAGCCGTGGCACATCTCCGGGAACACCAGCAGGGTTCCGGCCATGACCGTGATGGCCTTGAACTGGCAGATGTCCCGGCAGGCCCCGCAGGACGTGCATTTGTCCTCGTCGGCCACGGGCACCTCGATGTACGCCTTTTCGATGTCGTCGAGGTCGGGCTTGAGGAACAAATGCAGGTTCGGTTCCTCCACGTCCAGGTCGACCAACGTGACCGGGACGTCCCAGATGGCGGCCAGGGACGAGCACGTGGTGGTCTTGCCCGTGCCGCCCTTGCCGCTGGCGACGGCGTAGATCACTTGTTCACCCCGGACGCGGAGTTGGCGGCGGCGGCCATGGCCACGTTGCCCGCCTTGAACTTTTCCACGGCCTCGCGCACGGTCATGCCGTCCACGTCCTGGCCGATGCGGATGCCCGCGGCCGAGAGGGCGTCGAACGCCTTGGGGCCGACATAGCCGGTCAGAAGCACCCCGGCGCCCGCGTTGGCCACGTTTTCAGCGGCCTGGATTCCGGCGCCCTGGGCCATGGCCTGGGAACCGCCGTTGTCCACATAGTTGACCACTTCCATGGTCTCGGGATTCACGATGACGAAACCGGCCGCGCGGCCGAAACGGGGATCCACCCTGTCGTCCAGGGTGGGGCCTTCACTGGTGATTGCGATGTTGCTCATTGTCGTATCCTTGGGAAGTTGTTGTCCTGCATTCTGATTGCCCATGTTCATGGCGCGGCCCATACCCATATTGCCGCCGCCCATGCCCTTGCCGCCCATGCCTCGGCCCTGGCCGCCCATGCCGCGTCCGCCGCCGCACCGGCCTCCCTGGCCCATGCCACGGCCCTGGCCGCCTTGCCCGCCCTGGCCGCCTTGGCCGCCTTGGCCCATACCTCGGCCCTGGCCGCCCATGCACCGGCCGCCGCCTCCGCCGCGTGATCCGTTTCCATTCTTACCAAGCATATCATTTTCTCCATTGGTTTCGGGCGCTTCGTCAAATTCAGCGGACGGGCACGCCCATGCCCCTTCTGTGGCGAGAGTGTAGTGGCCGCCCTCGATGCGGATGGCCAGCCCCTCGGTCAGCGCGCGGGCCACAGTGGTCCTGGCCGCCGAGAGCACCCTGCCGAACGTGGCCCGGGAAACCCCCATGACCTCGGCTCCCCCGGCCTGGGAAAAACCTTCGGCGTCCGCCAGGCGGAGCGCTTCCAGTTCCTCGAAGGTCAGGGTGGCGTTCTCCAACTTGGTCATGGGAACCCCCTGCGGCTTGTAATACGTCGCGTCGGGTTCCCTCTGCACCATCCGTCGTATCTTCCTTCGTCCCATGTCTTCCCTCGTTCGTGACTGTGATATAATGAGCATATGCTCAAAAAAACCATTGTCAAGTAAAATGAAGGCTTGTTCATACATATGATGGGAGCCGTGGTCCGGGAAAAATTCCCATTTTCGTCAAGCTCCGTAATTCATATTGATAATCAGTGAACTATTGGGCACTATCGGTTCAAATGTGCAGACGCCTTTATTTCATATTCGTAGTACTCGCGTTCCTGCCTTTTTCGGCCGATGCGGAGGAAGTGCGCCATATCGTCACCGCCGGCCCCTGTTGGGAGACCTTCACCAATCGGGACGGGTCGGGCCTGTATCATGAGATCATGCGCGCGGTCTTTGACCAGTACGGCATAACCATCCACCACGAGTACGTGCCCACGGACCGCGGCGACGAGCTGGTGCGACTCGGCCAGGCGGACGTGATGACCTGCGACGACCGGGCCGCCGCCCCCCTGGTCAGCGGCCGCTATCCCATGTTCGTCAACGACTTCTATGTGTTCTTCAGCAAGAAGCGCATCGGCCCCTGGAAAGGTGTGGAAACGCTGCGCGGCAAGGAGGTGGCCTGCCAGCTCGCCTACTACCACGACTGGGACTTCCCCGTGCCCGTCCGCATCCGCGACATGCCCTCCGGCGTCAAATGTCTGGAAATGGTCCTGCTCGGGCGGACGGACTTCTATGCGGACGACATGTCCTTCATCAACACGTCCATCCGGGAAAGCGGCCTGTCCTTCGACAAGGACGCCTACGACACCCAGGTCGCGGGCACGCGCTCCTACCACCCCCTGTTCAACCAGAGCCCCAGGGGGAAGCATCTCCGCCGGTTGTACGAAGAGGGCATTTTCGCCCTGCACAAGGCGGGCAAGCTCAAGGCCATCTACACGAAATGGGGGCACAGCTACCCCGATTTCGACAACTTCTGATTTCCCCTCACCTTCCCGGAGTTTTTTCCATGTTCGGCACCCACGATCTCGTCCTGTTCATCCTGTCCGGCCTGCTGCTCAACGTCACCCCCGGACAGGACGTGTTCTACATCGTGTCCAGGGGCGCGTCCCTGGGCTGGGGGCGCGGCGCGCTGGCCGCCCTCGGAGTCGGCGCGGGCTGCTTCGTGCATGTCTTTTCCGCGGCGCTCGGCCTGTCCGCCATCCTGGCCACCTCGGCCACGGCCTTTACCATGGTCAAATACGTCGGCGCGGCCTACCTCGTCTGGGTCGGGTTCCAGATGTGGCGCGGCAACGGGGAAAAACACCCGGAGGGCGAATACTTCAGGGTCTCCCGGAGAAAGGTCTTCACCCAGGGGTTCCTGACCAACGCCCTGAACCCCAAGGTGGCCCTCTTCTTCCTCGCCTTCCTGCCCCAGTTCGTGTCGCACGACGCCCCGTCCAAGCCGCTCGCCTTCCTCTTCCTCGGCATCGTCTTCACCGTCAACGGCACCTTCGTGAACCTCGCCTACGCCTGGTCCGCCGCCCGCGTCTCCTCCATGGTCGGCACCGGCGGCCGATACACCCAATGGATCAAACGGGCCGCGGGAACCCTGTTCATCGCCCTCGGCATCCGCCTCGCCATGGCCGACGCCAATTGATGCGTGTGGGCGCGCCTCCGGCCCCCCATCCCCCCTCCCTTCCTAAACTTTTCCTATGTGGCCTCAGGTCAAGGCAATCTGTAATATCCTTTTC
>JACCQI010000012.1 GCA_015709315.1 Desulfovibrionaceae bacterium
CATGAACAGACAGTAAACAACTGTCTAGACTATTTCAAGAGTTAAATGCTCTAGTCCTTGGCCACCATCACGCTGGTGGCCTTGACCATGGCCCGCACCTCATCGCCGATCTTGAGGTCCATCCGCTCCACCGAGTTCTTGGTGATCACGGAGACCACCTCGACTCCGGGAGCGATTTCAATGACCACCTCGGCATTGACCATGCCGACGATGATCTCCTTGATCTTTCCGGGTATCAGGTTGCGCGCGCTCAGCTTCATGTCCGCTTCCTCCTGGTTGGCGTTGTCGCACGAGGCGTCACTCGTAGGCCAGGGCCACCTCGGCCCGGATGGCCTCGGACAGGCTCTCCCCCCGCCGGGCGGCGTCGCGGGTCGAATGCATGCCCGCCACGCTCCCGTCGCGGTAGACCACCACGGTCTCGGCAAAGGATTCCGCTTCGTCCGAGTCGTGGGTGACCATGACCGTGGGGATGTCGAAATGCTTCAGGATGCCGGACAGCTCCTCGCGCATACGTAGCCGAAGCGGCTGGTCCAGGGCGCTGAACGGCTCGTCGAGCAACAGGGCCTCGGGTTCCGGGGCCAGCGCCCTGGCCAGGGCCGCGCGCTGCTGCTGGCCGCCGGACAGGGTGGACGGCTTCTGGTCCGCCAATTTCTCCAGCCCGAAGACCGCCATCAGCTCCCGGACCCTGCGTCGGCCCCGGCCGTTGAGGCGGCCGAACAGGGGCTTGAGGCCGAAGCCGATGTTCTGCTCCACCGTGAGGTGCGGGAACAGGGCGTAGTCCTGGAACAGATAGCCGACCCTGCGCTGCCGGGCCGGGACGTTGACCCCCTTGCCGGAGTCGAAGACCTCCCGGCCGTTGATCCGAATGACCCCTTCGTCGGGGGTGAGCATCCCGGCCATGGCCTGCAGGGTCAGCGTCTTGCCCGAGCCGGACGGCCCGAACAAAACCAGCGCGCGGTCGGAAGAGGAGAACGCGGAGCGGAGAAGGAACTCCTCCTTCCCGCTCCGCATCCGTTTTTGTATGTCGAGTTCAAATCGCATGGACATCCCGCGCGGTCGCTACGGCCTCTTGAAGCCGCGTCCCTCCAGCAGCTTCATGCCCTCTTCGCTGCGGACAAACTGCACGAAGGCGGCGGCCAGCTCGGGGGCGGCGGCCTCCTTGAGCACGGAGATGGGGTAGGTGACGGGCTTTTTGAGGGGCACTTCCTCGACGATCAGGACCTTGTCCCCGCCCTTGACCGCGTCGGTGCGGTACACGAACCCGCAGTCGATCTCGCCCCGGCCCAGGTAGTCCAGCACCTGGCGCACGGATTCGCCGAAGATCATCTTGGGCTTGAGCGGCTCATACAGGCTCTTGAGTTCCAGCGCCTCCTTGGCGTACTGGCCCGCGGGCACGGTTTCGGGGGTGCCGATGCCGATGGAGCCGACCTTGGCCCCGGTCAGGTCGGCAAGCGTCTTCACGCCCGCCGGGTTGTCGGCCGGGGTGGCCAGGACCAGCGCGTTGCGGGCGAAGACCACGGCGTCGGCCTGGGCGACGTAGCCCTTGTCCACGGCCTTGTTCATCCACTTGGGATTGGCCGAGGCGTAGACGTCGGCCGGAGCGCCCTGCTCGATCTGGCGGTACAAGGCCCCGCTGGAGGCGAAATTCATGACGACGTCCACGCCGGGATGGGCCGCCTCGAAGGCGGGCTCGATGTCGGAAAAGGCGTCGGTCAGGCTGGCGGCGGCGGAGACGATCAGCTCCTGCGCGTGGGCGGCGGCGGAAAGCCCGAACACCAGGGCCAGGGTCAATAGGGTCGTTGCAACGGGATTGCGGCGTTTCATGGTATCTCCTTTCAACGGTTAAAATCGGGGTTGCAGCAGTTTTCCGGTGGTCATGAGGATGATCACGCAGACAAGGCTGATGACCAGTACCAGGGTGTTGGCCAGGCCGTCGTTTCCGGCCTGGACAGCGGAATACACGGCCAGGGACAGGGTCTGGGTCCGGCCGGGCAGGTTGCCCGCCACCATGAGGGTGGCCCCGAACTCGCCCATGGCCCGGGCAAAGGCCAGCATGCAGCCGGACAGGATGCCCCGGAAGGCCAGGGGGAAGGACACGCGCAGGAACACGGACAGCTCGCCCTGGCCCAGGGTGCGGGCGGCGTTCTCGTACTGCCTGCCCACGCCTTCGAGCGCGGCGCGCGCGGACTTGAACACCAGGGGGAAGGCCACCACTGCGGCGGCGATGACCGCGCCCTGCCAGGTGAACATCAGCCGGATGCCGAAGGTCTCGAGCAGCCACTCGCCGATGACGCCTTTGCGGCCGATGAACACCAGCAGGTAGTAGCCGAGCACCGTGGGCGGCATGACCATGGGCAGGGTGCAGACCGCGTCCAGGAAGTCCCGGCCGATGAAGGACCGTCGGGACAGGGCGTACGCGGCGGCCACGCCCAGCACCAGGGCGGCGGCCGTGGCCAGCGAGGCGACCTTGAGGGTCAGGAGGAGCGGCTGGACGAACGCGGCGTCCGTAAAATCGATCCAGACGAAATCCATGTTCCTTCCGGGGGTTGATGTTGCGGAGGCCGGGCAGCCTCCCTTATTGCCCACTCAATACGACAACCGCCGGGACTTGTTGACGTTGTCACGCTTGTGCCCAAAAGCGTGACATTCCGCCGGGCGCGGGCGTAAAAACGGCCCGGCGGCGGGAACGCAAAAGCCGCCCACGGCGCGCGGCAAAAAGGAAATTGGCGTTACTTGCCCGGCAGACGGCCCCGGAGCGCGCCCTCCAGGCGGAGGAGATGCTCCTTCATGGCCACGCCGCCGGAACCGGAAAAGCCGGTCATGGAACCGTCCGCGCCGACCACGCGGTGGCAGGGATAGAGGACGGGGAACGGATTGGCGGCCATGGCCCGGCCCACGGCCTGAGCGCCGCCGGGACGGCCCAGGCGTTTCGCCATCTCGCCGTAGGTGCGGGTCGAGCCGGACGGGATGCGCCTGAGCTCGTCGAGGGCCGACTTCTGGAAATGCGTGAGCGGCTCCAGGTCGAGCGGCAGGTCCGGCCAGCGCGGGTCGTCCCCGGCCTCATACCGGGCCAGCGCACGGCCGAGCGCGTCCGCCAGGGGCGTGGGGTCGGCGCACGGCTTTGCCTCGTCGGCCCAGTGAACCCGCACCGCCGCGATCCGGCCGCCCTTCCAGCACAGGGACAGGGCAAGCCTGTCGCCCCTGATCCATTCCGTCCGCTCGCATTGCATCTTCCTCATGGCTCACCTCTCCTCGTATTCGGGATCAAACCAGGGCGAAGGCCCGTTCTCCGCGCCATGCTCCTTGCCCTGCCAGACGTCGTGCGCCTCGAAATGATCGCGCACCCGGTTGTGCAGCCGCCGCATGTTGCCCGCCCAGTCCGGGCCGAGCAACTCGCCACGGGCCGGGTTGCCGTTCAGCCGGTGGACCACGGTGCGCGGGTCGAGCCGCGCCAGCGCCCCGGACAGCCAGGCAAGGTACTCGTCCAGGGTGGGCGGCTTGTACCGCCCCTCGCCGAACCACTTGGCCAGCCGGGTGCCCCGGCACACATAGACATTGTGAAACTTGACCCCGTGTACCGGCAGTCCGTTGAGAAAATCCACGGTGGCCGCCAGCGCCTCACCGCCCTCGCGGCCGCGCGGGCCGGGCAGGCCGGCCATGACGTGGGCCACCACCAGCAGCCCGCGCTCGGCCCCGGCACGGGCCGCGTCGGCAAAGGCGGCCGCGTCGTGCCCCCGGTTGATGTGCCTGAGCGTGGCGTTGTCGGCGGTCTGCAACCCCAGCTCCAGAAAGACCGCGTCCAGGCCGAGCCGCTCCTTCTGCCGGGCCAGCAGGTCGAGCCGGGCGTCGTCCAGGCAGTCCGGCCGGGTGCCCAGCGCCAGGCTGGTCAGGCCGGGCAGCCCGGCAAGCTCGCCGAGCACGGCCCTGAGCTTCTCGATGGGACCGTAGGTGTTGGTATAAGATTGCAAATACCCGGTGAATTCGGCCACCCCGTGTTTCTTCACATGAATGTCGCGCCAAAACCGCCACTGCTCGGGCAGGGTAAGCCCCCTGGCGGCCATCCCGGACCCCGATCCCTCGGGATTGCAAAAAACGCACCCAGCGGCCGACAGGGTCCCGTCCCGGTTGGGACAGGAAAAGCCTGCGTCCAGGGGGATTTTTCGGACCCGCTTGCCGAACCGTTGGCGCATGAAGGCCGACAGGCCGTAAAAACGATGCATTTTTCCAATTTAGAAAATGTTGAGAAAAAGTTCATAAACCGCCCTGAACTTATTGCTAGAGCGGGTTTCATTTGGTACGAATCGTCAATTGAAGATATACGCTAGCGCACTTGCCGCCTCAAGGAAAGCGCGCTTTACCTCACCAGGGATATAAATCCATTTCGACGTGAACGGGGGATTCATGGGTAGCCTGCTCAACAAAATCATCGGCTCTTTTTCAAACGACTTGGCCATAGACCTGGGCACGGCCAACACGCTGGTCTATGTCAAGGGCAAGGGAGTCATGCTCTCCGAGCCGTCGGTGGTGGCCGTGAAAAAGGACTCGCGCGGCGGCAAGACCGTCCTGGCCGTGGGTGCCGAGGCCAAGAAGATGCTCGGCCGCACGCCCGGCAACATCGTGGCCATCCGGCCCATGAAGGACGGCGTCATAGCCGACTTCGAGGTCACCGAGGCCATGCTCAGACATTTCATTTCCAAGGTCCACAACTCCCGCAGGCTGGTCCGTCCCCGCATCATGATCTGCGTGCCCACCGGCATCACCCAGGTGGAGAAGCGCGCCGTCAAGGAGTCGGCCCAAAGCGCCGGCGCCCGCGAGGTCTACCTCATCGAGGAACCCATGGCCGCGGCCATCGGCGCCAACCTGCCGATCACGGAACCGACCTCCAACATGATCGTGGACATCGGCGGCGGCACCACCGAGATCGCCGTCATCTCCCTGTCCGGCATCGTCTACGCGCGTTCCGTGCGCATCGGCGGCGACAAGATGGACGAGGCGATCATGCAGCACGTCAAACGCAAGTACAACATGCTCATCGGCGAATCCACGGCCGAGCAGATCAAGATCCACATCGGCTCCGCCTATCCGCTGGGCGAGGAAGAGCCGGTCATGGAGGTCAAGGGCCGCGACCTGGTCACCGGCATACCCCAGAACCGTCCCATCACCGCCGAGGAGGTCCGCGAGGCCATCTCCGAGCAGGTGGAGGGCATCGTCCAAGGCGTCCGCATCGCGCTCGAGCAGACCCCGCCCGAGCTGGCCGCGGACATCGTGGACCGGGGCATCGTCCTGACCGGCGGCGGCGCGCTGCTCAAGGGCCTGGACCAGTTGCTCCAGCACGAGACCCAGCTGCCCATCACCGTGGTGGAGGACCCGCTGACCGCCGTTGTACTCGGCTCGGGCAAGGCGCTCGACAACATCGACCTGTACAAGGACATCACCACAGACTAGCCAGTGAAGGACACGGCATCCAGGTAATCGGGACATGACGAAGCCCAAGAAAATAGCCATCATCATCGTGGCGGGGCTTTTCGTGTACCTTTCGCTGTACACCTGGAACCTCCGCACCGGGCACCTCGACGCCCTGTCCTCCTACACCGGGCTGGACATCTCCGGCGTGGTCCTGCGGCCGGGCATCTGGGTGTCCGACAAGGTATCGGAGTTCTGGCACCGATACATCTACCTGGTGGGCCTCAAGCAGCAAAACGACGCCCTCCGGGACGAGGCTTCGAACCTGCGCCGGACCAACATGCTCATGCAGGCCCGCGCCGCCTCCGCGTCCCGGTTCGAGCGACTGCTCGGCTTCGAGCCGCCGAAGCATTGGACGTTCTCGGGCATGCGCGTCATCGGGCACCGCATGGGTCCCGCCGGGGCGCTGGCCACCCTGACCGTGGACAAGGGCACGGCCTCCGGCGTGGCCGCGGACATGCCCGTGGCCTCGCTGGGCGGCGTGGTCGGGCGCATCCTGCGTACCGGGGCCGGGGCCTCCACGGTCCTGCTCCTGACCGACCCCAACAGCTCCATCGCGGTCATGGGCGCGCAAAACCGCTCGCCCGGCATGCTCGCCGGGCAGGGGTACGGCAAGCCGCTCATGCTCCGCTACATCAACCAGAACGCCGTCATCGACCCGGACGAGATACTCCTCTCCTCCGGGCTGTCCGGCATCTATCCCAAGGGGCTGCCCGTGGCCCGGGTGACCAAGATACAGCGTTCCGACATCTCCCTTTTCCTGACCGTCCAGGCCGAGCCGCTGGTGGACATGGCCGGACTGGAGGAGGTCCTCCTGCTCAGGCGCGCGCCCGGGCAGCCGGACCAGGCCGACACCCCGCCCGCCAGCACGGAGGACGCCGGTGCCGCTGCCCAATAACGTCCTCGCCATACTCTGGTGGGCGGCCTATACCGTGATCGGCGTCTGGGCGCACCGGACCCTGCCCGGCATCGACTTCTTCGCCCCCGGCCTGATCCTCTCCCTGCAGGAGCAGAGCGGAGGGCGCACCGCACTGCTCGCCCTGGTCTGGATGCTGCTCGCGGAAGGCACGGGCAGCCTGCCCTTCGGCTACGGCCTGGCCTGGTACGGCCTGCTCGCGGTCATGTTCTTCTCCGGCCGATGGCTGTTCGAGGCCCGCTCCTTCCTGTTCATGTGCCTCATCGGGCTGGGACTCGGCCTGCTCCACCCGGCCCTGACCCTGGGGCTTTCCTCTCTGGCCCAGCTCAAGGTCTCCCTGGAACGCCTCGTCCTGGAAGGGGCCATGCAGACGGCGGCCTTCCCCCTGGTCTGGCTCGCCGCGGACAACCTTTTTCCCAAGAGGCTAAGGCAGGATGCCAGACCTTTATAACGAAGCCGACCAGCAGCCGCCCCGCACGGGCCTGCTCCTGCTCCAGGCGCTCATCCTGGGCCTCTTCTGCCTGTTCGCCGTCCGCCTCTGGTACCTCCAGATCCACCGGGGCGAGGAGTACGCCCTCAAGGCCCGCGAAAACCAGCTCAGGCAGGAATCCATCTTTTCCCCGCGCGGCCTGATCCGCGACCGCAACGGCGACCTGCTGGCCGTGAACGAACCGGCCTACGCGCTGGGCCTGGTGCGCGAGGACTGCCCGGACATCGACAAGGCCATGCACCAGATCGCGGCCTGGACCGGGCGCGACTTCTTCGAGCTCAAGGCGTTCTACAACAAGAACAAGAAACGGGTGAAGCCGTTCGAGCCGCTGATCCTCATCCCGGACCTGAGCTTCGGGCAGCTCGCCCTGATCGAGACCAACAAGCTGCGCTGGCCCGGCCTGGAAATCCAGTTCCGCCCCCGCCGCCTCTACCGCTACGGCACGTTGCTGGCCCATGTGCTCGGGTACGTGGCCGAGGCCAATGAGGAGGAGCTGGAGAAAAATCCCGAACTGGCCCTGGGCGACTACGTGGGCAAGCAGGGCATCGAATTCATGCTCGAGGACCGCATGCGCGGGGCAAAGGGGTTGGCCCAGTACGAGGTGGACGTCAACGGACGACGTCTCAAGGAGCGCATCCTCAAGCACCCGCGCGCCGGGCACGAGATATCCCTGTCCATCGACCTCGGGCTGCAAAAGCTGGCCATGGACTGGCTGGACGAGGAGGCCGGCGGCGTGGCCGTCATGGACGCCGACACCGGCCAGCTCTGGGCCTTGGCCACGGCCCCGTCATACGACTCCAACGACTTTTCCTCGGGCCTGACCCCGGAACAATGGGCCAGGCTCAGGGACAACCCGCTCCACCCCATGCAAAACCGGGTCATCCAGTCCGTGTACCCGCCCGGCTCCATCTTCAAGCACGTGGTGGCCGGGGCCGGACTGCACTACAACATGCTCGACCCCAAGGAGACCGTGCTCTGCACCGGGGCCACCCGGCTCGGGCGGCGGGTCTTCCGCTGCTGGCGCAAGGGCGGCCACGGCAACGTGGACATGGAGCGCGCCCTGGTGGAATCCTGCGACGTCTATTTCTACAAACAGGGCAAGAAACTGACCGTGGACCGCCTGGCCGAGTTCGCCCAGGCCGTGGGCTTCGGGCACAAGACCGGCATCCGCCTGCCCCACGAGAAGGCGGGCAACATCCCGACCCGGGAATGGAAGCTCAAGCGGTTCGGCGAGTCCTGGCAGGGCGGCGACAACCTGAACATGTCCATCGGCCAGGGCTACACCCTGGTCACCCCGCTCCAGGTGGCCCGCTTCTTTGCCGGAATCGTCAACGGCGGCAAGCTGCTCAAGCCGCTCCTGCTCAAGGACGCCAAGACCGAGGTCCAGGCCGAAATCCCCCTGTCGCAGGCCCAGATCGAGCTGCTGCACCGGGCGCTGGTCCAGACCGTGGAAAACAACCGGGGCACCTGCCGCAGGCTGCGGACCAAGGGCGTGACCGTGGGCGGCAAGACCGGCACGGCCCAGGTGGTCCGGCTGACCGACGAACTCAAGGAGCTCAAGGACGACGATATCCCCTACCGGTTCCGCGACCACGGCTGGATGGCCGCCACGGCCGAAAAGGACGGCAAGCGGTTCGCCATCGCGGTTCTGGTGGAGCACGGCCTGCACGGCGGCTCCGGGGCCGGACCCGTGGTCAAGGCGGTCATCGACTACCTGTTCACGGGCGAGGTGCGCCTCAAGCCCGAGGAAAGAAAGGCCAAGGCCCGGGCCGTGCGCGCCCTGTCGCTGAAGAAAAGGAAGGCCCCGGCCGCAAACGGCAAAAAGGAGAAGCCCGGTGCCCATTGATCGTCGGCTCCTGCTCTACATCAACTGGCCGCTGCTCGGCATGGCGGTCATCCTCTTCCTGGTGGGCGTGCTCAACCTCTATTCCGCGTCGGGCTTCCGGCTGGAGGAGGGCATGAACCTGGCCCCCTACTATCACCGCCAGCTCCTCTGGGGACTCATGGGGCTGATCGGCATGACGGTCTTCATGTTCTTCGACTACCGCCACCTGAAGACCCTGGCCTGGCCCCTGTTCTGGGTCTCGGTGGCCCTGCTGGTGGCCGTATTCTTCATGGGCAAGACCATCTACGGGGCGCGGCGCTGGCTCGACCTCGGGTTCATGAACTTCCAGCCCTCGGAGCTGGCCAAGATCGCCGTCCTCATCGTGGGCGCGCGCATCCTGTCCAGGGAGCGCGAACCGCTCGACTTCCTGCGCCTGGGCTACGTGCTCGGCGTGGGCCTGATCCTGGCCGGGCTGATCATCAAGCAGCCCGACCTCGGCTCGGGCCTGTCCATCCTGATGATCCTCGGCGGCATGATCCTGTTCCGGGGCGTCACCGCGCGCGTGTTCAAGACCTGCCTGATCGCCATCCCGGCCCTGCTGCCGCTCTCCTGGTTCTTCCTGCACGACTACCAGAAGCAGCGCATCATGACCTTCCTGGACCCGACCACCGACCCGCTCGGCGCGGGATACCACATCATCCAGTCCGAGATCGCCATCGGCTCCGGGGGGTTCTGGGGCAAGGGCTTCATGGAGGGCACCCAGTCCCAGCTCCGGTTCCTGCCGGAGCGCCACACCGACTTCGCCGTGGCCGTGTTCGGCGAGGAATGGGGGTTCGTCGGAACCATGATCCTGCTGTCGCTTTTCTGCTTTTTTCTCTACCAGATAGTGATCATCGCGCGGGACGCCAGGGGCCTGTTCGGATCGTACCTGGCAGCGGGCGTGTTCTTCTATTTTTTCTGGCAAATCCTCATAAATACAGGTATGGTCCTGGGGCTGATGCCGGTGGTCGGCATCCCCCTCCCGTTCATCAGTTACGGGGGCAGCGCAACATTGGTGAATTTTTGCCTCATCGGGCTTGTGCTCAATGTTTCCATGCGCCGATTCCTGTTCAAGCAGGGGTAAGCGCAAGAATTCACAATCCCGTCGCACAAACGGGTATTGTAGGAGCGG
The DNA here is from genome assembly GCA_015709315.1 of Desulfovibrionaceae bacterium. Lineage (GTDB taxonomy): Bacteria > Desulfobacterota > Desulfovibrionia > Desulfovibrionales > Desulfovibrionaceae > Pseudodesulfovibrio. The sequence goes on from JACCQI010000012.1 coordinate 9,866, forward strand.
TTTTCATGGCGAGAGACGAGATTAACGCGTTTTTGGGGGCCGGAACCAATTACCACGGCAAGTTGCATTTCCAGGGTGCGGTCCGCATCGACGGCAACTTCCAGGGCGAGGTGGTGTCCGAAGGAACGCTGGTGATCGGCCAGGAAGCCGTTGTGGACGGGCAGGTCAAGGTGGGCCAGCTCGTGCTGTCCGGCAAGATCAAGGGCGAGGTCGAGGCAAAAACCAAGGTCGTACTCCACAAGACGGCCAATTTACAGGGGAACATCAGGACGCCGGTCCTGGTTGTCGAGGAAGGCGCGGTGCTTGAGGGCGAGCTTGTCATGGGCGGAGCCGGCTCCGTACCGGAACCGAAACCGAAAAAGGATTCCCCGCAGTCATAGCCGGGCCGAGGGGCGGTCATTTTCCAGTAAGTCCAAAGGCAAAAAGCCTTTGACACAATGCCGGAAATTCGGTACTTCCCAATGACTTTGCGCCAAAATTCACAACCTCATCGGGGGCATATGGTATGGTAATACCGGATTCAACAATTGTGATCCAAGGTGTCAACTTCTTGGTCATGATCTATTTGCTGAACAAGATCCTCATCGATCCCATCCGCAAAAAGATTAGCGAGCGCAAGGAGTTGATGGCTGGTCAGATGGAACAGATCGAGGGCTTCAACAAGAGCGCCGCAACCAAGGTGGCCGACTATGAGCGGCAGCTCGTGGCCGCCCGCAAGGAAGCCGGCGACATCCGCAATGCCGCCAAGGACGAGGGCGTGGCCGAAGAGCAGGCCCTGCTGTCCGCCGCGGGCAAGGAAGCCTCCGGCACCATCCAGGCCGCTCGTGCCGAGATTGAAGCCGAGGTCAAGACCGCCATGCAGCAGTTGACCAAGGACGTGGACAAATACGCTGAGCAGGCAACAGGCAAGATCCTGGGCCAGGCTTAGACGAGAGGAGGGATTGATCTTGAAGAAGACAGTGTTTTTTGCGGTCCTGCTGACCGTCCTGGCCATCTCCTCTGTCGCTTTTGCCAGCGCTGAGGGCGGCCACGCGCTCTTCACGGCCGAAAACGTGAAGGACTACGGTCTCCGTACCCTGAACTTCCTCATCTTCGCCTGGCTGATCTACAAGTTCGCCGGCGCCAAGGTGAGGGATTTCTTCGTGGGACGCCGCGACGGCATCAAGCAGGAACTCGACGACCTGCAGGCGCGCCAGGCCGAGGCCGAGAAAAAGCTCAAGGATGTCGAGGCGAGCATCGCCAACATGGCGCAGGAGAAGCAGAAGATTCTCGACGACGCCAAGGCGCAGGGGGAAACCATCAAGGCCGCCATCATCGAGAAGGGCAGGAAGGACGCCGAAGCCCTGACCGAGCAGGCGAAGCGCACCGCTTCCAACGAAGCGCAGGCCGCCATACAGACCATCCGTGCCGAAATGGCCGACCTGGTCGTCGCGGCCGCCGAGAAGATCGTCACCGAGAAGCTGAGCGCCGAGGATCACGACAAGCTCGTGGATGACTATTTAACAAAGGTGGTGCTCAATTGATCGGTAACGTAGTTTCCCGCCGTTACGCCAAGGCTCTTTTCGCGGTTGGCGCCGCCAAAGGCGAAGCCGAGCAGGTAAAATACGGCGAGCAGTTGGTCGCCATCGGCGCCTCCATCGAGAGCGCACCCGAGGCAGTGGCCTTCTTCAAGAACCCGGCGTTTTCCGTCGAGGAGAAGAAAGCCGTCCTGACCAAGCTCATCGAGAAGGTTTCGGTGGATCAGATGGTCAAGAACTTCTGCGACCTGATGGCCGACAAGGGCCGGGTCGAGATGCTCCCCGCCGTCGCCGCCGATTACAAGGCTATGATCGACGCCGTTTCCGGCGTCATCGCTGGTAAGCTCACCACCGTGAGCGAACTCTCCGAGGATAGAAAATCTGCAATCCAGGCCAACCTCGAAAAGCAGGCCAGCAAGAAGCTGGAACTGTCTTTCGCCACCGACAAGGATATCCTTGGCGGTATCATTTTGAAGGTGGGCGACAAGGTGATGGACGCCAGCCTCAAGGCTCAGCTGCAGATTTTGAAAGAAAATATTAAAAGGGGTGAGTAGGGCAATGCAGATCAAAGCAGAAGAAATCAGCAAAATCATTCAGGACCAGATTCAGAATTATGAGTCTCGTGTTGAAATGAGCGAGACCGGCACCGTCCTCTACGTCGGCGACGGTATTGCTCGCGTTCACGGCGTTGAGAACGTCATGGCCATGGAGCTGCTGGAATTCCCCGGCGGCGTCAAGGGCATGGTGCTCAACCTGGAAGAGGACAACGTCGGTGTCGCCCTGCTGGGTTCCGACGTCGGCGTCAAGGAAGGCGATCCGGTCAAGCGTACCGGCCAGATCTACTCCGTGCCCGTCGGCGACGCCGTCATGGGCCGCGTGGTCAACCCCCTGGGCGAGCCTCTGGACGGCCTGGGACCCATCGAGGCCACCGAAGTCCGCCCTGTGGAGCTGAAGGCTCCCGGCATCATCTCCCGCAAGTCCGTCCACGAGCCGTGCTACACCGGCCTCAAGGCCATCGACGCCATGACCCCGGTCGGCCGCGGACAGCGCGAACTGGTCATCGGCGACCGCCAGACCGGCAAGACCGCCGTCTGCGTGGACGCCATCATCGCCCAGAAGACCACCGACGTGCATTGCTTCTACGTGGCCATCGGCCAAAAGAAGGCATCCGTCGCCCTGGTCGCCGACATTCTCCGTCAGCACGGCGCCATGGAATACACCACCATCGTTTCCGCCACCGCTTCCGAGCCTGCTCCGTTGCAGTACATCGCGGCCTACACCGGCGTCACCATGGCCGAGTTCTACCGCGACAACGGCAAGCACGCCCTGATCTGCTACGACGACCTTTCCAAGCAGGCCACCGCCTACCGCGAAATGTCGCTCCTGCTTCGTCGGCCTCCGGGACGTGAAGCATTCCCCGGCGACGTCTTCTACCTGCACTCCCGCCTGCTGGAGCGTTCCTGCAAAGTGAACGACTCCCTGGGTGCCGGTTCCCTGACCGCCCTGCCGGTCATCGAAACCCAGGCCGGTGACGTTTCCGCGTTCATTCCGACCAACGTCATCTCCATCACCGACGGCCAGATCTACCTGGAGCCGAACCTGTTCCTGTCCGGCGTCCGCCCGGCCATCAACGTCGGCCTCTCGGTCTCCCGAGTCGGCGGCTCCGCGCAGATCAAGGCCATGAAGCAGGTCGCCGGCACGCTCCGTCTGGACCTTGCCCAGTACCGCGAGTTGGCGGCGTTCGCCTCCTTCGGTTCCGACCTCGACAAGGCCACCCAGGCCAAGCTCAACCGCGGCGCGCGCATGGTCGAGCTGCTCAAGCAGCCCCAGTACAGGCCGCTGACCGTCCAGGAACAGGTTTCCGTGCTCTTCGCCGGTACCCGCGGATTCCTGGATGACGTCGCGGTCGAATCCGTCATCAAGTTCGAAGCCGAATTCCTCGAATTCATGAACAACACCAAGTCCGCCGTTCTCGACGCCATCGCCGAGAAGGAAAAGATCGACGACGCCGTCGAAGCTGACCTCAAGGCCGCCATCGAAGAGTTCAAAAAAGGCTTCAGCGCTTAACCAAGGGGTAACTGAATGGCTTCGTTAAGAGACGTCCAAAATCAGATCGTTGGCGTCAAGAAAACCAAGCAGATCACCAAGGCCATGAACATGGTGGCCTCGGCAAAACTGCGCAACGCGCAGGAGCGCATCGAACGCTTCCGCCCGTATGCGGACAAGTTTTACGAGATGCTCGGGGACTTGGCGGCCGGCGCTGACGAATCGGTACACCCGCTGCTGGAAGTCCGGGACGAAGTAAAGACCGTGGGCATCATGGTCACCACTTCCGACCGAGGCCTCTGTGGCGCATTCAATATCAATATCATCAACACGGCAATGAGGCTGGCCAACGCAAAGGCCGCCGAGGGCAAGGCCGTCAAGGTCTGGTGCATCGGCAAGAAGGCCCGCGACGCCTTCAAGAAAACCGACCACGAAATCGTCCGCGCCGAAGCGGACGCCATGACCCACTTCGACTTCACGTTGGCGGCCGGCGTCGGCAACGAGTTGATCGCCGGGTACATCGACGGCGAACTGGACGAGGTCCACATCGTGTTCGGTGAATTCCAGAGCATGGCCAAGCAGCCTCCCGTCGACCTGGCCGTTCTGCCCATGGCGGCGGCGAGCGAGGAAGAAGGCGACGACGGCGGCCCTGGCGACTACTTGTATGAACCGTCAGTGGAAGGCCTGCTCGCCGAGCTGCTGCCCAGGTTCATCAAGGTCCAGGTCTACCGCGGCCTGCTCGACACTTCCTGTTCCGAGCACGCGGCCCGTATGGCGGCCATGGACAACGCGACCAAGGCGTGTGATGAACTGACGGATACCCTGACCTTGCTCTACAACAAGACAAGGCAGGCCGCCATCACTGGCGATCTCATGGACATTGTCGGCGGCGTGGAAGCGCTGAAAGGATAAAAGGGGGCTATGAAAAATGGCTAATACTGGTAAAATCGTTCAGGTAATCGGCGCCGTCGTCGACGTCGAATTTGCCGAAGGGAAACTTCCCAACATTCTGTCTGCGTTGGATATCAAGAATCCCAACAACACAGACGCCCCGGAGCTGGTCTGCGAAGTCGCGCAGCATCTGGGCAACAACGTTGTCCGCACCATCGCCATGGACGCCACCGAAGGTCTGGTCCGCGGCATGGAAGCGGTCGACACCGAGTCTCCGATCACCGTTCCGGTCGGCTCCGGTTCCCTGGGCCGCATCATGAACGTCGTCGGCGCACCCGTTGACGAGCTGGGCGAGGTCCCCTGCGAGAAGCGCCTCCCCATTCACCGCGACGCTCCCGCCTTCACCGAGCAGTCCACCAAGGTCGAGCTGCTCGAGACCGGCATCAAGGTCGTTGACCTGCTCATCCCGTTCCCCAAGGGCGGCAAGATGGGCCTGTTCGGCGGCGCAGGCGTCGGCAAGACCGTTATTCTCATGGAGATGATCAACAACATCGCCAAGCAGCACGGCGGCATCTCCGTGTTCGCGGGTGTCGGCGAGCGGACCCGTGAGGGCAACGACCTCTACCACGAAATGAAGGACGCCGGCGTTCTGGAGAAAGCCGCGCTTGTTTACGGCCAGATGAACGAGCCTCCGGGAGCCCGTGCCCGCGTTGCCCTGACCGCCCTGACCTGTGCGGAATACTTCCGTGACGAGGAAGGCCAGGACGTGCTGCTGTTCGTCGACAACATCTTCCGCTTCACCCAGGCCGGTTCCGAGGTGTCCGCACTGCTCGGCCGCATGCCTTCCGCAGTCGGCTACCAGCCGACCCTGGGCACCGACCTCGGTGGCCTGCAGGAGCGCATCACCTCCACCAACAAGGGTTCGATCACCTCGGTCCAGGCCGTTTACGTCCCCGCCGACGACTTGACCGACCCCGCGCCGGCCACCACCTTCTCGCACCTTGACGGTACGCTGGTTCTGTCCCGTCAGATCGCCGAGCTGGGCATCTACCCCGCGGTTGACCCGCTGGACTCCACGTCCCGCATCCTTTCCCCGGATGTCCTGGGTGAGGTTCACTACGTCACCGCCCGCGAGGTCCAGTCCGTGCTCCAGAAGTACAAGGACCTGCAGGACATCATCGCCATTCTCGGCATGGACGAACTGTCCGACGAGGATAAGCTGACCGTTGCCCGCGCCCGCCGCATCCAGCGCTTCCTGTCTCAGCCGTTCCACGTCGCCGAAGTCTTCACCGGCGTTGCCGGCAAGTACGTCAAGACCGAAGACACCGTTCAGGCCTTCCGCGACATTCTGGACGGCAAATACGACGAGCTGCCCGAGCAGGCGTTCTACATGTGCGGTGGTATCGAGGAAGCCATCGAGAAAGCCAAGCAGTAAGCGAGGTAATTCATGGCCAATACACTGAAGCTCGAGATCGTCACTCCCGACCGGAAGGTTCTTTCCGAGGACGTGGAATACGTGGGCGCACCCGGCATCATGGGTGAATTCGGCGTTCTGCCGAAGCACGTCCCGTTCCTGTCCGCTCTGGGAGTCGGCAATCTCCACTACAAACAGAACGGCAAGGCGCATTACGTCTTCGTCGCCGGTGGGTTCGCCGAAGTCAGCAACGACCAGGTCACCATCCTGGCCGAGGTTGCCGAAATGGCCACCGAGATCGACATGGACCGCGCCCAGAAAGCCAAGGATCGCGCTGAAAAGCGCGCCGCGGCCGCAAAGGAAAAGGTCGATGCCGCTCGCAACCAGGCTGCATTGAAACGGGCCATCTCCCGCATCAACTGCAAGTCCAGCGGCAAGAACGCGGGCACCTGCTAACCGGCCCGACCCTCACCCTACAATAAAAAGGGCGGTCCCCAAGGGGACCGCCCTTTTTGCCTGCCCGGCAACAACGCTCAGGAAAGGAAATTTCGGATTACCCAGACGCCGGTCCGAATCTGGTACAGGGCGAGCGCCAGCGCCGCCAGATTGCATGCGCCGTGCAGCAGCGGCAGCCACGTCCGCTTGGCCTTGTTGCGGTCCATGTAAAGCCCGCTGGCCGCGCCCAAGGCCATAAGCGGAAGCATGACCAGGGCCGCCTTGTAATGCGCCCCCGTGACCAGGACCGTGCCCCACTTGAGCCAGCCCAGGGCCAGGCCGCCCAGCAGCCCGAAAAACCAGGCCGGCATGACGACCAGCCCGAGCGTCACGTGACGCCGCCAGTCGAACCGGACCTTGGCCCCCAGGTGCAGCATGCGGAACCGCTGCACGCCGAGCCGGGCGACGTACACCCCAAGCAAGGTGGCGATAATCTGCAAAAACGGGTGGACGTGGTACATGGACATGGCATTCCTCCATGACGTTCGCGCCGCCGGAAAGAACTACAGGCCGAGCTTGGGCCGCAAAGCCTCCCATACCCGGTCCGGGGAAAGGTCCAGCATGCAGCGGAAATGGCCCTGCGGGCACTTTTTCGGGCCGTGCAGGCCGCATGGGCGGCAATCAACGTCCGCTTCCATGACCGTGGAATGCGCCCCGCGCGGAAAAAAGCCGAGCCGCTTCACCGTGGGGCCGAACAGGGCGACCAGGGGCACGTCCTGGGTCCAGGCCAGGTGCATGGGACCGGAATCGTTGGTCAGGTAGGCGTCGAGCCTGCCGAGGTACGCCGCCAGGCGCGGCAGTGAAAGCGTGCCCGCCAGGTTGGTCACGCGCATGGGGTCGGCCAGCGCGCCGTCGATGATCCGACCGGCCACGGGTTCCTCGCCCGGCCCGGCAAAGACCAGCACGTGCGCGCCCTCCTCCACCGCCCGGCGGATGACGGCGCTGAAATACTCCTCGGGCCAGCACTTGGTGGGCCAGGTGGAACCGGGATGGATGCCCAGCACCGGCCCGGTGAACCCGGACTCGCGCCAGAACGCATCGGCCGCCTCGCGGGCCTCTCCGGGCAGCACAAGCTCCGCCCTGGGCGCGGGTCCTTCGATGCCGAGCGGCCGGGCCGACTCCATGAGCCGCTCGATCTCCTCCAGCTCGGCGAACCGCCGGTCCACGGTCTCGGTGTAGGCCAGCCGGTTGAACCACGGCCGGGCATACCCGATGCGGCGCTTGATGCCCGTGGCCCCGGAAACCATGGCCGACCGCAGGCTGGTGTGCGCGGAAATCCAAAGGTCGAACCCTTCCCGGCCGAGCCGCCAGCCGAGCCGGACCGCGCTGTTCAGCGACTTCTGCCCGCCACGCTTGGCAAACGGCCTGACCCGCGTTATCTCGGGCTGGCCCTCGAACACGGACTCGATGCCCGCGCGCACGAAAAAATGGATTTCAGCCGCCGGAAAACGGTCCTTGAGCGCCCGCAACAAAGGCAACGTCAGCACCGCGTCCCCGAGAAACGCGGTCTGCCAGACACCGATTTTTTTGTATTCCTGCATCAAGCGCAGGTGTATCCTGTCTGCGTTGTTCAGGCAACGGTTGATCTCGAGACCGCATGCCGATACTCTGTCAGGACCAAAAAGGAGACCGCGATGAAATACATCATGTTCGAAGATTTTTCCGGCCTGCCGGTGCCCATCATCTTCCCCAACCGCATCAATTTCGACGAAATGCGCGAACAGATGCCCTACACAAAGGCCCTGTCCGCAGGCTACGTCTCCCTCGGCCCGGAAGGTTTCCGCTGCCACGGCAAATCCAAGGAACTGAACCTCGAGGCCGCCCCCGGCGACCAGGACGTCATCAGCGCCAAATTCGAAGACGTCGCCAGCTAGACCGGCGGATGCCGCCCTCGGCGGCCGGGGGGAGAGGAAAATCCTTTGCAACAGTCACCACATCAGTGTGTGACCGCCATTTTCCCCTTTTGTTTTCAACGGGTTGCGGGCACCTGCCTGCAACCCGTTTTGTCGTTGTGCGTGAACCGCATGTTCAGTCATATTTCTTTTTCTCATTTCTATCACGATAGCTTTTGTCGAGCAGAGCGTGTTCATTGGGATCGGCATTTTGGGGCACAGGCTGGTTTGTGATTGCCGCCGCCTGCCCCGATCAAGGGGCCCGATGGGAACATCGGCTTGCCGTCATGTTCCCAAATGGGAACAACACATTTATTTCTGCCGGTTTTGTCAACAAAAGATATCCAGCCATTTCAATTTGTTGTCTTCCATGCAGTCTTCGGCACACAACTTGCCAATTGAAATCATTCAAACCTGAATGGAGGGTATCATCATGACGAACGCCACCTCGGCCATAGGCGGAGCGGACCTGCAAAAAACATTCGCTCAGGAAGTGCTGGACAGTCTGCCCGGATTTCTTCTCATCGCCGCGGTCGCCGTGTTTGCGCACTTTGCGGCGCCACTGCTGCGGCAGAACGACTTCATCAAGACGTATCTTGAACTCAAGGACTTCATCCTGGCCATTCTCATCGGCATAGCCATCCGCAATACGGTGGGGGTGCCGAGTGTCCTGCAGCCCGGACTGCGGTTCTCCACGATTCTGACCAAGACGGGCATCGTCGTCATGGGAGCGAAATACTCCCTCATCGGCCTGGTCACGGTCGGCGGGCAGGCCCTGGGGTTGATCGTCACGTTCCTTTTCGGGGCCGCTCTCATCCTGATGTGGGCCGGCCAAAAGATGAAGATGTCTCCCTCCCTTACCGCATGCCTGGCGGCGGGACTTTCGGTCTGCGGCGTTTCCGCCACCATAGCCGTCGCCCCTGCCGTCAACGCCAAGAAGGAGGAAATGGCCTACTCCATCGCCGTGGTGCTGATGTTCGGACTGCTTGCCCTGGTGGTATTTCCCCCGCTGGGACATTTCCTCAATCTCAGCGATGCGCAATACGGCGCGTTTGCCGGTGTCGGCATCGTCAACTCCGCCCAGGTTCTCGCCGCCGGTTTCGGATTCAGCGACGGAGCGGGCGTTGTCGCGGGGGTGTACAACATCGGCCGCGTCATCTTCCTCCCCTTCGTGGTCCTGATGCTGACCATCCTGACCTGCCAGCGGGAAAGCTCTCTTTCAAGCGAGCCCGTGAACAAGTGGCAGATCATCGTCTCCAAATTTCCCGTGTTCGTGCTCGGCTTCCTGGCCGTTGTCCTCATGAACACCGCGGGAATGCTGAACGCGCCCACGGTGAAGACCGCCAAGATCTTCATGGACTGGGCATTCCTGCTCGGATTCGCCAGCATCGGTCTGACCACGCGCTTGTCCGACCTCAAGGCGGCAGGCGTCTCGGGCGTGTTCGTCGGGTTTACCGTGGCTTCCATCAAGGCGGGCATCGCGCTGCTCGTCGTCCTCCTTTTCATCAACTAACAAACCAAGGACACCATCATGATCAACTACATCAAGCGTCTCTCCTCCAGCCGGAAGCAAGACCTGATCGTCTGTCTGCTCGGTATCGGATTGGTTTTCGTTGCCATGGCCATGCACCACGCGTAGCACGGCCGGCACCTCCTCACTGCCCGGAGCCGCATGAGGATATGCGGCTCCGGGAAAACCGCTTGGGAGCGACTTGTGCGAAACATACTTCTTGCCACGACCGGAGAAAACCATTGCCGAAGCGCTGAAGACTACGCCGTATCCTATTGCGCACGCACCGGGGCGATTCTCGGCGTCATTTATGCAACAGACTCGGATTTGGCTCATTACGGCCAGGTGGATCCTCTTGCAACCGAAGGGGACCGACGCGACTTCATCACCCATGCCTCCTGGCAGGAAACCGAGCATGCCCAGGAACGCCTCGAACGGATCTGCGCAAAGGCACAGTCCCTCAATGTGGATTATGAACTGTACATTGAGCGCAAGGCTCCCTTATATTGCATCGTGCAGCGTGCAAAAGAGAACAACCCCGAACTCCTCGTGGTCGGGGGAAGGCGGAGCCGATACAATCCGTTCAGTCTGGTCCGCAGCCTGGCCCGAAAGGCTCCCTGCGAGGTCCGGCAGATACAAAGCCAATAAAAGGAGTTGTGAGGGGTGTTTTTCCGGTTGAAGCGAATCTCATTCCTCCTGCCGCTGCTGCTCATGGCCTCCATCCATCCGGGGGTGGCGGGTTCCCCGCTCAGATTCGGCGTCATCACGCTGAACCATCCACTGACGATGTATCGCCAGTATCTCCCGTTCACCGATTACGTCTCCCGCGAAAGCGGCATTGGGCTTGAACTGGTGCTCGCCAAGGACTACCGATCCATCATAGACGACCTGCTTGCGGGCGAACTGGACGTTGCCCTGCTCGGCGGCCTTTCCTATGTCGTGGCCCGGGATGCCTCCGCCGAAGTGGTCCCGTTGTGCGCCGTCTTGTCGCCGGAGGGAACGCCCACGGACAGAACCGTCATCTTCTGCCGAAAGGACAGCGACATGCAAACCCTGCGGGACCTGGCGGGAAAGCGATTCGCCTTCGCATCCACCCTCTCCACGGCGGGATACCTGCGGCCCCTCTGCTTTCTGGGCGAACACGGGATACCGGCCGCCAGCTTCGGCGCAACGGACAATTTGCGAACCCATGAAGCCGTTGTGCAGTCCGTGCTGCGGGGCCGCCACGATACGGGAGCGGTTTCCGAAGCGACGTTTCGGAGGTTCGCCGACAAAGGAGAGCTGAAGGTGCTCGCGGAGACCCCGCCGCATCCGGGATTCGTCATCGTGGCCCGGAGGGCAGACGTTCCGGGGGTACAGATCCTCAAGGAGTTTCTGTTGGGGCTGGATGTTTCCGTCCCCCGGCTCGCACCGGCGGTTTCCAAGTGGAGTCCCCGTTTGAGAAACGGATTCACGCAGGTCACGGACCAGGATTATGCACCGATCAGAAAACTGCGCGATTGTGCGCGGCGGTACGGCTACGGGAGTCATGCGGATGCTTTTTCTTCAGGGGCTGCGGTTCAAGGTCATTAGCATCGTTCTGCTGTGCATCTCCGGGACGATTTTTTTCACCGCCTATTACATGCTGGGCAAGGAACGGGCATTGCTTGTGGACACGGCCAGGCAGCAGGCATTGTCTCTGGCCAAAGCCTCGGCCGTCCTCTTCACGAATACGTTCATCTATGAAGAGTTGGGGATGATCGACGAGGCCGACATGGTCGATTATCTTTCCTACTATGTCGCGGACGTCATGCGCACCACCCCCGGCGTCGAGTCGTTCACGGTCATGGACAAGCAGGGGCATACGGTGGTGGAAGCGGGCGGCCGCACCGTCCGGGACGGGCTGAAGCAGATGGCCGACGTTTCCGAAACCGAAATAGAACTGATCGGGCAAGGAGCCGGGGCTTTTTTCGCCATTTCCATTCCCCTGGCGATCGAGTCGAAGCAATGGGGGGCCTGTCGGCTTCTTTTTTCCCTGAGAGACATTGAAGAAGCCCGAATCTCCGCCCGCAACGAGGTCTTCGCCATCTCCGGAGCCTGCTTGCTGATTTCTCTCATGATCATCGGATTCGGCGTGGATTATCTTGTCAAATCGCTCAAAAAACTCTCCGATGCCATGGAGCGTTTCACCGTCAACAAGGATTTTTCCAGACCCTTCCCGAAACTGCCCGGAAGGAAGGACGAAATCGGCCACCTGCAACAGAGCTTCCAATGGATGGTCGAGCGTTTGCGGCGCGAAGAGCAGGAGCGGGCCAGGACCAAGGAACAGATGTTCCATACGGAAAAGATGGTGACCATCGGCCAACTGACCGCCAGCATCGCCCATGAGGTGAACAACCCCCTGGGCGGGGTCATTCTTTGCTTCAACAACCTGATCAAAGGCAACCTCGACGAACAGGGCCGCACCCAGCACATCGAGGTGATCAATTCCGGCCTTGAAAGAATACAAAGGATCATGCGGGATCTGCTGGATTATTCTCGCCAGTCTTCCCTGAATATTCAGCCGACGGACGTGAGCGACGTCGTTCACAAAAGCGTTTCTCTCCTGGACCTGTTCAGCAAGAAAAAAAGGATTGAGCTGCAGGTGGACCTGCCAAAGGATCCGCCACTGATCCCCATGGACAGCGCGAAGATCCTGCAGGTGCTTGTCAATCTGATGGTTAATGCCATACATGCCATGGACGGCGGCGGCGAAATCACGATTGAAGGAGTGGTCGGCGAAGACGAGTTCACCTTCCTGGTGTCGGATACGGGCCAGGGAATCCCGCCCCGGATACGGGAGAGGATTTTCGACCCCTTCTACACCACCAAGGAAGTGGGACAAGGCACCGGGCTGGGGCTTGCCCTTGCACGGTCTTTGGTGGAACAGCATGGCGGCAGACTGGAGTTGCGGCGGTCTGATTCAACCGGCAGCGTGTTCGCGGTCACCCTGCCGCGCGCACGGGGGAATTATGAGTAGACGTATCCTCGTCGTGGAAGATGAACTGTCGATCCGCATCGGCATACAACACACCCTCTTGGGCGAGGGGTATTCCGTCGAGTCCTGCGAGGACGCCGACTGTGCCCTGCGTATCATGCAGTCCGGCAGTTTCGACCTGCTCATAACCGATATGCGTCTGCCCGGCATGTCCGGCCTTGAACTGCTCGGCAAAGTCGCGGAACTGCACCCCGGAACGGGGACCATGCTCATCACGGCGTTCCCGGAAATCGAGTTGGCGGTGAAGGCGATGCGGCATGGCGCCTTCGACTTCCTGTGCAAGCCGTTTTCCAACGAGGGCTTGCTTATCGCCGTCGAGCGGTACTTCAGCTACCATGACCTTCGGCTGGAGAATGCGCGGCTGAAGAGCGGCCACGGCCTGGAGGAGATGATCGGCGGCCAGGCCATGCAGCCCGTATTCGAACGCATCCAGGCCGTGGCCGATGCCTGCACGCCTGTCCTCATTCTCGGACCGAGCGGAACCGGAAAGGAATTGGTGGCCAACGCCCTGCACAACCTGAGTTCGCGCGTCGGCAAGCCGTTCATCAAGATCAACTGTTCCGCTCTCCCCGAGCATCTGTTGGAATCCGAACTCTTCGGGCATGAAAAGGGCGCCTTTTCCGGGGCCCACAAGCGGCGTATCGGAAAGTTCGAGGCAGCCAACGGGGGAACATTCTTTTTCGATGAAATTGGCGACATGCCCCTGCTGTTGCAAGCCAAGCTGCTGCGGGTCCTGGAGGACGGGGAGGTCACGCGGGTCGGCGGGAACACCCCGGTCAGGGTCGCGGTCAGGACCATCTTCGCCACAGCCAAGGACATGGACGCAGCCTTGCGCGACGGACTCTTCCGTGAGGACCTGTACTACCGGATCAACGTCGTGCCCATCAATCTCCCGCCGCTGGTCGAGCGGGGAGAGGACATCCTCAAGCTCCTGCAGCATTTCCTTCTCTTCTACGCCGAGCGCCACAACAAGGAAGGGGTCACGATTTCGACCGAAGCCCGGGAAGCACTCCTGTCATACGACTATCCGGGCAACATCCGCGAACTGCGCAACATCGTCGAGCGCTCCGTCCTGCTCGCTCAGGACGGCGTGGTGCGGCTCGGCCATCTTCCGCACCGGGTTCGCGGCGATGACGCATACGCTTCAGCCCGAAAGGACGATGACGCCATCGGCCTGGAGGATGGCGTCCGCCAGTACGAACGGGAGCGCATCATCGCCGCCCTGGAGCAGACCGGCAACAAAAAGCAGCTTGCCGCCGAGTTGTTGGGCATCAGCCGAAAGGTCCTCTGGAAGAAAATGAAGGATTTCGGGATGTCAGGCTGACCGGATTGGCAGGAACGCTTCCGCGGCGTGCAGCTCGCCGCTTTTGGGGCCGCATCTCTTCAGGAAATCGGACATGCGCGATGATTCGACTTTGCGCGGGGGAGCGAAGCTTGACCTTATGCCATGTCTCGCGTCCATTTTCTCCGCAACGTCTGCAACGTCACCAACATACCGCGTCTTCTGCACATCATGCGACAGAGAGCTTCAAAAAGACCTTGCGGCAAGTAAGTCTTTTTTGTCGGCATGTTACCGGGTGATCTTGGTTGACAGCCATCAAAACGGCATTCAAACGGTATGAGATTACCGGATTGACTCAAGCTCTCAACTCACCTAAAAAAATCGCCTTTTCGAGCGATACCCTTCTTCGAAAACAACCCGCGATTTGCGCAAGTCGCACACCGGCACGGCAAAGGGAGTTCGCACGCCCCCGCCCAAGGCGCGATGGGGGGCCAGGGGGCCTTGCTCCCTGACGGGGCCGCGTCAGCTCTTAGGCCGAACTTGTTCGGTCTTAGAGATGTCGACAGCAGCGATAGGGCAACGCCCTGGTCTCCCCGAAGGGGTGCCCCCGCGAGGCCGCCGGAGGCATCTCCCGTCTAGGCCAGTTTTTTCATCAGCCAGGCCATATTCTTGCCGAGGACGGCCATGGTTTCCATGCCTTCGTCGTCCTTGAGCACCTCGCCTTTTTCATGGCCGAAGCCCATGTTCCAATAGCGGGAGCCGGGCACGACCATCTGGTTGATGAAGAAGAAGGCGTTGAGCGTGTTGAAGGTCTGAATGGCTCCGCCCCGGCGGGCGGCGACCACGCCCGCACCGACCTTGCGGGCGAGGAGGCCGCCGTTGACCAGGCTGACCATGCCCGCGCGGTCGATGAGCGCGCTCATCTCGGTGGAGATGGTGGCGAAGTAGGTGGGCGAGCCGAGGATGATGCCGTCCGCCTCGGTCATCTTGGCGATACACTCGTTGACGAAATCATTGTCCACGGAGCAACGGCCGTCCTTGTTCTCGGCGCATTTGGAGCAGGCGACGCAGCCGTGCATCTTCTTTCCGGCCAACTCGACCAGTTCGGTTTCAATGCCCTCGGCCTCCAGCTCGGTGAAGACCCTTTTGATCATTTCGGCGGTGTTGCCGCCCTTGCGGGCGGAACCATTGAACGCGACGACTTTCATGTGAAACTCCTAGTAGGTGTTGTAGTGGACCCGATCCGGGTTGAACCGGCTCTCGGATTCGGGGACCTTGGCGGGCCAGCCGATGGGCGCGAACCCGAGCGGGATCACGTGGGCGGGCAGGTTGAACAGAGCGCGGTAGGCTGCCACCCGTTCCTCCATGGGATGAATGCCGGTCCACACGGCCCCGAGACCCAACCCGTGAGCGGCAAGCAGCAGGTTTTCCATGGCGGCGGAACAGTCCTGCACCCAGTAGCCGGGGTATCTCTCCTTGGACAGGTCGCCGCAGACCAGGATGCCCAGCGGAGCCTGAAGCGCCATCTTAACGTAGGCATGCACGTCGGCGACCGCATCCAGCGCGGCGCGGTCGGTGACGACCACGAACTGCCAGGGCTGGGCATTGATGGCGCTGGGGGCCATCATGGCCGCCTCCAGGATCTCGCGGACCATTTCATCGGGCACGGGCCGGTTCTCGAACTGCCGGATGCTGCGACGCGTCCGCAGGGCTTCCATTACTTCCATTGCGCTTCTCCTTATGCGGCGGATGAAGCCGCCGTGTTTACGCTCATTTTCTTTTCTGCTAACGGTCACGAAAAATCAAGTACGCACGGAAATGTACTCTAGTTACCCAAAAGAAACCATGCGCGACGCGGGGAAATGGAATGAGCGGCGAATGCAGACTGAAGCTGTGCGGGGAAAAGCGGTATTACTGCACCGTGGAGCTGACGCTCCAGGTCATCGGCGGCAAATGGAAGCCGATCATCATACACCGGCTGGGGCAGAAGGGCACCCTGCGCTTCAGCGAGGTGAAGCGGTCCATCCCGAACATCACCCAGAAGATGCTGACCCAGCAGCTCCGCGAGTTGGAGGCGGACGGCATCGTCCACCGCGAGGTCTATCCGCAGGTGCCGCCCAAGGTGGAGTATTCCCTGACCGAACTGGGCCGGAGCGTCATGCCGGTGATCGAGAACCTTGGCGGCTGGGGCCGGAGGTACGAGGCGTGGCACGCCGGGACGGACGCGAAAGGCCAGGCCGTCTGACGGCCGTGCCCGAAAACAGTGCCAATGCCTTCCCACAGGTCCCTGAATGAGGTATTGTCGATCCAGATCAGGAGGTTGCCATGTCCCATGATCCCACAGCCCCGGCCAAGGGCCTGCCCGTGCTCGACCTGGACGGGGCCTGCGAATTCCTGGAACTGTCCCGCGCGGAAATCATGCTCCTGGTGCCCCAGGCCATGATCGAGATCCGCGACAAATTCGAACGTATCCACCCGGCCCTCAGGGCCGAAGCGTTTGCCGACGCGGCCCGCTACGCCCACACCATCAAGAGCGTGGCCGCCTCCATCGGAGCCGAAGCAGTCCGCCAATGCGCGGAGACCCTGGAACTCCACGCCAAGACCGCCGCCCCGGACAACTGTCCCCAACTGGCCGAAGCCCTGCAAGGGGAGATCGCCCGCCTCACCCAGGCCGTGGCTGCCCTCCCCCAATAACCACGTCCAAACACCGACTGCCAAAGGCAGTCAGACTACGCACGCCAAAAAATAGCCAACCCCAAGCGACTTGGCTGCCAAAGGCAGCCAACAGCGACGCCCACGCACAGCGTCCCGACCGGAGGCCCTCCCCCTTTTCCCGCGCCCGCACGTACCGAGGCTTGGGAGAGTGGGTCGCATGTGCATTTTCTCGGGCGCAGCCGTACCGCAGCCGTATCCCAATACGGCGAGGACAGCGGCAAGGCCGAAAAATGTGCAGGCGGCCCGCTATCGCAAGCCGACATTCCCCCGACTCGTGAAAGAAAAGGCCCTGCCCGGCGATGCCGGGCAGGGCCTTTTCTTTCACGAGTCGGGGGACGCTACCCCTTGCATTTGTGTTTGAGGGAGGTGCCCTCCACGATGAATACCACGCATTCGGCCACGTTGGTGGACAGGTCGCCGACACGCTCCAGGTGACGCGCGCCGATGATGGCGTGAACGCCGCGCTCCACGATGCGGGACTCGGCCACCATTTCGCTGACCAATTGGCGCAGAATGCCGATGGTCAGGTCGTCGGCCTTGTCGTCCATGCGGCAGACCTGGCCCGCCAGGCTGACGTCCTCGTCCACATAGGACTTGAGGGAGTCGGACAGCATGGTCTTGGCGATGGTGGCCAGCCGCTCCATCTTGGGATTGTGGGGCATGGGCGGGCGGGTGGACAAAAAGATGGCCCGGTGCGCCAGGTTGACGGCCTCGTCGCCGAGGCGCTCCAGATTGACCACGATGCGCTGCGCGCCCACGATGGTACGCAGGTCCACGGCCATGGGCTGGTCGAGGGCGAGCAACTCCAGGCTGAAGTTGTCGATCTCGTCTTCCATCTCGTTGATCACGTCGTCGCCGACAATGACGGACTCGGCCAGGTCGGAGTCGTTTTCAAGATACGCCTTGATGGCCTTGTGAACGGCCGACTCGCTCAAAGCCGCCATACGCA
The DNA here is from genome assembly GCA_015709315.1 of Desulfovibrionaceae bacterium. Classification (GTDB taxonomy): domain Bacteria; phylum Desulfobacterota; class Desulfovibrionia; order Desulfovibrionales; family Desulfovibrionaceae; genus Pseudodesulfovibrio. The sequence continues at coordinate 27,593 of JACCQI010000012.1, forward strand.
GGACCATGACCTTGAGATCTTCGAGTTTTTTCGAAAAATGGGCTCTTTGTTCCATATAGATATCCTCTGGACGGTCTAACCGAACCGGCCGGTGATGTAATCCTCGGTCTGCTTGTTGGCGGGGTTGGTGAACATTGTCTTGGTGTCGTCCACCTCGATGAGCTTGCCCATGTAGAAGAAGGCGGTGCGGTCGGACACGCGGGCCGCCTGCTGCATGGAGTGGGTGACGATGATGATCGTGAACTCCTTTTTCAGCTCATGGATCAGGTCCTCGATCTTCTGGGTGGCGATGGGGTCCAAGGCGGAGGCGGGTTCGTCCATGAGCAGGACCTCCGGTTCCACGGCCAGGGCGCGGGCGATGCACAGCCGCTGCTGCTGGCCGCCGGACAGGCCCAGGGCGGAGGTGTGCAGCCTGTCCTTGACCTCGTCCCAAAGGGCCGCGCCGAGCAGGGACTCCTCGACCTTCTGCTCCAGGTACTGCTTGTCCTTCACGCCGTTGACGCGCAGCCCGTAGGCCACGTTCTCGAAAATGGTCTTGGGAAACGGGTTCGGCTTCTGGAAGACCATGCCGATGCGGCGGCGCAGGCTGACCACGTCGATGCCCGGGGCGTATATGTCCTGGCCGTCCAGGGTCATCGTGCCGTTCACCTTGGTGCCGGGAATGAGATCGTTCATGCGGTTGATGCACCGCAGATACGTGGACTTGCCGCAACCCGAAGGGCCGATGAGGGCGGTCACCCGATTTTGCTCGAACTCTATGCTGATGTCTTCCAGGGCCTTGAAATCACCGTAGTAGAAATCAAGATTGACGGAAGACACCTTGATGGCGGTCGTCATTGTATTTCTCCAAAGCAAGTGTCTGTCGCGCTCGACAGGCGACCAGACACGACTACCCCCGCGCGGTTACGTTCAAATGACCCGTTTGTTACGATTCCGTGACAGAAGAAAACCGGCTAGGGCAGGGCCACAGCAATCTTCAGGGTCGTCCCGGTGCGCGTGAAGACGGGTTCCAGCCGCCCCTTGGGAGGGGCGCTGAAATGGACCACCAAACGCAACCTGTCCGGGTGCTCGCCGATGACGATATGCTTCACCGCTCCCTTGGACCGGACCACGTTTTTGGCGTCCAGCTTCCAGGGGGTCCGCAGGTCGATGACCAGCCGCCGGGGATTGTCCAGGTTCAGGTACGACGTGTCGCCCACCCTCCTGTCCGCCTTGAGGGTGATGGTGAAGCCGTCCCGGCTCTCGGCCAGGCCGACGCTCTTGATGATGCCCGGCCCGGCGACGGGCGCGGGCGCAGAGGCGGACTCGGCAGCGGGTTTCGGCGCGGGGTCGGAAATCGGGCCCGGTTCGGGTTTCGGCGCGGGGTCGAGTGCCGGAGCTGATTCGGGAATCGGGACCGGGGTAGGTTCGGTATCGGGTTTCACGGCCGCCTGTCCGGGGCCGGTTCCTTCGGACGGCAGGGTGGCTTCGCCGTCGATGGCGTCGGGATCAGCGGGCGGCATGGCTTCGGAACCGTCGGGCAGGACCACGGGCAGGACCGTGAAGTCCACGCTCATGCGCACCTCGTTGCGGGCTTCGCCGTCGGCCGCCCCCATGGAGACGAACACGGCGGAGACCAGAAAAACCGATGCCGCGCAGGCGGCCAGAAATCGGAACCATTGCCCGAATGTTCGCGACATTGCTCACCCTCGTTGAAATTCAGTCAAAATGATATACTGGAAACGGCCCGAAATGGCAAAGGCGCGCTGGCCCGGATCACAGGGATTCGTAAAATGCCGCAAGATGACCGGCCACCCGCCGGTCGGACCAGCAGTCCTCCATGAACCGGCGGCTTTTTTCGCCCACGGCCTCGCACCAGGCGCGATCCAGGGCCAGGTCGCGGAGCAAAGTGACGAGTTCATCCCGGCTGCGGGCCACGAGCCACGGCAGGTCGCCGGTGCCCGCGAATTCGGCCACCCGCGCCCGGTTCCATTCGTCCAGCCCGGCGATGACGGCCACGCCCTGGGAGAGTCCCTCCAGGCTGGACACGCCGTAGTAGCCCTGCATGTGGTCGAACAGCACGTGGCAGCGCCGCTTGCGGGCCAGGCACTCGTGGTTGGGCACGTCGTCGATGATATCCACCCAGAGATGCGCCTTGCGCTTGTTGACCTCCTTCACGGCGGCCAGGAAGTCGTCGGTGTTCTTGAGGTCCTTGCGGGTGGGCGAATGGCAGACCTTGAGCTGGCCCAGGTCGTGGAAGCGGCCCCACTGCGGCCTGAGCAGCGGGTCGTTTATGTCCACCAGGTTGGGCTGCCAGCGCGCCTCGGGCAGCAGCCGCATGAGGTCCGGGGTGGAGACCAGCAGGCTGGCGCGCCCGAGCCGCGCGTACTTGCGGCGGAAGGACTCCGGGTCCGAGCGGAAGTCGTGGTGCCCGTGGTGGTGGTGGACGATACACTTGCCCTTGATGAAGTCGGCCGGGATCAAACCGCCGAAGGACTGGTGCTCGTCGCAGGTCATATGGAAATGAAAGACGTCCGCCTCGCGCATGAGGATGCGCATCTCCTCCATGCCGTCCGGCCCGAGGTCCGGCACGTGCAGGTCCTTTTCCCAGGCGTGGGTGTAGCGCGTCTCCAGGGTGATCAGGCGGGCCGAGTGGCCGGTATGCCGGTTCAATGCCTTGCAGAACTGAATGGCCGTCCCGGCGGGGTCGTTGATGGCGAACATGAGGATGCGCATGGTGAAGCCTATTCCCCGTACACGATGTCTACGTTGTCGAGAAAGTAGCGGACCTCGGCGGCCGCCCTGGCGGCCTGGTCCAGGTCCCCGTCCCTGCCCGCCAGCTCGATGGCCGCGCCCCACTCGGTCAGATGGTCGAAGCCGAAGGAGGAGCCGGTGCCCTTGAGCTTGTGCCCGAGCAGGCGGACGGCCTCGGCATCCCCGTCGGCCAGGGCCGCTTCGAGCTTGTCCTGTTCCTCGCGGCGGATATCCATGTACCGGCCCATGATGGGCTGAAGCTCGGGGTCGACGACGACTTTTATCCTGGCCATGACTGCTCCTCGCGCGCTCCCCTTCTCCCGGCCCCAAGACACGCGGACAAAGCCGGTCCCGCGGCGGGGGTGACGGGAAATCGGGGTCGTTTGAACAATGGGGCCATGGTCCTCGTCCCTCTTGCAGGGTGTCTAGCGCTGGTCGCGCAGCTTCTTGACCCAGACCTCGCCGGTTCGGGTGTTGAACAGCAGCTTGCGCCCCCGGCATCCGCCCACGTCCTCCACCAGGACGTCCAGGCGGGCGAACCTGAGCAGCTTCCTGGCCATGGCGATGTTGCGCCTGCCGATGTCGTAGGCCGTGCTCTCCATGCTACGCCCCGCCAGGCCGGAAGCGCCGCCGAACATCTTGATCACAAGATCCCGCCTGGGAACGCCTATCTTGTCCATTGTTTCCAGCATGTTTTGCAGCGCGGTGTCAACATACCGGCAGACCTGCGGCTCGCTGTCGCCGATGGTGGGACCTGCGGAGCTGTCCGGCAGAAAGGCATGGCAGATTATCCCGATGCCCTTGTTCGGAACATGCATGGTCACCGCCAGGCACGAGCCGAGCACCGTGGTCACCACGGTGGGCTGGACGCCGACAAAACAGTCGCCCGTCTGCAAAAAAACCTTGTTCAAATCCCGGCCAGGTCCTTTCATTCGTTCAATCCGCGCTGGCTTACCAGGTAGGAATAGTTGCGAGTTTCAAGGCTACCACCATTGGGCGGCAAGTCAACCTCGTTGTTGGCGGGCCAACTGGCCGGGAATCAACTGGGAGAGGAACAGGGAAACGAGGCTCATGCCCACGGCGGCCAGAAAGACCGCCCTGTAGTCCGCGATCCAGACCAGGCCGCCCATCACCGGGATGAACACCGCCGCGATGTGGTTGATGGTGAACCCCATGGTCATGCCCGAGGCGATGTCGCGCGGGTCTGCGATCTTCTGGTAGAACGTCTTGATGCCCATGGAAAAATTGAAGAAAATATTGTCCGCCACGTAGAGCACGCCCGCCACCACGCTGTTGTCGGTATAGGCGTATCCCAGGAAGACGAAGACCAGGACCGAGTATTCCAGACTGAGCACCACCCGCTCTCCCCAGCGGTTGATACCCTTGCCGATAAGCGGGCTGGCGAAATAGTTGAGCACGTTGTTGATGACGAACAGCATGGTGATGTGCTGGATGGTGAACCCGAATTTCTCCACCAGCAGGAAGACCGCGAAGGCCACGAACACCTGCCGCCTGGCCCCGCCCATGAAGGTCAGGGCGTAGAAGAGCCAGTACTGCCGCTTCAGGGCCATCTTCTTGCGCTGGGGCGGCAGGTCCGCGCGCGTGGGGTCGCGGGTAAAGGCCCACAGCCCGGCGGCCACGGCCGCGCCGCCCAGGACGGCCAGCATCTCCGCATACCCCAGGAAGCGGGCCATGACGTAAATGGCCCCGCCCACCGCAATGTTGGTCAGGGCGTAGACGGACCGCATGCGGCCGAAGACCAGCGGGGCCTCGGAGCGGTCGAAGTATTGGAGCGTCAGGGACTGGTTCATGGTCTCGAAGTAGTGGAACCCGAAGCTCATGAGCAGGGTGGTGAAGACCAGGCCGGACAGACTGGGCAAAAGCCCGACCATGGCCACGCCCATCCCCATGACGGCCACGCTCAGGGCGGCCAGCCGGTGCTCGCGGATGATCAGGATGACGTAGATGGCCAGCAGGGACAAAAAGCCCGGCACCTCGCGCACGGACTGGACCACGCCCATGCCCAGGCCGTCCAGGCCGACCACCTCCACGCCGAAGTTGTTCAGCAGCGTGCGCCACCCCTGGAAGCCGATGCACGACCCCACGGTGAGCACGAGCAGGAAGAGGTACATCCTGCGTTTTTTGTATTGATCCGGCATGCGTTTCCCTTGCTTTGAGGACGGCACAATAGGCTTTTCAAACAAAGTAGATCAAGTGTAGAATCGCGGCCATGAAACAGCCCCCTATCATCGTTTCCGCCTGCCTGGCGGGGATGTTCTGCCGCTACAACGGCGAGGTGGGCGGCGACCCGCGCATCGAGGAGATGGTCCGCCGGGCCGAAGCCGTCCCGTATTGTCCCGAGGTCATGGGCGGACTGCCCACCCCGCGCCCCCCGTGCGAAATACGCGACGGCCGGGTCGTGGGCGACGACGGCGTGGACCGGACAGCGGAATACGAACGCGGCGCGGCCGAGGGGCTGCGCCTGGCCCGACTGTACGGCTGCCGCGAGGCCGTGCTCAAGGCGCGCTCCCCGTCCTGCGGGTCCGGCACCGTCTACGACGGCACCTTCACCTCCACGCGCATCCCCGGCGACGGCGTGTTCGCCCGGCTGCTCAAGGACGGCGGCATAGCCGTCCGCACCGAGGAGGAACTCGGTTAAGTGCGAAAATACGCCGGGCTGCCCCTGACCGTGAAGACCCACCCGCGCGCCCGCCGGGTCCTGGTCAAAATTGTCCCCAACCAGGGCCTGGAAGTGGTCATCCCGCCCGGCTTCGACGCCGGCGGCGTTCCGGCCATCCTCGACGAGAAGCGGGCCTGGATAGAACGCACCCGCGACCGGCTCCTGGCCGAGGGGCGCGACCTGTCCGGGCGGCCTCCCGAGCTGCCCGAAGCCCTTGATTACCGCGCCGTGGGCCGGGTCGTCCGGCTCGTCTGCCTGGACAAGTCCGGCCCGGTGAAACTCCTGGAAAACGGCCCCCGGCTCCAGGTGGCCGGTCCCCTGGCCGACCGCGAGGCCGTGTTCGAGGCCCTGCGCGTCCACACCGCCAAAAAGGCGCGGGAAGCCCTGCTCCCCCGGCTCGACGCCATGAGCCGGGAAACCGGGCTGCGCTACTCGGCCCTGCGCGTCCGGCGGCAGAAGACCCGCTGGGGGAGCTGCTCCTCGCGCGGCACCATCAGCCTCAACGCCAAGCTTCTGTTCCTGCCGCCCGAACTGGTGGACCAACTGCTTCTCCACGAGCTGTGCCACACCCGCCACCTCGACCACTCCGACCGCTACTGGGCCTGCGTGGCCCGGTACCAGCCGAACTACCGGCGGCTGGAACGGGAGCTCGCCAAGGGCGGGGCATACGTGCCCCGGTGGTTCGGATAAGAGAGCGGCCCGGTCAGGCCGACGGCAGGGTGATGGTCACGCCGGTCTCGCCCGGCCGGGCGGTATCCACGGTGATGTCGCCGCCGTGGGTGCGGGCGATGAGGCGGGCGGAATAGGTGCCCAACCCGCTGCCCGACGCCTTGTTGCCGGTGGCGTACTTCTCGAAGAACACCTCGCGCATGTCCGGGGGCACCTCGCCCTTGTTGCGGATGGTGATGGCGGGCACGCTCCCGCCCGCCAGGATGATGGACACGGTGCCGGACTCGGGCGACGCTTCCAGGGCGTTGAGCAGCATGTTGGAAAGCATGGACTGGAACAGCCCGGCGTCCGCCTGCACGAGGAACGGCCCGTCGCCGTCGGCTATCTCGATGCCGATGCTGATGCCCTTGCTGCGGATATGGGGCTGGGCCTCGACCTTGATGCGCTCGATCACCTCCACCACGTCCACCGGGGAGCGGTGCAGCTCAAGGGTGCCGCACTCCATCTTGTAGAGGTCCAGCGACCTGTTGATGAGCGCCAGCATGGCCCCGCCCGCGTTCTCGACGGTTTCGAGCAGGGCGTCCTGCTCCGGCGTCACCGGACCGGCCCGGCGGATCTCGCCCGGCAGGCCGATGACCGCGCCCAGCGGGGTCTTGAGGTCGTGCTTGGCCATGCGCTCCATGTCCTCGCGCAGGGCCTCGGCCCGCTTGCGGTCCGTGATGTCCCGGCTGACGCCCTGGATGCCTATGCGCACGCCGTCTTCGTTGAGCATCAGCCCCAGCTTGGATTCCAGCCAGACCAGGGACCCGTCCGCGCAGTAGAATTCCAGGTCCTCGGTGGCGGAGGTCGTGACCGCGCCGTCCCCGCCCGGGCTGGTGCCCAGGACGGCCAGGACCGCGTCCAGCCGGGTCCGGGCGGCCGGGGTCAGGAATTCCCCGATGGACCGGCCGAGCACCTCGTAGCGCTTGAAGCCGCGTACCCCCTCGTCGGACGGGCTGACATAGGTGTAGCGCAGGTCCGCATCCAGCCCCCAGATGATGTCGGACACGTTTTCCGCCAGCAGCCGGTACTGCTTTTCCCGCTGCCTGAGCGACTCCTCCATGAGCTTGCGGTCCGTGATGTCCGTGCCCACGCACAGCAGACCCACCATGGTCCCGTCGTCGGCCAGGACGGGCTGGTTGGCCCAGGCCACCCAGACGATCTCGCCGTTCTTGCGCAGGTTCATGGTCTCGTTGAAGGGGTGGGCGGACGGGTTCATGAGCAGCTTGCCGATGTACCGCTTCATGGACTGCCCTTCCATGCCCTTTTCCGGTATCAGGGTGCCGACCAGCGGCTTGCCGACGAGTTCCCCATGACCGTACCCGTAGAACTGCTCGGCGTACTCGTTGCAGAACTCCACCTGCCCGGTCAGGTCCAGGCGCAGAATGATGGCTTTGGCGGTTTCCACCAGATAACGGTACTTCTTCCTGTCCTCGAACCGGCCCATGAGCACGGACAGCATCATCCAGAGGGAAGCGGGCACCAGCAGGGCCAGGATCACCCCGCCGCCGAGGATGTACTTGCTCGCCGGGGAGGCGTACCAGCCGTGTTCCGGGGCCGCGGCCAACTGCCAGACCTGGGAGAAAAACCGGACGTCCGCCCGCAGAGGCTCCATGTCGAAGACCAGCGGGTCGCCCGAAAGAGTCAGCAGCCGCCCCTGCACCGGGCCGGGAACGCGCAGGGCCATCCGCACGTCGGCGAGCCTGCCGGGCAGCCCGGCCATGGTCATGAAGCGGTCCACGTCCACGCTGACCACGATCAGCCCCCATCGCTTCAGGTCGCCGTCCCCGCCGCGAACGTCCACCGGGGCGACGACGGCCATGCCGGAGGGCCGCCCGCCTCCCCTGCCCGAATACACGATCCGCACCCGCCCGGCCTGCACGAAACCGGCGTTCGGCACGTGCAGGAACGCGGGGTCGTCCGCTTCGAGGACGTGCCCGGCCCCGTCTTCATACGGATACGAGTGCGTGACAACGCCGTCCCGCACCAGGCGCACCGAACGGACCGCGTGCAGTCTGTCGAGCATGCCGAACATCAAGGTGTCGAATTCCCGCTGCGTCAACATGGGCCGGATGCGGATGGCGGACTCCAACGTCCTGACCAGATACATCTTGCGGCTCACGGCCATGACCAGGTCCGTCTTGACGTCGCTCAGTCCGTGCAGGACCTCGGCGCGCAGGGTCCGGCGATGGCTTGCCTCCTCGGCCCTGAAGACGAAAAAGGCCGCGGCCGCCACAGCCAGGCTGGAGAGGACGCAGACCAGGAATATGAGGCGCTTCTTCATAATGGGGAGCTTAGCAAAAGAGGGCTGGAAATGAAATGAATTCCCCCCTCCCCGTGAAAGGAAGCCTTGTCCCGGCCTCAGGGACGCGGTTGCCCCGCCGGCCCGACCGGGTCCAGGATATCGTCGAGTCCCCGGCCGCAATCCGGCGGCTACTTCCAGGCCCCGGCGTTTTCGGCGGCAAAGGCTTCAAAAGCCCTGGCACGGGTGCCGGTCAGGTACTCCACCGCCTGGGTCACGTTGCCCAGCATGCCGAGCTTGACCACGCGCGACAGGCTGACCAGCATGTTCCGGTTCCACTCGGGCACGCCGGACGCATCCAGGGCCTCGATGTACGCCTCTTCCTCGACCGGGACGTAGGCCACCTCGATCCCTGCGGCCGAGGCGATGGTTTCGGCCACCTGATGCAGGGTCAGCTTCTCCGGGCCGGTCAGGGCGTAGAAGTTTCCCTCGTGCCCCTGGCCGTCGAGCAGCAGCCGGGCCGCGCAGGCCGCGATGTCGCGGGCGTCGATGTAGCTGACCGCGTAGTCCTCCTCGGGCAGGGAAATGGCTCCGGCCCGAACCATGGACGCCAGATGGCCGGTGAAATTCTGCATGAAGGAGTTGGGCCGCAACACGGTGAAGGGAATGCCGGAATCCTCCACGAACTGGTCGGCCATGCCGTGCTCGCGGCCCAGCCGCCAATGGGCGTCCGAGGACGCGCCGTAGCCCGAGGAACGGACGATGTACTCGATGCCCGCCTCCCCGGCGGCGTCCACGGCGTTGCGGCCGTACCGGGCCAACTTTTCCGCAAAGGGAAGGACCAGGAACAGCCGGTCGCATCCGGCCATGGCAGCGGTCATGGAATCCTTGTCCGCGAAGTCGCAGACCCGCGCTTCCACGCCCTTGGCGGCCAGGCCCGACGCCTTGTCCGGCGAATGGACACCGGCCACGACCCCGGCCTTGTCCTCCAGCGCGTCCACAAGGGCGGAGCCTATGTTCCCGGCCGCGCCCGCAACGAAAATCCTGCCCATGATTATCTCCTTCCCCCGCAACGCGGGGGCTTGATGGTGAATGACCGGCCCACGCTACACGAAGTCCGCTCGATTAGGCAAATTCCATTCCGCCGCGCTCAAAACCCTCGACCACTCCCCGAACCATTTTGACCACTGGCCGATATTCCTTGCGCCATGGGCGCAAGCGGTGATAATTCCGGTCTACGCCTGGAAAAAATCGGACCGCCAGGAATGATGCCGGACAAGAGCGCGGGACTGGACAGCCCGCCGTCGTCCTTTTACCATGTCCACAGGAGTCGTACCGGAGGCAGGCACGCCCAGGACGGCCTGAATGGAGATTCAATGCTACTCGGAATAGACGTCGGCGGCACGCATACCGATGCCGTCGCCATCGACACGGCAGACGGGGTGCGGGTCGCCGCATCCTGCAAGGTTGCCACGCGGCACGACGACCTGCTCTCCTCGGTCACCGAGGCGCTGGAGACCATCCTCGGGAAGGTCGACAAGAACGCCGTTTCCCAGCTCAACCTGTCCACCACCCTGTCCACCAACGCCATCGTCCAGGGCAAGACCGAGGACGTGGGCGTCATCGTTTCGTCCGGGCCGGGCATAGACCCGCACAATTTCATGCCCTGCCGGGACTTCCACGTCATCGACGGGTCCATCGACCACCGGGGCAACGAGGTCCGCGCCCTGGCCCCGCGCCAGCTCTCGGAAGCCATCGACGCCTGCCGCAAGAACGGCGTCCGCGTCTATGCCTCGGTGGGCAAGTTCTCCACCCGCAACCCGCGCCACGAGAACTACATCCGGCGCATGGTCTGCAACTGCGTGGACGAGTCGGTCTGCGAGTACGCGGATTTCGTCACCCTCGGCCACCAGTTGGGCGGGGCGCTCAACTTCCCGCGCCGCGTGGCCACCGCCTATTTCAACTGCGCGGTCTGGCGGCTGTACAACCAGTTCGCCACGGCCGTGGAAAAGGCGCTCAAGGACATGGGCCTGGCCCACGTCAAGGTCAACATCCTCAAGGCCGACGGCGGCACCATGCCCCTGTCCCAGTCGCGCAAGATGCCCGTGCAGTCCATCTTTTCCGGCCCCGCCGCCTCGGTCATGGGCATCATCGCCCTGACCGACATCTTCCACGACTCCGTCATCCTGGACATCGGCGGCACCACCACGGACATCGCGGTCTTCGCCTCCGGCTCGCCGCTCATCGAGCGCGAGGGCATCGACATCGGCTCCCACCCCACCCTGGTCACGGCGCTCAAGGTCCACTCCATCGGCATCGGCGGCGACTCGGCCATCTCCGTTTCCGGCCCCGGAGGAAAACAGGACGTGCGCGTCGGCCCCAGCCGACTCGGCCCGTCCGTGTGCCTGGGCGGCGACCACGTCACCCTGACCGACGCCCTGAACTGCATCAACGCCTGCCGGGTGGGCGACGTCCAGAAATCCAGGGCCGCCATCGACGCCTTTGCCGCCGCCCACTCCATGCGCCCCGACGACCTGGCCGAGGCCGCCGTGGCCCGCGCCTCGGACTCCATCCTGAACGCCACCCGCGAGCTGCTGGACGAGATCAACTCCAAGCCCGTCTACACCATCCACGAGCTGATCCAGGGCAAGAAGATCGTGCCCAAGAAGGTCTACCTCATGGGCGGCCCGGCGCAGGCCCTGAAGCAGCACCTCTTCAGCCGCTTCCAGCTCTCCACCGAGGTGCCGGACAACTTCGACGTGGCCAACGCCATCGGCGCGGCCCTGACCCGCACCACCTGGGAGCTGGAGGTCTTCGCCGACACCCAGCGGCACGTGCTCTTCATTCCGTCGCTCTCCTACCGCGAGAACATCCCCACCCGGTATTGCCTGGACGACGCCAAAAAGGACGCGGTGAACCAGTTGGTCATGCACCTCGACTCCCTGGGCGTGATGCTCAAGGCCGAGAACGCCGAGATCACCCACGCGTCCAGCTTCAACATGATCGAGGACATGGAGCAGGTGGGCAGGAACATCCGCGTCAAGGCCCAGGTCAGGCCCGGCGTGGTCAAGACATTCGGGACGGGGAAATAAGTCATGCTCAAATCCACCAACAAGCTCGGCATCATCTTTTTCCCGGCCTTCGACTGGGCCATCTCGCCCACCCATCCCGAACGCCAGGAACGGCTGCTCTACACCCAGGACCAGTTGCGCGAGGAAGGCATCTTCGACATAGAGGGCGTGCGCGAATACAAGCCCGACGTGGCCGACATCGAAGACGTGGAGCGCGTCCATTTCTGCTTCCCGGACGTGCCCGGCGTGGCCACCCGGTCGCACCTCATCTCCGCGGGCGGGGCCATGAAGGCCGCCGACCTGGTCATGCAGGGCGAGCGGGACAACGCCTTCGCCATGGTCCGGCCGCCGGGCCACCACGCCATGAAGGTCGTACACGGCTCGCGCGGGTTCTGCACCATCAACATCGAAGCCGTGATGATCGAGCACATCCGCGAACAATACGGCCACAAGCGCGTGGCCATCGTGGACACCGACTGCCACCACGGCGACGGCTCCCAGGACGTGTACTGGCACGACCCGGACACCCTGTTCATCTCCCTGCACCAGGACGGCCGGACCCTGTACCCCGGCACCGGCTTCCCCAGCGAACTGGGCGGCCCCAACGCGCGCGGCCGGACCATCAACATCCCCCTGCCGCCGCACACCTCGGACGAGGGCTTCCTCATGGCCATGGAACGGATCGTCATGCCCATCCTCGAAGACTTCAAGCCGGACCTGATCATCAACTCCGCCGGGCAGGACAACCACTTCACCGACCCGATCACCAACATGAACTTCTCGGCGCGCGGCTACGCGGCGCTCAACGAGATGCTCAAGCCGGACATCGCCGTGCTCGAAGGCGGCTACTCCATCCAAGGCGCCCTGCCCTACATCAACCTCGGCATCTGCCTGGCCATGGCGGGCGTGGACTACTCCCACGTCATGGAGCCCAACTACAACGCCGAGCGCATCCGCCAGGACAAACGCACCACCGAGTACATCGAGGAACTCTGCCGGCAACTGCCCAAGCTCTACTTCGATCCGCCGCCGTTCAAGCCCTCGGACGACTCCCGCCACGGGCTGCTCTCCGGCGACACCTTCATCCGCCACAAGCAGATCTACTACGACACCGACGGCATCAACGAGGTGCAGCAGGAAACCGTGACCGTCTGCCCGAACTGCCGGGGACTCTACAAGGTCGAGACCCGGGCCGACTCCGGCCCCCTCTGCCTGGGCGTGGAAATACCCATCAACGCCTGCCCCAAATGCCGGGCCAAAGGCTACAAGACCCTGGAAGACGCCCAGATCAAAGGCACCTACCGCTACATGCAGCTCATCAACCGCCTGGACAAGGAGTATCTGCGGTACGGCTTCTAGGGGGGCCTCCGGCGGCCGCTCGCCGCGAGGCGTCTCCGACGGGCAGGGCGCTGCCCTGCACCCGCCAGGGAGCAATGCCCCCTGGACCTCCATCGCGCCTTCGGCGTGGGCCGTACGGTTTCCGCACTGCGTGCCGGTGTGCGATTCGGTCAAGAAAAAACGAGAAACGCCGTGCCATGATCGAATCATGGTGCGGCGTTTTTTCTTGCCCGAATCGCGGTTGGGGTTATTTGATTTCGATTGAACGCGAATTGCCCGACTTCTTTTCCTGACAATGTCCTCAACGCCACCACACCGGAAGTATCGATGACCGCCCGGCCGGGCCGTGTGGCGTGGACAACCGTCCCGAAGTGTTCGCCTCGGGCAGCTTATCCGCGCGCCGAAGATGTCCGAGGCGAACACTTCGGGACATTCTTCCTCCCCCGCCCTCGCCAAACCGCACCCGCACGCCTCTCGCCGCAGGCGACCCAAAAAGCTTTGGAGGGTCCAGGGAACCTTTCCCGAAAGGTTCCCTGGTCGCGCCGAAGGCGGCCCCGCGGCGAGCGGCCGCCGGAGGCATTCCAATCTATTTATAGGAGAACGACCAGCCGTCCGGCAGAGCGGAGGTGATGTCTATCTTGATGGCGCCCAGCAGTTGCTGGATGAAGGGACGATCCTTTTCCGGTCCTTCGAGGAGCACGGCCTTGCCCTGGATTCCGGCAAGTTCCTTGAGCGCCTTGACGGCATCAACCCTGGTGCCGAGGCGATCAATGAGGCCGAGGGTCAGGGCTTGGCGGCCGCTGACGGCCCGGCCGTCGGCGATGGCGGCCACGCGGTTGCGATCCATGCCCCTGGCTTCGGCCACATGGTCCACGAACTGCTCATGCAGGTCCTGCATGAGTCCCTGCATCTGCTCGCGCTGCTCGTCGGACAGTTCGCGCATGGGCGTACCGGCGGCCTTGTACTTGCCGGTGGTCAGGACCTCGGGCTTGATGCCGAGTTTTTGAAGCGCTTCGGTGACGGTGACGAACTCGGCCATGACGCCGATGGACGCGGTGACCGTGCCGGGATTGGCGTAGATCAGCTCGGCCGGGCAGGAACAGTAGTAGCCGCCCGAGGCCGCGAGCGAGCCGTAGGAGGCGACCACGGGCTTGACGTCGTTGAGCGCCCTGACCGCGGCGTAGATTTCCTGGGAGGGCGCAATGGCTCCGCCGGGCGAATTGACGCGCAGGAGCACGCCCTTGACCGATTCGTTCACCTCGAGTTCGCGTATCCAATCGACCATGTCCTCGGAGTCGAGGATCATGCCTTCCACGTTCACGACGCCGATCTTGTCCTTGCCCAGGCCGGACAACCCTTCGGTGGTCCAGCCCATGAAACGGAAAAAGGCCATGGCCCCCGAGAAGAGGGCCACGGCCAATATGATCATCATCACCCCAAACAACAGGGGGTGGCGTTGCGAGAAACGGGTACGTGTTCCTTCAACGCGCATGACGGGTTGCCTTTACTTTTCTTCTTCCTCGGCTTCTTCGGCCGGGGCTTCGGCGGGAGCCTCTTCCTCGGCAGCGGCTTCCTCTACCGGAGCTTCGGGAGCGGTCTCTTCGGCCGGGGCCTCGGCGGCTGCTTCCTCGACCGGAGCCTCGGGAGCGGCTTCCTCGACCGGAGCCTCTTCCTCGGCGGCTGCCTCCTGCAGGGCCTCGCCGGCCGCCTCTTCCAGCTTTTCGCGCAGCAAGTCGCCCAGGGTGGAACCGGCGTCAACGCCGCCACCGCCGAAGGACTTGGACTTGCCGCCGCCGGAACGGGAGGGCTCTTCCTTGGTCTGCTTGATGGACAGGCCCAGACGGCGCTCATCGGCGGACACGTGGATGACCTTGGCCTCGATGGTGTCGCCTTCCTTGAAGAGCTCGGCCGGGGACTTGATCTTCTTGCGGCTGATCTCGGAAACGTGGACCAGGCCCTCGATGCCCTCTTCCACTTCCACAAACAGGCCGAAATCGGTGATGTTGGTGACCGTGCCGGTGACCTTCTGGCCCACGGGGTACTTGGCCGGAACGTGGGACCACGGGTCCTCGGTCAACTGCTTGACGCCCAGGGTGAACTTCTCGTTCTCCTTGTCCACGGTCAGGACCTTGGCCTGGACGGAATCGCCGACCTTGTAGACCTCGGAGGGGTGGCGGATCTTCTTGGTCCAGGAGATGTCGGACACGTGGATCAGGCCGTCGATGCCTTCCTCGATGCCGATGAACACGCCGAACTCGGTGATGTTCTTGATGGCGCCCTCAAGGACGGTGCCCTCGGGGTACTTCTCGGCAACCACATCCCACGGGTTCGGGGAGATCTGCTTCATGCCGAGGCTGATGCGCTTCTTCTCGGGGTCCACGCCCAGCACGATGACTTCCACTTCCTCGCCGACCTTGACCATCTGGGAGGGGTGGCGGAGCTTGCGGGTCCAGGACATCTCGGAGATGTGAACCAGACCTTCCACGCCGTTTTCCAGCTCCACGAACGCGCCGTAGTCGGCGAGATTGGTGATGGTGCCGGTGAAGCGGGAATCCTGGGGGTACTTCTCGGCGATGTTTTCCCACGGATCGGGAACGAGCTGCTTCAGGCCGAGGGAGACCTTCTGGCCTTCACGGTCGAAGTTGAGAATCTTGAGCTGCAGGTCGTCGCCCAGGCTGACCATCTCCTTGGGATGCTTGATGCGCTTCCAGGACATGTCGGTGATGTGGAGCAGGCCGTCGAGGCCGCCCAGGTCGATGAACACGCCGTATTCGGTGATGTTTTTGACCTTGCCTTCCACCACCTGGCCTTCTTCCAGGGTGTCGAGCAGCTTGTCGCGCTGTTCGCTCCGCATCTCTTCCAGCAGCACGCGGCGGGAAACGATGACGTTGGAACGGCGGCGGTTGATCTTCAGGATCTTGAAGTCGAACTCCTGGTTGACCAGGGCGTCCATGTCGGGGACCGGGCGCAGGTCGACGTGGGAACCGGGCAGGAAGGCTTCGACGCCGCCGAGATCGACGGTGTAACCGCCCTTGATGCGACGGATGATGCGGCCGACGACTTCGCCGTCCTTTTCCTGGACCTCTTCCAGTTTATCGAAAAGCTGCATCCGCTTGGCCTTGTCGCGGGACAAGTAGATGGTGCCTTCGGCTTCGTTCTTGCGGGCGACGTAGACGTCGACCTTTTCACCGATCTCCACGACAACGGTGCCGTCGGCCTCGGTGAACTCGGACACGGGGATCTGGCCTTCGGACTTGAAGTTCACGTCGACAAGCACGTAGTCCTTGTCGATCTTGACGACTTCACCGGCAACGATGGTGCCTTCGTCCAGTTCGCCGAAATCGGAATTCAGGTATTCGTCGAGCGCGTCGGCGAAATTCATGTCCATTTCAGTCATTTCAACAGATTCGTTAGTTTTTTCCATGGGTTACCTCCACAACGGACCTCGGTCAAAGTAGATTTACGTATATTTTCCGGGCCTGGATACCCGCGCTTCCGGGTCATCGTTTCCGAGGCAGGCGAGCCCCGGCTGCGCGGCCGGCCAAGTGGGCCGGACCCCAAGTCCTTACGTTCGAGCCTAGGAAGACCAGCGATTTTGACCGCTTACGCGGACGCGATCCACCCATCCTATAAAGAGTAATGTACGTATCCGAATTTGGAAGGGCTGTAAACCCTTTTCTGGCAACGCCTAAATGATGCTTTCGCCCATGCGGGAAAAGGGAGCCTTTGATCATCGCGGCGGAGTGGTGTACCCTGCCCCCATTGCTTCGCAAACCTGCTCACGACGGAGGCTCCCCATGGCTGAAAACAGTTTCGAACTCTACCTGACCGAGGCCCGCGCCGGATGGCTGGACGCCCGGCTGGTGGCCGAAGGAGAGCACTACGATTTGAGCGTGAACTCCACGTTTTCCGAACCCATCAAGGACCTCTTCCGCTGCCTGTGCGACGCCCACGGCCTGGACGCGGCCCCGGACATGGAGGTGGACTACCGCCACCTCGAATTCGAATGGGGCGGCGAGGGCTGGCTCTACTACTGGACCGTGGTTCCCCGGCCGGGCGGCATCCTGGACATCGTCGTGGACTTCCGGGGCAAGCGCGAGGAAGGCGGTGTGGAGTATCCGGTCTGGAAGATCGAAACCTCGGTCACCTGGCGCGACCTGGCCCGGCAGGTCTTCACCCAGGCATCGGAGATGCTCTGGCAATACGGCTTCACCGGCTACTACGACCGCTGGCAGAAGGACTTCCCCACCGGCACCATGATGCGGCTGGGGCACCTGCTGCACAACAAGCCCGTGGACACGGACGACTTTTCCCGCGAGCTGGGCTACCTGGCCGAGACCCGCTGACCCCATGCGGCTGTGGACCGTGCATCCCAGATTTCTCGACGCCAAGGGCCTGACGGCGGCCTGGCGCGAGGGGTTGCTGGCGCGCAAGGTCCTGCGCGGCCAAACCAGGGGATACCGCAACCACCCGCAACTGATCCGCTTTGCCGCGCACCCCGAGCCGCTTGCGGCCATCGACGTCTATCTTATCGTAATACTGAAGGAATCCTTACGGCGCGGCTACCGCTACGATGCCTCGAAGATCGACGCGGCCGCCACGGCCCGGCCCATCGAAGAGACCGCCGGGCAGCTTGAATACGAGTGGAACCATCTGCTCGAAAAGCTGCAACGGCGCGACCCGTCCCGGTGGCGGGAAGTGAAGGATTCCCGCCCCGAACCGCACCCCCTGTTCGTCATCGGGCAGGGCGGGGTCCGGGACTGGGAAAAGCGGTAGAAGTCCGAATCAAAAGAAATACGTGACCCGCATCTCGCCCGTGAAGGCGTTGACCTTTTCCCCGAACTCGGTCTTGGAGCCGCCGAGCGGAATGATCATGCGCGGCCGCAGTTCCAGGGAGGGCGTGGCCATGTAGGCCACCTCGGGATTGACCGTGAGGCTGCCGTCGCCCAGGTTGACGATGGTCGTCAAGGTGGGCGTCAGATAGAGGATGTCGAACGGCTCCTTCTGGGTCACCCGGAAATACAGGTAGTCCCGGCCGACGCCGCTGCCGTTGTAGTCGGCACCCACCATGGAGCTGCGCCTGAGCAGCGCCTTGCCGCCCGTGGCCCGGAACGCGTCCCAGCCCTTTTCGATCAGCGTGTGATAGCGGCGCATCTCCAGCGGGGAGTAGCCCTCGCCGTTGTGGTAGTACTCCAGCAGGAAGGTGGTGTCCGTTTCCGTGAGGTAGCGCGCGCCCAGCAGAAAGCTGACGGCGTTCATCTGCTCGGTGGCGATGTTGCCGCTCGCGTCCACGGTGGTCTTGGAGTAGCCCAGGCGAACCCCCGCCTCGCCGTGGATGGCGAAATTCTCCGCCAGGTTGGTGGCGAAATCCGCGCCCACGCGCGTATCGTACTCGCCCCCGGCCATGAACATGAGGTCGAAATCCGTGTCATAGGCCAGCACGTAGAGCTTGCCCCCGAACAGCGCGGTGTCGTCGTCCGCCAGCCCCTGGTTGACGGTGTCGCCCACGGTGGCCGCGACCGGGGTGAAGGCCACGGTGGTCACCGGCCCCTCCAGGCTGGTGATAAAGTCGCCGTAGGCCATGACGTACCCCTCGCGGCTGCTGTCCGGGTCGTTCACGTCCTTGGGACGGCTGATGAAGGAGACGGGGTTCCAGGCGTATCCCTTGCCCCACTTGAGGACCTTTTTGCCGACCTCGAGGGTCGCCTTGGGGGACGGCGTCCACTTGAGGAACGCCTCCTCGGCCAGGATCTCGCCGCTCCACTCCTCATCGCCGATGAACAGTTCCTCGGACGGCTCGTCCATGACGGTCTTCGCCCCCGAGAAAAGCTGGTTCCAGCTCACGCCCAGGCGGGGCCGGAGATAGGCCCCCAGCTCTCCCTTGTTCCAGGCGATCTCCGGCTTCAACTGAAGGCGCAGCTCATTGGCCGGGTTCTTCTGGTCGCGGCTGTGGAACCGCTGCTTGTACAGGGTGGCGTCCTCGTCGAGAAAGCGGGACACCGCGCGGAATTCCATCTGGCCCCATATCTCCAGGCTCTTTTCCTCCTCCACCTCGGGGATTGCGAAATCGAGGTCGTACTCCTCGTCCCGGGCCGGGGCGGCGACGGGAAAGGCGAGCAGGAGGAAGACGAACAGGACGAGGGCGGCCGAAGCCGCCCCCGTCGCGAATATGACGTGCCTGCCGCCGGTCATCGCCTACTTTCTCAGGGATTCCACGCGCGGCAGGTAGTTCAGGGTGAACACCTCGTCGTCGAAATCCCTGGACCGCACGTTGGCGAACAGAATGATGGACTTGTAGCCCGGATTCAGCGGGGATTCGGTCTCCATGACCGCCGGGCGGATGCGGCCGCCCTCGAACTCGGTGATCTTCTTGAAGTACAGGGTCTTGATGAGCATGCCGGACGACGTGATGCACTTGATCTCGGTGGGCACGGTGTACTTCTTGTCCACCACCATCTCCAGCTTGTCGTAGGCCACGCTGTCCGTCTTGGCCTTCAGGCGGAGCAGGGTCCCGCCCTCGACCTCCTCCATGGACTCGGCGTTGTATTCCGTGCCGAAATCAAGCCGCATGATGTCGGAATTGTTGAAGACGCTGCCCGTGACGGATTGCAGCGAGGTGATGCGCACGGGCTTGCCCACGTTGGGGATGTGCAGCCACATGTTGTCGCCCAGGCGCAGAGTGGCCCGCCCCTTGTCGCTGGCGGGTTCCAGGAACACGGACGCCACTTTGTCCTGTCCCTTCTTGATGGTGTACATCAGGTATTCCCGCTTGCTCCCGTCAGGCTCGATGTTGATCAACTTGCGGTAGGACTCGTAGCTTTCGGGATTGAGGTTGCGGTCCACGGTGGACAACAGCTCGTCGGGGGTCATGGCCGGGGCCGAAGCGGCCCACAGCGCCAGGACGGCTGTGAGGGTGAGGAGTATCTTCTTCATGATTTTCTTCCTTTACTAGACATGGCCCAGGGCGTCCACGGGTTCCATCCTGCTCGCCTTGTACGCGGGTTGCAGGGCCGCCAGCACGGCGGCCAGCAGGACGATGGAGCCGATGACCAGCAGCTCGGACACGTTGATCTCCGGGCGCAGGACAAGGCCCTTCATGCGCCCGAACTCGAAGTTGATTTCAAGGGCCTTGACCAGCAGCAGCCCGGCCACGCCCAGGACCAGCCCGGCCACGGTGCCCAGCAGGCCCAGGGAAAATCCCTCGGCCACGAACAGGCCCATGATCCGGGACGGCAGGGTGCCCATGGCGGCGATGGTGCCGATCTCGCGGATGCGCTCGAACACCGACATGAGCATGACGTTGAGCACCGAAATGAGCACGATGGCGATCATGATGATTTTGACCGTGATGATCATCAGGTCGATCATCCCGGCGATGTTGGCGAACGGGGACAGCTTTTCCCAGGTGTGTATCTCAAGCCCCGGCAGCTCCGCCATGAGCCCCTTGACCACCTTGTCGAACGACGCGTCCGGCTTGGCCCGGATGACGATCTCGGTCACCTCGCCGCCCTTGATCCGCAGCAGCTTGCGGGCGTCGTCGATGTGCATGTACCCGTCCTTGCCGCCCGGCCCGAGGATGTCCTCGATCACGGCCGTCATGGTGTACTCCATGCCGTTGACCGAGCCGTCCTTGTTGGTGGCCACCAGCACCACCGGGGCACCGGGCTTGATCTTCATGGCCTTGGCGATGCGTTCGGGAATGATCACCTCGCCCGGCTTCAGGATGGGTTCGGCCGGGTCGTGCTTGTTCTTGAGCCGGGTGTACAGCGCGGTGCAGACGCGCTGCTCCCGGACGGGGTCGATGGCGCTCAGCCTGACGCTGGTGGACTCGGCGTAGTTGGACAGCATGGCCCCGAACTTGACGCGGGGGGCATACGCCTCGATGGCCGGTTTTCCGTCCAGCACGCCCGCCACCTTCTTGTACTGCTCCGCCGACAGATTCATGTTCAGCGGCAGGGTGTCGATGGAGGCCACGTAGCCCTTCTTGTGGATTTGCAGGTGCCCGATGCTGGAATCGGTGATGATGCCGATCATCATGGACTTGAACGAACCGGCCAGGCCGGAGAACAGGACGACCATGCACACGCCGATGACGATGAGCAGCGAGGTCAGCATGGTGCGGCGCTTGTACCGCATGAGGTTGCGGATGGCGATTTTGAAGATGTTAATCATGGCTCTGCATTCCTTCGAGGAACTGCGAATGTTCCACCAGTTTGCCGTCTTCGATGCCGTGAATAACGTCGGCATGCTCCACGATGCGCGGATCGTGGGTGGAGAAAAGGAACGTGGTCCCGAACTCGTCGCGCATGGCGCGCATGAGGTCGAGCACATCCAGGGCCGTTTTCTTGTCCAGGTTGGCGGTGGGCTCGTCCGCCAGCACCAGCCGGGGATTGGTCACCAGGGCGCGGGCCACGGCCACGCGCTGCCGCTGGCCGCCCGAAATCCGGTCCGGCCGCTTTTCCGCCTGATCCGCCATGCCCACGGCCTCGAGCAGCCGCATGACCCGCTCCCTGCGCTCGGCCGGAGGGGTCTTTTGTATCATCATGAGCGGGTACTCCACGTTCTCGAACACAGAGAGGACCGGAATGAGATTGAACGACTGGAAGATGAACCCGAGATTCTCGCCGCGGAACCGTGCCGCACCCTTGCGGTCCAGGTTGTCGATGCGCCGGGAATCGATGGTCACGGACCCGGAATCGGGCCTGTCCATACAGCCGATGACGTTGAGCAGCGTGGTCTTGCCGCTGCCCGAGGGGCCGATGAACGTCACCAGTCGGCCTTTGTCGATGTCGAGCGTGACGTCGCTGAGGGCCGGTATCTCGACCTCGCCCAGCTTATACGATTTGGAGATATCCTTCAGTTGAACAAGGGACATGAGCCACCTCTCGTCTTTATATGTGATCAATTGATAATAGTTTACAATATCTACTTGCACAAAAAATGCAACCTCGCGCCATTGATGTTTTCAATCCGGGAACAATCCAGGCAACGCCCGTCCACGGCGGGCCTTGACCGGAACTCGCCCCCTCAATTATCACGAAAACCCGGTGCGCCGGCATCCCGGCCGCCCGAAAAGCAAGGAGCGTACATGAAATCCTACCGCAAGGAACTCTTTTTCGAGGTGCCCACCCGGCGGGCGTTCATCAATATCACGGACGAATGCGAGCAGGCGCTCCGGGAATCGGGCGTCCGGGAGGGGCTGATGCTGGTCAACGCCATGCACATAACGGCCTCGGTATTCATCAACGACGACGAGTCCGGCCTGCATCACGACTACGAGGTATGGCTGGAAAAGCTCGCCCCGCACGAACCGGTGGGCCAGTACCGGCACAACGGTTACGAGGACAACGCGGACGCGCACATGAAGCGCCAGGTCATGGGCCGCGAGGTGGTGGTGGCGATCACGGACGGGCGGCTCGACTTCGGCACCTGGGAGCGCATCTTCTACGGCGAGTTCGACGGCCGCCGCAGAAAGCGGGTGCTGGTCAAGATCATCGGCGAGTAGCGGCCCTAAATATTCTTGACCTGTACTCGTTCCCTCTATTATCAGGATAACCCAGCGCGCCAGTAGCTCAGGTGGATAGAGCATCGGCCTTCTAAGCCGACGGCCGTGGGTTCGAATCCTACCTGGCGCGCCATTTTGGCGATGCTGGGCCATCCGCCGCGTTGCTGCGAAAAAGCCAGACCCTTGCGTATCGGAATACGCGGCGGGCCTGGCTTTTTCTTTCGTCTTGCGGCTGACCCCGCCTCGCCAAAATGGTTCATGTGCTTATTTGCCACTTTTAAGATAACAATATAAAATATTTTATTATTTTTGTTTTCTGCGCACCATCCACACAAACGGGGAAGAGGATCCCGAATGTGACCGGAGGAGTTCATGGGACACCCAATACGCATCCCGGCACTTGCGGCCACTCGGTTCCCGAGGGCACCCCCAGCTTCGCCCATAAAAAAACGCCCCGTCCCGGCTACTCACCGGAACGGGGCGTTTTTTATGGGCGAAGTTTATTTACAAAAGCGTCCTATAATCCATGTTCAAAGCCTTTGCCAACTTCCTGGCGTTCGTCTTTCCGATAGGCCGCTTGTTGTTTTCCATTTCGGAAATATGCCGCCTCGGGATACCGGAAAGGCTGGAAAGCTCCACCTGGGTGAGGTCTTCACGATACCGGGCACCCGCAAGAAGCGTCCCGGCACTGCGGTCAGGAAAAACTTCCCTGGCGTCCACGCTGTCGCTGACCTTGCACCCCATGCGCTCCAGGAAGTCCTTTGCGTCCTTTGCCGTCTTCGGCGTAGGGCATTCAACGTAGTACAGAATCGTCTCAGTATGGGGCTTTTTCATGCGTGCCTGCATAGGTCACCTCCACCAGTTGAATTTCGCCCTCCACCTCTCGCCAAATAGCAACGTACGACGGTTGCCCTTTCTTCAGGTGACAATGGTGAGAGTATCTCGAAAGCTTGCTATAGTTGGGCCAGTCGCCTCTAACCGGGCCAGCATTTTCAATTTCAACGATCAGCAAAGTCAAAGCCTTCTGTGCTTTTTGAGGCAACTTGCCGATTTGTTTTTCAACCTTCTTGGGAATGGCAACTTTCCAAGCCATGAATTCCCAACCTCTCTGGTTTTGATGTACTAATTATTGGTACATTGTCAATAGCATTTTGAACGTGCGTGTTTCCGCATTGGCTCAACCGAGTATTGAAAAACCAACAGCATGACAAGCATACTTAGCCAAATAAATTGATATATTTTGTTTTTTTGGTTCATTCGGAACAAAAGGCACGCAAGCGCCCAAAATCAAAGCTACAGGGCTGCGCTACCTATTACCGTCAGAAACCTCCTCCCCTGCCGCCCGGTTTTCCGGTTGCCATTTCCCGGATTTCCACCAACAATGGGGGATGCTCACCAACTTGCCCTTCTTCCGCCGAATGCTCCCGGCGCTTGCGGTCCTTGGTGCCCTGCTCGTAGCCTGTGCCTGGACCGCTCCGGCATGCGCCTCGGACTACCCCGAATGGCAGAAGCCCCTGCGCTGCGTGTTCGGCATGCCCTACATAGGCCGATCGGTGAAACCATGCGAAACCGGCATGATCACGGAAGTGCTCAAGGAAGTCTTCGAACAGGCGGACGTCGAGTTCGAGCACCGGAACATGCCCTTCCTGAACACCCGGCAGGCATTGAAGAAAGGAACCATCGACTGCACCCTGGCCCTTGACGACGCCCACGAAACGACCATCCGGGGCACGGCGGCCATCGCCCTCTACGACCTGGCCGTGGCCCACCGGATCGAAAACGAATTCGAGGGCGTGGAAGACCTCAAGGGCCAGCGGGTGGCCTGCATATACGGGTTCGATCTGCAACGGCTGGTTCCGGTTGATATGCTGGTGCAGACCGCCTATCACCGGGTCTCGGTATTCCAACTGCTTGACCGGGGGCATGTGAAATACGTGCTCGACGAGGAAAGCCTGCTCGAAGAGGCCCTGCTCGCGGCCAAGCTGCCCACCCCGGAATTCGACATCGCACGCATCAAGACCCTGAAGGTTCGCGTCATTTTCGCCCCCACGGAAAAGGGCCGACGGTTCCAGGCCCTCTACGACAGCCGGATGAAGGAAGTGGCCGCCTCCGGCAGGATGCGAGCAATCCTCCGGGACAACGGGATGAGGGAAGTGAACATCGACCGGCTCCTCAAGGCCAACGGGCAATAGACCATGGACGAGTACCAATGGTTCGTCCGGCTCTACGACCCGCTGCTCTCGCCCGCCCTGCGTCCCCTGTACCGCGAGATGACCGGCCTGCTCGCGCGGCGGGGATGCACGACCGTGGCCGACCTGTGCTGCGGCACCGGCATGCTGGCGGGCCTGGCCGCCCGGACCGGCATGGACGCCACGGGCGTGGACCTCTCCCCGGCCATGCTGGGCGTGGCCGCCCGCAAGCAGCCCGCCCGTTTCATCCGGGCGGACGCCGCCGCCCTGCCCCTCCGGGACCACGTCTTTGACGGCGCGACCATCAGCTTCGCCCTGCACGAAAAGCCCCTGGACACGGCCCTGGCCATCCTGTCCGAGGCCCGGCGCATCGTCCGGCCGGGCGGCCTCGTGGTGGTGGCCGACTACCGGGCGGACGGCCAGGGCTGGTGGGCCGGGAGCGCGATCCGGCTGATCGAACGCATGGCGGGCAGGGATCACCACGCCTATTTCAGGCGCTACATGGACAAGGGCGGGACGGACGGAATTCTCGGCTCGGCCGGGCTGCCCGGCCGATGCGAGCGGATATTCCTCGGCGGCTGGGCCGGGGTGTACTCGCTCCCCGTCCCCGGCTGAATCATCAGGCCCGGGCCTTTTGTCGCGCCTTGCGGACGCGCAGGTTGAGAAATTCCACGAACAGGGAAAAGGCCATGGCAAAGTAGATGTAGCCCCGGTCGATGTGCTTGTGCAGTCCTTCCGCTATCAGGAAGATACCCACCAGCAGCAGGAAGGAGAAGGCGAGCATCTGCACCGTGGGGTGGGCGGACACGAAGTCCGACACCGGCCCGGAAAAGAGGAGCATGACCAGCACGGCCGCCACGATGGCCGCGATCATGACCCCCAGGTGCTGGGCCATGCCCACGGCGGTGATGACCGAATCCAGCGAGAAGACCACGTCGAGCAGCATGATTTGTATGATCGCGCTCGCGTACGAGTAATTGGCGCGCACGCGGCTCTCGCCGTTGTCCGGCCCTTCCAGCTTGTCGTGGATCTCGTGGGTTGCCTTGGCCAGCAGGAACAGGCCGCCGACCAGCAGCACCACGTCCCGGCCCGAGACCACGTGGTCGAACACGGTGAACAGCGGCGCGGTCAGCCCCATGATGGCGGAGATGGCGAGCAGAAGCGCGATGCGGGTGATCATGGCCAGGCCGATGCCCAGCCTGCGGGCCATGTCCCTGGAAGCCTCGGGGAGCTTGTTGGTGACCACCACCACGAAGACGATGTTGTCGATGCCGAGCACGATTTCCAGGCTCGACAGGGTGACCAGGGCAATGAGATTTTCGATGGTGAACAGTCCTTCCAGCATGATCGGGGTTCCTCCTCCAAAGTTGAGGGGGACTATACTGAAAGGTTTCTCTTTATGAAAGCGGCATGGAGGGAGGTTGTGTTTGCGCCGCAGGGCGCTGGGGTGGGGGATTGTTCGCGGAACAGCGGTTGAAGAAAACCGTCCGCGCTCCGCGTTATACTTCCCTCTGTTATCCTCCCTGATTGTTTCGCCTTTACGGCGACGCACTTTTTGGCTAGCGCCCCAAAAAGTGCGCAAAAAGCGCGCTGGTGATGGGTGCGGCCGCCCCCAAGACCGGCGGAAGAAGCTGATCCGCTCGGAGCGGCTCCCGGCTCTTGGGGGGCGGGGTGCCCTGCCTTTTCGGCAATCCGTGGTCCAAGGCTATTCGCCTGTGTTTCCGTACAAGAGCCGCCGCCCCTCGTGGTCAGCTTCTAACCGGCGGTCAAGGGCGGGTGAGGACCTTCGATCTCCTGTTCGAGATGTTGCGGACGGATGGCTGTGGGGAAGCGCCCTGCCGATTGGTTGTTCGGAGGGCGGCGGCTTTGCGAGTTGTGAAGAGATCCTGGACGCGGGGCGGGGTGCGGACGCGAGAGCCGCTGTCGGGTCGCTGCGCTCCCCGAATCGCTCCAATGCTTGGGGCCGTTGGTCGGGGCTATGGTAAGGGAAGCGGATTTGGGGGACGCACTTGTCTTTTTTTTTTGGGAAGGCAGCAGGCAAAAAACGGATCGTTTTTCAGGAGGTGCCGTGGGTGCGCGCACGTGCCTTTCCCACCCCGCCGCATCGCGGCATTCCCTCACTCCCACTCGAAGAGCGGTAATTGATGCCGGGCCTTAGAGCCTGTCGCGGGCGACGAAGCGCAGCCCGATTGCGCCTGCGTCAGCAGGCTTTCAATCGGGTGAGCGAAAGTCGCCTACAGGCTCTTGGGCCCGGCATCACGCGGCAGCAACGCAAGCGCCCTTTTTCCCCTATTTTTGGGGCGCCAGCCAAAAACAGGGCCGCCGTAAGGGCGGAAAACGACGTGTCGATGACAGGGGAAGTATAACGCGGAGCGCGGCCGGTGTAATATCTGCCCGCCCACCTCAAGCTCATCAATGTGCATTGCACCGAATACAGCGTCCGCACTTGCCTTTCCCAGCCCGCCGCAGCGCGGCACTCACACACTCCCACCCGAAGATCGGTAATTGATGCCGGGCCTTAGAGCCTGTCGCGGGCGACGAAGCGCAGCCCGATTGCGCCTGCGTCAGCAGGCTTTCAATCGGGTGAGCGAAAGTCGCCTACAGGCTCTTGGGCCCGGCATCACGCGGCAGCAACGCAAGCGCCCTTTTTCCCCTATTTTTGGGGCGCCAGCCAAAAACAGGGCCGCCGTAAGGGCGGAAAACGACGTGTCGATGACAGGGGGCGTCCAACGCGGAGCGCGGACGCTCCTCTTCAACCGCCGTTCGCGAACAACCATCCGTCGCGCGCAAAACACGGACGCAAAAAGGCCGGGAGAAGCACAGCTTCTCCCGGCCCAAATGTTCGCAACAGGGGCATCCGCCCTAGATGACCTTGTTCAACGGGTACTCGATGATGCCCTCGGCCCCGAAGGCCACCAGCCGGGGGATCAGATCGCGCACGATCTTCTCGTCCACCATGACTTCGACGGACAGCCAGTTGGGGTCCTGCAACTCGGCCACGGTGGGGGAGTTGAGGCTCGGCAGGGTGCCGTTCAGGTCGGCCAGCTTGTCCTTGGGCAGGTTCATCTTGAGCCCGACCATGCGGCCTGCGCGCAGGGCGCCCTGAAGCAGCAGGTTGATCTCCGTGATCAGCTTGCGCTTCTCGGGATTGGCCCAGGCGTCCTTGTTGGCGATGATCTGGGTGTTGGTCTGCATCAGCTCGGCAATGATCCGAAGCCCGTTGGCCCGGATGGTGGTGCCGGTCTCGGTGATCTCCACGATGCCGTCGCACAGCCCCTCGACCACCTTGGCCTCGGTGGTGCCCCAGGAAAAGGACACGTCCACGTTAATGCCTTGGGACGCGAAGTATTCCTTGGTGAAACCCACCAGCTCGGTGGAAATCTTCCTGCCGTCCAGGTCCTCGGGCCGCTTGTACGGGGAGTCGCCCTTGACGCAGAGCACCCAGCGGGCCTTGCGGTTGCTGACCTTGGAGTAGATCAGGTCGTCCACCACGACCACGTCGGACTTGTTCTCCCTGATCCAGTCCATGCCGGTCAGGCCCACGTCGAAGGTGCCGTTCTCCACGTACATGGACATCTCCTGGGCGCGGGCCAGGGAGCACTTGATGCGGTCGTCGTCGATATCCGGAAAGTAGTTGCGGTTGTGCAGCTTGATCCGCCATCCCGCCTTTTCAAACAGCTTGATGGTCGCTTCCTGGAGGGAGCCCTTGGGCACGCCGAGTCGGAGTATTTCTTCACTCATTTTTTATATACCTCTTTGGGATCGAAGACATAGGGCGAGCATTCCCTGACCTCGCCGTCCTTCAGTTCCCGGTAAAAGCAGGAGCGGTAGCCCTTGTGGCAGGCCGCTCCGCCGATCTGTTCGATACGTATCACCAAGGTGTCGTCGTCGCAATCGATGCGGATGGACTTCACCTTCTGCGTATGGCCCGAGGTACCGCCCTTATGCCATAATTCCTGACGGCTGCGGCTCCAGTAATGGACCTCGCCGGTTTCCAGTGTCTTGTCCCATGCCGCTTCGTTCATGTAGGCCATCATCAGGACCTCGCCGGTCTCGGCGTCCTGGGCGATGGCGGGAACGAGCCCGTTCATTTTTTCGAAATCTGGTCTGATCACTTGCGGTACCTCGTATCAGATTGAATATTGCCGGTCCGAAATCGGGCCGGATGGGGTATATAGCCAATGATGATGCGAAGCGCAACCGTGGGGCGGCAACGTATCCCGATCGTCACTTGCGGGCCGTTTCGGCGGCCTTCCGGCAATCGGGTCATTGTTATTGATTCCGGCATCTGGTACTGAAAGGAACCCCTAATCAACACACACATTTCCCGGCGGCACCGACCATGTATCAATTCCTCGAACTACAAGCGGAAACAGACGTTCTCGGCCGACTGGCCGACCCCCAGGCGGAACGGGAATTCCAGGCGGACCGGCAGCCCGCCACCCGAAGGAGGCTGCGCTTCATCTGCGCCATCACGGCCACGGCGTACCTCGGGGCCGCCTACGCCGACTCCACGATGCTTTCCGGCCCGCCCCTCTCCCTGCTCATCGCCGCCCGGTGCCTGGCCGCCCTGACCGGACTCATCCCGCTGTTCCTCTCCTTCAACAAAAAAGCCCTTGCCAGCGACATGGGCCTGGCCGCCGGACTCTACATGGCCGTCGTCATGGCCTCCGAATGCCTGGAACTCTACCTCAAGGCCGACATCGCCGTCCTGCGCGAGACCCCGATCACCGCCTACATCGTCCTGACGTTCTATCTCTTCCAGCCGCCCCAGATCTGGCAATCCATCCTTTGCGGCGGCCTGGGGTCCGTGGCCTACATGCTCACGCTCGCCTTTTTCACCAACGCCGCTTCCGGGCACGTCGTCAACACGGCCCTGGTCTTCTGCCTGACCAACGGCTTCGGCCTCTACTTCTGCATCCGGTTCGGCACGGCCCAGCGGCGCGAATACGTGGCCCTGACCGAACTCAAGCGCCAGGCCGAGACAGACGTCCTCACCGGCCTGCTCAACCGCAGGCGCGTCAACGAGCTGTGCGAGCGGGAATTCAGGGCGGCCAAACGGTACGGCCACCCGTGCTCCCTGTTGCTCATGGACATCGACCATTTCAAGGCCGTCAACGACGCGGCCGGGCATGCGGCGGGCGACGCGGTGCTCTCCGCCCTGGCCGAACGGTGCTCGCTCATCCTGCGGATGGTGGACATCTTCGGCCGCATCGGCGGCGAGGAGTTCGCCGTCTTCATGCCCCACGCCACCGGGGAGCAGGCCCTCCTGGCCGCGGAACGAATCCGCCAGGCCGTAGCCGACGAGCCGTTCACGGCCGACGGCAAGCCCTTCCCGGTCACGGTCAGCATCGGCGGAGCCGCCATGGCCTCGGAAACCGACAGCCTGGATTCCCTCTTCCGGCGCGCGGACGACGCCCTGTACGCGGCCAAGCGATGCGGCCGCAACCGCGTGCATTTCTGATGTCCCGGCCCGGACTTGCGTCCATCTGTCTCGTTTACCCCCCCATCGTTATCTGCTAAACCTCTCGCAGCAACCCATTACAAGGAGCAACGCGGACATGCCCGTTCGTTCAAAAGATAATTTCCTGGTTTTCGGCGCGCCGCTCATCGAGCAGCCCGAGATCGACGAAGTAGTCGATTCCCTCAAGTCCGGCTGGCTCGGCACCGGCCCCAAGGTGGCCCGGTTCGAAGCCGACTTCGCGTCCTACACGGGCGCGAGCCACGCCGCGGCCTGCAACTCCTGCACCGCCGCCCTGCACCTCTCCCTGGTGGCGCTCGGCCTCAAGCCCGGCGACGAGGTCATCACCACGCCGCTGACCTTCTGCGCCTCGGTGAACGCCATCATTCACGCCGGATGCACGCCCGTGCTGGCCGACGTGAACCCGCTCACCCAAAACATCGACCCCGAATCCGTGCGCGACAAAATCACCAGCCGCACCCGGGCCATCCTGCCCGTCCACTTCGCGGGCCGCCCCTGCGACATGGACGCGCTCATGGCCATCGCCGACAAGCATGATCTCAAGGTGGTCGAGGACTGCGCCCACGCCATCGAGACCACCTACAAGGGCCGCCACGCCGGAACCTTCGGCGACTTCGGCTGCTTCTCCTTCTACGTGACCAAGAACGTCTGCACCGGCGAAGGCGGCATGATCGTCGCCCGGCGCGAGGAGGACATCAAGACCGTCAAGGTGCTCGGCCTGCACGGCATGTCCGCCGACGCCTGGAAGCGCTTTTCCGATGAAGGCTACAAGCACTACGAGGTGGTCCACGCCGGGTTCAAGTACAACATGATGGACATCCAGGCCGCCATCGGCATCCACCAGCTCGAGCGCGTGGAGCAAAACTTCAAGCGCCGCTGCGAGATCTGGGACATGTACCAGGAGGCGTTCAGGCCCCTGCCCGTTGGCTGTCCCGCACCCGAGGCCCCGGACACCCGCCACGCCCGGCACCTGTACACCCTGATGGTCGATCCCGTGTACGCGGGCATCGACCGCGACCAGCTCCTGATGCGGCTGACGAAAGAGAACATCGGCGCGGGCGTCCACTACCTGTCCATTCCCGAGCACCCGTACTACCAGGAGCGGTACGGCTGGAAGCTCGAAGACACGCCCCAGGCCGTGGCCCTTGGCCGCCAGACCATCAGCCTGCCGCTTTCGCCCAAGCTCACCGACGGCGACGTCAACGACGTCATCACGGCGGTCAAGCGCTGCCTCAAGCCCTGACCCGAATCACCAACGGCAAAGGCCCGGCGGAGCGCATCCGCCGGGCCTTTGCCGTTATGGATTCAAATGCGGGCGTCGCGGCTAGCAGTCGTGAAAATCCTTGTTGATGTAAAAACAAAGATCGAACAGGTTCTGGACCATTTCGTCCACGATTTCCTCGGCCCCGGCGTCCGGGGTCTCGACGCTCAGCGTCTTGTTCACGATCTTGGAAAACAGCATGCCGATGAGCTGATCGTCATACATTGTCCAGTACTTGCTGCCCGAGGGGAATTTCTTGTCAAAGCCATGGTAGTACATGCGGCGGTCGCTCCGGGATGAAAGGCGGTTGTTGCGGCTGATACCTACCATATCGGCATGGCGGCCAAAGCTCTTTATGGCCATTTTCAATTATTTTCATACATTATATCAGCCTGTTGTAAACGACGAAACCAGGCTTCAGCCCCCCCCGTGCCCGGCGCATCCTAACCGGCGGGGCTGGCGGAACCGACCGGCAATGTTGAAAAATCGTTACCCATATGTAACACTCAATGTTACAGAGTTCATGTATAGCGGAGCCGAAAACCTCAAAGGAGCTTCGTCGTGTCAGCACAAAAAGTTCTGGTGGTCGAAGACCACAGGGATACCCGGGAACTGCTCAAATACAACCTCGTCGCGGCCGGGTTCGACGTGGCCGCGGCCGAAGACGGCGAATTCGGACTCGAACTCGCCCAGGCGTTCAAGCCGGACATCATCCTGCTCGATCTCATGATGCCGGGCGTGGACGGCCTGGAAGTCTGCCGCCATCTCAAGGGAGACCCCACCCTGGCGCGCATCCCCATCATCATGCTCACCGCCAAGGGCGAGGAAGTGGACAAGATCGTGGGCCTGGAACTCGGCGCGGACGACTATGTGGTCAAGCCGTTTTCCCCGCGCGAGCTGGTGCTCCGCATCAAGGCCATCCTGCGCCGCTACGGAGCGCCCGAACCAAACGCGCCCAAGCTCTGGGAACGCGAAGGGCTCAAGGTCGACTTCGAGGCGCACCAGATCGAAATCGACGGCGAACAGATTTCCCTCACCGCCACGGAGTTCAAGCTCCTCACCGTGCTCATCTCCGGCGCGGGCAAGGTCCAGACCCGGGACAACCTCCTGGATACCGTCTGGGACACCCACTTCGAGGGCTACTCCCGGACCGTGGACACACACGTCCGCAGACTGCGCCAAAAACTCGGCCCCTACGCCGCCTGGATCGAAACCATCCGAGGCGTCGGCTACCGCTTCAAGGCGTAACGCGAACAACCGGAGGCAACAACAGGCTTGTTTTTGCCTCCGCCCCCCCATCCCCTTGCCCTTCCTAAACTTTTTATCGCTCGCTGCGCTCGGGCGGGTTGCGGTGGTGGCGTCAAAATGACGGTCCGCATCTGTGGAATGAGGATGAGGCAAGGCGTTGGGATTCTCAAAGACGCGGGACGCGGCAACCCTCCTTCGGACCTGACACCCGAAGCCCAATCATCGCCCCTGCACCCAACCAAAACACGACACCACAAGCGATTCGGGTGCCAAAGGCACCCGACAGCGGGTCAACGCAACGCCGTCCCGACCAAAACGCCACTCTGCCGATGCGCCCCCCCTCTCCGTGCGCCGCCGGAGTGAGGCTTTCGAGAGTGGGTCGCATGTGCGTTTTCTCCGGCTTCCGCCTCCCGCAGCGTACATCCAGTACGTGAGGACAGGCGGGAGCCGGAAAAATGTGCAGGCGGCCCGCTATCGGAAGCCGACGCTAATCAGTACCAAGAGTGATTTGAAAGGCGATTGCGTAGAGGTGGTCGAAGAAATCGACGTATTCGACCGGGATGTGCTTGGGGACGTTGATGCGCGACGGGGCGAAGTTGATGATGCCCTTGATGTTGGCGTCCACCAGGTGGTTGGCCGCGCGCTGGGCGCGGTCCGGGGGGGTGGCGATGATGCCGATCTCAAGGTTGAGTTCAGGAGCCTGCTCCTTGAGATGGGTGGGGCAGACGATCTCCATGCCCTCGAACTCCAGCCCGATCTTGTCCGGGTCGCAGTCGAAGGCCGCGCAGATCTTGAAGCCGCGCTTCTCGAAATCGTGGTGCCTGAGCAACGCGCTGCCCATGTTGCCCACGCCGATGAGCGCGCACTTCCAAACCCGGTCGATGCCGAGCGATGCCTTGATGGAAGTGATCAGTTCTTGGACGTAGTAGCCAACTCCGCGAACGCCGAACTCGCCGAAATAAGCGAGGTCCTTCCTAATCTGCGACGAATTGACTGAACAGGCGCGGGCGAGTTTCTCAGAGGAGATAACCTCGTTGCCGTCCCTGAGCAGGTTTTCCAGAACCTGGATGTATACGGCCAGTCGGCCGATTGTCGCCTTGGGAATGTGTTCGCTCTTCAATTTGTGTGCCTCTTACGCATAAAAAACGGACCAGTCATGTGAATTTTTTAACAAGTGGAAGCCGGAAAGGGGGGAGGCCGGAGCCTCCCCCCCAATGACTATTTCGCGGGTCGGATACTAGACGACAAAGAGCAGGATCAGGTTGACGACCAGGGCGTAAATGGCGAGAGACTCGATGAACGCCAGGCCCAGGATCAAAGCGGTGGACAGCTGGCCACCGGCTTCGGGGTTGCGGGCGATGCCTTCACAAGCGCCCTTGACGCCCATGCCCTGGCCGATGCCGCAGAGGCCGGAGGCGATGCCCATGCCGATGGCAGTGGCGTACGCCTTGGCGGACATGACGGGATCGGCGCCTTCGGCGGCAAAGGCAACGGAAGCGACCAGAAGCATGGCCAGGGTCGAGAACAAAATCTTGGCAAGTTTCATGTTAATCCTCCCAATGGATTACTTAATATTGTTGTGGTCCAAGGACCATTTCCCCAAAATTGTGCGGCAGGCTCTTAGTGTGCGTGCTCGCAGGCGCCCTGCAGGTAGAGCATCGTCAGCATGAAGAAGATGAACGCCTGGATGGTCTTTGCAAGGATGAACAGGAAGTACATGGGCAGCGAGCCGACGATGGGCGCGAGCATGAACATCAGGATCAGGACGATTTCCTCGCCTCGGATGTTGCCGAAGAGACGAAGCGTCAGGCTGAGCGGCCGGGCGAGATGCGAAACCGGCTCCAGGATGAGCATGAGCGGAGCCAGCGCGGGAACCGGACCCATGAAGTGTTTGATGTATTTCGGGCCCCATTTCTTGATGCCCACGTACTGGTAGAACAGGAACACGATGATGGCCATGGAGGCCGGGGTATTGATGTTCGCGGTGGGAGCGTCGCAGCCCGGGATGAGGCCGAGCCAGTTCATGCCCAGGATCAAGATGAAAATGGTACACAAAAGCGGCATGAACTGCCGGCCTTCCTGGCCGACGTTGGCGACGACGAAGTCTTCCAGGCCGCCGATGATGGTCTCGAAAACGTTCTGGAGGCCGCCGGGAACCAGTTGCAGACGGCTGCGGACAAGCAGGCCGAGCGACAGAATGATGGCCATGACCAGCCACATGTAGAGCACGTGGTTGATGGACTGCACGCCGAGTGCCTGTTCAACGCTTGTGCCCCAGTGGCCGATGCTTTTCAGCATGTCCATGTACAAAAGAGGGTGAGCTAATCCACCTGAAAAACCCATTTCCAAGCCTCCTTGAAGCAGCTAGGCTATTTCTTCCCCAACTGAACCAGGCCGGTTGCGGTGATGTTGACCACCACGGTCCCGAGACCTGCTATCAGCCCCCAGTGGGGAACTCGTTCGACTCCGATCAGCCACCAGAGGGCCAGCCCGCTCAGAGTCATCTTACCCATGAATATGACAAACAGAAGATACGGCCCCTTGTTCCGGTCATGCACCAACACCTGGGCAACGCGGGCGAGCGTCCAGAAGTTGACCAGGGCTATCACCGCCCCCGCCAGATACGCAAGAGACCATCGGGAAAAAAGTGTAACCAGCATGATCACTAGAGAGGTCCCCAGCGACACATAAACCTGATTGCGGACAACGATGCGAACATCGGGGACATTGAAACCGCTCTTGACGAGCAACCGCTCAAGCCCTTGGTTCATCCTGCCCAGCACTCTCTTCTCCATCCTGTTTCAAAGAACCTGCTTTACGCGCCTCTTCCCGCCGCTGCAATTTCCTGAAATCCTCGTAGACCATCTTGAACCCGGCCACGACCCCCACGAAAAAAAAGATCATGATGAACCAAGGCTTGGTCCCGAAATAGCCATCCAGGAAATATCCGATGGCAAGCCCGACGATAATGGCGGAAACGATGTGCAAACCCATCGTCCCGGCAGTCCCGCCCAGTTGCGTTATCTGCACCCATCGTCCGTCTTTTGAAAAGAGCATGTTCAAACCCTGCAAAAGATGTTATCACGCATTCCGGACGGAGCCTGAAGGCGAAACCGGCAATTCGTGCAATCCTTCACAAGTGGAGGAGAAGTAGCACACGCCGCCATTTCCCGTCAATGCATTTTTCCAAAAACACGCCCTGTTACGGAGACTTCCGGCCAGCCGGGAAAGCCCCGGTTCCCAATGCCTTCCGCCCGAACCCAACGGTTCATGTGAAATTACGCCCAAAATTATTTCCCCGCCGCCAAAAAAGGCGGAAGAACATGGTGCTTCTCCCGCCATGATGCCGCTTATTCCCGCCCGGATCACTCCGGGTCGCCCACATCGACCACCTTGACCATGAACTCCTTCACGCCCGTCGGGGGCTGGAAGAACACGGCCATGAACGGGGTGGACGCGCCGGGCCGGATAAAGGTGTTGTTGGACAGGATGCCGACCTCGCTGGCAAGGCCGTCCCGGATCTCCTTCTCGGTCTGCACCTGGAGCTGGAACTGGGAAAGCAGGTTGCCGCACAGGAAGGACTGGGAGGTCAGGACGTTGTTCACGTCGTCGTAGAGAATGACCTCCACCTTGATCCGCTCCTTGGGCTTGTCGAACTTGTTCACCGCCTTGCCCTCGACCACGAACAGGTTGCCCGCCTTCTCGTTGGGCACGTAGTACTGCTTGACGTTCTTGAGCTCGATCTTGCGCACCCGCTCGGCCGGGGACTCGCCCGGCTC
Organism: Desulfovibrionaceae bacterium; assembly: GCA_015709315.1. Taxonomy (GTDB): domain Bacteria; phylum Desulfobacterota; class Desulfovibrionia; order Desulfovibrionales; family Desulfovibrionaceae; genus Pseudodesulfovibrio. The sequence goes on from JACCQI010000012.1 coordinate 63,829, forward strand.
GGCCTGCTCGCCGCCGGCGTCCTCCATGAACATCTGGCCCACGAACGGCACGTTCTTGAGCAGGTCGCCCAGGTTGACGCCCATGTAGGTCCAGACCTTGAAGTAGATGGCCCCGCCCAAGCCAAGGGCGACAACAAGCAGAATAATCAAGCATCCCAGAGACCTACGACTGCCCTTGCCCGCGTCCTCGTCCAGTTCGAGACCGTCGCCGAAAGCGGAGTCCTCAACGCCGCCCTCCTCGAAAAGACCTTCATCGCCGGACTCGTCCTCATCGAACAGGTCCTCGTCGGAATCGTCGTCCATGAACAGGTCGTCCTCGCCGGACTCTTCCTCTTCCTCTTCCTCGTCCTCGTCCTCGTCCTCGTCCTCGTCCTCGAACAGATCGTCGCCGAGGTCGCCGGACGCGTCCTCGTCCGCCGCGAACGGCTTTTCGGTCTCGTCCGGGGTCTCGTCCGGGGTCTCGTCGAACAGGTCGTCGGTATCGGCCAGATCGTCCACCGGCCCCTCGGGGGAGCCGTCGTCGAGTTCGGTCTCTTCGGCCTCGTCGTCGAACAGATCGTCGCCGAGATCGTCCGGGGATTCCTCCCCGGCCCGCTCCGCGCCTGCGGCGACGTCGTTGAACGTCTCTTCGAAATCGTCGCCCGCCTTGACGTCGCCGCCGCTTTCCTCGTCCAGCAGGGCCTCGACTTCCTCTTCCGGGGTTTCCGGCGGCAATTCGGCCTTGAACACCTGGCCGCACTTGGAGCACTTGACCTTGGCTCCGCCGGCCGGGATCTTTTCGTCAGGAAGATTGTAGCGGGTCTCGCAATTCGGACAGGTGAGGATCATAATTCGATCTCCAAGGAATCCGGGTTATTATATCTATGCGTCCGTGGACAGCTCGTAAATGCCGCCCAGTTCGCGGTACCGTTCTGCATAGTCCAGCCCGTAGCCCACGATAAAGCCCTCGGTGAGCTTGAAACCGGCGAAATCGACGTGGACGTCTTTTTCCCGTCGTTCCTGCTTATCAATAAGGGCACAAATTTTCAAACTCTTCGGGTTTCTCATCCGCAACACCCGCAGAAGGAAGTCCATGGAGTGTCCGGTGTCCACGATATCCTCGATCACCAGCACGTCCTTGCCCTCGATGGATATCTCCAGGTCCTTGGAAAAAACGATGTCCTCGGACCGGGACGTGGCCGTGCCGTAGCTGGCCAGGCGCACGAAGTCCACTTCGATGTCGCGGCCGATCTGCCGGATGATGTCGGAGTAGAAGAGGAACGCGCCCTTGAGCACGCAGATGCAGACCAGAGGTTCCTTGCCGTCGTAGCTTTCGGTGATCTCGCGGCCGAGAGCCTTGTTCCGCTCCGCGATCCGTTCGGCCGAGATGAAGGGTGTCAGCTTATGTCCCATTTGCTCGAATGGCTGCAGGTCCAGGGTTACAGGTTCATGGTCATGGCGACCTCGTTGCAGAGGTCCGGGAACCGCGGGCAGTTGAGGCAGTCCAGGAATATCTTCTGGTTGAGGGACTCCATGCCCTCCTCGGCGAACCCCAGGCGGGCGAAGAAGCCCGGCACCTCCGTCAGGGTATACACCTTGTATATGCCCAATGTCACGGATTCGCTCAGACAAGCCTCCACCAGCTTCCGGCCCAGGTGGTTGCCCCGGTGCTCCGGGGAAACGACCAGGGAGCGGATCTCGGCCAGGTCCTCCCAGATCAGGCTCAGGGCGCAGCAGCCGATGACCTTGCCGTCGCCGTCCACGGCCACCACGAAATCGCGCAAATGGGAGTAAAGCTGGCTGAAGGACCGGGGCAGGACCAGCCCCTCGTGCTGGTCGGTGCTCATGAGCAGCCCGTGGATCGCCTTGACGTCCTTGATGCGTGCCTTGCGTATCATCGGGCTACTCGGCAGCCAGCTTGTCGGCCATGGCCCCGAGCATGGATGCCGGGAACACGCCCGCCTGCCCGAATATTCTGGTCCCGGTCTTGTCGAAGATAAGCAACGTGGGGATGGCCTCCACGTTGTTGTCGCGGCCGATCTGCTGGTCGCCCCAGGCCACGGCCAGGTCGAGCGGTTTCCTGGCCAGGTATTTTTCCAGGGCCGACCGCTTCTCGTCCAGGGACATGGCGAGGATGTTCACCTTGTCGCCGTGGGTCCGCGCCAACTGCTCCAGCTCGGGAAGCTGCTGCTTGCAGGACGGGCACCAGGTGGTCCAGATCATGACCAGGGTGGGCGTGCCCTTGTTGGCCGAAAGATAGGCGGCCAGGCCCGCGGCGTCCATGTCGAGAATGCCGCCGTCGCCGGGAGCCGGCTTGGCGGCGGCCGGAGCGGTGGCCTTGAGATTCGGCCCCTGCCCCTTGGTCTGGGCGGTTTCCTCCCCGCCCGAGCAGCCCGCCAGAAGCAGCAGGACCAGGCAGGTCGTGGCAATATGTTTGAATAGTTGCATAATTCTCCTCATGTTCGTTGAGTGCGACATGATAGCAGAGAAGCCCGCCAAATAAAAGAGTCGTCAAGGAGAGTATCCCGATCCCCCTCCGACCACGACGCCGCCGCGCCGCCCCACCCCGCGAAGCGGCGACAAATACCATGCTGGCCAGATCTGAGGTAATCTGAGTTGAACACAAACAATTCAG
>JACCQI010000080.1 GCA_015709315.1 Desulfovibrionaceae bacterium
CTATGTACCCGGACTGTACCTTCTTTCCTTCCCCTTCCCCCGGACCCCCATCCCTTTCCTTTTCCTAAGCTTTTTGTATGCGCTATTCGCGCGTGCGGTGGGTTGAGGGAAGGTGTGCTTTTTTGTGCTGAGGTCGTGCGCGTTGCGATGTCGGAAAAGAAGAAGCGCTGTCCGCGTGCAGCCTCCTTCCCCCAAAAAAACAACCCGCGATTTACGCAAGGAAAACGCCGCACCATGATTGTTCATGGCACGGCGTTTCTCGTTTTCCTTGCGTAAATCGCACACCGGCACGGAAGGCGGCGTCCGCACGCCCCTCGCCGGAGGCGACACGGGATTCCAAAGGCCCTCGGCCTTTGGCGGGTCCAGGGCAGCGCCCTGGTCTCCCCGAAGGGGGCCGTCGGCAGACCCGCCGGAGGCCCGCCCTGTCGCGCGGCTAGCCCATCAGCACTTTGCCGACCTTGGTAAGGGCGTCTTTGAGCACCTCGTCGTCCACGGCGTAGGAGAAGCGGATGCACTTGTCGTCGCCGAAGGCGGAGCCGGGCACCAGGGCCACGCCCGCCTGTTCGAGGATTTTGGTACACATGGCGGCCGAGTCCGGGGCGTCTTCGGTGTAGAATTTGTCGAGGACCGGGAAGAGGTAGAACGCGCCGTCGGGCTTGGGGCAGGGCGCGCCCCAGCCGGTGATGATATCGAAGGCCAGGTCGCGGCGGCGGACAAACGCCTTCTTCATTTCATCCACGATGTCCCAGGGGCCGGTCAGGGCGGCCAGGGCGGCCTTCTGGGTGATGGAGTTGATGTTGGACGTGCTTTGCCCCTGAATTTTGTTCATGGCCTTTACGAGGTCCTCGTGGGCCAGGGCGTATCCCACGCGCCAGCCGGTCATGCAGAAGGACTTGGACAGCGCGCCCACGATGGCCACTGTTTCCGGGTGGGCCTCCCAGGTCTTGGCCAGGGAAACGGGCGAGAACGGGTCGTAGACTAGGCGGTCGTAGACTTCGTCGGCGATGATGAAGATGTCGTTTTTGCGCGCCCAGTCGGCGATGGCGTCGATTTGCGCCTGGGTGTAGCAGCAGCCGGTGGGGTTGGACGGCGAGTTGAGGATGAGCACGCGGGTCTTGTCCGTGCGCGCGGCCTCCAGCGCGTCCACGGTGACCAGGTACTTTTCGTCGGCGGAGGTGGGCACGAACACGCTGACGCCCTCGGCCAGTTGGACCATGGCCGGGTAGCTGACCCAGTACGGGGCCGGGATGAGCACCTCGTCGCCGGGGTTCACCACGGCCATGAGCAGATTGTAGAGCACCTGCTTGCCGCCGTTGGACACGATGGTGTTGTCGCCGGACGCGGTTGCGCCGTAGAACTTGGCGTAGTAGTCGGCCACGGCCTTGCGGAGTTCCGGGATGCCCGGCACGGCGGTGTACCGGGTGAAGCCCTGGTCCAGGGCGGCCTTGGCCGCCTCGCAGACGTGCGCCGGGGTGGGGAAATCGGGCTGACCGACGGCCAGGGAGATGATTTCGCGTCCCTGGTCGCGCAGTTCCTGGGCCTTGGTGTTGACGGCCAAGGTCGCCGAAGGCTTGATACGGGCCAGACGATTGGAAATACGCATTCAACGCTCTCTTTGCTGAAATTGGGTTAACAATGCCGCTGCCCCGCCTCATAGATGAATTTAATTCCGTCGTAAATCCGCTTTCGGGCCGGGCGGGAAAAAAGTTGTCTTTTCGCTTTACCTGTCTATAGGTTCATGATGCGGGCATGGAAACGGCCGCGCCGCACGAACTACTCGACATCAACAGGGAGCCGGGAAGGTTTATGGAACTGTTTTTCAAGATATACGAAGGGTTGAAGCGCGAGGGTCCCGGCAGCCATGCCATGACCAGGCGCGCCTGGGAGCTGTGCGGGCTGTCCGGGAAGCCGGAAATACTTGAGCTGGGCAGCGGGTCGGGCGGGGCGACCATCCCGCTGGCGCAGGTCTCCGGCGGTGTGGTCACGGCCACCGAAATATACCGGCCGTTCCTGGACCGGCTGGTGGAGCGCGCCAAGGCGGCCGGGGTGGCGGACCGGATCGTGGCGGCGGTCATGGACATGGCCGACGTCCGGGCCGAGCCGGAATCCTTTGACTGCATCTGGTGCGAGGGCGCGGCCTACATCATGGGCGTGGACAAGGCGCTTGACCACTGGAAGCCGTTTCTCAAGCCCGGAGGGCGGCTGTGCTTCTCGGACGCTGTCTGGCGCATGGACCCGGCGGACGCGCCCGCAAGGCTGCGCGATTTCTGGGCCGAGGGCTACCCGGCCATGCGAACCGCCGGGGCCAACAACCGGGCCGCCGAGGCCGCGGGCTACACCGTTCTCGGCGATTTCCTCATGGACCAGGCGTGCTGGGACGATTTCTACGACGACGTGGAGCAACGGCTGGCGGACGTGGAACCCGTGTACGGCGCAGATCCGGACGGCCGGGCCGTCATCGACATGACCCGCGTGGAGATCGGGTTGTACAGGGAATATCCCGAATCCTGGGGTTACTCGTTCCATGTGCTGCGGAAATGACCGGCAGGGAAAGGAGCGCGGCCGTGTCCGGCGCGGTTCCCGTTCAGCTCCGGGAAAGACCGGATTGTCCCCCGAAATATGCCGTTTTGAAATGAGAGCGATTCCTGGCTGCGTCCCGGAGAAGGTCCGGCTCCGGCAAGCCAGACAGGCCATGGCTTCCCGGGAATCTGTTGGGAAAGAGAAATTTGGGCTGGCGTTTTCAGGGCGCTTTCTGTAGTCTAGAAAATCTCTAACACCAGCGTTTTCACGCACTATTGTTGACCATATAAAGTTAATTATTTTAAGCAAATAAAAGGTTTTTTCGCATGTCCAAACTCAAGATGCCCGCCAACCTTCCCGACCCGATCATCAATGAAAACGCCAAGATAGTTTTGAAGCGGCGATATCAGAAAAAGGATGCGGAGGGCATCGTCTACGAGAGCGCCAGGGATCTCTTCTGGCGGGTGGCTTCGGCCATCGCCGAGGAGGAGGGCAAGTACAAGGAATCGACCTACAAGCCCGCCGAGTTGGCGCGCGATTTCTACGACCTGATGACCTCCTATCGGTTCCTGCCCAATTCCCCCACGCTGATGAACGCGGGCACGGACATCGGGCAGTTGGCCGCCTGTTTCGTCCTGCCCGTGGAGGACGACATCGAGGGCATTTTCGACGCGGTCAAGCACGCGGCCATGATCCACAAGTCCGGCGGCGGCACCGGGTTCTCCTTCTCCCGGCTGCGGGCCAAGGATTCGGTGGTGGGCTCCACCGGCGGCGTGGCTTCCGGGCCGCTCTCCTTCCTCAAGATCTTCAACTGCGCCACCGAGCAGATCAAGCAGGGCGGCACCCGGCGCGGGGCCAACATGGGCATCCTGCGCGTGGACCATCCCGACATCATGGACTTCATCAAGGCCAAGGAGCGGGACGGCGACCTGAACAACTTCAACCTGTCCATCGCCCTGACCGAGGCGTTCATGAAGGCCGTGGAAAAGCGCGAGGAATACGACCTGGTGGCCCCCAACACCGGCAAGACCGTGGGCACGCTCAACGCCCGCGAGGTGTTCAACATCCTGGTGCAGAAGGCATGGGAGTCCGGCGATCCGGGCATCGTGTTCCTGGACCGCATCAACCGCGACAACCCCACGCCCCAGCTCGGCGACATCGAGTCCACCAACCCCTGCGGCGAGCAGCCGCTTCTGCCCTACGAGGCGTGCAACCTGGGCTCCATCAACCTCGGCAAGTGCTTTGCCAAAGGCCGGAACGGCAAGGACTCCCAGGTGGACTGGGACGAACTCAAGCGCATCGTCCACCTGTCCGTCCGCTTCCTGGACAACGTCATCGACGCCTCCCAGTACCCCCTGGAGCAGATCACCGAGATGGTCGAGACCAACCGCAAGATCGGCCTGGGCGTCATGGGCTGGGCCGACCTGCTCTACCAGCTCAAGGTGCCCTACAACTCCCAGACGGCCGTGGACCTGGCCGAGCGCGTCATGAAGTTCCTGCACGACGAGTCCCGGTCCGCGTCCAAACAGTTGGCCGCCGAGCGCGGCGCGTTCCCGGCCTACGCGGAGTCCACCTTCGGCAAGGCCAACCTCGGGCCGTACCGCAACGCCACCACCACGACCATCGCGCCCACAGGCACCCTGTCCATCATCGGCGGCTGTTCCTCGGGCGTGGAGCCGCTGTTCGCCCTGTCGTTCGTCCGCAACGTCATGGACAACGACAAGCTGGTGGAGACCAACCCGTTCTTCGAGCAGGCCGTGCGCGACGCGGACGCCTATTCCGGCAAGCTCATGGAGGAGATCGCCAAGGTCGGCTCCATCCGCAAGATGGATCATCTGCCCGAGGATCTGCGCCGCGTGTTCGTCACCTCCATGGACATCGAACCCATCTGGCACCTCAAGATGCAGGCCGCCTTCCAGAAGTACACGGACAACGCGGTGTCCAAGACCGTGAACCTGCCTAATTCCGCCACCAAGGAAGATATCTGGGACATCTATTGGAAGGCGTACGAGTACGGCTGCAAGGGCGTGACCGTGTACCGCGACGGCTCCAAGACCGCCCAGGTGCTCTGCACCGGCGACGGCGACAAGCAAAAGGACCAGCGTGAAAAGAGCCGGTCCGTGGTCAAAAACCGCCCGGACGTGATCTACGGATTCACCCAGAAGATTTCCACCGGCCTGGGCATGCTCTTCCTGACCGTCAACGAGGTGGACAACCGGCCGTTCGAGGTCTTCGCCACCATCGGCAAGTCCGGCGGGTCCATCACGGCCAAGGCCGAGGCCATCGGCCGGCTGGTCTCGCTCGCCCTGCGCTCCGGCGTGGAAGTGCGCGAGATCGTGCAGCAGCTCAAGGGCATCGGCGGCGAAAATCCGAAGTTCATGAAAAAGCACCTGGTCAAGTCCATCCCGGACGCCATCGCCTACGTGTTCGAATCCCGCTACCTCAGCGGCGAAAAAGTGGACGGCAACGTGGCCTCCCTGAACAAGGAACTCTGCCCCGAATGCGGCGAACCCCTCGTTTTCGAGGAAGGCTGCCACATCTGCAAGTCCTGCGCCTACACCAAGTGCGGGTAGATTGAGCCTCCGGCGGCCGGGGGAAGGGGGGGGGAAAACCCTTTGGAAAGGTTTTGTGCAACCGACAACATGGGTAACACTTCTGCCCGGGAACATAGGTAACACTT
>JACCQI010000013.1 GCA_015709315.1 Desulfovibrionaceae bacterium
TGTCCAAATGCGCCTCGAAGAGCCTCCCGGCCTTGTCGTAGGCATACTTCCAGACGCTGGGCCGACCGGCCACGATTTCGGTTTTCTCCACGATTCGACCGCTTGGGTCATGCTTCAGCCTCATATCAAATACGCTCATAGGATCTCCTTCGGGCCACTGAGCTGACGGCCCTGTCTTTGTTTGCGGAGAGCGTACCACGGGTTTTTCGGCCAAAATGGGCGAAACACGGCGTTGTCGCCCAACAACGACTTCACGTCGGCAAAATGCACGCAGCCGTCGCCAAAAAACAGGCTTGGTTTGATCGATCGTGTTTGACATGTTTTTCGAACATGAATTTCTTGCCAAATGTCGGAAAGTGGACAGAATTTTGGCCCCCAGACTTACTCGTGTAAATAAACTAGGTACGGCAAAGGGGCCTCGGAGCTATGTGGCAGTTGAGAAAAGCCGAGCGTGTGGGGTGTATCTCTGGGATAGCGTCAATGTTGAGGGGTTGAAGCCAAGTAAGGCTCTTGATGCCCTGAGAGAGACCTTGGGAGAAGATGACGAGTATTATTTGAAAGATGATACTACCATGCGTCGATGGTTCCGTGTTATTGACCGATGCATCCGAGAAAATTTGTTTCTGTCGATGAGTTGACCCCAAAGCGTGAGCGGGCGGCTTCGATTTCTGGGGGTCGCAGTTTTCACGCCAGATGTTGGGTATAGTGTTGGGTACGCCGCCAAAAACGAAAAATGCCGATCAGCGATGATCGACATTTTTATTAACAATGGCGGAGGCGTACAGGAGTCGAACCTGCCCGTGACATCACTGCCACACATTGGTTTTGAAGACCAAGCGCCACACCGGTGACGAAACGCCTCCCCGTGATGGGCGCGCCGTGCGCGCCTTGAGGAAATCAGGGTCAATGAACGTGCGGCCCGGCAAAGGCGCACCATGCTGGAAATATTGCATATCAAGTTTGTCCCGGCGAGACAAGCGGGAATCAATTGGGTACGGTTTCGCCCTGATGCGGATTGGCGTAGGCAGTTGCGGGGGAAATGTGATTATATGTCATCAATATTCATTACGGAGGATGATATGAATTCACGAAAGCTCTTGCATGCGGCCCCGGCGCTGCTGTCGGCCGCAGTCGTATTCGGTTTCGGCATGGGCGCGGCATCGGGCAACGGCTCGGCGGACGAAGTCCGGCGGGCCTGCAACTCCTGCCATTCGCTCAAGCGCGTCTGTGCGCTGCTGGGGGAGCGCACCGAGGCCGGCTGGGATCTGTCCATCAGGAACATGGTCGCCAGGGGCGCGCTGGTGACGACCGGCAACATCAAGCCCATGGCCAGGTATCTGGCCGGGGTGGAACAGGACGATCCGGCCCTTTGCGACTAGGCATTGCGCGGGGAGGGCCGCAGTGCCCGCCTACGTGAAATACTGCCGGAATTCCTCGCTCGGCTCGATGTCGGCGTAGACGTACGGGGCCACCCCGTACGGGTCCAGGGTCGCGAAGCCCCGGTCGCCCCACGGGTGGTCCTCCAGCGGCATGACGATGGGCAGTCCGGCTCCCGACAGCCGGTCGTGCATGGCGTCCACCTGCCCGGTATCCGCGTAGCGGACGTTGTACGTCAGGCCGTCCTTGTATTCCGGCTGGTCCGGGGACTGGGGCTGCATGAGGTGGATGGTCGGCCCGTCCTGGCCGAACATCAGGCCCACGTACCACCCGCAGTCGAAGACCACGCGGGCGTCGAAGTGGGCGGCGTAGAATTCCTTGGCCTGGGTCACGTCCCGGACAACGATGGTCGGGGATATTCCGGTGGGGCGCATGGCGGCTCCTTTGCGTTTGCGCCTTTCATATGGGATTGGCCCGGTGCCGGCAAAGGGCAGGGGGCATCGGGACAGGGCGGCGCGCTTTCCTTGACCCGGCGTTCGCCATATGAGAAGGACCCCTTCGGCCCGCGCTTCGGGCCATGGAGCATTCGTGAAGGCACTATCCGAAAATACCTGGGCCCAACTGCGGCACGGCGTCAAGGTCGGCCTGGCCAGCGTCCTGGCCTATGTGGTCGCGTACCTGATCGGGATTCCCTACGGCTACTGGGCGGTCATCACCACGGTCATCGTCATGCAGGTGCATGTGGCCGATTCCCTCCGCATGGGCGTGTACCGATTCACGGGCACGGCCCTGGGCGCGGGCATGGGCATCGTCATGATTCTGCTTCTGCCGCCCACGCCGCTGTATACGCTGATCGGCATCTTCGTCGGCACGGGCGTGTGCGCCTACATGACCCGCTACAACGCCAAGTTCCGCATGGCGGCCATCACCGTGTCCATCGTGTTCCTGACCAGCCTGGGTGAGGAGGGGCGCATCGGGTTCACCCTGTTCCGGGTGGCCGAGATCGGCATCGGCGTCTTGAGCGCGGTGCTCGTGTCGGTGCTGGTCTGGCCCAGCCGGGCGGGCGAGAAGCTGCGGGCGCGGCTCAAGAAACAATACGACGCGCTGGCCGACAGCTACGAGCTTATCCTGAACCATTTCCTGGACCGCCAGAAAATGGCGGACCCGGACCTGCTCTTCGATCTGGAAAAGGACATTCGGAAGAACGTGGACGTGTTCCACAGCGTCTATGCCATGGAGCGCCGCCTGTTCCGGGACGACGTGGCCCTGCTTTCCCTGCAGGTGACCGTGCTCCGCTCGGCGCTGGAGCGCGTCCAGGGCATGCTTATCCTGCTCAACGATCTTAACGGCGACGGGTTCGACATCATCATGACCCCGGAACTCAGGGAATTGTGCCGGGTTTCCACCGACGCCCTGCGCGCCCTGGGTTCGGGCGCGCCCCACGACAGGCACGGCCTGGCCGCCGCCGTGGTGGCTTCTGAGGAGCGGTTTTACGAGCTTCGCCGCCAGGGCGTGACCGGCCGTTTCGACGTCCGCCGCCTGTTTCAGGTCCTGGGCTTCATCAATGCCGCGCAGCATCTGGGCGAGTACCTCCTGGACGCCCTGAATAACCCCGAAATGTCCCGCGAGGGCTGATTCCCCCCCTCCAAAACGTCTATCTGGGGGGCGACTCGGCCGGGCCTGCGGTCCGTCATCGCCCAGGGCGTTCGAGGGAGGACGCCAGCCCGACCGCGCAGGCGGTCAGCGCCGCGCACAGCCAGAAGGCCGTGTTGAAATTGCCCGACACATCGGCCAGGAATCCCGCCAGGGCCGGTCCGATTATCTGCCCCGCCCCGAAGAACAGGGTGATGAATCCGAAGGCCCTGACCGCCTGCTCCGGCCCCATGTAGTCGCCCACAGCGGCGGACATGATGGTCGGAATGCTCCAGCACACGATTCCGAAGATGGCGATGGACCCGTACAGGAAGAGCACGGACAGGTTGAGTGCGGCAAAGGAATAGGCCAGGGTGAACAGCAGGAAGACTGTGATCAGTCCCGCTTTGCGGCCGAACTTGTCGGACAGCCAGCCGAAGAGCGGGCCGGAGAGGATGGACAGCCCGCCGACCACGGCCCAGAACCGTCCGGCCGTGTCCTCGCCGAAATGGCGCTCGTTGACCATGGCCGTGACGATGAAGGTGGCGTAGACCGCGTAGGTCGCGCCGTAGAGCAGGTAGATGATCCCCAGGTGCAGGATGCGGCGGCGCAGCAGCCGGGTTCTCCCGTCCGTCAGGCCCGTTCCGGGCGACGGGACGTCCCTGGCCCCGCCCAACGGCTCCAGCCCCTTGTCGCGGGGATGGTTGTGCAGCAGAAAGGCCGCGGCCACGGCGATGGCCAGGGAAACGAGGCCGAGGACCAGCCAGCCCGTGCGCCACCCCTGGCCGCCGGAATCCGCGTTCACCCACGGCACGAACAGTCCGGAAAAGATGATGGCCATGCCGTTGCCGGAAATCATGAACCCGGCCGCCCGGCCCCGGATGTCCCGCAGGAACCAGTGGGAGACGAGTCCCATGAGGGGCACGTTGGCCAGCCCGGACCCGACGCCCGTGGCGCAATACAGGGCCAGGACAGTGTAGAAGCCCCGGCCCAGGCTGATGGCGGTCATGGACAGGCCCACCAGGACCAGCCCGGCGGCGATGGTCCGGCGCGCGCCCACGGCCTGGGTGACGGTCCCGGCCACCAGCACGGCCGCCATGTAGCCCACGAAGTTCGCGGTGCTGATGAGTCCCATCTGGGAGTAGCTCAGGGGCAGGGACGCCCCCATGGACGGCAGCAGCATTCCCAGCGAGAACCGGCCCAGCCCCAGGCAGGAGAAGAGCACCGCCACCCCGGTCAGGCAGATGATCCACCCGTAGTGCATGGAGTCCGTATCCTTGGTTTGCATACCGTCACCGGCGGTCGATGCCGCAGTTTTTCGTGTTGTCCCGGCCGGTTGGGTCCGGCTGGAGGCACGAATTCGAATAAAATGCGTGAAGCTCATGGCTTTGAGCCATAGCACACGTCTAATCTATTTGTTTATATATGTAAAATATAACGAATGATGTTTGGCTCAAACGCGAGATAAAGAGATGGCCGCGCGCCCGCGTGGGGCCGGGGCGGCAGGAAAGGGCGGCGGCCGCAGGGAGGCCGCCGCCGGGAGGCTATGGTTCGGTCCGCGTCCTCAGGCCAGGCGGCATTCCGGCTGGCTCCGGCCGATCCTGGTGAACATGACCTGCCACAGCTGGATGTCGCGCGCCCTGAAGCAGCCTGCGCAGGACTGGAGGTAGTATTCCCACATGCGTCCGAATCGGTCGCCGTACTTTTCCCTCAATTCGGGCCAGGCCCGGCGGAACTTGCGCAGCCAGCACATGAGGGTCCGGTCGTAGTTCGGGCCGAGGTTGTGCAGGTCCTCCACCGCGAACCATCGTTCAGAGGCATGGGCGATCTGGGCGATGCTGGGCAGGATGCCGTTGGGGAAGATGTACTTGCTGATCCAGGGGTCGATTTCGGGGCTGGTGACGTTGCTGCCGATGGTGTGGAGCAGGAACAGGCCGTCGGGCTTGAGGCAGCGGGCGGCGGTCTCCATGAAGGTCCGGTAGTTTTTCTGTCCCACGTGCTCGAACATGCCCACGGACACGATCTTGTCGTAGGTCCCCTGGAGCAGCCGGTAGTCGAGGTCCAGAATCTCCACCGGCAGCCTCTGGCAGAACTCGCGGGCGAATTCGATCTGCCGTTGTGAGATGTTCACGCCCACCACGGAGCAGCCGTACTCCTCGGCGGCGAAGCGGGCCAGGCCGCCCCAGCCGCAGCCGATGTCCAGCAGGGTTTCGCCCGGCTTGAGGTCCAGCTTGTCGCAGATCAGGCGCATCTTGGCCCGCTGCGCCCGTTCCAGGTCGGCGGACACGGCGTCGTCGTTCTGTTCCAGTGGCCCCGGCCTGTCGGGAAAGTCCTTGAAGTAGGCGCAGCTGTACTGAAGATAGGGGTCCAGGAACGCCTGGAACAGGTCGTTGCCCAGGTCGTAGTGCCGTTTGGCCACGATGGTGGCCCTGGACAGGCTTTGAAGGTTGATGAGCAGGGACGGCAAAATCCGCACCATGAGCCGCCAGCATCCCCGCACGCCGTCCGCCGCGCCGCTTTTGAGCACGCGGCAGATGAACTCGTCCACGCGTTCGCAATCCCACCATCCGAGCATGTACCCCTCGCCGAGCCCCAGGTTTTTCCTGAGCAGCACCTCGCGGAAAAGGCGCTCGTCCCTGACGCGCAAATCCCAGGGATCGCTGCCGTCCACCCGGACGTCGGCTTCAGCGAGCAGGTTTGCCACGAACTGTTTGCTTGTATCCATGTTCGCGCCTCCTGCGGCCGGCCCGGCCGTCGCCCGGCCGGCTGATAAATGGGTTTGGGGGAACGATAGCACTCCATAGGGCCTGAAACAAGTCGGAGTCGAAAAAAGCGCGGCGGGCGCGAAAATGCGTCTGATTTCGGTGCGTTCACCGCAGCGGCCGGCGGCGTCCCGGGTGGCCGGGAGGGGAGCCGAAGCTCCCGCTCCCGGGCGATGGGGTGGGTTGGTTGGTGATTATTGACGGGCGGCTAGAACCGATCGTAGTCGTCCGGTCCGCCGCCGCCCGGCAGGGCCGGGAGGCGCGCGTCGGTCACGGCCCGCGTGGGGGCGGGGCGACCGTTGCCGCCGATGTGGAAGAAGGACATGTGCGACTGCACGCTGACGGCCTGGCTCGAAAGTTCTTCGGACGTGGAGGCCATTTCCTCGGAGGCCGAGGCGTTCTGCTGGATGACCTGGTCCAGTTGCTGGATGGCGGCGTTCACCTGGGCCGCCCCGGCGTCCTGCTCGTTGGCGGCGGCCGCGATCTCCTGGACCAGTTCGGCGGTCTTTCGGATGTCGGGAATGATGCGTTCCAGCATGGCTCCCGCGTTTTCGGCCACCTCGACGCTGGACGAGGAAAGCTCGCTGATCTCGGCGGCGGCGGAGCCGGACCGCTCGGCCAGCTTGCGGACTTCGGCCGCCACCACCGCGAACCCCTTGCCGTGCTCTCCGGCGCGGGCGGCCTCGATGGCCGCGTTGAGCGCCAGCAGGTTGGTCTGGCGGGCGATTTCCTCGATAATGGATATCTTGTCGGCGATGTCGCGCATGGCCTGCACGGTCCGGGTCACCGCCTCGCCGCCCCGGCGGGCGTCGTCGGCGGCCTTTCTGGAAATACTCTCGGTGTCCCTGGCGTTTTTGGCGCTCTGCTGGATGTTGGCGACCATCTGCTCCATGGACGAGGATATCTCTTCTATGGACGCGGCCTGCGTGGTCGCCCCCTCGGACAGGATCTGGGACGAGCCGGACATCTCCTCGCTCCCGGCGGACACGTTGCCCGCGGCCGACTGGACCGATTCGACAATGGACCGCAGCTTTTCCACCATGTCGTTCATCGCCAGGGCCAGCACGCCGATCTCGTCCTTCTGGTTCACGTCGAGCCGTTCGGAGAAGTCGCCTTGGGCCATGCGCTGGGCAAAGTCGACGCCCTTGCGGACCGGCCGTGTGATGCCGAGGGTCAGCAGCACGCCCAGGCCCACGGCCAGGATGGCGCCGATGACGATGCCCGCGACGGTGGTGATGTCGCCTGAGGCCACGTCGCTTTCCGCCTGGGCGAGGGCCTGGGCGGAGTTCTCCTGGTTGTAGGCGATGAGTTCGCTGACGATTTTCATGGTCTTTTCCTGCTGGATCATGGACTTGCCGACCATGATGGCCTCCATGTCGTGCAGGATCTCGGCGGACGCCTCCGCCTGCTCGTCGAGCCGGGCGAATGTGGCGAAGACCTTTCGGGAGGCCGGGAGCATTGCATTCTGGTACAGGTCCAGCGCCTTGCCGAATTCGTTTTGCGCCGAGAATTCCTTGATCCTGGCCACGGCCTCGTGGAAGCGGGCGTGGGGACCCTTGATCTCGTCGAGCAAGGCCCGGATTTCCGGGTTGGTGGTCGAGAACGCGTTCAGCCATTTGCCGAACCGGCACTCGGCCGCGCTTTCGCCGCCCTCGAACGGCCTGTCGTCGAGGAGCAGGACGCCCACCTTGGAGGCGAACTGGTGGTGGTCGCTGGTGAACTGCCACAGGTCCCGCTGGAATCTCTCCGGGTTGAGGATGTCCAGCCGCATCAGTTCCCGCGATTTTTCCGAGGCCTGGTCATTGTATCCGGCCCATTGCTTGATTTCGGCCAGGAACCGTTTGACGATTTCGTCTTCCGCCAGGGTGCGCGGCAGCGCCGCATAGGCGTCGAAATACCGCTTGTACGCCTTCCTGTTTTCATCCACGGCCGCCAGTTGCCGCTCCCGGTCCTCCCGCGAGTTGTAGGGAGAGGTCATGGCCGCGAGGGAGACCATGACTTCGTTGATGCTCGCCTCCGCCTGGAGCAGGTTGACCATCTTGGGCATGTTTTCGCCGCCGATGCGTTCCGCATGGCCGGACACCTTGGCCAACTGGACATAGCCGACGCCGCCGACCAGAAGGGTGATGAGCGCGGACGCGATGAACCCGCCTATCAGCTTGATGCCGAGCTTGATGTTTTTCATGTCTCCTCCGTGCGCTTCTTCCGGCACTAGGGACTATTATACAGCGCGGCGGGGCAATCCATTATATTCTGGGCGGGGGGACGCCGATGCGGGGCGGGGCCGCCGCCGGGCGGACGCAAACGAAAGCGGCGGCCGTGAAGTGCGGCCGCCGCCTTGTGCGTCGTTCGTTTCCAAAGGAATATGAACCGGAATCAGTCGGTGTTCTGTTGCGTGCGCCAGTCGGCCTCGATCATCCCCAGAAGCTCCCTGGATTCCTCCGAGTGGAGCCGGGGCTTGGTAAAGTCCGGGGTGCCGGCCACCTTCTGCATCAGGAGGGCGTCCCGGTCGAACCACAGGGGCAGCACCCCTCCCAAGAAAAATCCCGCGTTGTTGGCGGCTTCCACGGCTTTGGTACTGCCGGGGAGCCACAGAGGCAGGACCAGATGGTATGTGTGCAGGCCGGGATGGTCCCGCTCGACGTCCGCGAGGAATTCGGCGAACCCGGCGCCCACGGACCGGACCTCGATTTGAACCAGCTCCGCGCCTTCCATGGGCTTGACCTCGGCCACGGTTTCGGCGTTGGCGGGGAGGGCGGCGTCCGGCTGCAAGGTCCTGTCAAGGCCCGTCCAGTCGTAGATGCGGCGCAACTGCGCCTCGTACCGGGCGGGCAGGTGGACCGTATCCGGCCGGTTGTGCAGGAAGACGAAGCCGTCCATGAGCGAAATGCGCCCGTACGCGTCCGCCTCGCCCGGCCGGGGCGGCATGGCCTCGATCTCCAGGGCGCTGAATTTGCCCTTGAGCCGCTGGGCGAGCTTCTGGGTGATGATGTGGTCGCACACGCTTTGTCCGTATATGACCTCCAGCCCCAGGTGCTCGGGCGGCTCGTTGTGCAGCTTGAGGGCCAGCCGCGTGCCGAGCGTTGATTTGCGGTAGTCGGGATGGACGATCCAGGAACCGGCTTCCATGATCTTGCGGCCCGGAGCCGAGCGGAACAGGGCGTACAGGCCCACGACATCGCCCTTGGGCGTGCGCCCGACCACCTGGAACAGGTCGTCCCCCCGGTTGATGCGGACCAGCTCGTCCGGGTCGTACACATAGTCCACGGGAAACATCTCGCCGTACACGGCGTGGTACAGACGGGCCACGCCGGGCGCGTCCTCCGGCCGGAAGTAGTCCACCTCGAATTTCTGCCCCGGCTCGATGACGTAGGCTTCATCCCGCAGCCGGGCCAGATTGCTTTCTCTGCTCGCGCTCATCGTCGTTCTCCGTTCTTTGCATCCTTTGGGCGCAACCCCGCGTATTGGGGAAGTGGCCTTATCGGAACAGGTCCGTCAGGGTCTCGCCGAACGCCTCCAGCACCGGCTCCCGCACCAGGCTGACGCGGATCCAGTTCGGGAAGCGGAACCCCGTCATGGTGCGGACCAGGAACCCCCGGCGCAAAAGCTTGCGTTGCAGCAGGGTGTCCGAGATCGGCGTTTTGATCATGGTGTAATTGCCCTCGCCGATGATGTACGTGAAGCCGAGCGCGTCGCAGGTTTCCCGGATGATTTCGCGGCCTCGGCGCACCATGGCCAGGGTTTCCCCGATGAACGGGGAACGGTCCAGCACAGCGGCCCGCGCGGCCATTTGGGCCATGGAGTTCACGGAATAGGCCACGTGCGTGCGCCGGATGATGTCCGTGACGTCTTCTCCGGCGCAGAGGTAGCCCACGCGCAGGGCGGCCAGGGCGTACATCTTGGAGAACGTCCTGAAGGTCACCAGGTTGGGATATTCGTCCTGCAGCCGGATGCAGTCCGGGTAGTCGGGCCGCTCCACGTATTCGAAATAGGCTTCGTCCGCCACCACGATGCACCGCCCGTCCACCGCGTCCAGGAAGCGGCGCATGGTCGCCTCGTCCCAGTAGGTTCCGGTGGGGTTGTTGGGGTTGCAGACGAAGATGAGCTTGGTCCGGTCGTCCACGGCGGCGAGCATGCCGTCCGGGTCGAAGCGCTGCTTGCGGTCGAGCGGGATCAGGCGCGGTTCCACGCCGGAGAATGCCGCCACCCATTCGTAGACGGCAAAGGTCTTGTCCGCGGTGACGATGTTGTCGCCCGGCTCACAGAACGCCTTGACCACGCTTGAAATCAGTTCGCACGAGCCGTTGCCCACCAGGAACCGCTCCCTGTCCGGGCCGAGCGTCGCGGACAGGGCCTCGCGCAGGTCCTGGCTGTCGCCGTGGGGGTAGATGGGCACGATGCCCGCCTCGATGTCGGCCAGCAGCTCGCGCACGGACGGGGCCGGGCCGAGCATGTTCTCGTTGTTGTTCAGCCGGTGGAGGTGGTCGAGGCCGTTGAGCCGCATCAGTTCGGCGTCGGGCGGGCTGGGCCGGTACGGATCGAAGAGCCGGATGTGCTCCGGGATGAGGGTATCAAGCTTCAGGGACATGGCGGAAGATCAGGGTATCGGACTGCCCGCCGTGGGGCAGCAGGAGTTCGGGACGGAATCCGCACCGGCGCAGGTGGCCGCCCATGGCGGCGTGCCATCCCTTGGCCAGGTCGATTTCGAAGAAGATGTTCTTGTAGCCCGCCGCCGCGAGGGTGGATACGTGCCGGGCCAGGTTGTCGCCGATGTCAGCGCCGTTGAGTACCGGGTGGAGGAATACCTCGCTCAGGCCGGGGGAGAGGTGCGCGTCGATCACCGATCCGGGCGGCACGGCCTCGCCGAGGTCGCTTACCGGCCGCAGGTCGCGCATCATGTCCAGGGCGTCGTAGCGGTCGCGGAGAAAGTCCGAAAAGGCTTCGTGCGTCCAGACCGTGGCCCCGAAATCCTCCTGCAGCACCCGGCCCCAGACGGTGTGCATGACCGGGGCGGGTGAATCCTCCAGCAGGTACGGCAGCTCGGCCAGCGGCTCGAAGCCGTGGACGCCCAGCGGTTCGGTGGTCAGGTTGCTGAAGATGGTCCTGGCACGGGTCCGGCCCACGGTTTGCAGCAGGGCGGTGACCAACGCTTCGGCCACGGAGCCGTCCGTGGAAAAATCGTATGGCCCGAAGAATGTGACGCTCTGCTCGGAGCGCATCTGCCAGAAGATGATGCCGCACAGGCGGCCTGCGGCGTCGCGGGCCTCCACGGCGAACAGTTCGCCGCCCCGGAGCATGTCCGCCGTCCGGCCCGGACTGGCGCACCATGCGGGCGCGACGTGCGCCGGGTACAGAGCGGCGATGGCGCTGCACGCCTCGAAAATCGCGGCCGCGTCGCCGCAAGCGGAAAGCACGGGCCGTCCCTGCACCGGCATGCGCTGCGCCGGGAGCAACTCCGGCTCGGGATAGGCTTTGTCCACCCGCAGGGCGATCTCCATGCGCCTGCCGTCCAGCCCGATCCGAAATCCGTCGGTCATCCGCGAGGCCAGGAGCAGGGGCAGGGAGTCCCAGTCGCCGTCATCGCCGTCGGTTTTTGGGGCGGCGGCCAGGTTCATGGCTGAAAGATCGACGCCCGCCGAGGCGAACGAGAACCCGATTTCCACGCCGGTGGCCATGGGCCGGATGGCGGCTTCGATCTCCCCGGCCTCGGCCGAGGCGAGAAACAGCAGCAGTTCCTCGGCACAGTGAACCAGGCGCAGGTTTTTGGCCGCGTCCAGGCCGAAGACGGTGCCCGCCTGCTCGGCGGCTGCCTGGACAAGCCCGGCCCAGGCGGTCTCGGCGGGAAGATGGAGACGAATGCACGGATCGGCGGCTTTCACGAAAATCCTCTCTGGCAAAAAAGGTCAAAATACGGCGTCCTCGCCGAACGCCTTTACAAAAGTCCCGTCCAGGCGGTAATCGCAAGGTCGTCATCCTGCAACCGGACGCCCGCGAACCCTCGACTGGAACGGTAAACGCTGTAAGTATGCTTCTTTTCGCACGAAATGACAAATCTTTGTTGACGCCGGAGTTTTGTCTTCTCATGGGCGTCTCCTTCCTGGCCTTCTGCAACATCTCCCTTTTCTACGGGCTGAACGACTATCTGCTGGGGCGCGGCGTGTCCTCGTTCTGGCGCGGGCTGCTGCTCGGGCTGGAGCCATGCACGGCCCTGGTGGTCAGGCCGTTCATCAGCCCCTTTCTCTCGGTCCGCAACAGCGTGTCCGTGGTCGCGGCCTCCCTGCTGATCCTGATGGGCGCGTTGTTGTCCTATTCCCTGGCCGACGCCCTCTGGAGCTTGGCCCTGGTGCGTATCGCCCACGGGCTGGGCTTCGTGCTGCTGGTGTCTTCGGCGGCGGTGCTGCTGGTGGCCTCCCTGCCGCCGGGCCGGACCGGCCAGGGGTTCGGCGTCTTCGCCATAGCGAGCCTGCTGCCCTATGCCGTCCTGCCCCCGGTGGTGGAATGGCTCCTGCCTTTCGCGGGCAGTGAAACCAGGGTCTACGCCCTGTTCGCCCCGGCGCTGCTTTTGGCCCTGCCCGCGCTGCCGTACCTGCACCGGCGCGTGTGCGCCCTGAACCGCGACGGCATGGCGCAGAGCCGTCCCACCCTCGCCGACATCCGGGCCGACCTGCGCGCACCGGGCGTCGGGCGGCTGCTGGCGGCCAACGGCCTGTTGTTCACCGCCACCACCGTGGTGTTCTTTTTCATGAAGGCCCGGTTGGAGATGCTGGGCACGGTCAACGCGGGACTGTTCTTCAGCGTGTCCACGGCGGCCACTATCGGCGTGCGCGTGTTTTGCGGCAGGCTGCTGGACCGGCTGGACCGGTTCGCCATGCTGCTCGTGGTGCTTGCCGGGCTGTCGGCGGTCATCGCCCTTTTCAGCCTCGCGGGGGAGAGCGCGGCGTTCCTCGTCCTGGCCGGGGCCTACGGGGCGGCCATGGGGTTCGCCATTCCGCAACTGAACGCGGCCATGTTCGACATTTCCCCGGCGCATCTGCGCGGGTTCAATACCAACATGATGCTTTTCACCATGGATGCGGGCTATGTCTTCGGGCCGCTTCTGGCCGGTGGGCTGCTGGCGGCCGGGGTGCCCACCGAGCACCTGTTCGTCTGGTTCGCGGCCTGCCCGCTGCTGGGGGGCCTTCTGGCCCGGTCGGCACGGCCCGGCGCAAACCCGGAATCCTGATGCAATAACGGCGGGCAACGCCTCAGCAAACGGCGGCGGGACCCGACCGCTCGGCCAGCCGGAGCAGGAGGTTCGCGGCCACCTGCCGCCGGTAGTCGGCGGAAGCGCGGACGTCGCTGATGGGCCGGACCGCGCGCATGACGCATTTTCCGGCATGGCGGAAGGTCTCGAGCGTGGGCGCGCGCCCTGTGAACAGGGCTTCAGCCTCGGGGCAGCGGATGATCGTCGGTCCCACGCTGCCCCAGGCCAGCCGTGCCTCGGCGATCACGCCCGCCTCGACCCGGAGCAGGGCCGCCATGCTGACCACGGCGATGGCCATGGCCTTGCGTTTGCCCACCTTTTCGAAATGCTGGACGGCGCCGCCGTCGGGAACCGGCATGGTCACGGCCGTGAGCAATTCACCCGGAGCCAGGGCCGTTTTGCCCGGACCCGTGATGAATTCGGCGATGGGCATGCGCCGCGTTCCCTGGACCGACGCGATCTCCACTTCCGCGCCCAGGACGTGCAGGGGCGGCAGGGTGTCCGCCGCCGGGGAGGCCGTGCAGACGTTGCCGCCGAGGGTCGCCATGTTGCGGACGAGCGGGGACGCGAACACCTTGGCCGCGCCGGCAAGCAGGGGGAGCCGCTCCCGGATCAAGCCGCTTTCGAGAATGTCGGCCATGGGCGTGGCGGCGTTGATGCGGATGCGCCCGTCCAGCTCCTCGATGCCCGCAAGGCCCGCGACCTTTTCCAGGCAGACAAGGGTTTCCGGCATTGATGCACCGGCCCGTCGCTTCACCAGCAGATCGGTGCCTCCGGCCATGACCCGGGCGTCCGGGGCGGACCGCAGGGCGTCCTGGGCCGCTTCGACGGTGGCGGGAAACAGGACGTTCATCGTTGCCCCCCGTTTTCCTCACGCAACCGCTTTGCCGCGTCCTCCACGGCGTCCACGATCTTGTGGTAGCCGGTGCAGCGGCACAGGTTGCCGGACAGGGCCTCGCGGATTTCCTCCCGCGTGGGATCGGGATGGCTCTTCAGGAATTCGGCGGCGGTGACGGCCATGCCCGGCGTGCAGTAGCCGCATTGGACCCCGCCGAGATCGGCCAGGGCCTCCTGGACCGGGTGCGGTCCGTCCCCGGCCAGCCCTTGCGCCGTGGTCACGGTGCGGCCGTCGAGCTGGGCGGCCAGCATGAGGCAGGAAAGTCGGGTTTCGCCGTCCACCAGCACGGCGCAGGCCCCGCATTCGCCGGTGCCGCACCCCTCCTTGGGGGCGGTCACGCCGCAGTGTTCCCGCAGGAGGTCCACGGCGCGCATGCCGCCGTCCGCTTCCAGGGTTCGGGGTTGGCCGTCGAGCACAAAGGATATGATCATAGGTTGCCTCCGCAGAGCGCGGTCAGGATTCGTTCCGGGGTGAAAGGGGCGCGGGTCATGGGCAGGCCCATGCCGAACAGGGCCGAGGCCACGGCCGGGAGCGGGCCGTTCATGCCCACCTCACCGATGCCCTTCATGCCGTACGGGCCGGAAGGCTCTTCGGTGTTCACCGCGTGGGACTCGATGTCCGGCAGGTCCCCGGCTCCGGGGATGACGTAAGTGCTTAGGTCCGTGGTCAGCAGACGCCCGCCGTCGGCGGCGCAGTCCTCGAACAGGGCGTAGCCGAGGCCCTGGGCCACCGCGCCCTGCACCTGCTGCTCGAAATTCTGCGGGTTGATCACCCGGCCGCCGTCGGTAAAGGCCACATAGTCGGACACGGCGGCTCGGCCGGTGAGAGCGTCCACCTCCACGCGCGCCAGATGCGCGGCGTAGGGAAAGATGAGATGGGGGAAGCCGAGCTTGAAGCTCTCCCCGCCGTCCGGGACGTCGTGCGTCACGGGCATCATGGCCTCGCCGATGCAGACCCTGTCTTCGGCGTGGAGCATGCCCGCCAGCGCGGCCAGGGGCATCTCCCGCCCTGTGGCGGTGATGCGGACCGCGCCGGGGACCAGTTCCAGGGCGGAGGCGTCGTCCACCATGAGCACCATGGCCGCCCGGTGGACGAGCTTGTCGCGCATGGCCTCGCACGCCCGGATCAGCGCCTTGCCGTAGGTGTAGGTCGTGCGCCCCGCCGCGGACGAGCCGGAGGGGTGCGAGCGGTCCGTGTCGGGCTGGACCAGCTCCATGCCGGACTCGTCCTGGTTCAGGATGTCGCACGCCATCTGCACGAAGGTCGGGCTGTTGCCCTGGCCCATGTCGCTGACGCTGTTGTAGACCCGGAAACATCCCTCTCCGGTCAGCCGGATCTTGGCCACGGCCGCGTCCGCCAGCCCCCGGCCGTAGCCCATGCCGTTATGCACGGCGGCAATGCCGACCCCGCGCCGGGTGAACGGCGGGGCCTTTCGCACCCATTCGTCGCGGGATCGCCACAGCGGGTGATCGCGCAGCCCGGCCAGGCATTCCGCCATGCCGGTGGAAGCGGTCATGGCCACGCCCACGCCGTTGACGTCGCCGGGACGAAGGGCGTTTTTCAGCCGCAGCTCAAGGGGGTCCATGCCCAGCCCGGCGGCCAGCCGGTCCATCATGCCTTCGAAGGCGAAGCAGACTTGGGCCACGCCGAATCCCCGGAATGCTCCGGCCACGGGATTGTTGGTGTATATGCACCGGCCGTTGGCCTCCAGGTTTTCAACCCGGTACGGCCCGCCGGCATGTTCCAGGCCGAGGACCATGATTTCCACGCCCAGGTGGGCGTAGGCCCCTGTGTCGTAGTCCAGGTCGCAGACCAGGGCGCGCAGGGTCCCGTCCGAATCGGCCCCAAGGCGAAAATGCATCCGCGCCGCATGGCGCTTGTAGCCCGCCAGCATGCTTTCCTCGCGGCTCCACATCATTTTGACCGGGCGGCCCTCCGCGCGCATGGCGGCCAGGGCCAGGAGGCACTGGACCGTGACCCCGTCCTTGCCGCCGAATCCGCCGCCGAGATACGGGGCGGTGATGTGCAGCCGGTCCGGGGGCAGTCCCAGCGCCCGGCCGATCTCGAAACGGTCGCGGAACGGGGCCTGGGTGGAAACGGTTATGTGGATGACGCCGTTCTCATCCATGCGGGCCGTGCCGTTTTCCGTCTCCAGGAAGCAGGGCGCTTGCTGGGGGGTGTAAAAAGTGTCCTCCACCACCATGTCGCACCGGGCCAGGGCCGCCTGTGCATCGCCCTTGCGGAGCGTGGCCTGCTTGAGCACGTTGCCGGTGTCGAGGTCGTGGACGCGGGGCGCGTCCGGGGCCAGGGCCGCGTCAAGCCCGTCCACCACGGGGAGCGGTTCGATGTCGGGGGTGACGGCGCGCAGCGCATCGGCCAGGATTTCGCGCGTTTCGGCCACCACCAGGGCCACGGGGTCGCCCGCGTGGCGCACCTTGGTGTCGCACAGCACCGGCATGTCCCACTTGATGAAGCCCTGCCGGTTGTCGCCGGGCACGTCCCCGGCGGTCAGCACCGCCACGACGCCGGGCATGGCCTTGGCCCGCGCCGTGTCCACGCCGCGCAACAGTCCGTGGGGCACGCCCGCGCGCAGGGCACCCGCCCAGAGCATTCCCTCCGGGTAGTCATCGGAAGCGAAGCGTTCCTTTCCGCACGCCTTGTCCACGGCGTCGAAACGGCGGGAACGCGAGCCTATGGTCTGCACAGGTGACATGGAACCTCCCGGTTTGATTGCCGAAAGGGTGATACACCCGGCATGAATTGTCAACGGCAACCGGAATTTTTCATGCCGGGTTTCCGGCCGGGAAGGCGGTACGGGAAAGAATATGAAATATGGTAATGGATAAAAGGAAAGGCCCTGCGCTCGCGGCGCAGGGCCTTGTGTGTCCTTGGCGTCCCCAAGGGGATTTGAACCCCTGTTAACGGCGTGAAAGGCCGCCGTCCTGGACCAGGCTAGACGATGGGGACGCATTGGCGACGGTCGTTTCGGCCGGGGAGGCACCCGTGAGGCCGATCCGAACCATTCGGGGAATCCGGCTTTTTGCATAAAACCGTGGTCGGGGCAAGTTTTTTTCGCATCGGATGACCGGCCTGCACGGAGGCGGGGAGTTATGCACTTTTTTCACAAATGAAAATGCCGAATTTTCGGTAATCCTGAAATGAAGGCGAAAAATTTGTGAAATTCTGAACGATATAAGGGCCTGGAGTTAAACGGGTTGTAAAAATAACAGCTTATGTTACGACTTGTAATTGGAACGTGGCGAATGTCCTGAAAAAAGCCCCCGGATACCAGGGGGCAACCGTATGAAATTCGAGATGTTATCCATTGTCGGGAGTGTGGTAAAATGAGCATTAAGTACAAAATTATGTTGCCTTCGGCAGTGCTGGTGTTGCTGATAGGCTGCATTGGGATTTATTTGCTGACCGGACGGTTCGGCGAGTTGCGGACGTCTTTCGCCGAGATGCTTGTGGGCAATGCGGCCAAGACCCTGACATTGAATACCGAGGAGGCGGCGCTTCGAGCCCAGGAGGAGGCGGCCCTGTTCGGCCGGATGCCTTCCGTGATTCGGGCTTTTTCCCTGGCACACCAGGGGAATATCGCCGACGAGAGCGACCCGGTCGTGCAGAGCGCCCGCGAGACCCTGCGTGCCGATCTCAAGCCCGTTCTGGACGGGTATGAGAACGCGCTCGGCGAAAAGCTGCGGCTTCATTTCCATCTGCCCAACGGGCGCAGCTTGGCGCGCATGTGGCGCGGCAAGCAGGCCAAGCGCAACGGCAAGTGGGTGGACGTATCGGACGACATATCCGGTTTCCGCAAGACCGTTCTGGACGTGAACCGCGACGGCAAACCCCGGCGCGGCATCGAGCCCGGCCGCAGCGGCTTCGCCATTCGCGGACTGGTGGCGGTCAAGGACGAATCGGGCAGGCAACTCGGTTCGGTCGAGGTCCTCAAGAGCTACGAGGACGTCTTCAGGGTTTTCGAGGACGACGAGGGCAGCTCCTATGCATTGTATATGGACGCCTCCCTGCTTTCGACCACCACCAATCTGCAGGACCCGGCGAAGTATCCCCTGGTCGGCCGGTCATTCGTCCACGTGACCGGCAAAGGAAAGGACGACCTGGATGCCGAGATCACGGAGGACCTGCTGCAAAAGGCGGAGAGCGGCCGGTTCGTCGCCCTTGCCGGGAATTATGCCGTGGCCTACCTGCCGGTGGAGGACTATCAGGGCAAGCCCATCGGCGTGATCACCCTGGCCCGCGACATTTCGGCGCAGAACGCCATTCTGGACAGCGCCGTGTTCCTGGTTTTGGTTCTCTTCGGCCTGGCCGTGCTCCTGCCCATGCTCTCCCTGCTCGGTGTCATGCGCCACGCCGTGTTCCGGCCCCTGGAAAAAATCCGCGCCCTGTCCGAGCGGGTGGCCCGCGGGGACCTGGACCAGGGCGAATCCGTGACCAGCCGCGACGAGATCGGCTCCATTCACCGTTCCGTCAGCCGCATTCCCGTCACTCTTTCCGAGCTTATCGAGGATTGCGAGACCACGGCCCGCGAGGTGGCGCACGGCATAGTCCGGTCCAGGGGCGACGTCGGCCGCTACGAGGGGGCCTACGCCCAGCTTATTCACAGCATGAACCGCGTGGCCGATACCTACACGGCGACCTTCGACTCCTTCCCGTTCCCGATTTTCACCGTGGACAGCAACCATAAGATTCTTTTCGTCAACCACAACGCCGGCGAGATCGCCGGCCGGGAGGTGGACGAGCTTATGGGCAAGTCGTGCGGCGAGGTGTTCAATACCGGCATCTGCGGGACAAAGGACTGCGTCTGCACGCGGGCAATGGAGGCCATGGAGCGGGTCGTCGGCACCACCCGGGGCAAGCTTGAATCGGGCGAGGTGGACATCAAGGGATACGCCAGCCCCCTTCGCGGCGAGAACGGCAAGGTGGTGGGCGCGCTTGAGGTCATCGTGGACCAGACCGATATTCTCGATTCCCAGCGCAAGATGCAGCACGTGGCCGATCAGGCGGGCACGCTTTCCGAGCGCATGACATCCGCCTCGGAGCAGCTTTCCGTGAGCGTGGAGGATTCCCGCGAAGGCGCCGAGGAGCAGAGCGCTCGCGCCACGGAAACCGCGACGGCCATGGAGGAGATGAACGCCACCGTTCTGGAGGTGGCGCGCAACGCCAACGAGACCGCCCTGAACGCGGAGCAGGCCGAGGGCCAGGCCATGGCCGGGCACGATGTGGTGACCAAGGTGGTCGACTCGGTCAACGAGGTCAGCGAGCTGGCTTCCCGGCTCAAGGCCAACATGGGCGAGCTCGGCGGTCAGGTGGACGATATAGGCCGGGTCATGACCGTCATCAACGACATCGCCGACCAGACCAACCTCCTGGCGCTCAACGCGGCCATCGAGGCGGCCAGGGCGGGCGACGCCGGGCGCGGGTTCGCCGTGGTTGCCGACGAGGTCAGGAAGCTGGCCGAGAAGACCATGGTTGCCACCACCGAGGTGGGCAGCGCCATCGGGGCCATCCAGGCCATGTCCCAGCGCAACGTCGCCGAGACCGACAAGGTGGCCTACGTGCTGGACACCTGCACGACCCTGGCCGAGGAGGCCGGCGACTCCCTGGCCGAAATCGTCAAATTCTCCCGCGGTTCCGTCCGGCAGGTGCAGGGCATCGCCGCGGCCGCGGAAGAGCAGTCGGCCACCTCGGAGCAGATCACCAGGGCCACGGAGGAAATGCACCGCATCTCCGAGAACACCACCCAGGCCATGACGCAGTCGGCGCAGGCCTGCCACGAATTGAACTCCATCGCCCAGGAACTCGACGGGCTCATCAACGAGCTCGGCTCCGCCTAGCGGTTTGGGACGCGGTTTCCGCCAACGCAAAAGGGGAAGGAAACGCCTTGAAAAACGGCTTTTCCTTCCCCTTTGCTTTCCCGGATTGTCCCGCGGCCCTTTTGGGAACAGGCCGTTGAACAGACGCTCCGGGCGGACGGCCGAGAGCCGCAACCCCAAGCATGCAGGCTATCTCATGGGGCGTGGGCCGAACGCCGGCAGGAAGGCAACGCCATCGGCGGCGCAAAGCAATCCGTCACGGCGGAATCAGGGACGGTCCGCATCCGCTCCGCTCGCTTTCCGGCGGCAGGGCCGAATTATTCGCGGAACGCGTTAACCCTTTCTTAACCTCGGCTGTTGTAGGGATTGGCTGGCTTTGGGCGGAATTCATTTTGCACCGCCCCGATCCCCGAAATGAATGCAATACGATTTCAAGGAGTCATGATGCGCAAGGTCATTGCCGGTTTTCAGATATTTTTGTTTGCCGCCATGCTGGCTTTTCTCGTTGGTTGCAACGGGGACAAGGTCAGCGAGGCGGCGGAGCAAACCAAGCCCCAGGCCCCAGCCCTGCCGGTGGAGGTCCTCAAGATCAAGGCGACCCCGTACCGCCAGGTGATCGAACTTCCCGGGCGCATTTCCGCAGTCCGGGACGCCGAAGTCCGCGCCCGTGTGGCCGGAATTCTGCTGAGCCGCGATTTCGAGGAAGGAGCCTACGTGAAAAAAGGCCAGGTCCTGTTTCATATCGACCCGGCCCCGCTTCAGTCGGCTCTGGCCAAGGCCAAGGCATCTTTGGCAAAGGCCGAAGCGAGCATGGTGGACTACGAGGCGACCATGAATCGCTACCGCCCCCTGCTCAAGTCGGGCGTCATCAGCCAACAGGACTACGACACCGCCGCCGCCAACTACAAGGTCGCCAAGGCGGAGAAGGAAGCCGCTATTGCAGCAGTCAAGACCGCTGCCCTGGATCTCAGCTACGCCACGGTGGAGGCCCCCATTTCCGGCAAAATCGGCAAGGCCCTTGTCACGGAGGGGTCGCTGGTCGGCAAGAACGAGGCTACCTCTTTGGCCAAGATTCGTCAGCTTGATCCCATCTACGCCGACTTGAACCAGCCGGTGGCCGAATACCTCAAGGTGCGGACCGCCATGAACAAAAGCAAGGCTTCGGGACAAGAGCCTGAAGTCTCCGTCCATATCGAGAACATGGACTATACCGAGAAAGGGCGTTTGCTCTTCTCCGACGCATCCGTGGACGAGAGAACCGGCCAGGTCTCCCTGCGCTGTGAATTCCCCAACAAGGACGACATGCTTCTGCCCGGCATGTTCGTGCGTATCCTGATCAGGCTGGCCTCACAGGGCGAAGCGGTTTTCGTTCCCCAGCGGGCGGTTTCCATGTCCCAGACCGGAGGTTCCACCGTCTACGTGGTGGACGCCCAGAGCACGGCCCGTATCCGCCAGGTCAAAACCGGCGAGATGCAGGACAACCTGTGGCAGATCACGGAAGGTCTGCAACCGGACGACCTGGTGGTGGTCAACGGCCAGGGCAGGCTCAAGCCGGGCATGAAGGTCGTTCCGACGCAGGATGCCGATGGCGCAATAAGCGCACAGAACTGATCAAGGCGCACTCCACACCATACTCTTGTAGCAAATTCAGGAACGGTAAATGTCTGATTTTTTTATCAACAGGCCCAATTTTGCCTGGGTCGTGGCCATTTTCATTTCACTTACGGGACTGCTGGCCATTCCTGCCATGCCCATGGAAAAATATCCCCAGGTGGCCCCGCCGCAGATATCCATCCGGTTGGTTTATCCGGGTGCCTCCGCCTCCACCATCACCAATTCGGTCGTCAGCCAGATCGAGGAGGAACTCAACGGGGCAAAGGGCCTTCTGTACTACGAGTCCACCAGTTATTCCAACGGCACGGCTGAGATTGTCGTCACCTTCCAGCCCGGGACCGACCCGGACTTTGCCCAGGTGGATGTCCAGAACAGGATATCCAACGCGGAATCCAGCCTTCCCCAAGAAGTGTTGGACCAGGGAATCGGGGTGGAGCAGGCCAGTTCCGGCTTTCTCATGGTCTATGCCCTGGTCTACGACGAGGAGAGCAAGGACAAGGATTCGCAAATCCTTGCGGACATTCTGGCCCGCAACGTGAACAACGAAATTCGGCGCGTCGAAGGCGTGGGCAAGGTGCAGTTCTTTGGCGCTGAAAGCGCCATGCGGGTCTGGGTGAATCCGCAAAAACTGCTCGGCTACGGATTGAGCATCGCGGATGTGAACCAAGCCATCCGGGCCCAGAACGTCCAGGTTCCGGCAGGCAGTTTCGGCTCCAGGCCGGGAGGTGGCGAGCAGGAATTGAGCGCCACCCTGATGGTCCAGGGAATGATGCGCAACCCCGGAGAATTCGGCAACATCGTCCTGCGGGCCGATGTCGACGGCTCGGTGGTCCGGCTGTCCGACGTGGCCCGCATCGACGTCGGCCCGGAAAGCTACAACATGGAGGGACGGTTAAACGGATTGCCCACGGCAGGCGCCGCAGTGCAGTTGGCACCCGGCGGAAACGCCCTCGGCACGGTGGAGCGTGTCCGCGCGCGGCTGGATGAGATCCAGCAAACCCTGCCCGACGACGTCAAGGTGGTCATTCCCCTGGATACGTCCAAGTTCGTTTCCGTGGCCATCGAAAAAGTGGTTCACACATTGGTTGAAGCCGTGGTTCTGGTTTTCCTGGTCATGTTCCTTTTCCTCCAGAACTTCCGGTATACCCTGATCCCTTCCATCGTCGTCCCGGTCTGTCTCCTGGGCACGTTCGGAGTCATGTACGTGGTGGGCTTTTCCATCAACATGATGACCATGTTCGGCATGGTGCTGGCCATCGGCATTCTGGTGGATGACGCCATCGTCGTGGTGGAAAACGTGGAGCGGATCATGGCCACGGAGGGATTGCCTCCCAAGGAGGCCACCCTCAAGGCCATGAAGCAGATATCCGGGGCCATCGTGGGCATCACCCTGGTTTTGTCCGCCGTGTTCTTCCCCCTGGCCTTCATGAGCGGGTCCGTGGGCATCATCTATCGCCAATTCGCTGTCTCCGTGGCCGTTTCCATCCTCATATCGGGATTTTTGGCGTTGACCATGACCCCGGCGCTGTGCGCCTCGCTCCTGAAGCCCGTGGCCAAGGGCCACCACGAGGCCAAGATGGGCTTTTTCGGCTGGTTCAACCGCCGGTTCGAATCCCTCGGCAAGGGCTATCAGGAGCTGACCGGGCACCTGGCGGGCCGGACCGGCCGGATGATGATCATCTATCTGATCCTTCTCGTTGCGTTGGGCTATGTCTATTTGCGGTTGCCGTCGGCTTTCGTCCCCACGGAAGACCAGGGCAACATGATGGTCAGCGTTCAGTTGCCTCCGGGCGCCACCTATTCGCGGACCCTGACTCAGTTGAAAAAGATGGAGCGGTACTTCAACGCTTCTCCGACAGTGGAGAACGCCTTCTCCGTTGTGGGCTTCAGCTTTGCGGGGCAGGGACAAAACGCGGCCGCCGCCTTCCCCCAGTTCAAGGATTGGTCGGAGCGCGGCAAGGGTGAGTCGGCCGAGGATGAAATCCGCAAGGCAAACATGTTTTTCTCCACCTTGGACGATGGGTTCGCCTTTGCCGTCAACCCGGCGCCCATCGACGGCTTGGGCAACACCGGCGGCTTCGCCCTTCGGCTTGAAAACCGCGGGGGCGTTGATCGAAAGATTCTTGGCCAGGCGGCGGGAATGATTCTGGAAAAGGCCAACGCCTCGCCGATCGTCGCCTACGCGCGGCTGGACGGGCTGCCCGACGCGCCGCAGCTTCGCCTGGAGATCGACCGCGAGAAGGCCGAGACCCTGGGGGTAAGCTTCAGCGCCATCAGCACGGTTTTGTCCAGCGCCTTCGGCTCCGCCACGGTCAGCGATTTCGACAACAACGGCCGGATGCAGAAGGTCGTTGTCCAGGCGGACTCCCGCTACCGGCAGAGCCCGGAAAGCCTGAAGGCGCTTTACGTTGCCGGCGCTTCCGGCGATCAGGTCCCGCTGACCTCGGTCATCAAGACCAAATGGGAGGTCGGACCGGTCCAGGAGGTGCGCTACAACGGCTATCCGAGCTACAGGATCACGGGCGGTCCGACTCCCGGACACAGCTCCGGCGAGGTTATGGCCGAGATGGAGCGTATCATGCAGGATCTGCCCAAGGGACTCGGATACGAGTGGACCGAACTCTCCTACCAGGAGAAGCAGGCCGGGTCCCAGGCCCCCCTTCTCTTCTCCCTGGCGCTGCTGGTGGTTTTTCTGCTACTGGTGGCCCTGTATGAAAGCTGGGCCATTCCCCTGTCGGTCATGCTCATCGTGCCCATCGGGGCCCTGGGCGCGGTGGCCACGGTGGTCGTGCTGGGCATGAACAACGACGTGTACTTCAAGGTCGGCCTGATCACCATCATCGGCCTGGCGGCCAAGAACGCCATTCTGATCGTCGAGTTCGCCAAGGAGTTGTACGCCCAGGGCATCGAGCTCAAGGATTCCGCGGTCCAGGCCGCCCGGCTGCGCTTCCGCCCGATCATCATGACCTCCATGGCCTTCATCCTGGGCGTCGTTCCCCTGGCCGTCGCCACGGGCGCGGGAGCGGCCAGCCAGCGGGCGCTCGGCACGGGCGTCATCGGCGGCATGCTGAGCGCCTCGGTGCTCGGCGTCATCTTCGCCCCGGTCTTTTTCGTCTGGGTGCTCGGACTGGCCGTGAAAATCGCCGGCAGGAAGCGGGCCGCCGAGGAAAAGTAACGTTCAATCAATCCGCGAAACGCCTTGCCCGGTCTCCACGGGGACGACACGGGTGCCGGGAGGCGAGGGGGATGGATGCCATGAACATATACGTACTGTTGGTCGAGGACGATCTTGATCTGGCCGCTTCTCTCGCGGAATATCTGGAACTGGAGGGCGTCACTTGCGACCACGCGGCCAACGGCGTCCACGGCCTGAAGCTGGCCAGGGAAAATCGATACGACGTACTGCTCCTCGACGTCATGCTCCCCAAGCTCGACGGCATTGGACTTTGCGAAACCCTTCGGCGCGACGGCCTGGACACGCCCGTTCTGATGATCACCGCCAGGGACACCCTTGACGACAGGGTGGAGGGATTCGAGGCCGGAACGGACGACTATCTGGTCAAGCCGTTCGCCCTCAAGGAGTTGCTGCTTCGGGTCAAGGCCCTGGCCAGGCGGCGCAGCAACCAACCGCGAAAGTATCGTGTGGCGGACCTGGAGATCGACACCGAGAGCCGACGGGCGCACCGTGCCGGCGTGGCGCTGGCCCTCTCGCCCAAGGAATGGGCACTGCTGGAATACATGGCCATGGCTTATCCGGGCATTGCCCTGCGCGACGAGATGATACGCGCGGTATGGGGCGAAGACCTGCCCGAGAGCAACAGCCTGAAAGTGCATATGCACAAGCTCAGGCAAAAGGTGGACAAGCCGTTCAAGAGCAGCCTGATCCAGACGATACCCGGCGTCGGTTTTGTCCTCAGGGAAGAGTCCCGCGAATGAAGTGTCGAAAAAGCATCAGGAGAATGGTCCTTGTCAGCTTCGTCCTCGTCAGCGTCGTGCTCGTCGTGGGGTATACGGTTTTCCTGAGGTCCTATCTGACCACGGGGATAGACCTTTTCCTGGAATTCCGCCTGGAGGAGGCCGCCTCCATATACCTGGAGCAGATGGACGCCGCTTCCGACGCTTCCCTTCCTCATTCCAAGGGCCTCATGGCCTATACCGATTACGATGCATTGCCTTCACTCATAACCGACACCTTCACCGCCGAAGAGCTTGGGAAAATCCGTTTCGCCCAATGCAGCGCGGGCAAAGTGCATTACAAGCTCCACAGATTCCGGAAGCCGGACGGGAGTGACGCGTACATGGTGCTCCATCTCCTTGAAGGCACGATCTCGAAGGAGGCCCGCCGGCGGTTTGACCGCTATCACCTGTACACTCCCGTCACGGCGGGGCTGGTCGTCATAGGCGTCATTCTGGCCCTGGGCTACTGGGTCTTCTTCAAGCTCCTCGCCCGACCGGTCGAGGAACTGCATGAGTGGGTCATGGGACTCAAGACGGACACCCTGGAAAGCGACATTCGGGAGTTCAAATACGACGAGCTGAATCAAATCGCCGCATTGATCCGCTCCACATCCCAGCGGCTGATCGCCGGCGCGGAAAGGGAAAAACGATTCCAGCGATATGCCAGCCATGAACTCAGGACTCCCATCGCCGTCCTTCAGAACAATCTGGAACTGATGCAGATGCAGGGAGTCACGGAAGACATCCGCTTCCACGCCTCCTGGGAGCGCATGAACAAAGCCGTGAGAAACATGCGTCACCTGACCTCTTCCCTCCTGTGGGTGTCCCGCGACATGGACCGACCCGTCCCCAGGGAGGAGATATCGCTTGACCGCCTCATTCCCGAGATCATCGATGAAAACGCCTACCTGCTGGTGGGAAAGGGCATCAACCTGCGCACCGACTTTCGTTCCGGCGTCATTGCGGGGCACCAGGTTTTGGTCCGCATCATCGTGGGCAACCTCATCCGCAACGCGTTCCAGCACTCCTATGAAGGCGAAGTGTCCATCATGGCCGGACCGGAAGGGATGGTCATCGTCAACGACTTGTCCGGCGAAGATTCCGAGGGAACCACCGGATACGGCCTGGGCCTCCAACTCAGCGAGCAGCTGGTGGACAAACTGGGCTGGTCCATCCGTATCGACAAAATGTCCGGGAAGTTCTCGGTGCGTTTGGATTTTTCATCACCTCCCGCTGCCGGTCACGCGGACTAGGACAAAGGGGTATCCCTTGAGCCGGAGTCGGCCCCGCCGTTTCTCTCGCCGTCTCCCGCGTGGATGACGGCCCTGTTTGCGTCACGCCCGCGGGAAAACCGGCGGAAGGGCTGAAATCGTCCAGCCGGAGCTTGCGCCAAGGTTTCCTGGCGTCATATGGCAGGGCATGTCCGCCGGATAAAGGAAAAGGCCTTACGCAGCGTGCGTAAGGCCTTGTATTTCCTTGGCGTCCCAAAGGGGATTTGAACCCCTGTCAACGGCGTGAAAGGCCGCCGTCCTGGACCAGGCTAGACGATGGGGACGCAGATTGGCTGGGCTGCAAGGACTCGAACCTTGATTAACGGAGCCGGAACCCGTCGTCCTGCCAATTGGACGACAGCCAATGCGTCTACTGCTTCAGCGCCTTGATCTTCTTGATGTCGTCGGTTTTGCCGAGGAGAATCAATATGTCGTCGGCCTTGACGGTGAAATCCGCAGGTGGGACGAGCATGAAATTTTCCGGGGAATGTTCCCGGATCGCTATGATGTGGACGTTGTGCCTGGCCCGGAGATTCAATTCCTTGAGGTTCTTGTTTATGAATTCCCTAGGCGGTTCGACCTGGGCCAGGTCGTATTCCTCGGCCAGGGGGATGAAGTCGAGGATGTTCGGCCGTGACAAGCTGCGGGAGACGCGGACGGCGGAATCCCGTTCCGGATGGATTATCTGGGTCGCCCCCACGCGCCGCAGTATCTTGGCGTGGTCGTCGTCCAGGGCCTTCACCAGGATCTGCTTCACGCCGATTTCATTGAGATACAGGCAGATCAGGATGCTGATGCTGATCCGTGTGCCCGTGGAGACGATGACTCCGTCCATGTTCTCCAGGCCGAGCGCCATGAGCGAATCCCGGTTGGTGGCGTCAATGACTATCGCTTCGGAGGAAAAGGCGTCGATGGCCTGGACTCGCGCCTTGTCGGAGTCCATGGCAACGATCTCGTTGCCGTCTTCGAACAGGGCCTTTGCCGCGTAAAAACCGAAATTGCCGAGGCCGATGACCGCGAATCGCTTCATGCCTGTTATCTCCTATCCGACCATCACGTTTTCTTCGGAATATTCTATGCCGCCCGAGGTTCCCGCGCCGACCACGATGTAGGCGAAGGTCAATACGCCGACCCTGCCGACGACCATCATCAGTATTATCAAAATCTTGCCCCAGGTGCTGAGTTGCGGCGTGAGTCCCATGGACAACCCCACCGTCCCGAACGCCGACACGGTTTCGAAAAGGTAGGTCAGGAAGGCACCTCGCGGCGCGCTCGCTTCATGACCGATAGCCGTGTCTCCCAGAAGGAGCAGGAACAGGACGACCCCGATGATCCCGATGGACACGAGCATGAGGGACATGGTCCTGGTCACGGTTTCCTGCGGGATGCTCTTCTTGAACATGTTCACGCGCTGACGCCGTTTGATCCGGCTCCAGGTGAATGCCGCCAGCAGGGCGAGGGTGGTTGTCTTGACGCCTCCGCCGCACGATCCCGGCGACGCGCCGAAGAACATGAGGAAGAATACCAGGGCGAGGGTGGCGTCCTTCAAGGAGCCGATGTCCACGGTATTGAAGCCCGCCGTCCGGCAGGTGACGGACTGGAACAGCGAGGCCAGGACCTTGTGCCGGACGGGAGCGCCCTGCATGGTGTTGGAATTTTCCAGGAGGAAGAACAACAGCGCGCCGGCCGCGATGAGCAGGAGCGTCGTCCACAGGACGGTCTTGGTCTGGACCGAGAGCCTCGGACGCCTGCCTTCCTTTTTCGTTGCCCAGCGATACAGTTCGTGGATGACGGGGAAGCCCAGGCCGCCCGCGACGATCAGCCCGCACACGGTCAGGTTGAGGACCACTCCGTCTCCGAACTCCGTCATGCTGCTTGAGAATGTGGAGAAACCCGCGTTGCAGAATGCCGAAACGGCATGGAAGACCCCATGATAGAGCGCGTCGTGAAGACCGAAATCATCTATCCATTGGTTGGACAGCGCGACGGCTCCGAGCAATTCCGCAGTCAGCGTAAAGTAGATGATGCTTCGGACCAGGCCGAGGATGTCTTCGCGGGGTGTATGCGCGAAAACATCCTGCATGGCCATCCTGTGCCGGAAGGAGATGCCCCGTCCCATCCAGCGGAACAGGAACACCGAGATGGTCATCACTCCGAGCCCGCCGACCTGGATGAGCGCCAGGATAACGGTCTGGCCGAACCGGGTGAAGAAGGTGCCGGTATCCACCACCGCCAGCCCCGTCACGCATACGGCGGAGGTTGCGGTGAACAGGGCGTCCACCGGGGGAATGGCTCCCTGGGCCGTGGCCCACGGAAGCGAGAGCAGAACCGTCCCCGCCATGATGGCAACGAGAAAACTCGAAAGGACGAGTCCTGCGGGATGCATCTTGAGAACCTTGCCGGCGAAGGTCATGAGCGGACTCTGGGGGATTGGAAGTATTCGCAGCCGATATGGTTCTCCGTCTCGCACAATTCGTGCAGGCGGCGTCCTCCGAGGGCCATGCGGTCCAGGTAGGCTCCGCAGACGGTCATTGTCCCGGCTGTATCGACGGCCACCACGCGCAGGTACGGGCAGAGACGGTCCCGGCAACAGGACAGGCGGTGCTCTTCACCCAGGGCGTCGATGATCTCCCGAATTGTTCCGCTATCCATTCTCCCGCCGGGCGCAGGGGCAGCGTAGTCCACGCCCGCCGAGTACAGCTTGTCCACGAAGGGCCTTCCCGCACCGGACATCAGGGCGGTCACACGACAGTTCCGAGTGCGGTCGTTGCGCTTCAATATCCCGCACAGCTCCAGGTACGACTCCCGGACGGGATCGTCCGGTTCGGGAAACCGGATCAGGATCATGTCCGGCACGGTGTCGAAGGCCGCCTCCAGGCAGCTCAGGGGAGTCCGTACCCAGGCCTCGCCATGGATTTCCCGGGCCGGGCCGAGGGCGTCGCACACCAGACGCCGCATGGTCTTAAGCGCTTCGCCCATGCCGGCTTCCGTCACCGCCCAGGAAATTGCACGCATCGCGGCCGAGCTTGAACAGGCTCGCAACGACTACCAGGAATTCCAGGCGGCCCATGAACATGGCGAGAGTTTCGGCCCACAGGGCGGAACCCGGCATGTCCGGCGAGGTCACGCCGATGCTCAGCCCCACGGTTCCCAGCGAGGACGCAAACTCGAACAGGGAGTTTTCCAGGCTGAAGCCGCATGCGCACAGCAGCAGCACGCCCAGCGTGAAAAGGGCCATATACAGAAAGACGAAGACCGCCGTCTGCCGGACCTGCCCGTCATCCAGGAACACCCGGCGTTCGCCCTCCCATAGGGAATTGTCCATAACGGCGTTGGTGGGGGCGGCCATGCGCCGGATTTCGAACGCCAGGGCGCGCCACAGGGCATGGACCCGGAACTGCTTGATGCCTCCGGCCGTGGAGCACGTCCCGCCCCCGACGAGCATCAACCCGATCAGGACCGTCATGCCGAACGCATTCCAATTGCCGTAGCCCACCGTGGAGAAACCCGTGGTGGTGAGGGCGGAGACGGTCTCGAACACGGCCACCCGGAAGGCTTTTCCGAGGTGGGGATACAGGGATACGCAGGTCAGGAAGAAAACCCCTGTGGCGGCGATGGGAACCAGCAGGGCGAAAATGCGCACCTCGCCGTTCCGGACCACGGTGCGCATCCGGCCGCGCCAGAGGAACCAGGCGGTGACGAAGCTCAGGTTGCCCAAAATCATCAACGGAACCGTCACCGCCTCGATGAGGGGGGAGTCCCAGTACCCGATGCTTGCGGCTCGTGTGGAAAACCCCCCGGTGGACACGGCCGCGAAGGCGTGATTCACGGCGTCGAACCAGGTCATGCCCGCGATCCTGTAGGCAAGGGTCCCTGCGGCCGCGTAGCCCGCGTACATGATCAGGACGAGCCGCGCCGACCGTTTGACGTTGGGAACCAACTGGTCGCCGCGCCCCTCGGCGCTGGACACGCCCACCCCGGCCGGGCCGAGGATGGCCGACATCATGATGATCGCCAGCCCCGCGCCGCCGAGCAGTTGGATGACGCTGCGCCACAACAGGGTCGTGCGGGCCGCCTTTTCCACGTCCACCACCGACAGCCCGGTGGTGGTCCAGCCGCTCATGGACTCGAATACGGCCTGGGAAAAGGTGAGTCCCTCGGTGGCGATGAACGGCCAGGCGGAAAAGAGGACTACCACCAGCCAGCTCAGACAAACGATCACGCCCCCCTCCTGCACGGAGAGTTGGTCGCGCGCGGCATGGCGGCGCAGGGTCAGCAGCAACCCTCCCAGCCCGCACAGGGCCGCCGCCGGGTAAACGAAGGCCATGGCGTTGGCCGCTTCGCCGGGCCAGGCGAGGAGCGTCAGCAATGGAGAGAGCGTGGCCGCTCCGCAAATGAGGCAGACGAGTCCCACGGAGCAGAGTATCGAGGCGTACCGTTGCCGGAGATATGCCTTTTCTCGCATGGGGCTAGCTCCCCTCGCCTGTGATGATCTTCAGGGCCGCGCCGTGGTTTTCGGGCAGCGTTATCAGCACCACGGTATCCCCGGCCCGGAGGTCGTTGTCGCCTCGCGGCACTATGGGGTCGCCGTCGCGGATGACAACGGCGACCAGGGTGTTTTCGGGGAGTATGACGTCCTTGAGCCGTTTGCCCGCCACCGGCGCGTCGGGCGGAAGAAGGATTTCCGTGACGTTGACCCGCCCCTCGCCCACAGGGAGCAGGTTCGTGATCTCCTCCAGGGCTGCGTGCTGTTCGATCAGGCTCCCCACGATGTGCGTGGTGGAGAAAGCCGATACACCAAGCTGCTCGAATATCTCCACGTTGTCGGGGTCGTTGGCCAGGGCCACGGTCCTGGGCACGCCGAACTGGAGCGCGGCGAGCTGACAGATGACCAGGTTGTCCTGGTCCTTCGGGGTGATGGCGAGCACGGCGTCCGCCCGCCTGGCCCCGGCCTGCTCCAAAATGTGTTCGTCGCTTCCGTCGCCGCAGATCACCTCCACGGCCAGTTGCCGGGACAACCGGCGACATTCCTCCGGGTCCTTGTTGACGATGACCGCCTCGTACCCCTTGGAAGCGAAGTTGCGGCCCAGAAAATACAACGCCTTGCCGCCTCCGGCGATGATCACTCTCATTGTTTGCGCTCCCGTGGTTCAGACGTTTCGCCGCCGAGAGCCTCCATGAACAGGGAGGCGGCCACGGACGTGGGGCAGACGGTCCTGATGCCCAGCCGCTCGTAGACCTGTTCCCGCTTGGGGTCGAACACGCGGGCCATGACGAGGGGGGTCTTGAATATGTTCCTGGCCACCTGGGCGACCATCAGGTTGACGTTGTCGTCGTGCGTGGTGGCGATGAGGGTGTCGGCCTCGTGGAGCTTGGCCTCCCGGAGCAGGGCGACCTGGGTCGCGTCCCCGGCCAGCCTGAATCCGCTGAACTCGGCCGAGAGGTCGCCGAAGGTGGACTCGTCGATGTCGATGACCACCAGCGAGTTGCCCGCGGCGCTCAGCTTGTTGGCCAGGCGCGAACCCACCCGCCCGCAGCCGACGACAACGATGAAACGGTCATTGCTCATCGCTTTCGCCTCCGGGAGCCTGTTCCGTATCCGCCGCATCGGGACCGTAGTCTATGGGACCGTATTTTCTCCAGGAGGTGATGCGCTCCAGGTTCGAGCCCGCGGTCTTGAAAGTCGGGTCGATATCCATTGCGGCGTGATAGAATTTGACGGCTTCCAGGTGGTCGCCGTCTATCTCGAACAGCGCGCCCAGAAGGTTGTACGCCTCCGGATGGCCCGGGTCCTCGGCGATGGCCTTCTTCACCGCCGCTCTCGCGTCTTCGAACATGTCGTCCGTGATGTGCCTTTTGGCGAGTTCGATCAACGCGCCGTATTCGACGGCTTCGTCCGCATCCAGATCCTCGCGTTCGAAGACCCGTCGCGCCAGGTCGCGTATTTCGCCGGGCGAAAACGGTTTCTGGATGAAATCGACGGCACCGAGCTTCATGGCCTCAACGGCCGAATCGATGGAGCCGTGGGCCGTGATGATGATGACCCTGAGCTTGGGCCACGTCCGCCGGATGATCCGAAGGACTTCCATGCCGTCGAGGCCGGGCATCTTGAGGTCGAGAAAGACCAGCCCGAAGGCGGCGGAGTGAAGCTTGGACAGGGCCTCCTCCCCGTTTACGGCCGTTTCCACGGGAAGCCCCAGTGGTTCCAGGGACTGGCTCATGGTCATCCGGATGTTCTTTTCATCATCCACAACGAGAATCGGCAGGTTGTTCATGGTATTCTCCTATTGCGCCACCGGCAGGGTGAAGGTGAAGGTGCTTCCGCCGCCTGCGGCTGATTCCACCCAGATGGAACCGCCGTGGGCGCGAACTATCTCCTTGCAAATTGCAAGGCCCAGTCCGGAGCCTCCGGCATCCTGGCCTTTCACCTGGACGAATTTCTGGAAGATTTTGGTCTGGTATTCTTGCGGTATCCCCGGCCCGTCGTCCTTGACGGTCAGGTGGGCATACGGACCGGCCGTACTTGCCGCGAGTTCTATGGTCCCGCCTTCGCTCACATATCGCAGGGCATTGGAGACCAGGTTGCTCAACACCCAGGTGATCTTGTTGGCGTCCGCTCGCACGTTGATCCGGGGCGTGTTCAGGACGAGGCGGACCGCCTTCCTTTCCAACTGTCCCTTGAACACCGCACGAACGTGGTCGAACAAGGTGGAGACCGGAACCCTGCCGAACTCAAGCTCAATCCTTCCCGCCTCAATCCTGGACAGGTCGAGCAGGTCGCCTACAAGCGCCTTCATGCGCTGCACTTCCTCATGCGCGGCCTGCAACAGCTTTCGATCCTTCTCCTCCAACTTCTGCGCGACGTGTTCGAGAAGCAGGTCGATGCTCATGCCCATGCTGGTCAGCGGCGTCCTCAATTCATGGGAGGCGGCCATGACGAAGTCGTTCTTCAGCCGTTCGATCTCCTTCATGCGGGTGATGTCGCGGAGCAACAGCACGACCCCGGAGAGCGCCTTTTCCCTGCCCCGGATGACGGTGACCGAAAACAGGTAATGCCTGGACCGGTTTTCGTTTTCGAAGGAAACAATGCGCTGCTCGTCGGGGATATCCGGGGTTCCCCCGGTCTCGACGGCCTTTCGGACCAGATCGCAGACGTGTCCTTCAGGAAGGATTTTCGCGCATTCGGGCGCAACGCCCGATTCGGAAAGGCCCAGTCCGAGTATCCGGCGGGCGGCCGTGTTGAGGCTCGTCGCCCGCAGGGACGTGTCGAAGACCACGAGTCCGTCCTCGATGCTCGCCAGGATGGCCTCGCCCTTG
Organism: Desulfovibrionaceae bacterium; assembly: GCA_015709315.1. Lineage (GTDB taxonomy): Bacteria > Desulfobacterota > Desulfovibrionia > Desulfovibrionales > Desulfovibrionaceae > Pseudodesulfovibrio. Next base: position 33,906 of record JACCQI010000013.1, read on the forward strand.
TTCTTCTCCGAGATGATCTGGTCGATGTTCATTTCGTGGAACCGTTCCAGTTGGACGGTCATCCGGTTGAACTCCTCGGCCAGCAAACCAAGTTCGTCACCGCTTTCCACCGGCACCTTGACGGCGTAATCCCCGGACGAAATCCGCCTCGCCGCGTCCACGAACCTGTCCAGGGGGCGGGTAATGCGCCTTGAGAGCATCAGGCTGAAGGCGAGGGCGGCGATGAAGGCCGCCGCAGCCACCAGCACCGTGGACCAGAAAGCGTAGCTCGCCACCCGTCCGGCCTTGAGGCTGGCCGTGTACATGGTTTCCTCGTTGAGGTGGCGGAGGTTCACACAGTCTTCCCTTACCGTTAGGAAGAAAGGATGAACGTCATTTTGGTACATGGACAATGGGGGGACAACCGCTTGTGAAGGACGCTGGTCCGTCAGTGTGGAAAACCGTCGCCGGTAGGCGGAAAAATCCTTTTCGATCGACTGGATCAACTCCTTTTCTCCGGGAATGGTAATGTTGTCCTTGGCCCTGGCGAACCATTCCAGGAAGGAGGCTTCATTGTCCCGGAACTGGGAGATGCCTTTCTCGGCATCGCCCAGAAAGAGGAGCAGGATGCCGCTGTCCTGGCGCTCGAGGGCGTCGATCATGTTCTCCGCCGCCAGGATGCTGCGGTAGTTCTCGCTCAGGATGGCGTCCGAGGCTTTCCCAAGCGATACCAGGTTGGTGACGGACCAGGCCACCACCAGCCCCAGCAGCGCGAAAACCACGCCATAGCCGATCAGTATTTTTTTCTTCAGCGTCATTGTTCACGACTCCCATTATTCTGGAATCAGATTCAATAAAGCAAGATCGGTACCAATGATTATACCTGCTATTTCAGCCTGTTGTCGTACAGGCTGAGATGCCGGCATTGCAATATACAAGGCAAGGCCAAACAGGCATTGCAAAATGCAATACGATTCCTGTCTAGATACCGTAAGTCTTGCGGCGGCGCCAGAGGGTGGTCTGATTAATGCCGAGAATGTCCGCCGCTTCCTGTAGGGAGGATGCCTTGGCCAGGACGCGGCGGATGTGCTGCTCCTCAATGACGGTCAGGGGAACCCGGTCGCCGAGAGAGATGCTTGAGGGGGGATGGGGGAGGTTCTCGAAAAGGTCGTTGGCGTCGATGGATTCGCCCGTGCTCAGGATCACGGCCCGTTCAACGGCGTTGCGGAGTTCCCGGACGTTTCCCGGCCAGGGGTGGTCCAGCAGGGCCTGGAGCACTTTTTCAGTGAAGCCGGAAATCCGCTTGTGGTTGGCCATGGCGAAGTACGCCAGGAAGTCCTTTGCCATGGCGGGGATGTCTTCCCGCCGTTCCCGTAGCGGGGGAACGGTCAGGCTGATGACGTTGAGACGATAAAAGAGGTCTTCACGGAACCGGCCTTCGCTGACCAGCAGTTTTAAATCCGCATTGGTGGCGGCGACTATCCGCACGTCGGCATGCCGGGAAACCGATTCGCCGAGGCGTTCGTACTCCTTGTCCTGGATGAACCGGAGCAGTTTGGCCTGAACGGGCGCGGCGATGTCTGCTATTTCATCCAGAAAGAGCGTGCCGCCTTCGCACGCTGCGATGCGTCCCGGATAGTCCCGAACGGCTCCGGTAAACGCTCCCTTGGCGTGACCGAACAGCTCGCTCTCCAGAAGGTCGGGGGGGATGGCCGGGCAGGAAACCACTGACAGGGGGCGCGAGGACCGGAGGCTCCAGTGGTGGATCGCCCTGGCGAACACCGATTTGCCGACCCCGCTTTCACCGAGTATCAACACGATGGCTTCCGACGGCGCTGCCTTCCTCGCCGTTTCAATGGCTCGTTGCATCCCGGCGCAACCGCTTTGAAGGCTCTCTTCCGGCCCGAGACGTTGCAGCCCCTCCTTGAGGGACGCGACTTCGTTTTCCAGCTCCCTGATCCGGCCCGCCCGGCGGGAGATTATCTTGAGCTGGTCCGTTGAAAAGGGTTTGACGATGTAGTCCGTCGCCCCGCGCTGCATGGCCTCCACCACGCTTTCTATGGAGGCGTGCCCGGTGATGACGACGATTTTGGTCCAGGGCGATTCCGTCGTCAGCTGCGGGAGGAGTTCCATGCCGTCCTCGGCCCCCAGCCGGAGGTCCACGAAGGCCAGGTCGTAGGCCTTCCGGCGGACTTCGCCGACGGCGTCTTCCGGATTGCTGACGGCCACGACCGTATGCCCCTCCGCCGCCAGGCAGTAGGACATGGTCTTTCGGATGTTGGCCTCGTCATCGACGATGAGGACGTTGAGGCCCGGTGAAATCTGGTCGGTGCTTGTCATTGTATAAAACGCCTTGGTGATTGATCCGGCGGATTTTCGCCGGAAGACGAACCGTTCGGATTGAACCCAATCTCAACCAGGTCTCGTAGTTGATGTATCGACTTTAACACATGCGTTTTCAACCTGACAATCATTGAAAATATAAACCTGAATGAAGGGGGGAAAGTCCTCTTTCGGGGGCGGCTTGAACCGGCTCGGATCATTTTTATATAGCCTTTCCCGGCTGCTGCTTGCGTCACGGTCGCGGAAAATCGGCGGGAGGAGGAGAAATCGTCCCGCCGGAGCTTGCGCGATGGTTGAACGGCGTCATACGGTAGGACATATCCACCGGATAATTCCGTAACCAGAAGGAGGTGAAACGCATTGACGCGCGTCATAAGTTCGTGACGAAGTCCGAACCGATGACGCATGAAGAAGCCTTGCGCTTCAACGATCCACGCGCCGTCTTTCAAACAAACGGCCATTTCCAAATCCAAACACGCAGGCTGTAACGCAGCATCCGCCGATGGTGGAATGGCAGGCATCTACGCTTGTCATTGCCGCACTTCCCCTACGGCTGCCATTCAATCCGCAAGACGTACGCGCTTGAGGGGCAGCACCCTTTATTGGCGGATCGTCATGGCGTTTGGCAATTTCAATGATGGTAACATCCCTTCCCTGCAGGAGAAAATATGCCCTACAAGGAAGGAAACAGTGGCGGGGCGTCGTGCGTTTCACCCCCGACGCATGGCCCGATCATCAGACGCACGAAGTTTTTGAAACCAAGAAGCAGGCAGTGGACTGGGAAGCCCAAGTGGAGCGAGGTGGACTTCGGTTCCGGGCTTGTCGGCTGCCGGACAAGGAAGCGGCGAAGCGGAAACGCGGAATTCGATGAGCTCCTCATGTCCGCAGGGCTGGCCGGACAGGCTGAATGGAAGCCGGCATCCGTCATCTGGCAGCCGGGGTGGCCATCGACAACGGCGCGACCATCATGGAAGTGAAGCGCCTGCTCAGGCACAAATCGATCGCCACGACCCAGCGGTACATCCTCCGGGTGAAGAAGACCACCGGAGCCGTGGATGCCCTGGATGCGGCCCTGGCCGATGCGGTCGGAAGCCGACCCCGGAGAAATGACACATGCAGGCGGCGCGAGAAAAGGAAAAGGCCTTACGCGCGCGGCGTAAGGCCTTCAATTTCCTTGGCGTCCCCAAGGGGATTTGAACCCCTGTTAACGGCGTGAAAGGCCGTAAACAATCAACCGGAAGGTCGCTTACCTCCGTTATTTCAATGGGTTGAAAACGCCATGTTCACCACGAAAACCATGGTTGCCGTTGAAAATGACACTTGGGTGACACGCGAATCATATACAAAAGGACAAGCAAGAGGTTGGAGTTTGCTTCTCCCAAAAAGGTGTCGGCCCGGCATGAGCCGGGCCGACGGAGAGGAGGGGATATACCCAGATCTGAGATGCGTGGGTGTTCTAGGAACGCATACTCCGGATCGGTGCACCCAGTTTGGCCAGGAGCTGCTTCCGTGAAAGCGTGCCTGGCACAGCCCCGGAAGCATCAGCCTCCAGGTACTCATAGTAGTTGGCCGGAGGAGCCGAGGCCAGGTAGATGACCCGGGTTTCCTCGGGATCCACGAGCATGGCTTCGGGGAACTTCTTTTTGGCCTCCGCCAGACGCTCTTCGGCCAGCTTGAGCATGTCCTCCCGATCGCCGAAGTTCATGGTTCCCGTGGGGCAGGCCTGGACACAGGCCGGGAGCTTGCCCGCCTTGACCCGGTCGATGCACATGTCGCACTTGTTCACGACCTTGGTTTCGGGGTCCACACGGGGGATGTCGTAGGGGCAGGCCATGCGGATGGCCTCGCCGTCCTCCTTGGCCGTGAGTTCGGTATAGACCACCGCCCCGGTGTCCGGGTCGTGCAGGATGGCCTTGGGGTTCGTCGGCACGGTGGCGCACGGGGCCTCCACGCAGTGCCGACACTGTTCCGGGAAGAACAGCCAGCTCAGCTTGCCGTCTACCTCCGCCTCGTTGAAGCGGACGAGCCGGATGGTTTTCGCGGAGAGGTCCTTGGGATTCTGGTACGATCCCCAGTTGGTTGTCTTTTCAGCGGGGAGCTTCTTCCATTGCTTGCAGGCCACCTGGCAGCCGCGGCACGCGGTGCAACGGGTCAGGTCGACCAGGAATGATTTGCCGTTCATTGCGTTCTCCTTACATCTTGCGGACGTTGGCCACGAAGACCTTGGTTTCGGGGATGCCGGTGTTGGGGTCGCCCACGGACGGGGTCAGCAGGTTGGCGGAGTCGCCGCCGCTGCCGTCGTGGGGCATCTGCCAGCCGAAGCACCAGGGCATGCCGATCTGGTAGATGGTCTTGCCCATGACCTTGAGCGGGTGCATCCGCTTGGTCACGATGGCCACGGCCCACACGCTGCCGCGAATGGATTCGACCATGACCTTCTCGCCGTTCTGGATGCCCTTTTCCTTGGCCAGTTCCTCGCTCATTTCCACAAACATCTGCGGCATGCATTCGAGCAGCCACGGGGTGTGGCGGGTCATCAGACCGGTCTGCCAGTGCTCGGTGACGCGGTAGGTCATGGCCACGTAGGGATACTTGGGATCGGCCACGGCCAGGGCCTCGTGGGCGAAGCGCAGGGCCGTGGGGTTGTTGAGCTGGCCCGAGAACTCATGCGCATTGAAGGGGGTCTCCATGGGTTCGTAGTGCTCGGGGAAGGGGCCGTCCTGGCGGCCGGGGCCGAAGATGTGCCCGTGGCCGTTGGGGAGCATGATGAAGGCGTACTTGGTGCCGGGGGCCCAGCCGCCGTCGGGCACGTCGCCGATCCACTTCTCGCCGTTCCAGGCCACCACGGGCTTTTGCGGGGCGTAGGGTCTGCCCGTGTTGTCGCAGGAGGCGCGGTTGTAGATGATCCGGCGGTTGACCGGCCAGCACCACGACCAGTTCGAGAACAGGCCGATCTTGGCCTGCTCCGGGGTCTGCGTCGCGTCGCGGCGGGCAGCCATGTTCCCGGCGTCGGTGTAGGAGTTGCAGTAAAGCCAGTTGCCCGAACAGGTGGAACCGTCGTCCTGGAGCATGGCGAAACTCGGCACCAGGGAGCCCTTCTTGTAGGTCTTGTCCTTGATGGTCACGTCCTTGAGGAAGTAGCCGTTGATCAGCTTGGCCACCTCATGGGCGTTGAACTCGCCGTGCGCCTTCCACTTGTCCACGGAGAGGTTCTTGATCGGTTCGGGGAACGCGCCGCCCTCCTTGACGTAGAGCGCCTTGATGGAGTCGAAGAGCTCGGTCAGGATGTGGCCGTCGGTCTTGGACTCGCCCCTGGGCACCGGCCCCTTGTAGCGCCACTGCATCCAGCGGCCGGAGTTGGTGATGGAGCCTTCCTTCTCGATGGACACGGCGCAGGGCAGGAAGAAGACCTCGGTCTTGATCTTCTTCGGGTCCATGCCCGGACCGCGCCAGAAGGAGCCGGTCTCGTTGTCGAAGATGTTGACGTTGACCATCCAGTCCAGGTTGGTCATGGCCTTGCGGTTCTTGCCCGCGTTGGCGCCGCCGCAGGCCGGGTTCATGCCCCAGGCGAAGAAGCCGGTGAACTCCTTCTTGCTCATGGCCTCGAAGAGCTGGAGCCAGGTGTAGGTCTTGCCGTCCTCGGTCTTGGGCAGCCAGGTATAGGCTTCGTCGGCGGAAGCCTCGGGATACATGGCCTTGAGGAAGCTCGCCATGTATTTCGGGTAGTTCTGCCACCATGCCGCGCTCTTCGGGTCCTTGGCCCCGGCCAGGTGCGGCTTGGTCTTGGCGTCGACGTATTCCCGGTAGGTCTTGAGGCCCGCGTTGGGCGTGGCCAGGTAGCCGGGCAGGATGTGCCAGAGCAGGCAGTGGTCGGTGGAACCCTGGACGTTGGATTCGCCGCGCAGGGCGTTGACGCCGCCGCCGGCCACGCCGATGTTGCCGAGCAGCAGCTGGACCATGGCCATGGTCCGGATGTACTGCACGCCCACGGTGTGCTGGGTCCAGCCCATGGCGTACATGATGGTGCCCGCCTTGTCCGGCTTGCCCGTGGCGGAGTAGAGCTTGTAGAATTCCAGCAGGCCGTCCTTGTCGATGCCGGAGACGCTGACGACTTTGTCCACGGTGTAACGCTCGTAGTGCTTCTTGAGCAGGTTGTAGACGCAGCGGGGGTGCTTGAGGGTCTCGTCACGCTTGGGCACGCCGTCGGCATCCTTTTCAAAGGCCCACTGGGCCTTGTCGTAGGCGCCGACGTAGTCCGCATCGAGGGGGTTCTTCTGGTAGCCGCTGAACAGGCCGTCCTTGAACGTGAACTTGTCGCCGACGATGAAGGCGGCGTTGGTGTGGCTGATGACGTAATCCTTCTGGATAAGGTCGTTGTCCAGGATGTACTTGATCAGGCCGCCGAGCACGGCGATGTCGGAACCGGCGCGGATCTGACAGTAGAGGTCGGCCTTGGAGGAGGTGCGGGTGAAACGCGGGTCCACGCTGATCAGCTTGGCCCCCTTCTCCATGGCCTTGGTCACCCATTTGAACGAGATGGGATGGTTCTCCGCAGCGTTGCTGCCCATGACCAGGATGCAGTCGGAGTTGGCGATGTCGTTCCAGTGGTTGGTCATGGCGCCTCGGCCGAAACTTTCGGCCAGGGCCGCAACGGTGGAGCTGTGGCAGATGCGCGCCTGATGCTCGACATAGACCAGGCCGAGGGCGCGGAGCATGGCCTGGTAGGTCCAGCACTCCTCGTTGTCGATGGCCGCCGAACCCACGGACGCCAGGCCGTTGGTGCGGTTGACCGTCTGCCCCTTGGCATTCTTTTCGGTAAAGCTGGCGTCGCGCGTCTTCTTGACCCGCTTGGCGATCTCGCCCAGGGCCCATTCCCAGGAGACTTCCTTCCATTCCGAGGAATAAGGGGCGCGGTAAAGGGGGCGTTTCGGCCGTTCATCGTTCTCGGCCAACTGCCAGATGGACGCGCCCTTGGCGCAGGTGGCGCCTTCATTGATGGGGTGGTCGGGGTCGCCCTCGACGTTGATGGCCCGTTTGGTCTTGAGGTCGGTGTTGACGATAAGGCCGCATCCCACGGCGCAGTAACAGCAGATCGAAGTGGTCTGCTTGCTCCACTTCGGCTCCAGCATGGCGATCCGGTCCGCGGCCTGAGCCTCGGGCGCGAATCCCAGTCCGCAGAACGCCGAAGAAACGGCGGTGGCTGCGGTCAGTTTGAGAAAGCTTCTTCTGTTGACTTTCATACCCACTCCTTTTGTTGGTTGGTCATCCCGCCCTGGCTTCCCGGCCCAGGCGGCATTGCAATTCGTACCCGTACGCCATGACCGGCCGGGGGATCGGGCGCGCTACGGCGAGGACGACCTTCCAGCGGGGGCTGAGGCGTCGAGCTACGGCAAGGACCGCCTCTGCGGAGTGCCCAAGTCCCGAAAACGGGATGCAGGCGTCCACGGGGGGGGATGACGGCGCGTTACGAGTTGACATGGACATCGATTCCTCCATTGACGGTATGGCGAATCCCGCAGATGCGGGTTGCTCTCGGGAAATGCGCAAGACTCCACCGGGCCGGGTGGGCATGAATGGGGACAAGCTGTCCGGAACGGAAGGGGGAAGGGGACGGAACGTCAGCGATCATCCCGGCGCGCCGAACAAGGTGCGCAGGGAATGCCGGTGCTTCTGGAAGCGGGGATCGAAGGGAACCGAACCTGGTACCCATACGGCCCCCCTCAGAGCCGCCGGGCCAGCAGCCCCGGCCCGACGAGATGTGTTTTGTGGACTCTGTACATTCGTTTCCTCGGCTTGCGCCTGATTCGGAACGGCTGATGTGGGATAAGCCGGACAGCAGGGGAGCGAGGTTCACGCCCGGCTTGGCCTGCTGGTGGAGCTGTCAATCAGTCGGAATTCCGAACTCTGGCGACCCTACGTCTCGGAGAAAACAGGAGCAAATAAACAGAACAATACAATGATTTCACATAATTATGTCAATATAGACATAGTAAATTGTTGGCATAGATAATTCGTTCGCAACTCCTGGAAAATGCAGGTGTATGTACGTGATGTCCTCAGAAAGACGAGGGCGGATATGGTGCGCGCCTGCATCCCTGGAGCCGGAGTCGAAACCGCTATCCCTCTCGCCGTCGCCTGCGGCAAACCCGACGCAAGCAAAGCCGAGATGGCAAGGCCGACCGGCCAGGGCCGGTCGCCCGAAGGGCTTCGGCCTTGCCATCTCGGCTGCTTGCGTCACGCTCGCGGATGAATCGGCGGGAGGGGCAAATATCCTGCCGCCGAAACTTGCGCGGCGATTTCTCGGGGTGATAGGACAGGGCATAACCAGTCAGGTTGAGTAACCAGAAGGAGGTAAAAATCGCGTTCAAGCGCGTTCATAAGTTTTGACGAAGTCTAAACTGATGAACGCATATGTTGGCACTAACGTGCCGTAACACCAAACACTTCTTCGCCGTTCATTTCCAAACGGCACGCTTTCACATCCAAACACCAGGCTGAAGCACAGCACCCCCGCCGGACAAACGACAGGTATCTATACACCTGCCGTTGTCAAAATTCCCCCACGGCCACCGCTTTACGCGCAGGACGAACGAGCCTGCGTGGTGGCACCCCTTATTGAATGGATTCTCAGGATTTTTCCTTCTGTGGGAAACGGACATTGATTTGTCCCGTGTCGGTTGTTGTGTGGCGCATTCGCGCCATAGGCAGGTCATTTCCCGGCAAACGGGGAAGGTCCGACCTGCTTTGTCCCGGGGCGCTGCCCCGAACTTCAGGAAGGAGATTCACATGAAATCCATCAGTCTGGTACTGGGCGCGAACAAGGCAACATTGTCTGGTCCGCGTTCGAAACAACATCGGGTCAGACAGAATGCCCGAGCCTTTGCAAAGCGGCTTCGCCGCGCGGGCTTTGGTGTTCAGAAATGGTCCAAGATTTCTAACAAACATTTTGCAGCGGTCGCCGCGCAGATGAAAGACGAAAACGTAGGGGACGGGCGCATTGCCGAAGTCTTTTCGGCGGCCCGTACCCTGTGTGAGACCTATGGCAACGACAGCATCAGCCCGACCAATGACGTGTTCGGGGTGCGCCGGGGAACCATAGCCAATGCCAACAGCAAAGCGGTTGCCCCGGGTTTCGTGCAGGGGGCAATCGACAAGCTGGAAAACGAGCATGGTTATGAATACGGCCCCCGGTGCGCCGCTCAGATCCGTTTGCAATGGGAATTGGGGTTGCGCCGGGAAGAATCGGCCAAGGTCGATCTGGTCAGCGATTGGGATCGCCAAGGGCGCACCCTTCATGTCCAGTATGGGACGAAGGGGGGAAGGCCACGGACGTTGGTCAACTTGTCAGACAGGCAGCAGGCTGCTCTGCAGAGCGCATTGCCGTTTGTCAGCCTGTCGGACAGGCCGGGGATCCACAACCTGATGCCTGAAGGGATGGGCGACAAGTGGCAGGAAAAACTGTCCTACGCGGCTAGGCTTTGCGGGTTCACCAAAGAGGAAAGCGGGTGGACCTTGCATAGCAATCGCCACGAACGATTTCATACGATGTATCTTGCCCATACGGGCTTTCAGCCGCCCAATCAGCACCCTTCAGTGGAAGCCTTTCAACAGGCCGCCCATGACAAGGCCGGGGATGAATGGCCCCGGCTTGACGCCGAAGCACGTGACGAAATCGAAGTGACCGCAGGACATTCCGCAGGAAGGCGGGACGTGTCCGATGCCTACCTTGGCAGCAGTCAGTAACAAGACCCCGCTTCGGCGGGGTTTTCCTTTTGGGCGTGAGGTTCCATGGGGGAGATAAATCGCCCAGGCGATTTATCTCCCCCATGGAACCGTCCTTTCCTCCCGTCGGCTTGGGGCCGACAGGAGGGAAGGACTATCGCCAAATGAGGATCGTCACTTGGGAACGTATTTCGATTTTGCCAGATGAGACAGGGCCACCCCGTAGTCGAGGTGGGCTATGACCTCCTCGAAGCACATGGAGGCCGGGAAACGCCCCCCATATCTTTCGGCGGACATCTTCTTGAGCTTGTGGCCAAAGGTCTGTTCGAACGGGTCGTCCTGCATCTTCTTCTGCTTGAAGAAGTTGGAGAACGTGTGCCGCAAGCTGTGAAAATCCTTGACCCCTTCTGCTTCCTCAAGTTCGATGGTTTTTTTGAATTCACTGAACCTTTCGCCGAGTTTGTGGCCGTAGTTCGTGTTGATCTTGACGAGTTCGGGGAAGACCCGAAGGTGTCCCTTGGTCGCTTGTTGTCTGGCGAATTCTGGGAAGCGCAGCGTTTCAACGAGAAAGGGATGAAGCGGGAGAAGGCGTTTGGCACTTGGGTTTTTCAGCTTCTTGTTGGCGAACCCATGAACATTCTTTTCCTTGTTGACATCCAAGACCCACACCCCTTCCTCCTGTCGGACATCTTCAACGTGGAGTTGGCATACCTCCTCACGCCGTGCGCCCGTGAAAAGGGAAAGAATAGGGCACCAGAAGTCGGACGGGTGCAGGAATGTGTCGTCAACATATTGAGGAGCGTTGAAGATGTGTTCCAAGTCTTTGGTCGTGTACGGGGATCGGTGTTCCGTTTCCGGCTTTTCTTCTTTGATTTTCAGACGGTGAGCGGGGTTGGTGGGAATAAGCTGCTCATCCTCGCACCACGTCAGAAACGATGAGATGTTGGTCAGGTTGTTATTCACGGTGCTGACGGCAACGGTATTGTCGGGTTCAAGGGCGACCATTTCTTGGATGGTCTTGCCCTTGAATCGTTTGCTATTCCGAAATCGTGGGAGCTGGAGCAGGGTGTCCCGTACATGGCGCACTGCCTGTCGGTCCACTTCATCCACCGGGATGTCCCCGACGATGTCGGTCAGGCTGTTGAGCGTTGACATGATATCCTTGGCACTGCCCTCGCTCCAGCGCTTGGCGGCGATCCTGTCCGCCTTGTAGCGTTCCAGGGCTTCGGAAAGCAGGATTTGGGGCTTGGGTTCCTGTGCCGGCTGCGGAGCGGCTGATTCAGGCGGCAGGATGGTTTTTTCAAAGGTGTAATCGCCTTCGGCCCGGTGGCTGATGATGCGATAGTAGGCAATGAGCGTCTTGATGAATTCGTGCGCGAATTCATCGGACAGGGGGAGCGAATCAGGTGGGCCGAAAGCCCCGTCTTCAGCCGCCATGATCGTGTATTTCCGCATGGTGGCGTAGTCTTTGGACACCATCAGGGCCTTGAGTGTTTCGATAATCCTTTCGGTATCTCCCGGCACGTATTGCGTGTGGGGGCTGGGCGGTGTGAGCTTTTTGATGGCAATGTGTTCATTTTCTTTCAGGAAACGCTTGAGCCAGTCGTTCATGAAGACTTTTATCTGGTCGAAATCATCCATGGGGAGTTCACCGTTCCTCATCTTGGTCAGTATTCGTTTTACGCCCGAGGCCAATATTCGGGCCTTGGGCCTTGCCTCGGCCAGGTAGCCCGTCTGGAGAGACATCCTGACTTCGGAGCGGCCCAACGAGTCCCGCAGGTCGTGCGGGATGACGTGGCGAAAGTAATAAATTGAGCCCTTTCGGTAAAGGTGGTTCGGGGAACGCGCGATTTGGGGCATGTGACGTCTCCGGCGGTAGACGATTCCGGGTACTTTGACCCATCACTTTGACCCCTTGGGGTCAAATCACGCCGAAAAGAAGAAAATCATGTAAGTTGCCGAATCAAAAAGAAAAAGGGTTGTAGCTAGTTAGCCACAACCCTTGTTTCTATCTGGTGCCGAAGAGAAGACTCGGAACGTCTTGTTTCTCGGCAGAGCGGCAATTATTTGATTTTATTTGTCTATTTTGCTTCGGCGTGTCCTTTGTGCATGAAGAATGACCTAGCATTTTGACCCGGCTTCAGCAAGGGAGAGCTGTTATGCTTTTTGGAATATTCCCAAATTCCTCGATTCGTTATGAAGTCGGCTTTGAATCCTTATCAACGGCGTGAAAGGCCGTAAGCAGCCAATTTCAGAGTGGGCCGCTTGTGGGCTGTTGGGGGGCTTCGGCCCTATGGGGTAGCCGAAAAGGCCAGGCTATCCGGGGTAATGGATGTTTTCCCAATCGGACAAACGCATGACATGCGGCCAATTATCATTTATGTGTTTTTCACATGATTCCGGCCGGTGCGCCCTTTTGACGTCACATTCATGCGGGAAGGTCCCATGCAGATCAAGAAGCGCGATTTCAGATTCGCATTTGTCTCGAACTCGGCGGAAATAGCCCACAGCGTGAAGCGCGAGGCCGACTTGTTCACGGACAACATGACGATCAGCCTGGCCACCATGGAGGAGGCCCTGCCTGTCGCCCAGGCCCAGTTGGACGGCGGCGTGGAGGTGATCATCGGGGGAGGGGCCACCGGCAAGCTGCTCCGGCGCAGCCTGAGCAAGCCGGTCGTCACCATCGCCAGGACGCACATCGATATCCTCAACGCCCTGCTGAAGGCCAAGGAACTGGGATCGAACATCGTGCTGACCAGTTTCGCCGAGCCCACCGAGGGCATCGACATTTTGGGGAAACTCCTGAACATCCGTATCCGCCAGCTGGTGTTCGATACCACGGCCAAGCTCGAGGAATCCATTCACAGGGCCATCGACGACGGCGCGGACTGCATCGTCGGCGGCGGCATATGCAATGATATGGCGAAGGCCTACGGCTCCAGGGGTGTGGTCATCACTCCGGGCAACGCGGTCATCGTCCAGGCGCTGGAGGAGGCGTGCGCCATTGCCCAGGCCCAACGCACGGAACGCGAGCACGCGGAACAACTGCGCAGCGTTCTGGAGACCATCACCGAAGCGGTGATCGGCATCGACAGCCGGGGCAAGGTCAACATCCTGAACAAAAAGGCCGTATCCCTGTTCGGGTTCAAGGCGGGCCGGGTCATAGGACGGCCCATCCGGGATGTCTTGCAGGGCACGGGACTGACCCGCATCCTGCAAGGCGGGCAACCGGAATCCGATACCATTTGCCGGGTCGGCGGCATGGACATGGTGGTCAATTCCAGCCCGATAGCCATCGGCAGTCAGACCCGAGGTGCCGTGGCCACCTTCAAACTGGTTTCGCGGATTCAGGACATCGACCGCAAACTCAGGGAAAAGCTGTACCAGAAGGGATTCCGGGCCAAGTATGACCTCTCCTGCCTCAAGGGGGACAGCCGCCCCATGCAGCGTCTGCGGACCAGGTCCAGGCGGTTCGCCAACGCCGACGCGGCCATCCTGATCCAGGGGGAATCCGGCACGGGCAAGGAGATCGTGGCGCAGGCCATCCATCGGGAGAGCGGACGCCGCAACTGCCCGTTCGTCGCGGTCAACTGTTCCGCGCTGACGGAGACGCTCCTGGAGAGCGAACTCTTCGGCTACGAGGAAGGGGCCTTCACCGGCGCGCTCAAGGGAGGAAAAATCGGACTCTTTGAAATGGCCAACTCGGGCACGATCTTTCTCGACGAGATCGCCGACATCTCGCACGGGTTGCAGGTCCGGCTGTTGCGCGTGCTGGAGGAAAAGGAGGTCATGCGGGTCGGCGGGGACAAGATCGTCCCCATTGACGTGCGCATCATCAGCTCCTCGCACAAGGACCTGGCCACGGAGGTGCGCAACGGTCGTTTCCGGTCGGACCTCTTTTTCCGGCTTTCGGTGCTTCGCCTGGAAACGCCTTCCCTGCGCGAGCGTCTGGAGGACATCCCGCGCATCGCGCGGGAGCTCCTCGGCCGATGCGGGGCGGACCAGCGCCTGCTTTCGGACCGCGACGCCGAGCTGCTCAAGGAATATACCTGGCCGGGCAACGTCCGGGAGCTGGACGCCCTGCTCCGGCGCTACACTTTGTTGTGCGACGGCGACACGTCAAACACGGACATGCTGTTGGAATGCCTCGCGGAGATACGGACTTACGGGCTGGAGAACAATCGGCACGCCATGGTGGCGGCGTCCGGGGAGGGGGCGCCCGTCAGGTCGCTCAAGGACATGGCCGCCGAGTACGAGCGGGAATTGATCCGCGAAACGCTGCAAATCTTTTCGTACAACCGCCAGGAGGCCGCCAAGAGCCTGGGCATCAGCACGAATACCCTGTGGCGCAAATTGAAAGAGTAGCCGGACGGCTCCGATCTCTGTCGGAACCGCCCGGCCGGGGGGTGGGGTAGGGAGGCTATGGTGTTGTATGGCTTGTTACATGCTTGGGGGCAGGATGTAGGCGTCCATCTGGAATACGTATATGGCCACGTAGAAGTAGACGATGGTCACCAGCACGGAGAGGACGCCTCCCAATATTCCATAGATGAACATCCGCTTCAGGTTGACGCCGAAACCGGCGACAATGCCCTGGGCCCCGGTGGAGGAGGCCACGGCATAACTCCAGCTCAGAGCCGCGCTGGAAAGCCAGATGAACGGAACGGCGCCGAATTGGAGCCCGCCCCATCCCTCGAAGGTCTTTATGACGAGCGGGATCATGACCCCGGCCGCCGAAGTGTCCGACGTGACCTGTGAAAGCAGGTTCGAGCCGATGGAGAAGGCCGCCACCGTGGTGAGATGGCCCGCATGGAGGAACACCTCGAGCCAGTCGGCGACGACCGCGCTCGCGCCCGTCTGGTTCAGGATGCGGCCAAGCGCTATGGCCCCGGGCCAGATGAAGAGCACGGCCACGGGGAAGTGCCTGGTCAGGATGGGGATGGACAGAATCGTTTTTTCCTGGTTGTTCTTCGATGGGAAGAAGAAGAGGCTCACCGCGAAAATGAAGAACAGGGGCGACGGGTGCAGCCACTTGAAAAAGGGGCCCTTGACGAAGTCGATGTACAGGGGCCGGAGCAGGGCCAGGGCCACGATGGCGACAAAACCCCAAAAGACGACCTTTTCCTCGTAGCCCATGGGGCCCATGGCCTTCAATTCCTCTTCGTAAAAATTGCGGCTTCCCTTGAAGAGGCGGACTTCCGGCTTCATGAAAAAGTACATGAACGCGGCCATGGCCACCATGACGCATAACGAGATGGGCACCATGCGCAGGGACCAGTCCAGGAAAAACACCTCGTGTCCGATGTATTTCTCCATGAATCCCAGGGTAACGACGGCCTGGCCGCCGCCGATGGGGGTGGCCATGCCGCCTGCGGAGGCCCCCCAGGCGACCGCGATGAGGATATTGGATGCGGCGGCGCTGTCCCAGCGAGATTCGAAGGTTTCATACCCGGCGTAGAACAACGAGGCGGCGGCGATGGGCGCGAAGATCGCGGCCACCGGCGTATTGCCCATGACGAAACTGACCAATCCGGTGAGGAAAAACCACCCCACCATCTGTTTGCGCGTATCATTGCCGAACAAAAGCAGAAATTGCAGGGCCATGCGCTTGGCGAATCCCCACTTGGCCCAGGCCGCGGTGACGGCCGTGGCACCGACAATGAGGAGGATGTGCTTGTGCATGTAGTCCTGCAGGACCTTTTCAACCGGCAGGTATGGATAGAACGCGACCAGGATGACGGGAACCAGGCAGGTGAATTTGATGTCAACGGCCACCGTGATCCACCAGTAGACCATCCACACAAGGATGCCAAAGCCCACCCGGGCCTGGGGCGGCCCGAAGAAGGGGATGAATTGTATCAATAAAAACAATAATGGGCCCAAGGCCTTATGAATGAGACTTCGCAAGGCGACCGGGCTTTCGGTGCTTGTTTGAGACGGGATAGAAGTCATTTCAAGATATCTTCCAGCTTGTATGCGAACGTCCAGAGTGGGGGCCGGCATGGACACATGCCGGCCCGTTCCTGTTACAGGGCGGCTTTCCCGGTGTACTGCCGTTTGACGCAGAAGTGTTTTTTCCACTTTGTCCAGGCGCGCTGTCCCATGATGAGTTCCTCGTCGGGTTCGCCGACCGGGAACTGTCCGGGATTGTCGGCTTCGGTCCAGACTCCCTTGCTCCGGCGCTCCTCCCGCTGATCGATAAGCCAGTCGTTGTAGCTCTCGTATACGATATGCCCTTCGGGACCGTCGAGGGTCGCGGCGCGGATGCGGCCGTCCCATTCCTTGTATTTTCTGATGGCCTCCTCGCCCGGCATTTCCGGTTCCACGTCGAGCGCGTACCCGGCCTGCTCCAGCTCCTTTCCGGCCACGGCGGCGAAGATACGCTGGTCCCGCTTGCTCAGCAGGTCCTTGTAGATGCCGACGTACTTGTCGCTGACGGGATGGCCCAGGGGCTTGTGGTCCCTGGTTGCGCCGCGGGCCTTGGCGAGATTGGTCGTGTGGAAGCCCAGCATCTCCGGGTCGTATTCCTCCCCGAGGAACGCGCACGTGGCCTGCATGATCCGCTCGGGCGAGCGCACCAGCTCCTCGTACTTGATGTCGAACCATTGACCCGTGCCGGTCAACTTGTCGCGCCACTGAACGACCGCGTTCTGGCACTTTTTCCAGATGGAGGCGGCGCAGTATATGTTCGTCGGGCCAAAGGACGATTCCAGGTAGTCGGCGCTGGCGTCGCGGCCGTCGCGGGTGATGAAAATGAACTGCGCGTTGGGGAAATCGGCGAGCATCCGGTCGACGAAGAACAGGTTGTAGGGGGTCTTCTCGCCCCACCGGGGTTTTCCGGCCTCCTGGGCGAACCGTTCGTGCATGGCGCAGTACAGCCCGGCGAAAGTGCGTTCATGCACGCTCTCAACGATCTCGTCCACGATGGTACGGGGGTTGACCGGCATGCCCCAGAACGGGGTTTTCAGCCCGAAGACCATCTCCGTGGCCAGGGTGCGGAAGTTCGCTTCCTGCGTCAGGTCGCCGTAGGTATGCAGGTAGGGGGCGAACCGGGAATAGTACCAGACAACTTCCGGCACCGCGATGCGCGGGTGACACCCGAGCATGGCCATGACCAGGGTTGTCCCGGAGCGCTCGGCCCCGATCATGAAAATCGGTTTTTCCCTGAGGTTGATCGGCATTAATAACTCCTTCTGTTTGATTTTCAGGCCGTTTTGGCCTGTTGGTTCCACTTTTGGCGTCAGAACAGGGCGGCCAGCCGCGCGCCGACGATGCCCGGCAGGTCGATCGATTTGATCAGGATGAATCCGCCGACCACGATGCAGACGGCGGCCACGAAATTTCGGAGCTGGTGCATCTTGGCCTTGTGGGCGATTTTCGCTCCGAGCATGACGCCGACCAGTTCCACGACGGTGACCCAGGAGGCCACCTTGAAGTCGATGAATCCATTGGCGAAGTTGCTCACACTGCCGGAAACGGCCGCCGTGATCTGAATGACCTGGCTGGTGGCGATCGCCGTGAGGGGATTGAAGCCGATGACGACCATGATCGGCACGGACAGCACCGGGCCGCCCACGCCGGTCAGGCCGGAACCGAAACCGACCACGCTTCCTATGGCCAGCAGCATCAGCAGATGCTTCCTGTTGCCGGGCTCCACCTGGAAGCACCGGTCGCCGGAATAGGGACGCAGCGCGTAAATACCGGCGAATATGATGATGAATGAAAGTATGATGTTGAGAACGGTGGCATTGGCATAGGCGTTTACTATGGCGCCGAGATAGCCGAAAATGACGCTGCCGGCGCAGATCGGTATGGTTATTTTCCAGTTGATGCTGCCGTGCCGTTGATAAATCCATGTGCCTATGATTCCGGTAAATATGAAACTGAACAGGGAGGTCGCCATGGATGCATGAGTGCTGATCTGCGCCAGTGCGGCCATGGCCGGGATGAGGAGAATGCCTCCAACACCAACGGTTCCGATGAGAATACCGACAATAAGAGCGACAATACATAAGACGAAAAGCATTTTATCTCCGAATTAATGGTCCAAACCGCTGTGTTGTACTTCAGTCTTTCCGCGAAATGCGGATAGACGGCCTCCATTGACTAAACACAGGATAGCAACAGGCATGCCAATAATTTTGTTCAAATAAAATGCAATATATTCAGAAGGATGCAGGCTGGGGCCAACAAGAGCGCAAAAGGTGCGTTCCAAATTTAAAACGATTTGTTTTATTTTTGGTGACAAAATGAATCCCGGACGCGGCCCTGGGGAAGCGTTCCGGCGAAGAGGGGCGAGGCGGATGGGCGTGAGCGTGCGTGAGGAAGTGCGGAATCCGCGAGCTTCCCGTGTCCGCAGGTCTTCGTCGCCCTGAGTAGCCATCGGCAACTATGCGACCGGCCTGTGGGCGTGAAGCACCCGCTCAGGCAGGGCTTCGCCACGGCGCAGCGGTACATCGCGAAGAAAGGCCGCCTGAGGCGGGGATGTTCCGGATGCGGCCCTGGCCGATGCAATCGGGAGCCGAGCCCGGGGAAGGGGTGCTCGCGGGGGAAGCGCAAAAAGGAAAAGGCCTTACGCGCGCGGCGTAAGGCCTTTTGATTCCTTGGCGTCCCCAAGGGGATTTGAACCCCTGTTGACGGCGTGAAAGGCCGTAAACAATCAACCGGAAGGTCGCTTACTTCCGTTATTTCAATGGGTTGAAAACGCCATATTTACCACAAAAACCATAGTTGCCGCTGAAAATGACACTTGGGTGACACGCAAAATTTGCCGGAAGGAGAAGCGGGAGGAATTGGTGCTCGCCCAATCGTTCGGTGTTCGACTCAGAAATAGTACACGCACCGGAGTTCGCCCCTGGCTGCGTTGAGCTTGTTGCCGAACTCGGTGTCGGAGGAACCGAGCGGCAGGATGAGCCGGGGCCTCAATTCGAAGTTGGACGTGAGCATGTAGGACGCTTCGGG
Organism: Desulfovibrionaceae bacterium; assembly: GCA_015709315.1. GTDB lineage: Bacteria > Desulfobacterota > Desulfovibrionia > Desulfovibrionales > Desulfovibrionaceae > Pseudodesulfovibrio. The sequence continues at coordinate 52,911 of JACCQI010000013.1, forward strand.
GTTGAGGGAGAGGCTTCGGTCCCCGAGGTTCATGATGACGGTCGCCGTTGTCGTCAGATAGAGGATGTTGAAAGGCTCCTTTTGGGAGACTCGGAAATACAGGTAGTCCTGCCCGACGCTGCTCCGGTTGTAATCGGACGATACCTTTTTGCTTTTGTTCAGGTCGGCGGCGTTCCCCGTGGCCTGATAGGTGTCGTAGGCCGTGTGCACGTAATCGTAGTAGGTTTTCAGTTGCGAGGCGGTATACCCCTCTCCGTTGTGATAGTATTCAAGGAGATAGGTCGTCTCGTCCTCGGTCAGGTAGCGTGCGCCCAGGAGGAAGCTCCAGGCGTCGTGTTCGTGGATGCTGCTGGTCCCGTCACTATTGAAAACAGTCTGCTCATGGCCCAACCGGACCGCCGTTTCGCCGTGGATGGCGAAATTGTCGGTGATATTCGTGGCGAAGTCGATGCCGAGGGACGTATCGTAATGGTCGCCGCCCATGGCCATGACGTCTAGGTCCACATCGGCCAGCAGGAAGTAGAGTTTGCTCCCGTAGAGAACGCTTTCGTCCGTTGCCAGCCCCGTGTTCACCCGCTCCCATACGGGGACGACCACCGGGGTGAACGCCAATGTCTGCAACGGGCCGTCGAAGCTGAAGATCGCATCGGCGACGCCCATGACGTAGCCCTCGCGGCTCTGGTCCGGGTCGTCCACATCCTTCGGACGGCTGGCGAAGCTCACGGGGTTCCAAGCATATCCCTTGCCCCATTTGAGGACCTTTTTCCCGGCCTCCAGCGTGAACCGGGGGTCCGGCCTCCAGGAGGCCACGCCTTCCTCGAGCATGACTTGACCGGCCCAATGCTTGTCTTCCTTGAAAAAGCGTTCCGACGGCTCGTCAGGCTCGCTGGCCGCCGACAGGGGCAACTGGCTCCACCCGACGTCGGCACGTGGACGGGCATAGAATCCGAACGTCTCGTATTTCAGGGACATTTCGGGCTTGATCTGGAACAGCATGTCCGCCTGGAGTTCGTCCTTCGGGGAATCGAAGAAGCGTTGCTCGTACACCGCAGAATTCCTATTCATAAGACGTTCGTACATCCGAAGCTCGGCCTGCCCCCAGAACTCGAAGAGCTTTTCTTCCATCGCGGGAATATCAAAATCCGCATCGTACAGGGGCTCATCCTGGGCAAGGGCCGAAGCCGAGGCAGCCAGGATGAGCGCCAAGCAGAAGAACGGCCCGAGCCATGTACCGGCTTTCATCATTCTGCTTCCCGCCATCACTGACGAAGGGTTTCTATCCGCGGCAGGTAGTTGAGGGTGAAGACTTCATCCGAGAAGTCCCTGGCCTTCATCCGGGCGAAGATCATCACCGAGAGGTACCCCTTGTGGAGCGGGCTGTCCGTCTCGACAATGGCCGGGCGGACGAATCCGTCGCCGAAGTCGGTCATCTTCTTGAAATGCAGGGTTTTGATCAGCATCCCGGACGCCGCGAGACACTTGATCTCCGTCGGAACCAACCGGTCCTTGGCCACCAGCATCTCCAGCCTGTCATAGGCAACCTCGTTGGTCTTCGCCTTCAGGCGAAGCAAATAGGCGTCACCGCTTTCCTCCAAGGATTCGGGCGTATATTCGGCACTATAGTCTAGGCGCATGATATCGGCATTGTTGAAGATGCCACCCGTCACCGATTGGAGGCTGGTTATCCTGACCGGTTTGGCCACGCTCGGAATGTGGAGCCACATGTTGTCGCCTAGGCGCAAGGTCCCGCGCCCCTTGTCGCTGGAAGGCTCCAGGAAGACGGAGGCCACCATGTCCTGGCCTTTCTTGATGGTGTAGAGGACATATTCCCTTTTGCTCCCGTCCGGCTCGATGTTGATGAGCTTGCGGTAGGATTCGTAGCTGACCGGGGCCAGGTTGCGGTCCACGGCCAGGAGCACTTCCCCTGCATCCATGGCGGAAGCCTGATTGCCGCCGCCAAAAACAAGGCAGACGGCAGCAACGAACAGGACATATTTCAAAGAGTACATGTGCGGTATCCTCATGCGGTTATACGTGGCCGAGCGCATCGACGGGTTCCATCCGGCTTGCCTTCCACGCGGGTTGCAGCGCCGCCAGGGCGGAGGCCACCAGGACGATGGCCGACAGGAAGAGCATTTCGCCGGGGTTGATGTCCGGACGCACGATTAGGTTATCCATCCGCCCGAAGGAGAAGGCCACTCCAGCCGCCTTGAAGGCCAGCAGACCGCCCACGCCCAGGATCAGGCCGAGCGCCGTCCCCAGCACGCCCAGGAGCACGCCCTCGGCCACGAAAAGCGACATGATCGTTCCGGGGGAGGTTCCCATGGCGGCGATGGTCCCGATTTCCCGCACACGCTCGAAGACCGACATCAGCATCACGTTGAGCACGCTGATGAGGACGATGGCGACCATGACGATCTTCACCGTGACCAGCATCAGGTCGATCATGTTCGCGATATTGGAGAACGGCGACAGCTTGTCCCAGGTGTGCAGCTCGAAGGCGGGCTGCCCCTTCTTGTTCGTGAATCCGCCAAGCGTTGCCGTGAGCGACCCGGCGATGGACTTCAGCTTGTTGAAGCTGGAAACCCTGACCACGATCTCGGTGACCTCGCCCGGTTCGGTGCGCAGGAGGCTGCGGGCGTCCTCGATGTGCATGTAGGCGTCTTTTCCGCCCGGTCCCATGAGGTCTTCGATGATTCCGGCAAGCTGAAATTCCATGCCGTTTACCGAGCCGTCCTTGTTGGTGGCGACCAGCACCACGGAGTCGCCGGGCTTCATCCCCAGGCTCTTGGCCACCTTTTCGGGAATGACGACCTGACCCTTTTCGAGCAGGTCTTCGCCGGAGCCGGGGGCTCCCTGCTTCATCCTGCCGGCCAATGCCGTGCAGACGGCCATTTCCCGTTTCGGGTCGATGGCCGAAAGCCTGACGTTGGTGCTTTCCATATAGTTGCTGAGGACCGCGCCGAGCTTCAGCCTGGGCGCATACGCCTCCACGCCGGGGGTGGCGTCGAGGGTTTCCGCGATTTTCTTGTACGCCTGCCCCTTCATGTTCAGGTTGAGGGGCATGGTGTCGATGGATGAAAAATAGCCTTTGCGATGGATTTGCATGTGCCCGATAACCGAATCCGTGATGATGCCGATCATCATGGACTTGAACGATCCGGCGAGGCCCGAGAACATGACCACCATGCACACGCCGATGACGATGAGCAGGGAAGTGAGGGCGGTACGCCGTTTGTAGCGCGCCAGATTGCGCAGGGCGATCTTGAATATGTTAAGCATGGTCGTTGCCTCCCTGGATAAGCGGATTTCCGGCAAGCAGCCTGCCGTCCTCAATGCCGTGCACCACATCGGCGTGTTCGACGATGCGCGGGTCGTGGGTGGAGAAGACGAAGGTGGTCCCGTAGGTGTCCCGCATCTTTTTCATCAGATCGATGATCTTGTGGGCCGTATCATGGTCGAGGTTGGCGGTGGGCTCATCCGCCAGCACCACCTCCGGGTTGGTCACCAGCGCCCGGGCCACGGCCACGCGCTGTTTCTGTCCGCCCGAAATCTGGTCCGGCCGCTTGTCCTTCTGGTCCGTCATGCCGACGGCCTCCAGAACGGCCATCACGCGTTCCCGCCGTTCGCTCGCCGAAGTCCTGGTGATCATGAGCAGAGGGTACTCTATGTTCTCATACACGCTCAGGACCGGGATGAGATTGAACGACTGGAAGATGAAGCCGAGATGCTTGCCGCGAAAATTCGCCGCCTCCTTCTTGCCCAGTGTGTCCACCCTGGCGCCGGTCACCCGGACCTCCCCGGACGACGGCTTGTCCATGCAGCCGATGATGTTCAGCAGCGTGGTCTTGCCGCTGCCCGAAGGCCCGACGAACGTGACGAGTTTCCCTTTCTCGATAGAGACGGTGACCTGTTTCAGGGCTTCGGTTTCGACCTCCCCCGTCAGGTATTTTTTCGAAATGCCGTTCAGTTCGATCAGCGACATGGTTTTCTCCTGTATGCATGGCCCAAGGGCATTCCCCGGCCATGCCGTTAATCCCGTTCCGGTTTTCCTCCGGTCATTATCCCAAATCCGGGCCTGCGGCCTCCGTAATCCCGAATCGCCTGGATCAACCCGGAAAACTGATCCGGCCGCAACACGCTTTTCTCATGGAGCAGGAGACGAAGAACCTCGTCTTTCATGTCGCCCTGGTTCGCAAGAATCTTTTGCTGAATGACTCGGATCACCTCTTCATCGGCAACGGGTTTGTCCAGCAACTCAAGCAACTGCTTTCGCAACTGCATCGTTTCCCGGCGGATGCGGTCGGTGTTGGTCTTGAAGGCCAAGGCATAGGGCTCCAGTGCCTTCCATTGTTCGGGAGTCACCTGCACGCCTTCATACCTCGCTGCAAAAAACTGGTCACCAGAAGGGCGGGACTTTTCCAGCGGTGTCTGATTCTGCCCGGAAAAATGCTGCATCCCCCAGAACAGGATGAAAGCGACGTTCAATCCTACCGACAGGGCCAGCAAAGACCGCTTCAAATAATGCATGGTTTACAACCTCCCCCCGTCGCTGAATCCGGCCAGCACTGCGGCTTCGATCGACCCGCCGGGAGCGGCGCTCAGGGACGCGAAGACCGTTTTCTCCGTCTGCATCATAGTCCGTTCCGAAACCGGATTGCCGTGGCTGTTCCACCCGAGCAGGCCGCCCAGAAGCAGGCCTGCCGCCAAGGCTGACGCCGTGGCCGTCGACCCCAGCCACCTGCGGGCGATCACCCGGAAGCCTCCCTTTTTCGGGGTGTCGAAATACTCCCGCGAAGCCCGGGCCATGATCCGGTATCCCAGATCGCCCGGCATCTCCGGAATGCTCAGGGAAGCAAGAGGCGCATCCAATGCCTCCAACCCGGCAAGACGCTCCCGGCATGACGCACACCCGTCCAGATGACGTTCCATATCCCGCATCTCCCGTTCGGGCAGTTCCCCGTCCAGGTAGGCGGAAAGACGTGTATGGCAATTTCGGCAATGCATGTGTGTCGACCTCATTTCCATTAAACGATCCAAGTCCGGAAAACCCCCGGCTTAGACCGAAAAAAGTTCATCGTGATCCCAGTTTATCCCGCAAGGCCTCGCGTCCCCTGGACAGCAGCCGCTCGACGCCCTTCCGTGACGTTTCAAGAACAACGGCCATTTCATCATAACCGAGCCCTTCATAGTACCGAAGCACGACGGCCATGCGAGGCCTGGGAGGGAGAGCGTCCAATGCCCGGCGCACGCGGGCCGCGTTCTGGTTCATTATCAACGCCTCCTCCTGCCCGGGAGACGAATCGGCCAATTCCGGATAGTCGTCCGCCTGTTCCGTTTTTTTTCTTTTGGCATGATCCAGGCAGAGCCGGGAGATGATGACGTGGAAGAAGGTCTTGAAACGCGCGGTACGGCGATAGCGGCCAGACGCGCCGAGCAGCCTGATGAAGGCGGCCTGGACGATGTCTTCGGCATCGTTCCCGGAGCCGAGAAAACGGCAGGCAACGCCCCAGGCCCAGGACTGGTGGCGTCGGACGAGTTCCCCGAAGGCCTGCCGGTCCCCGTTGCCCGAGGCCTCCAACAGGACTTCGTCCGGGAGTTGCGATCGGGACCTATCAGGCAATCCACCGCCTCCGGATGTTTCGAAGGCTCGCCCAGAACAGCGCCGCACAGAACAGGCCGAGTACAGGCAAGTCCAGATACCATGGCAGAATGTGGCCGCCATGGACAGCACCATGCAGGACGTCGGCCCCGTAAGTCAGGGGCAGTACGTAGGACACGGGCTGGAGCAGGGCGGGCAGCCTCTCGATGGGGAAGAAGAGCCCGCACAGGAAGATCATGGGAAAACGGAAGAAGTTGGAAAAGGTCTGCGCCTCGAACACCTCGCTGACGGCCACCGCGATGAACAGTCCCTGGAACGTGGAGGCCACCGCGATGAGGATCACTGCGGGGATGAACTGCGCCCAGGCGATCTGGGCGAGGTCGGTCAGGAACAGGGCCATGATCACGGGTACAAAGGCGTTGCACACGCCGAAAAAGATCGCCCCGCTCGTCTTGGCAAGCATCAGGAGCTCAAATGACATGGGTGCCAGCAACAGCCGTTCGAAGGAGCGGTTTTTCTTCTCGAAGGTCACCGTGACCGCGAGCATGGAGGTGGTGCCGAACAGGATGGAGATGGCCACCACGCCGGGGAGTAGCTGCGGAATGCTTTCCAGCCCGCTCCCGGAGCGGATGAAGAACATGGCTGTCCACGCCAGGGGGAAGATGATGCCCCAGCTCACGTTCGGCGGTTTCAGATAGTAGGTGCGCATGTCTTTTGCCAAGATATTCCAGAAGGCGATCAGCTTGTTCATTTCTTTCCCCCCTTCATCTCCTTCTCGTGATGCATGGCACCGGATTCTATGCCCGTTATCTGCACGAAAACATCCTCAAGCGAGAGGCGTATCCGACGCGCTTCCGTGACCGTGAATCCCTGTTCCTCGATTCGGCGCACCAACGGCCCCACATGCACGGGGGAGTCCGATTCCACACGGATCGACTGTTGCTCGGGGGGCGAGATAACCAGCGAGGGGAAGGCCTGGCTCAACCCTTCACGAACCTTTTCCGTCAAGGCCTCCTGGCAGGTGATTTCGAGGACATGCCGTCCTTGCAGGGGCTGGATCAGGTGTTCCACCGAGTCAACGCCGACGATGCGCCCGGCAACGATGAAGGCGATGCGGTCGCAGAGCCGTTCGGCCTCCTCGATGTAGTGGGTGGTCAGGAAGATGGTCGTCCCGGCCTGATGCAGGTCGGCCACGAGCTGGCGTATCTGGCGTCCGCTGGCCACGTCGATGCCCGTGGTGGGTTCGTCGAGAAACAGGATGTCCGGCCGGTGGATGATGCCCGCCGCGATGGTGAGCTTCCGCTTCATCCCCTTGGAGTACCCGCCGAACTTTCGGTCGGCAGCCTTGACGAGATCGAAATCGCGCAACAGCGCCTTTGCCTGCTCCCGGCGCTCGTCCTTCCGGATGCCATACAGCGATGCGCAGAAACACAGGTTCTCGAACCCGGTCAGCTCGGGGTAGAGGTTGCTCTCGTCGGGGACAACGCCGATCAGGTGCTGGGCGACCCTCGGGTTTTGGGTGCAATCGACGCCGCAGAGTCGAATGTTCCCGGAATCCGGGCGGGCCAACCCGGTGAGCATGTTGATGGTCGTGGTCTTTCCAGCCCCGTTCGGCCCGAGAAATCCGAACAGCTCTCCCCGCTCCACGGCGAATGACACGCCGTCCACGGCCTGCACTCCTTCAAACCGCTTGCTCAGGCCTTCGACCGCTATTGCTTCGTTCATCATCAGGATGGACCTCCCGAACCGATTCTTGTTTTGATCTGTTTCGGCGTATTCATCAAACCCCATAAAAACCCTGATGTAACAGCTTGGCGCACAATCCGAACAGGAGCAGGCTGAACAGGAGCCTGACCGTCCGGCCCGTCAGCCTGGTACTCATCAGCCTCGCTCCGGCCTGACCGCCGAGAAAGGCGACCACCGCCGCAGGTAACAGGAAATACCAATCGACCTCCCCCATGGATGCGTATCCCAGGAAGCCGGTGAGTGAGGAAAAGCAGACGATGAAGGTGGATGAAGCGGCAGCCGTCTTGGTCGGAATTTTCAAGAAGAAGATAAGCAAGGGGACGATGAAGACCCCGCCTCCGATTCCCAGCAACCCGGCCATCAGGCCGATGACCGCGCCGATAATCGCCCCGCCGATAATTTTGGTTGTTCTTGCCCGCTCCACCGTCCGGTCGTCGCCCTTGGGCGAAAACAGCATGCGCACCGCCGCCAGAAAGAGAATGACGGCCATGATCATCAGGAACGGTTTCGTTTCGATCCGGGTGTTCAGGTAAGCGCCGATCGGCGCGGCCGCTGCGGAAAACAGGATCAGCGGGATCGAAAGGGAGAAATCGACCATCCCCTTTCGCGAATAGGCGTACGCCGCCGATCCCGCAGCCGTGAGGTTCAGGAACAGGGATGCGGCGGCCGCCTCGCCCTTCGCCATGCCCAGAAGCACGAACAGCGGCGAGAAGACAAGCCCGCCGCCGAGACCGACCATGGTCAGCAGGAGTGAGATGAAAAATACGCCTGCAAGCAAGACAACGGGTAGGCTCATATGCGGTCCTTGACGATGTGTTCAGGCGATTGTTCGCAGCTGGCCGGGGACTCCGAGCGCCCACCCTGGCTGGTGTATCGCTTCAATCTGTTGATCGGGAAAAGTCGAGTCGCGCCGGCTTCGGAATATCTGCGGGTCCCGAACGAATTGCTTCCCAGGCAATCTTTCGGCACGAGTTGCGGGTTTCTCCACAGGCTGTCTATTCATACCATTTCACAACAAATTTGGCATGCTGAACACCCCGTTCGCGAGGGACCGCAATTCCGTCATGGTCTGCCGGTTAATCCCGTAATGCACGAAATAGCCCTGCTTGTCCGCAACAACGAGGTCCGCATCCCTCAGGATGCGCAGGTTCTGGGATACGGCTGAAGGAGTGACGCCCAGCCTCTTCGCCAAGGCGTTTACGCACAAAGGGCCGCCTTTCAGCAGCTCCAGTATCCGTATGCGAGTGCCGACCGAGAGGACTTTGAACATACTGGCTTGTTTTTCAAAATTGACCATTGGTTCCTCGATGTGATAAAGAATCTATGCATATACTTATTTAAAAATGGTGTAAAGTCCACCATTCCCAACAATGGTCTCGCCGAGGTTTTTGTTCAACTTGGAATGGAAATAATCTATACTTAGGCAATGTCAAATAGAAGGAGTCTCTATACAAGTCTTGATCATTCTTTCCAGCAACGACCCGGAAGTGAAATGGAACACTGTCCGTTTCGGCAACTTCCTGTTGAATGAGGGCGAGGACGTCACGTTGTTCCTGAACGCCAGCGCCGTTGATTTGTATGCGGGCGATTCGGATACATTCCCGATCGCCGAACAGGCGAAGATGTTCGCCCTGAGTGAGGGCGTGCTGGTAGCCTGAGGGAAGTGCCTGAGCATCCACGGTGTGGATGAAAGCGAATACGTCAAGTTGTCCAGCCTGAAATTCCTGTATGCGGAAATGATAAAGGCAGACAGGATTCTCAACTACTAGATGAAATATAGAAGGAGCCTTGAAAAAGGCGTCGCCATGTTTCAGAAAATTCAGTTCCCTCACATTTTAAATGTGGTGGGCACTTAATTGCATCGTGTTCTACCGCAACAGGTTATACTACTTTTTGTTTGTCATCGCATAGATGTAATTCTTAAGCTCAATCTGAAAACTTAGATGACAACGGCAATCCGACTTTTGACCATCCTGGCACAGATGGTTCTCCGGGCATTTGTTGCATGCATTAATTTCTTCAAGAAGCCGCCGAATGTGATCGGGATCGTGGCTTTCGCCAATTTGCTTGAGAATGTCGTCAGCGTTTCTCTTTGTACACATAGCATCGCCTCCCGGGGAGAAACGGATTGCCGGTTTATATTGGTCAATATCCAAAAAAGTTTAGAATGTATTTGATCGCAGTAAACACCATGACGCCAGACAGCATCCACTTGATGGCCTTGGCTGGCACAAACTTTTGGCATCGAGCCCCAAGATACATCCCCGCCATTCCTCCCGCTCCGAACAGTATTCCCAACAGCCAGTCGGGAGCCACGGAAAGGTTTGGGTAGAAAGGTGCGATGGCTTGGTAAAAAGCGACGCCTGCAACCGATGTGACAAAGGTTCCCATCAGTGCGGCACCTGCGACGATATAGACTGGAAGCTCGAAAAAAGTAATAAAGAACGGGGCGATTATTGATCCCCCTCCTATCCCGTAAATCCCCCCCACTATGCCGACAATGAAACTGAGAAGAAAAATTCCCCAGAATGAAACGTCATAGGCTTCCCCGTAGAACGTGAACCCGAGTCGCTTTAGATTGAAACAAGTGACTGTCGTGGCGGGCGCGGGCGCCGCCCCCTTCGGACTAGTGTTTCGTTTGACCATTTCCCGAAAGCGTGCTTCGCTTTCCCTCTTGGCCCCGCCATTTGAGTTCCCCAGCACGTCCCTCACCATTTTAAACCCGATATATAGGAGCACACAGGCGGTAAACAGCTTGAAATGCTTCGGGTCCGGCAAATAATGCACCCTGACCATGGCGCCGATAAAGACACCTGGCAGCGTGCCGAGGACGACGATCCATGTCAGCGGCCACACCATTCGCCCCTCGCGCCAGTAACGATATACTCCGCTTGGGATGGCAACGACATTGAACACCTGGTTGGTGGCGCTGACGGATGGATTCGTATACCCGATGAAGGACATCTGAAACGGCAAGAGCAGAAAGGCACCGGAAACGCCGCCCATTGAGGTGAAAAAAGAAATGACGAACGCCACAAAAGGTGGAATCCAGAGCGCGACTTCGATATCAGCAGTTTGGAAGTACATGGAATCGACCGCCTTTTTGTGATAACATTTGTCAACAGTCACGGAAGTGTCTATATTCGTGACAGTAAAGTTTCGGCAAGTCAATACCAATGTGAGCGAGGTCGAATGATTATCGTCGGGCTTTCTTCAAGCTGCCATGGTATTTTCAGGGGCAAGCAGCAACTCTCAGCAATCAAAGGCTCTTAGTAATGACAGGTTTCAACCGAAGTGATGATGGACGGATTCTTTCCATTGCGGAAGGAGAGGAGTGCCTGAGCCACTCCCAACTGAATCGATTGGAGGATTCTTTCCGGGAGTGGGCTGGAAAATCAAAACGCGACGATGTTCGTTTGTCCAGACTAAGCGTTTTGCTCATTTTCCTTCTGGTCAGGTATACGGGCGCAAAGTTGAGCGAAGTATTATCGATCAACATACATACCGATCTCGATTGGGCTCGCCATCTGGTGATTTTTCGTTCGAATGGGAATGAGAGAGCGGAACCGAGGGAAGTTCATATTTCACGATCTCTTGCCGACGAGATCAGGGGGAAGATCGAAACCTTGAAATCTCACAAGGAGTCAGAAAGACTGCTTGATTTGGACCCTGGTTTTGTTCGGCGCAAATTTTATGAACGGGCTTTGGAATGTGGGTTTCCAAAGCGGCTGGGCGGTCCGGAAGCCATCCGCAAGGCGAGAGGCGTGGAGTTGATGCAAAGCAACATCCCCTTGCCCGCTGTGCAGATGATGCTGGGGCACTCCACCCCCAATCTCACCTCGTCCTATGTCGCGTTCTCCAAGGATGAAATTCAAGCTGTTGCTCAGCGTTTTCTGGAAAAGGAATCCGGCCGCAAAACAAGCGCACGAAATAGTTTTTTTGGAAAAGTGTCAGAAATCTTGAGGGGCGACATACAAACACGCGTCGTTATGGAAACCCTAGAAGGGAACTCCATCATCACCGTAATCACGAATGACAGTTTGGAGCGGCTTGGCTTGAGCTTAGGCAGATTGATCACAGCCGAGGTAAAGGCTCCGCTGGTAATCTTGCATGGCGGTGAAGCATCTCCGAAATGCAGCACGGAAAACAGACTCAGGGGAGTGGTGACCAGAATAACCAATGGAGAGGTCAACACGGAATATATCGTCAAGATTTCTGAAACAACTGAAATATGCGCCCTTGTCACTTCCTCCCCAAGCTCACCCTTTGACCTAAATCGAGCGGATGGATCTCATTGAAGCCTTCCTCGGCAGAAACCGGGAGAAGATTGACTCCAAAAATGGTGCGAATGGGGACAGCTTGATCGCTGAAGCGTGAAAATGCTGCTCGTTTTGGTTGTGAAATCGGATTTTCCAGGAAGTTGGACGCACCTCTCCCGTCGCTGGACATGGAGCGGGACGTTCAGATCAGGTCCAGACGAATTTTGGAGCGCTCAGGCAGCGCTCCCACAGTTCTTTGAAACGCAACGATTCCATGGCGATCGCCGTGACCTTGAGTACGGTTTTGCCAGCATGGGACACCACCTTGGCGGCAACGT
>JACCQI010000014.1 GCA_015709315.1 Desulfovibrionaceae bacterium
GTTGGACGCCATGTCCTTTCATTTTGTCAAAAGTACGCTCTGGCCGGATGAACCGAAAAAGAAAAGGCCGCCGCACCTCAGTGCGGCGGCCTTTGGTTTTCAAGGGAGTTGGGATTTTTACGCGAGGAACTTCCTACGCAGCCCCACCAGGCCGATCAGGCCGGAACCGAGCAGCCATGCCGCGCCGGGGATGGGCGTGGCGGCGTACCTGATGTTGTCGATGGATGTCATGCCGCCGAATTCGAATCTCAATTCTGAGAGGTTGGTCAGATTGACCAGAGTGGACAGGTTTACGTTGTTTTGGGTGAAGGTTCCCAGCAATGTTCCGTCCGCATAAATAGTTGCGTCAAGGAGCATAACATCCATATTGGTGATGTTCACCGGAGTGTCGAACGTAATGGTTGCTGCATCCCAGCCGAAAGAACCGGACATGGCAAAGTTGTTGGTCCCCTCGTTGACGTACCAGTTGACGAAATCAACATTGTTAATGGTGAACGAGGTGCTGTCCGCCGCAGTTACGGAATCGAAGGTGATCTCGGCGGCATGCGCCGTTCCCATGCCGATGACAAAGACGAAGACGATGAGGGTCGCGAGAAATTTTTTCATGATGCCCATACTCCCTTGAAAGTGATTTTCGTACTTCCCTGCAGTCGTTATGCCAAGTTCGATAAAACATGCTATTGTCGTTAGTTGCAATGTTTCGCGTGCCGATTCTAACATGGTTGGATGGAATATCCGAAAAAACCGGACAACGGGTATCCCCCTTCGGACCGATGTGTCTTGAAAACCTGGAAGCATAGCCGGGCGGCGTGCGGAAAGCAGAAGGGCCGCCGGGAAACATATCCCGGCGGCCCTTGTCGTGCAGCGTGAAATTGGGCGCGGCTAGGGAATCCACTCCCGCAGCTTGTCCTCGAACATGGTGCGGATTTCCTCCAGCCGTTCCGGGGTTTCGGCCTCGAAGCGGAGCACCAGCACGGGCTGGGTGTTGGAGGCGCGGCACAGTCCCCAGCCGTCCGGGAAGATGGCGCGCACGCCGTCGATGTCGATGGCGTCGAAACGCGAGCCGAAATAGTCCACGGCCTTGGCCACTACCTCGGCCTTGAGGGCCTCGGGGCAGTCCACGCGGATTTCCGGGGTGGAATAGGTCTTGGGCCAGTCGAGCATTTCGCTCATGGGCTTGTCGGACTTGCTCAGAATCTCCACGATGCGCAGGGCCGCGTAGGTGGCGTCGTCAAATCCGTAGTAGCGGTCGGCAAAGAACATGTGGCCGGACATCTCGCCTGCGAATTTGGCGTCGATCTCGCGCATGCGGGCCTTGATCAGCGAGTGGCCGGTCTTCCACATGATCGCATCGCCGCCGTGCCTGCGGATGTCGTCGTACATCAGGTGCGAGCACTTGACCTCGCCGATGATGGACGCGCCGGGGAACGCCTTGAGGATGTCGCGGGCGTAGATGGCCACCAACTGGTCGCCGAACATGAGGGCGCCTTTTTCGGTAATCACGCCGATGCGGTCGCCGTCGCCGTCCAGGCCGATGCCGATGTCGGCCTTTTCCTCAAGGACCTTGTCTCGGAGCTGGGCCATGTTCTTCTCCACCACCGGGTCGGGGTGGTGGTTGGGGAACCGGCCGTCCGGGTCGCAGAAGAGGCGGACCACCTGCGCGCCGGCCGCTTCCAGGGCGTCGGCGGTCAGGGTGCCGCCCGCGCCGTTGCCGCCGTCCACCACCACCTTGACCGGCTTGGCTAGGGTGACGTCCGAGGACAGCTCCTTGACGTAGGCGGGCAGGACGTCCTTTTCGGCGACCGAACCGGTCCCTTCGGGGAATTCGCCCTTCTTCATCAGCTTGTACAGGTCCTGGATTTCCTCGGAGTGGATGGTGGACTTGCCGAGCCAGACCTTGAAGCCGTTGTATTCCGCCGGGTTGTGGCTGGCGGTGATCATGACGCCAGCGGTCTGCTTCAGGGTGGTGACGCCGTAGTAGAAGGCGGGCGACGAGACCTGGCCGATGGCGATGACGTCCACGCCCACGCTGTTCAGCCCCTTGGACAGGGCCTTTGCATAGGCGGGCGAGGTCTGGCGGCAGTCGTGCCCGACCACGGCGGCGGTGGCCCCCGCATCCAGGAAATAGGTCCCGCATGTCTTGCCGAGCAGTTCGACCCATTCCTCGTCGAAGTCCTGATCCACGATGCCGCGGATGTCGTACGTCCGAAATACTTCCTGCGAGATCGGCTTCATCCTCTGTCTCCCTGATGTTTGCGTGCAGATTTCTGGCCTAAGGCAAATGCGCCGCTTAGTATCCTACCGAAAAATAGGTAAGAAAGAAATAACCCATATGCGCCGCTTTGGTGATGGAGATCGTTTGGCGCAGCGAAAGGCCGCTTGCCGGGAGGAGAGGCGTCCTACGGAATTAGGGTGGACCGATTGGGCATTCTGCCCTATGACGGGGAAGCGGATCGTCCCCGGCTTTCGGGACCGGCTCGCTGGCTGGAGGGGCGGTTCCACGACGGGCCGGCCCCTGGGTTTATGGACAAAAAGTGGAGACAGGTGTGATTCGCCAAGCCGTGATTCTTGCCGGGGACGACGGAGCCCGGTCTCTAGGAACGCTCCTTGCCGCGACCGGCGCGGACGGCGTGCCGTTCATTCATTATTTTTTGTGGAATCTGGCCCGGCACGGCGTCACCGAGGCCGTTGTTTTCGGTGGGTCGCATGGGGCGCTTGTCCGGGCCGTGGAGGCGCGCCCCGTGCCGGGCGTGTCGGTGCGGTTCGCGGCCGATTGCCTGCCCCTGCTTGATGAGCGGTTTCTTGTTCTCGACGGGCGCATCTTCCACGACGTGAATTATTTGGATTTGGCCTTGCGGGCCGGGGACGGGGCGGCCGTGGCCCTGCGCCGTGCGGACGATGTGGCCGGGCTTGCCGGTGTCGGGCTTGCCGACGGCATGGCCGGGACGTTTCGTGCGTCGGGCGAAGCCGGGCCGGGGTTTGCCTACGGCGGAGTCTGCTGTCTGTCCAAAGACCTGGCCGAAGGGCTGTCCGGGGGCGCGGTGTTTTTGGAGCAGGACCTGTTTCCGCAATTGGCCGAAGCCGGGCGGCTGGCCGCGGGCGTGTATCCGGGTTTGTTCGTCGGCCTGTCCGACCCCGAGGCGCTGGACCGGGCCGGTGACGCCCTGGCCGGGTGGAAGCGCAGGCCGGCATTGTTTCTCGACCGGGACGGCGTGCTGAACGTCAACTACGGATACGTGCATACCCGCGACAAGTGGACCTGGTGCCCCGGCGCGCGGAAGGCCGTCAAGTTCGCCAACGACGCCGGGTTGCTGGTCATCCTGGTCACGAACCAGTCGGGCATCGGGCGGGGATATTACGGCGAGGACGCCTTTCATGAACTCATGGCCTGGGTGCGGGAGGACCTGGCCGGGGTTGGGGCGCACCTGGACGGTGTGTATCATTGCCCGCACCATCCCACGGAAGCGGTCGGGGATTTCAGGCGGGAATGCGCGTGCCGGAAGCCCGGTCCTGGCATGCTGCTGCAGGCTCTCGACGAATGGGACATTGACGTGGCGCGCAGCGCCGTAATCGGGGATTCCGACAAGGACATCGAGGCGGGCAGACATGCCGGGATATCCCGTCTGAGGCTCTACGACCATGAGCGCGAGAGCCTGCTGGATGTTGTCCGGGACGTCTTCTCCTTCCTTTCCGACGAGTAGCGGGCGGTTGGGCGTCCTTTGTCCGTTTCTCCGGTTGCTTCGCCATGGGTATTGAAATTGCATCCGACGGACATTAATGAATATTGACGTCAAATAGCTGAACGCGACAGTGGGAGCCATGATCGATTATCGGGTTCAATCGGATTACCTGCGCCAAGTGCAGCGCACCTTTGAAGGGGGCGGGAATTTGGACGTCCTGGGGCATCTCTACCAGGTGCTCCTGGTGGCCGCTCCGGTGCTCGCGGTCATGGTCTTGTGGCGGTATCGGCATCTGATCGCGTTCGGCGTCGGGCATGCGGTGTCCAGTGTTTTTGCCCGGCGCAACCACCGGGTCATCGAGAACTATCTGGTTTCCAAGGGAGTGCTGCTGGAGGTCTGCCTGTACACGCCCGATGGCGTGGGCATGAAGATCTGCGACGCCAGGGTGGAAAGCGTGGTGCGCGGCCGGATGAACCTGCAGTTGGTCAATGTGGTTGCCGCCACCCTGAAATTCAAGAATTTCAGGGTGATCTGTTTTGCCAAGCCCTTTGCCTATTCCGGCAGGCGAATCAACGCCTTCATCTCCTACATCGGCCGCATGGATCGCAAGGGCGTAGTGCTGAAGCATCTGTCCCTGATGACGCCGATCCGCTACCAGTACATCATCCGCCGCCGCTACGCCCGCCGCAGGGTGGCCCGCGAGGGGGCGGTGCGCGTCAAGGCGTGGGCGGGGCGCAGGGTCAATTCCTTCTGGATGGCGAAGCCCGACATGCAGACCGTGAACAATCCTGCCGACTACGGAAAGAATACCCGGCTGGTCGTGGACAATATTTCCGCAGGGGGATTGCGCCTGTACGTGCGGCATCCCAAGCCGGGGTTGCCGCCCATGCAAAAGGGCAACCAACTCGTGCTGCGCGTTTCCATCTGGAATCCCAAGCGGAAGAAATTCGCCTATTTCACGGCGTTGGGCATTGTCCGCAGCCGGTTTTCCGGCGCTAGCAACTCCATCGGCCTGGGCATCCAGTTCGTGGCCGAGGGAGAAAAGGCGGGGTCCGGCTACACCTGGCATCCGGTGCGGGGCGGGATCAAGACGCTGGCCAAGTTCCTCGCCCAACTGGAGGAATGATCGGGCCGGGCGGCATTATTCCTTTCGGCAATCGGAGCAGATGCCGTACAGGTACATCTTGTGGCTGTTCAGGGTGAAGCCGTGCTCCTTGGCGATGGCCTCCTGGCGGTGTTCGATGATTGCATCCAGGATTTCGATGTTCTTGCCGCATTTTTCGCAGATGAGATGGTCGTGGTGTTCCTTGCCGTAACTCGGTTCGTACCGGGTCACGCCGTCGGCGAAGTCCAGAGGCTCCACCAGCCCGGAATCGCTGAGAAGCTTGAGAGTCCTGTAGACGGTCGCCTGTCCGATGGACGGGTCCTTTTTCTTGACGCGCGCGTACAGCTCCTCCGACGAAACATGGTCGCCCTGCTTGAGCATGGTTTCCAGGATGAGCCGCCGTTGGGGGGTCATTTTGAGATTCTCGTTGGCCAGATATTCTGAAAAGGCAACTTGCGGGCTCTTCATGGCATATCCCGTCGTTTTGACATTGAATTTCGTTGATACCTATTCTCAACTCATACGGGAAGCGAGAAAGGGTGTCAAATACCATGCAGGGTATTTGTCCGGCGGTTTCCGTCTTGACAATACGGAGCCGGGTTTCTACAACCATTTTCCCGTATTTCACAAGTAGGAATACGGCCTTCCCCGCGGAGAGGTGGCAGAGTTCGGTTTAATGCGCTGGTCTTGAAAACCAGAGGCGGGGCAACCCGTCCGGGGGTTCGAATCCCTCCCTCTCCGCCATATTTCTATTTAAAGTCCGGGTGGTTAGCGATTCAGGGTAGTGAAAATTTACTGCCCGGCTACTACCCGGACTGGTCTTTTTTGAGGTGGGTGACTTGGGCGGGCTTCCCGCTCCTTTTCCGCAGAGACTGGATGATGAGAAGAAAAGCGCTCTCAAAAACAGGAACGGTTCGCATCCTGTAATTCCGCCTTGACACCGGAACTGGCCCCGATTATGTCGATGGGCTGTTTTTTTGAACCTGCCTTTCATGAGCCTCCAGACATGGCCCGACCTCAGAGTCGGATCGGCCGGACCTGCCTGTGCCCATCGGCGAAAAAGTGCCATTGGGGACGTTTATGTCGTTTGCAAAATTCGTTAGCGTGGATCTCACTCCCGCTCTGTGGTCTTTCCTTCGGAAAGGCTATTCCATCAATAATCTGGTCCGGGATCTGGGTTCCGGCGTAACCGTGGGCATAGTGGCCCTGCCGCTGGCAATGGCGTTCGCCATTGCTTCCGGAGCAACCCCTGAACAGGGGCTGTTCACCTCCATTGTGGCAGGCTTCCTCATTTCCGCCTTCGGCGGCTCGCGCTTCCAGATCGGCGGCCCCACCGGCGCTTTCGTGGTCATCGTGGCAAGCGTCATCGCCCGGCACGGATACGAAGGGCTGGTCGTGACCATGCTCATGGCGGGCGTCCTGCTGGTGCTCATGGGCATTTTCAATTTCGGGCAGTTCCTCCGGTTTATCCCCTATCCGGTCGTCACCGGATTCACGACCGGCATCGCGCTGCTCATCGTGACCACCCAGTTCAAGGACTTCTTCGGCCTCGGCCTCGCCTCGGTGCCGTCCGGGTTCATCGACAGGGTCGCCGCATGCGTCCACGCGCTCCCGACCTTCAGCGGGGCCGCCCTGGGTGTCAGTCTCGGCACTCTTGCGATCATGATTTTTGTGCGGCAGTTCGTTCCCCGGCTTCCGGCACATATCGTGGGCATTTTCTTTGCCACCCTCGCCACCTGGGTCCTGCACCTGCCCATCGAGACCATCGGGTCCCATTTCGGCGGCATTCCCGCCGAACTGCCCCACCTGCAATATCCCGCGTTCAGCCTCGAGTCCATCCGCGTGCTGTTGCCGGAATCCCTGACCATCGCGCTGCTGGCGGGCATCGAGTCCCTGCTCAGCGCGGTCGTGGCGGACGGCATGACCGGAAAGCGGCACAATCCTTCGATGGAACTGGTGGCCCAGGGCCTCGCCAACATCGGTTCGGCAATGTTCGGCGGCATCCCCGCCACCGGCGCCATAGCCCGTACCGCCACCAACATTCGCGCGGGAGCCTCTTCCCCGGTCTCGGGCCTCATCCACGTCGTTACCCTGGTGATTATCCTGATGTTCTGCTCCAAGCTGCTGTACCACATTCCGCTCGCGAGCCTGGCCGCCATCCTGACCTTCGTCGCCTGGGACATGAGCGAACTGCACCGCTTCAAGCGCCTGCTGCACGCTCCGAAGGCCGACTCCCTGGTTCTGCTGATCACCTTTTCACTGACGGTGTTCGTTGACTTGACGGTCGCGGTTCAGGTCGGCGTGGTGCTTGCCGCTCTGCTGTTCATGAAGCGCATGAGCGAGGTGGGCAGCGTCTGCGAAGTCCCCATGGAGAAGGAATCTCACACCGTTCCCAATTCCAACTATCATGGCCAGATCGCCAGCTACGAAGTCGAAGGTCCGTTTTTCTTCGGCATGGCCCAGCGGTTCATCGACATCATGCAATTCACCCGGACGCCGCCCAAGGTGCTCATCATCAAGTTGAGCCACGTCAACCACATCGACGCCACAGCCATCGAAGCGTTGGAAAATGTCATTCACAAGGCGCATCGGACCGGCACTACCGTGGTTCTCGCGGACATCAACAAAGGCGTGCGGCGTGTTCTCCGCGCCATGGGAACCAAGGCTCTTGTCGGCACCGAAAACGTCTGTGCGGATTACCCGTCAGCGCTGTTCCGCGCAAAATGCCTCGTCGAGGAATCGGCGGACACGGAAACGCGTATCGCGCCCGGAGCCGGGCAAGCCGCCCCGGGGCTGCCCCTGTAGCGGTTGCAACCCGGACCGGAAACCGACCCCGAACGCTTCATCAAAACGATCATCAAAAAGGCGGCCTTTGACAGGCCGCCTTTTTTGGGTCCATCCGAACGAACTCCGCTTAGCCATGTGGTTTATGATTTCGGACTTGAAGAACTCGACGTCTCGGGTGGCGGAGGTTGTTGCCGCAGATTCCTTCCAAAATTTTTGGAATCAGCGGCCAGAACCGGCCGGGTATTATGCTGAAATTGGAAAACAACAAGGCGCTTTGAACGGTGTTTAGGGTCTAATATATTGAATTAATAGTATATTAATCTCCCGGTTCAATACTTGCTTAAGCGCCATCCTTTCCCACAGGAGGTTACAATGGGACACGAAAATATTGTCATCAAGGGCGATGAACTGCCCATCGGTGAATATTCGTATGAAGAATACAAGGACATGGCCACGCTGTTTCACAACTATCCGGCTCCCGGCCTGATGCTGGGCGGCTACATGGTGGAGGCGGCCAGGGAATTGATGCCCGAGGGCGTCCTCTACGAAGTGCTGGCCGAAACCCCGTGGTGCCTGCCCGATGCCGCGCAGATGCTGACCCCGTGTACCATCGGCAATGGCTGGCTCAAGGTGGTCAACCTCGGCCGTTATGCGGTGTCGCTGTATGACAAGAACACCGGCAAAGGCGTGCGCGTGAGCGTGAATCCAAAAAAGTTGGAAGCGTACGACGAGTTTCGGACCTGGCTGTACAAGTCCAAGCCCAAGCAGGAGCAGGACACCCCGAAATTGCAGCGCCAGATCGCGCTGGCCGGTGCATCGGTCTGCAATATCGAACGCATCACGGTCACGGACGCCGTCCTGCAGAAGCGCACCAAGGGCGGCATAGCCGATTGCCCGGTGTGCGGCGAACCGTACCCGACCATGCACGGGGCCATCTGCCGCGCCTGCCAGGGCGAAAGCCCGTATGTCGAACCGCTGACCTCGCGCCCCGGTCGGGAGTTGCCGGACGCGGTCAAGGCGGTGCCCATTGAAAAGGCCGTGGGCAAGCGGGCCATGCACGACATGACCCGGATTGAACCGGGCAAGAGCAAGGGGCCGGCCTTCAAGAAGAATCACACATTCGAAGTGGGCGATCTGTGCCGCTTGCAGCGGATCGGCAAGAATTCCGTGTACGTGGCCGAAGGCGACATCGGCGACGAATGGGTGCATAAGAACGATTGCGCCCATAATTTCGCCAAGGCGATGTGCGGCGAGAACGTGGTGCCCCAGGCCGAGGCCAACGAAGGCAAGGTCGAGCTGGTTTCCCGGGTCTCCGGCCTGCTGGCCGTGGACGCCCGCCGCCTGGAAGCCTTCAACATGGTCCCCGGCGTCATGGCCGCCTGCCGCAAGGGCTTCACCCTGGTCAAGGACGGCGTCGGCATTGCGGGAACGCGCGCCATTC
This sequence comes from Desulfovibrionaceae bacterium, assembly GCA_015709315.1. Classification (GTDB taxonomy): domain Bacteria; phylum Desulfobacterota; class Desulfovibrionia; order Desulfovibrionales; family Desulfovibrionaceae; genus Pseudodesulfovibrio. Next base: position 9,014 of record JACCQI010000014.1, read on the forward strand.
CGCTCTATTTGTCGAGAAAGGATTTCGACGGCGCCATGCGGATTCTGTCCGAAGGCCCGATCTTTTCGGTCAAGCCGCTCCGTTCCGCCAAGGCAGGTGTGCTGATCACCGGCAATGAAGTGTTCCACGGCCTGATTCAGGATCGTTTTGAAGGCATCATAGAGATCAAGCTCGCTTCCCTGGGCAGTGAGATCGCCAAGACCATTTTTTGCCCGGATGACCGGAAGATGATTGCCGCCGCCGCGAAAAAGCTCGTGGCCGAGGGATGCGACCTGATCATCACCACGGCCGGTCTCTCCGTGGACCCCGACGACGTGACCCGCCTGGGGCTGGTGGACGCGGGGCTGAAGAACGTGTTGCACGGCATGCCCATCCTGCCGGGCGCCATGACTTTGCTCGGTGAGATCGACGGCGTGCAAACCCTTGGCGTGCCCGCCTGCGCCCTGTTCTACAAGCATACCAGCATGGACTTGCTGTTGCCCAGGCTCCTGGCCGGGGTGGACGTGGACCGGCGTGATCTGGCCCGCATGGGCAATGGCGGCATGTGCATGAACTGCAACCACTGCTCCTTCCCGAAATGCCCGTTCGGAAAGTAGGCGGCAACAAGGACTTCAGGGCGATCCCGGCAAAAGCATACCCCCCTGTCGGGTCGCCTTTTTGGGGGATGACGCACCCCCGTTTCCTGATGACTCGGTCGTGAATGCGGCCGAAACCAACTGATGCCGGGCCTGTCCATGATTCATGGACAGGCCCGGCGATTCTTTTTGGGGTGCCCGCAATGCGGCGGGCGGGAATTGTTCGGGATTGGCTAGATGCCGAGTATTTCCGCGCATACCGGGCAGTAGCCTTCGCGGAGCATGGCGGATGGCGCTTCACATCGTTTGCATCGCATCAGGCGGCCGGACGCCGGTTCCGACTCCTCGTCGGCAAGGAAGCGGTCGATGGACGGGGGCGATCGATGGAGGCTGCCGGGCAGGCAGACCTTTTCGCACAGTCCGCAGTCCACGCATTCTCGGGCATTGAAGCGGATGGAAAAAAGCTTGCCGCGCTGGCGGAAATTCAGCGCTCCGGTGGGGCAGGCTCTGGCGCAGGCGGCGCATCCCGTGCAGGTTTCCCCGATGGCGACCACGGCGTTGGGGATGTGCGCCAGCAGCCGTTCCGGCTCCGGGACGGAGCGCAGGTCGCGGGCGAGCTGTTTCCTGGTCGGCGGTAGGCGCTTTGCGGGCGCGGAGGCGGCGGGGGACGGCGAGGATGCATCCGCCGAGGGCCGCCGGGCGCTGAACAGGTTGAACAGGCCCCGCCGGGACATGGTGTTGCGGTCCGCCGCGCGCGCGGATTTGCGCCCGGCGGTTTTGATCTTGCCGCCGATTTCGGGCATGGCCTCGCGCAGTGCGGCCAGGGCCGCGCGAAAGGAGCGGCAATGGTCGCCCTTGCCGCATCGGGCGCAGTCGCCATGCACGAACGTGATGGTGCCGACTTCGGCAAAGGCCGTCAGGGCCAGCGCTTCCAGGCCCATGGCCGACAGGCAGCCGTCGAGCAGGACGGCGTCCCGCGAGGTGAATGGAGTGGCATGGCACTCCAAGGTCACATCGGCGTTTTTCGGAAGGTTCCTGACGTACGCGGCGGCTTTTTCCGCCACGGGATGGGTGATGGCGCCGACCGGGCAGACCCCGGCGCAGGTGCCGCACAGGATGCATTTGAGGGGATCGGCGGCGAGCCCCTTGGAGAGGTCTATGGCCTGGCCTGGGCAGGCGTCCGCGCACAGGGTGCAGGAGCCGCCCGTGCGCCGCAGGCACCGGGTTTCGATGTGGTTCGGATGATAGGGCATGGGATTCGCGGTCGGAGGTTATGCCGGCAGGCGGGAGAGGCTGTTGACGGTCTGCATGCACGGGCGCGAGGCCGTCGCATGGTGGTTGGTTTCCGCCTTGTAGGCCATGGCGTCGCGGCAGGCTCGGTGCCGGTCGGCAGTGGGCATGGCTACAGCTCCTCGGGGTTGCCGACCCTGCCGTCCTTGGAACCGGCGGGCCGGGCCTTTCGGTGAGGGCGGATCAGCAGGTTGGGGCGGGTTATGGAGGTATCGGGCAGCGGTGCGATGATGTCGGTCTTGCCGTACCTGGCCACCAACTCGTCGTATTCGCCGAAGTGGAGCGCCCTGTTCGGGCAGGCGGCGACGCATGCCGGGGGCTTGCCTTCCAGCAGGTAGTCGCGGCAGAAGTCGCATTTGGTCATCTTGCCCAGTTCCGGGTCGTACTGTGGGGCGCGGTAGGGGCAGCTCCATTCGCAGTAGCGGCAGCCAACGCACTTGTCGTAGTCCACGGAAACGATGCCGTTCTCATCCTTGTGCATGGCCGTGGTCGGGCACGAGCGGATGCAGATCGGGTTCTCGCAGTGGTTGCACGAGATGGAGACATAGTAGGCGAACACGTCCTGCTCGCAGGTGCCGTCGGGATTGGTGACCCATTCTCCCCCGGTGTATTCGGTGACGCGCCTGAACAGGATATTGACCGGCAGGTCGTTTTTGTCCATGCAGGCGACCATGCACGTCTTGCAGCCGGTGCAGATGTCGATGTCGATGTGGAATGCGGGGCGTTTCAGCATTGATCCACTCCCTTCAGACCTTGACGACCTGGACGAGGTTCGTGTGCTGGGGGTTTCCCTTGGCAAAGGGGGAAGGGCGCTGGGAGGTCAGCACGTTGATGCAGCCGCCGTGGTCCGTTCCGTCGGGGTCTGGGGTGTACCAGGCCCCTTCGGGCAGGGTTGCCACGCCGGGCATGATTCGGGGCGTCACCTTGACTCTGACTTCGACTTCGCCCCGGCCGTTGAAGACCTTGGCCCTGTCGCCGTGGCGTATGCCGCGGGCCTCGGCGTCTTCGGTGTTGAGCCACAACTCATGCGCGGCGACCCTCTTGAGCCAGTCCACGTTGCCGTATGTGGAGTGGGTGCGCTGCTTGGAGTGGTGCCCGATCAGTTGGATGGGAAATTCCGCCCTGAGCGGATCACGTGCGCCTTCCCAGGTGTCCAGGAATTCGGGGACGCCCGGAATCCGGTCGCCTGCGGCCAGTTCCCACTCCCGTCCGCATTCCCACATGTACCGGCTGAATATCTCGATTTTGCCGGAGGGCGTCTTCAGCGGATTCTTTTCGGGGTCCTTGCGGAACGACTCGAAGGGCACGAATGGTTCCCCCTGGGCGGGGCGGCGGTAGATGCCCATCCCGAAGGCTTCTTCCACGGTGGGCGGCAGGTCGGGCAGTATGATGCGGGCCTGTGCGTAGAGGTAGTGTATCCATTCATCGCGGGTCCTGCCTTCGGAGTATTGCTCCCAGACGCCCATTCGTTTGGCGATGTCGCTGCAGATGTCGTACACGGAACGGCATTCCCACATGGGATCGACGACCTTGCCCGCGAAGATGGCATACTGCTGCGCCGCAGTGTTGTCGTGGCAGACCAGGTCGGCTTCCTCGAGGTTGGAGACGCACGGCAGCAGGATGTCCGCATAGCGGGCGCTTGAGGTCATGAAGTTGTCCATGACCACGATGGTCTCGCATCGGGTTTCATCCTGAAGGATCGCCTGCGTTTTATTGCAGTCCGAGTGCTGGTTGACGATGCAGTTTCCCGCATAGTTCCAAAGGAATTTGATGGGGGATTTCAACTGGTCCGCGCCGCGGATTCCGTCCCGTTTCGCCGTCATTTCGGGACCGCGAACAATGGCGTCGGTCCACAGAAACATCGGGATGGACGCCTTGACCGGGTTGGAGAGCGTGGGAAAGCGGACGAACGGCATGTGAGAGCAATCGGGAAGCGCTCCGGTGCCGCCGCCGTGAATGCCGACGTTGCCGGTCAGGCAGGCGATTGCGGCGATGGACCGACAGCTTTGTTCCCCATTCGCCTGGCGTTGCGGGCCCCAGCCCTGGGCGATGCAGCACGGCTTGGCGGTGCCGATCTCATGGGCGAGCCGCGTGATGCGGTGTTCGGGGATGCCGCAGATTTCGGCGGCCCATTTGGGGGTCTTGGGCGTCCTGTCCCTGCCGTGGCCCAGAATGTAGGACTTGTAGGAGTTGCCGCCGGGAACGCCTCGGGGCATTCCGGCCTCGTCATAGCCCACGGTGAACCTATGCATGAAATCTTCGTCCGCGAGATTGTTCGTGACGATCTCGTATGCCAGGGCGGAGCACAGGGCGGCATCGGTGCCCGGGCGGATGGGAATCCACTCGTCGGCGACGGATACCGCCGTATCCGTGAAGCAGGGGTCGATGATGATGATCCTGAGGCCGCTTTTCGCGCGCGCCGTCAGCAGGTCGTGCATGAAGGCGCTGCCGCCCGCGGCCGTTTCGCCGGGGTTCCAGCCGAAAAACACGGCGAGCTTGGAATAGGCCATGTCGTTGACGCCGTTGCTGCCGATTCCGCCGTCGCCGTACGTCCGCATCATGGCTTCGCGGATCATTGCCGAGGAGTAGGTGCCGTACTGGTCCAGGAAGCCGCCGAGGCAGTTCATCAGCCGGGCGATGACCGTTCCGGACGGAGGCCAGGATTTGGACAGGGTGGAACCGACTTGGCCGGTGGCGTAGTTGATGTACACGGATTCGTTGCCGTGTTCCCGGATGGCCTTTCTGAGGCGGGCGGCGATTTCGTTGATCGCTTCGTGCCAGGTGATGCGCTCGAATTTTCCTTCACCGCGTTTGCCGACCCGCTTCATGGGGTACTTGAGCCGATCGGGCGCATAGACGAGATGGCGCATGGACCGGCCGCGCAGGCAGGCGCGGATCTGGTGGCCGCCGTATGCGTCGTCGCCGGCGTTGTCCGTTTCGATGCGGGTGATCACGCCGTCCTTCACGTGGGCGCGAAGGGCGCAGCGGCTGCTGCAGTTGACGTTGCAGGAGGTCCAGATGATGTCGTCAGCTTCGGGCTTGCGGCGTTCCGCGGCCTTGAGTCCGTAAAAGACGCCGGTGCCGCACAGGGCCGTGGCCCCGCCAAGAGCGGAACTCCATTTCATGAAGCTTCGCCGTCCGGATTTTCCGGCCGAAGGGGTGCGCTTTGACTTCTTCTTCATAGAGACCTCTGTTGGTTTGGCTGCACAGGCACAGCGGGCCTTGTTGACGGAAAGGCGTTTGCCGACAACCGTGTCACTGGATCAACTGCTTGAAATATCGTTTGTGTTCTATATGACGAGTATGAATTGTCCTTTGTTTGGCTTATGCCGGGCGGCGTGCGGAACTCAGTTCTTTTCGATGCCGCATTGTTTGAGCTGGCCGTAAACCCGGCTTTTGCACAGGCCGGACAGGGCGCACGCCTGCTCGATGTCGCCGTCGGCGGCCTCCATGAGTTGGGCGAAGTATTGCCGGTCCGCCTGTTGCAGGACATGGTTGCGGTATTCCTTGTAGCTCATGATGGTGCCGGTCCCGGCCGGGTAGGCGGCAGGCGGTTCGTGACACATTCCGCCGTGTTTCGGGCCGAGGGATTCCTTGAGCATGGTGATGCGGAGCTGTTCCGGCAGATGGGTCGTGTACAGCTCGGTATGCTCGTAGGCTCGGGCGATGGACGTTTCCAGCACGTTGGTCAGCTCGCGGATGTTGCCGGGCCAGTCGTAGTTGCGCAGGGCCTCGATGAAGTCCGGGGGAATCGCCTTGGGCGGCACGTTGTTTTTGCGGCAGATGCGGCCGACGAAGTGGTGCGCAAGCTCTTCGATGTCTTCCTTGCGTTCCCGCAGGGGCGGCAGGGCGATGGTCATGGCGCCCAGGCGGTAGAGCAGGTCGTGGCGGAAGGTGCCGTCCTGCACCATCTCGTGCAGATCGCGGTGCGTGGCCGCCACCAGCCTGAAGTCGCTGGACACTTCCCGGCTGCCGCCCACCGGGCGGTAGGTGCGCTCCTGCAACACGCGGAGCAGCTTTTTTTGCAGCGGCAGGGGCATTTCGCCGATCTCGTCCAGGAAGAGCGTGCCGCCGTCGGCGCTGAGGATGAGTCCGCCCGAGGCGTGGTCCGCGCCGGTGAACGCGCCCTTCACATGCCCGAACAGCGTGCTTTCCAGCAGGTTGGAGGGGATGGACGCGCAGTCCACGACCACGAAGGGGCCGTTGCGGCGTTTGCTGTTTTTGTGCAGGGCGTGGGCAAAGAGTTCCTTGCCGGTGCCGGTTTCGCCGTTGAGCAGGAGGCTCGCGTCGATCCGGGTGGCCATGCCCAGCCGTTTCAGCGCGTGCCGGATGGGGCCGCTGTGGCCGATGATGCCGCAGCGGTCGATGGTCACGGTCTGGTCCGCATTGTTCAGGTGATCGCGGTATTTCAGCACCCGTTCCAGGGGCAGCAGCACTTTCTGGGGATAGACCGGCTTTTGCAGGTAGTCCCAGGCGCCGTTGCGGATGGCGAGTTCCGCGCCGTCCGGGTCGCCGAAGCCGGTGAGGATGATCACCTCGGGCGCGGACGGGAGTTCGCGGAGTTGAGGCAGGATGTCGAGGCCGTTGCCGTCCGGCAGGCTGATGTCCAAAAACACCACGTCATAGTCCGCCTGCGCGGTGCGGCGTCGGCTTTCGCCGATGGAGAGCGCGTAGTCGGCTTCGTGGCCGATGTGGCGGACCAGCTCGGTCAGGATTTCGCAGGTGGGGCGATCGTCGTCGATAACCAGTACTTTGGCCATTATTCGGTTCCCTTTTGCATGACGGTGAATTCGCTTTGCGACAGGTCGGGCCGCAGGTATTTGCGGACGGTCAGGGCCAGCTTGCGGAGGCTGATGGGTTTCTTCAGGTATTCGCGGATGCCGAGGGATGCGGCGTCGTCCATGTCAAAGGAGTGGCTGTAGCCGCTGCACATGACGATCGGGACGCATGGCTTTTCCGCCAGGATCTGTTCGGCCAGCCGGTCGCCGCTCAGGCCCGGCATGTTGTAGTCGGTGATGATGAGGTCGAAGTCGTCCGGGTGGTGCCGGAAGAGTTCGAGTGCGGCCCGGCTGTCGGTCCGCCCGCTGACCTTGTAGCCGACGCTGCCCAGGAAATCACAGCAGGAGCGGGTCAGTTCCGCCTCGTCGTCGATGAACAGGATGCGTCCGGCGCCTTGGGCGATCAGCTCGTCTTTGTTGTTGGCCGCCACGGGTTCTTCATCGCGCGGCAGGGCGGGCAGGAAAACGCGGAAGAGCGTGCCTTCGCCCGGTTCGCTGTGGACCTCGATGTTGCCGTCCAGGGTTTGCACGATGCGCTGGACCATGGCGAGGCCCATGCCGGTTCCCTTGGAAGGCCCCTTGGTGGTGAAGAACGGATCGAAGATGCGGTGGAGGATTTCGGGCGGTATGCCCACGCCGGTGTCCCGCACTTCGAGGGTGAGGTACTCGCCGTCCTCCAACGTGCCGGCGCCGATGTAGTCCTGGCGGATTTCTTCCGTCCGCAACGCCAGGAACAGGGTGCCGCCGTGCTCCTCCATGGCCTGCGCCGCATTGGTGCAGAGGTTCATGAGCACCTGGTGCATCTGGGTGGGGTCCGCCTTGATGGGCGGCTCGGCCGTGGTGATGCTGTACTCGATGGTGATGGAGGCGGGTAGTGACGCCTGCAGGAAGTTGACCGTTTCCTTGAGGATCGGGCTTATGAGCAGCGGGGCCGCCTTTTTCGGGTTGTTGCGGGTGAAGGTCTGTATCTGGCTGACCAGATCCCGGCCGCGATTGGCGGCGGCGAGGATGGCCCCGATCTTGTTGGCGTGGGCCTCGTCGTCGTGAACGTGGAACATGTTGACCATTTCCGCGTTGGCCACGATGACGCCGAGGATGTTGTTGAAGTCGTGGGCAATGCCGCCGGCCAGCGTGCCGAGCGCGTCCATGCGCTGGACCCGTTGCAGTTGGCGTTCCTTTTCATACAGGGAAATTTCAGTCTGCTTGCGTTCCAGGGCCTCTTCAAAGGCGTAGAACACCTCGGTCAGCAGATTGATTTCGCACGGCGTGTAGCAGCGCCCCCATCGGGCCACGGCGATGACGCGGGAAACGTTTTTCATCAGGGGGTGCAGCGGGGCGATGACAAGCTGGACGCCGTCGCGCCCCTGCTCGATGTCCAGGACGACCACTTCGCCGGACCGCAGTTGTTCCATGTCCGGCTTGTCGAGCATGATGCTCTGAAAGGTCGAGAGATTCTCGGGGTCGCCGCCTTCGACCGCATCGGCGATGAGCGTGATCTGGAGTTCGCCGTTTGCCGAGACCACGCCCCAGAAGGCGGTGTCGCTGGGCGAGATGCGGCGCGCTTCCCGCAGGCAGCGGAGCATGACCTCCTTGACCGTGGGGCAGGCCAGGGAACCGAACAGGACCTTGTTGATGGCGCTCAGGGCCAGTGTGCGCTGGGCCACCTGCCGCTGGAGGCTTCGGTTCCAGAAGAGCACGAGCACGATGATCCCGGTCCCGATGCCCAGAACCACGAGCAGGCCCGCCCAGAATTTCCAGCTTGTCCAGAATGACTGGTAGTGGAGCGAAAGCCATTCCTCTTCGATCACTTTGCGTTCATGCGGCATGATCATGGCCAGCCCCTTGCGGAGGACATGGCCGAGGACCGGGTCCCGCTTCAGGGAGGCGATGCGCAGGTCGATGGTGTAGTTGGTGATGCCCGCGATGCGGAGGTTGGAGATGCGGGCGTTGGCGATGTAGCGCGAGGCGAGCGCCATGTCGCAGATGAGCGCGTCGATGTCGCCGACCGCCAGGGAGCGGAGGCCGCCGATGTACCCGCCCGCCGTGGGCACGATGGTGTAGCTGCCGGGATAGCGTTTCTCCATGTAGCGGGTGAATTCCGGCGAGACCGTGACGCCGATGCGCATGCCGTTCAGGTTTTCCAGGGTCAGGTCGTCCTTGAATTCCTTTCGGGTGATGATGGCGGCGGGCACATTGACGTACGGCTGGGTGAAGTCGAGATATTCGCGCCGCGTGTCGGTCATCTCCACGGCGGCGACAACGCTGATGCGTCCTTCCTTCAACGCGCGCATCACCTCGTGCCGGTTCCTGAATCGGACCGGAATGAAGTTGAGGCCGGTTTTTTCATTGATCAGCCGTATGTAATCGGCGCTCAACCCCTGGTAATCATCCTTCAACCCGTACATCTCATACGGCGGATAATGCAGGGAGACGCCGAGCCGAACGTCTTCATGTCCGGCGATCCAATTGATTTCCTCTTTGGTCAGGGTCGTCTGCTGGTCGTATCGGGAACAGGATGCGGACAGGGCGAGCAGAATAATGCACAAAGCTATATGAAATATTCTTTTCATTCTTTTGTGTCGCAGGGCGGGTTGGCGTCAAATCCGTTCCATTCGGCGGAGCAAGTTACATACCATGCCGATTCTACTGAATTTATAGTAAAATAAGTACGTTGCGCACTGGTGACGTGTGAGCCTGTGCCGCCGTTTCCAATGAAATCGGAAGGAGTCTACGCCTGGGGATGGAGTTTTCCAAAGGAAATGGAAAATTGGACTGACAAAGTATGGAATTGACGTAAAATACCCGCCCCGGGGGTGCGGGGCGGGCCAGGAGGTGACGGCCTGTTCTGGTCGATCAGGTCATCGCATTGAGGTCAGTGTTATCAAGCCACGCGGCTATTGGGCGCTCTTGGGGGCCTCGAACACGGAGACCGCGGGCAGCTTGCCGGTGTACTTTTCGATCTGCACGAGGCTGGTGTTGCCGACCACGGCCTGTGCCAGCTTGGAGCTGCCGATGTCCAGGGTCAGGACGTTGGCGCTGCCGTAGGCGCACAGGGACTTGGGATTTCCCGGCTCGACGGGGTCGTACCAACCGCCTTCGCACAGGCGGACAACGCCGCTGCGGATGTTGTCGGTGACCATGGCGCCGGCCAGGACCGAGCCGCGTTCATTGTAGACGCGGACCACGTCGCCGTCCTTGATGCCGCGTGCCTTGGCGTCTTCCGTGCTGATCCAGATCGGTTCGCGATCCTTGACGGTGTAGAGCTTGCGCAGAGCCTGCACGTGGTTGTTCTGGGAGTGGAGACGATGTCTCGGGTGCGAGGTCAGCATGTGCAGCGGATAGGCCTTGGCCTTTTCGCTGCCCAGCCACTCGGCCGGTTCGATCCAGGAGGGGTACGCCTTGCAGTCGTCGTAGCCCATCTTCTCGATGGTCTTGGAGTAGATTTCGATCTTGCCGGAAGGAGTTCCCAGGGGTTCCAGCAGCGGATCTTCGCGGTAGTCGCTGTAGCGGACCCAGCTCTGGGATTTTTCGGGCACCTTGAATTCGAGGGCTTTGCCCTTGTCCCAGAATTCCTTGAAGGAGGGCATGCCGATGCCCTTGCGCTTTCCGTCGGCCACGGCCTGGTTGTAGAAGGACTCGAGCCACTGTTCGCCGGTCTTGCCTTCGGTGTACTTGTCGCCGATGCCGAGCTTGTCTGCCACAAAGGCGAAAGCGTCGTACGTGGGCTTGGATTCGTACTGGGGCTCGATGCACGGCTTCAGCGGGATGATGAACCGGCCGTCTTCACTGGTGGTGATGTCCGCGCACTCCGCCATGGTGGAGATGGGCAGGACGATGTCGGCCATGCGGGCGGTCGGGGTCCAGAACATTTCGTGGACCACGATGCACTCGGGCTTTTTCCAGGCGCGGACGGCGGATTCGCGCTGGGGCTGGCGGGTGTGGGAGTTGGAGAACCCGTTGTAGAGCATCTTGATGTCCGGGTAGGTGACCTTGCGTCCGTTGTAGTCGATGGTCTTGCCCGGGTTGAGCAGCATGTCGATGTTACGGGCGGTCGGGATCGGAGCCGGAGCGGTGGAAGGCGTCTTGCCGCCGGACATGCCCGGTACGCTGGGAGCATCGGCGAACGGGGTACCCTGGTTGGAGTACATGTGGCCGATGCTGAAGCCGCCGCCGGGCAGGCCGATCTGGCCGAGCATGCAGGCCAGGGTGACCAGCATCCAGTGGGGCTGCTCGCCGTGGTCGGCGCGCTGGATGCCCCAGCCGCTGAAGAGCATGGAGCGGTTCTTGGCGATGGTGTCGGCCAGATCGCGGATGGTCTTGGCCGGAACGCCGCAGACGGATTCCGCCCATTCGGGGGTCTTGGGCTGGCCGTCGGACTTGCCCATCAGGTAGGGCAGGAACTTGTCGAAGCCGGTGGTGTAGTCCTCCAGGAAGGTTTGGTCGGTCAGGCCCTTTTCCTGGATGGTGTAGGCCACGCCGAGCATCATGGCGACGTCGGTGTTCGGCTTCGGAGCGATCCATTCGCCGCCGAGTTCCTGGACGGACTCGCTGCGGGTCGGGTCGATGAAGATGAGGCGGGTGCCGCGCTTCTTCAGTTCCTTGAGGTACTCGATGCCCTTATGGGTGGGAGCGGGCCAGGAGATGCGCAGGGTGTTCATGGGGTTGCCGCCCCAGAAGACCACGACCTTGGAGTTGTCCAGGATCACGGGCCAGGAGGTCTGCCGGCTGTAGACTTCCATGTTGCCGAGCACGTGGGGCATGATGACCTGGGTTGCGCCGGTGGAGTAGTCGCCCATGGCGCGGACGAACCCGCCCATCAGGTTGGAGAGGCGGCTCGTGCAGGCGCCTGCGGCGTGGACCTTGCCGAGGTTGTACCAACCGCTGGGGGTGGCGTACACGGCGTCCTGGCCGTAGGTCTTGATGACGCGCTTGAGGTTGTCGGCGATCAGTTCGGCGGCCTTGTCCCAACTGACGCGGACGAATTCGCCCTTGCCGCGCTCGGAGGTGTCGGACTTGTAGCCGTCCTTCAGGAAGCCCTTGCGTACCATGGGGTATTTGATGCGGGCCGGGGAGTGGACGAAGCCGGGCATGTTGGTGGTCATTTCGTTGACCGAGCTGTCGTGGGCAAAAGGCTCGGCCTTGACGACCTGGCCGTTCTTTGCCTGAAGCTTGCAGATACCCCAGAAAGTGGCGCAGGAACCGGCGTTCGTCGCGGGTGCGGCGGCCTGTGCCGTTCCGAGCATGGACGGACCGAACAGCGACGCGGCCACGCCTGCCGCTGCGGTGTAGCCCATGAATTCTCGACGAGTCAGTTCATGGTTGGTTTTGGGATCTTTCACGATTCCTCCTCTGTAGGTTGTTGGCCGATATTGGCTGCGAGCCTGCGGACCGATGCCTTGGACAGCGCACCGTCCAGAAGCCGTCCGGCCAGCTCTGCCACGGCGGCATAAAAGCCGTTGCGGTCGTTGTTTTCACAGGCGTCCAGGAAAAGGGGCAGCCACTTGTCCAGGTGCTCCCGGATCAGGGTGTCCCGATATTCGTTCCACGGCCCGTTCGGGTCGGCAACCGCCTGTTCTTCCAGATATCCCAGTAATTCCAACTGGGTGCCGACGTGGTCCACGGTTTCGCCGCTCTCGGGCGAGGGGCCGAGGCCGCACTTGCCCATGAGCGAAAGGCACTGGTCGATGCATTCCATCTGGGTGCCGTCGGAGGCTTCGGACCAGTCGTGCTCGTGGGGCGGGGCCGAACGGGGGCCGCCCACGCCATGGAAGAGCCAGGCAAAGTCCCCGGCCAGGTCCAGGGCGGTGTCGCTTGCGGGTTGTGAATCGTTCAGGCGGCTGCGGATCGGCTCGACGGCCTCGCCGCAGTCCAGTTCGCTTTGCAAGGTATCGAGCAGTGTTTCGCCGTCGCCGGAGCGATAGCTCTCCACATCGTCGGCCGTGAGTTCCCTGGCAAAGAGCGCCGAGATCCACCTGAGCGCCATCTGTCGTGTTGCGGGTGAGTTAGGAGTCATTGTTTCCTCGTTTACGAATGATTGTCCCCGACCACGTCCGAAGCGCGCAGTTGGAGGTATTTCAACAGAAAACGGCCGTTGTTCTTGTCCAACGTCACGCGGGTCCCCATGGACTTGATGCCGCCTATCCACTGGTTGGCGGAGAAGTGGATGCTCGGGGTCTGGGCATGGCATCCGCCGCAGGTGGCGGCATGCAACTCGCTGCCGTAGGTGTTGAGCAGGGTTTCGTCGGCCAGGAAATCGCCCTTCTTGATCCAGCACTCGAACCGGGCGGGCCGCCAGGAGAGTTCCGTATCCGGGTCGAGGATCGGTTCGCCGTGGGTCACGGCGTCGAGCGCGCCCTTGCTGAGTGCGGCGGAGAAGATGCGGCGGCCCTGCATTTCGCAGATGACCCGTTCCGCACCGATCTGCTGCCAGCCCTTGACGCGGACCTTGGCCCAGTCGCCGGAGCTTTCGAGCACTTCCAGCCGGGTCAGGGGGAGCAGGCGGCCGGCCTTTTGGCCGTCCTTTTCCAGGTAGCAATAGGTAATGCGGATGGGATAGACCGCAGGAGCGTCAAAGCCGCTTTCCTTGGCCTGCCGGTCCATTTCCTCATAAAGCATGCGGAACCCGGCGGAGAGGTCGGGCATGGTATGGGCGATGCCCTTGTGGCAGTCGATGCAGGTCTGGCCTTCCTGCAGACCCTTCTGCATGGCCTTGACGGATTCGGGCTTTTTGAACGCCGCGAAGTCGAACGCCTCCATGTCGTGGCATGTCTTGCATTCGCGGGAATCGGTGGCCTTCATGTCGGCCCAGACCTTCTTGGCCATCCGCAGCCGGTTGTCTTCGAATTTTTCCTGCGTATCGATGGTGCCGCGCGCCCAGCTGATCACTTCGTGAACCGAGGCCGCCTTGCGCTGCATCATGGGGAACAGCTCCTGCGGCACGTGGCAGGACGAGCATTTGGCGCGTACGCCGGATGGATTGACGAAATGCTTCGTCTTCTTGAATTCCTGAAATACGGTTTGCTCCATGACGTGGCAGGACAGGCACAGCCCGTTGCCGCCACGCTCCTCGCTCGCCGCACTGCTCCAGATCAGCCCGGAGACAAGCAGCAGGCCCAAGCACAGGCCGCCCAGCAGTATGAAACGGCGCTTGACGGTCCGTGCTCCCTTTGAATTATCCATTAGTACCCTCCAAGTTTATTTCCCGAGTAATGGGATGGCCTTGCAAAACTCCCGCAAAGCAAGGAGGGTGCCATATGTCTGTATGATTGTGCTGTATGTAATATCAGTATGTTACATGCAATTCTTTCTTCAAAAAAGTATGGAATTCCCGGCCGTCTTTCCAAGCGAAATGGAATAGTTCCTATTCCGTTGGAGAGTTATCCCGGCGTGGTGAAATGCTCTCGTAATTTTCCATGAGGATGGGCAGGGGGCCGCCCCTTCATGCGGGCTGCGTCCAAGGACGGGAAAAGGGAGCGGGACCGCTCCTAGGGAGATGTGGCCGGATGATCCCCGGACGGGGATGGGCGTTTTTCCGACAGCCCAGCCGCGACGGCTTCGGGAGTCAGGCGATCCGGTGAAAGCCCGAGACGGGAACCCACCTGCACGGTCTGCGGAAGGACCAGGCCGCATCGCTTGAGAAGCGCCGGGTCCCCGAACAGGCCGGGAAGGCCTCCGTCGTATTGCTTGCGCCCTTGGCCGAGGCAGATGGCGCGGGTCATGTTTTCGGCCACGAAGTCCATGTCGTGACTGATGACCAGCACGGTCCTGCCGTGGTCACGCAGTCCGCGCAGCACGGCTTCCAGCAGTTTGATTTCGCCGGAATCGAGACCGGCCGTCGGTTCGTCCAGGACCACGGCCTCGGTGTTCATGGCCAGGATCGAGGCGATGGCCAGCCGTTTGCGCTCGCTGAATCCCAGGTCGTGGGGATTGCGGTCCCGCATTTCCGTGAGGCCCAGGGCGGCCAGGGAATCCGAGGCCAAGTCCCTGATTTTCTCTTCCGGGTAGCCGAGGTTTTTCGGCCCGAAGACCGTTTCCTCCCAGACCGTGCCCTTGCATATCTGGTTGTCGGGGTTCTGGAAGAGCAGGGCCACGCGGCGGGCTATTTGGGCCACCCGTAGGTCGGCGGTGGGCTTGCCGTCGATCAGCACCTCTCCGGCGTCGGGCCTGAGCAGGCCGTTGAGATGCTTGACCAGGGTGGATTTGCCCGAGCCGTTGTGGCCCACCAGGGCCACGGTCTCGCCCCGGCCCGTCGTGAGCGAAACGCCCGCCAGCGCCTGAACGCCGGATTCGTAGCTGAAGTGGAGGTCGCGTATCTCGATGTCCATGGCGTGTCCTCAGTTTTTCGCCAGTCCGTTCAGCGTGCCTTCCAGGGTGGCGGGCAAGGGGGCGTCCTTTTGCCACAGCCCCTTGTCGCGGGCCAGGGCGGCAATGCGGGTGAACCGCGTCCAGTCCAGCCCGATTTCCCGGAGGGCGGGGGAAACCAGCACTTCTTCCGGGGGGCCGTCCAGGGCCAGCCGTCCCTGGTGCAGGCCGAGGACCCGGTCCGCGTGCAGGGCGACCGAATCCAGCCGCTGCTCGGCGACCACGATGGTCTTGCCGTTTTGCTTCAGCCGCCGGAGTATGGCGAAGATTTCCGTTGCAGAGGCCGGGTCGAGAAAGGTGGTGGGTTCGTCCAGGATCAGGACCGGGGTGTCCACGGCAATGGCGGCGGCCAGGGCCACTTTTTGCAACTGACCGCCGGAGAGGTGGTGCGGCGAGCGGTCCGCCAGGTCGGCCAGGCCGGTCGATTCCAGGGCGCGGTCCACGCGGCGGAGCATTTCCGGGCGGTCCACTCCCTGGTTTTCCAGACCGAAGGCGATTTCGTCGCGCACCGTGAACCGGATGCCCGAGAGTTGGCTTTCGGGGTTCTGCATGACAAAGGCCACGGACAGTGCCAGCTTTGAAATGGGCGTTTCGGCGATGTCGTTTCCGCAGATGCGGACCCGTCCTTCGAAGGTACCGGGAAAAAGGTGCGGGATTACCCCCGACAAGGCGTGGCAGAGGGTGGTTTTCCCGGCGTTGTTCGCTCCGATGACGGCCGTGAACCGGCCCGGCTCGATCGTCAGCGACAGGGAGTCAAGGGCCGGGCGTTTTCCGGCGGGATGCGTGAAGGAGAGGTTGCGGATGTCGATGGCGGGCATTGTTCAGATCATGATCCTGTAGAGGATGAGAAAGACCGTGGCGACCAGAAACAGTCGGCGGACGAGACGCTGTGCCGTGGAGTCCGGCACCCGGCGCAGGGAGGTCTTGGAGGCCGAGGAGTGGAAGCCGCGCAGTTCCAGGGCGATGGCCCGCTGTTCGATTTCCGCGAACGCGCCGAGCACCAGGGGGGCGACCAGGGGGGGCAGCGAGCGGATTCGGCCGAGGATGTTCGCCCCGGAGTCCAGCCCGCGCGCCTGTTGCGCGGCCCGGATGACGCCGGTTCGGTCGCGCATGGCGGGGAGCATGAGCAGGGGACTGCCCAGGAGGTAGGCTATGGAAGACGGCCATCCCGCCTTGGTCAGGGCCGCGATGAGGTCCGCGGGATGGGTGGTGAGCACGAAGAGCAGGGAGGCGGAGAGCACGGCCGCCAGTTGCGCGAGTATGGTTCCGGCGAACCGCAGCCCCTCGGCATAAAGGGTCAGCCCTTGCCGGGAAAACAGCGGGGTGTGGTTGCCGGGATACAGGAATCCGTGGATGGGCAGCATAAACAGGGCCAGAGGCAGAAGCGTGCGCCAGGTGATCTTCCAGGCCGTCGGAAGCACTCCCGCAGCCGCCGCCAGGGTCATGTTCAGGACGATCAGGAAGACGGCCGCCTGAACGGTGCCCGGTTCGACGTAGGCGGCCACCCCTGTCAGCGGAATGAAGAACAGCTTGCTGAAGGGGTGGCAGCCGTGCAGCCGGGATTGCCCCTCGACGAAGAGGGTGGTGCCTGATGCGCGCAACGGGCCGGTCCGTCGTTCGTGCGGGTGCGATCAGCCTGCGGTCGCCAGCCTGGGGAAGCGGGCTGCGAACCGCTGGGGCAGGGCCTTGACGATGACCCAGACCAGGAGGGCGGTGACGACCTTGTCCACCACGTTGGACGTGAACACGGTGACCACGACGGAGCCGAAGAGGTCCTTGCCCAGAGCGAGCATGTAGGCCGTGACGAAGTCGGCCCCGCTGCCGGTGATGCCGCCGAACATGTACAGGCGGATGGGGACGGCCACCACGGCGTTGAACACGGTGATGATCAGGCCCGCGATGATGACCAGCCACCAGTTTCTGAAAAGTCCGTACTTGGCGCAGAATCCGGCGGCGATGCCGATGACCATGGCCACGGGGGCAAAGGCCGCGGCCACCGGGGAGGTGATGGCGCCCCAGATCAGGTTGGTGAGTAGTCCGGCCAGGCCGCCCGCCCACGGACCCGCCAGGACGGCCACCAGGATGGTGCCGATGGAATCCAGGAAGATGGGGAGCTTGAGGAGCGAAACGAGTTGCCCGACGACGATGTTGAGCGCGATGGCCACCGCGATCAGGACCCAGGTGAACGTGGTGAAGTCCTTTTTAAGCTGTTCACTGAAACTCATGCTGTCTACTCCTTACTCATAGGTTGCGGATTGTATGTCCAGTTCCGGGTATCCGGTCTCCGGGTCCAGGGTTCGCAGGAAACGGCATTCGGGAAGGATGCCGAGGACGATTTCGGCCGTGGTGTATACCCGGCAGCCGGGCAGCAGGTGCGCGCCCACGGTTCGGCCGTCGCCGTCGGAGATGGCGATGTGGCAGTGGGAGCCGTGCCGGGAAAGGGCCCCGGTCAGGGAAACGATTTCGAAGTGCCCCTCAAGGGACGTGGATTCGGGGCTGTTGGCCATGCGGAGGACCGCGGTGGTCAGGCTGCCTACGCAGGTCAGGATGCAGGCGGCTTCCCAATCCCGCTCGACGGCGAGCCGGTCCAGCTCGGCAAGAAGGTCGTCTCCGGGGCGCAGGCGAATGGCCAATGTTTGCATGGGGGATTCCGCGTTGTTTTTATTGTGTATTTCTTAGCACATTGGAATTCTTATTCTTTGCCATCAATAGTATTGTTGAGTTCAATAGTACAAATAGTTTTTTTGAATGATTTTCCGCGCCATGAAACGAATGCGGCTATATGGAAGCCGATAAGTCCGTGCCGGTCCGCGGGAACGGCGGCCGCACGCATGCCGCTGGCCGGAGGCGGGGGATCGGGCGTTCCCTTCCTCCGCATCCGGTCATGGGCGCATCAGTCGAAGAGTTCCGGGTTGAGGCCGGTTTCCGGTTTCTGGCCCTTGAGCATGGCCGCGAGGTTGCGGGCCGCCAGGGTCGCCATGCCGGCTCGGGCGGCCCTGGTGGCGGACCCGATGTGGGGCAGGACCACCACGTTGTCCAGTTCGGCCAGGCCGGGAGCCATGGTCGGCTCGTTTTCGTAGACGTCCAGGCCCGCTCCGGCGATCTCGCCCTTTTTCAGGGCCGCGACCAGGGCGTTTTCGTCGATGACCGGCCCGCGCGCGGTGTTGATGATGTAGGCCGTGTCCTTCATGCGGGCGAACTGTTCCGCGCCGAACAGGTGGCGGGTTTGCGGGGTGAGCGGCGTGTGCAGGGAGATGAAGTCGGCCTGGGCCAGCAATTCGTCGAAGGACACCAACCGGGCGTTCAGTTCCGTTTCGAGCACGCCGTTTTTTCGCCCCGAGGCGTTGGAGTAGATGACCGGCATGTCGAATCCGCGCCCCATGAGGGCCATGGCCGTGCCGATGCGGCCCGCGCCCACGATGCCGAGCGTCTTGCCCCGGACGGTGCCGCCGATGAACTGGAGCGGTCCCCACCATTTCCACCGGCCCGAGCGCATGATGCCGTCGGCCTCCACCACGCGCCTGGCCACGGCGAAAAGGAGCGCCCAGGCGCATTCGGCCGTGGCGTCGGTGAGCACGCCGGGCGTGTTGGACACGGGCAGCCCGCGCCGGGTGGCCTCAGGCACGTCGATGTTGTCGAAGCCCACGGCGTAGTTGGCGTAGCCCTTGAGGCTTTCGGCGGCGTCCATGAATTCCGCGTCGATCCGGTCGGTCATGGTGCCCAGAATGCCGTGGTATGAGGGCGCGGCGGCCAGCAGTTTCTTCCGCTCCAGGGGGCCGTCCTGCGGGCTGACGTCCACGTCCGCCACGCGGCGCAGCAGATCGATGCCTTCTCTGGGGATACGGCGGGTGACGAATATCTTGAGCCTGTCCATGGGTTCCTCCGGGTGTGATTGCGGTTGGCGTCCACAGCGGGGCACAACGCCCCGCGTCCGAAATAATACACCCGGCATGCTCCGGCTGTCACTCGTCAATGTCCATACCGGCTCCGAGAGGCGAAACGGGGAGGGCGTAAAAGGAAAAGGCCCGTCCCTTGCAGGGCGGGCTTTTGCGGCGTTCGTCGGTTGCGGCGTCAATGTTCCTGGGAGGCCGCCTCACAGGCGGTGGCCAGGCGGTCCTTGACGTAATTGAGCATGATGTCGTCGGATTCGTACATGTCGAAACACTTGGCGTCCTCGCCCATCAGCCCTTCGGGGACCTCGTCCCCCAGGCCGTCCGGGTCGTCCACCAGTTCCCGGTAGAAGCAGACCGAGAGCCAGCGGTCTTCGGGATCGTCGTCGATGACGTCCACCATGGCGAACAAGCCGCGTTTCTTCTGGTTGGCGTGGGCCGCGCGCAGGGAGTAGGTGATGCCGGGCCTCGCCACGAAGTCGAATCGCACGCCGTCCATGGTTTCGAGGTGTTTCTTGAGTTGGAGAAAGCAGTACTTTGTCAGGTTCGGGTCCGTTGACCATGCGTCGATAAAGGACGTCAGGTCAACGCTCGGGGGCGTTTCCATTGGCGGGTGTGCTCCTTGTAGCAATATGTCGCTTCAGCGGTTTAATGGATGGCGGCCACGAATTCTTCGAGGAAAGCGCCCATTTCCCGCGCCCTTTCCATGGTGATGGTCGGCACTTCTCCGGCCAGCGATTCCACGGTTTCCAGAGGGATGTTGATGGCCTTGTGTACGTTGAAGGTGTCCACTTCGGAGCCTTCGGGCACCCGGCCGCAGCCGCCCACGATGCCGACGAACTCACCGTTGCGGAACACGGGGGTACAGATTTTGAGCAGCCCGGCGTCGCACTGCTCGATGACGGTCTTGCCGGACGATTTGGCCAGTTGGGCCATATGCTGGTGGGCCACCGAGCAGATGGCCTGGATGCCCTCGGGGTGGGACTTGATCTCGGCGCACAGCGGGTTCACGAAATTCTTGAATCCGGTGAAGGTCATGCCGTCGGCGTTGTAGGCGCAGGCGTTGACCCCCCAGTCGTTGTGCAGGGCATGTTCCAGTTCCAGCCATTTTTCCTTGGGCAACAGGTCTGTCATAAGCATGGCAATATCCTCGGGTTGGAATGTTGAAAAGGTTCAGATTTCGGGAACGTATCCTTCGGGCAGGTGGGCCGTGCCCTGGACGCAGGGCAGGCCGGACGCCGCCCGGATGCGGTCGGTCAGGGTTTCGAGCCGGTCGCACAGGCCGCCCCCCTTGAGCGTCCACTTGCCGTCGGTCTTGTTGGCGAACAGGCAGGTGGGAACGTGGATGGCCTCGACCCCCTTTGCCTTCAGTATCTTGGCCATGTTCGCGGCGTCGTCCATGTCGCACCGGCAGGTGAAGACGCCTGCGAGCCGGGTTTTGTCATAGGAATCAAAGCCCTGGGTCTGCTGCCCGAGACAGGTGATGCACCCGGTGAGCGGGCAATTCTTTTCGTTCTTCTCACAGCGAATGATGCCGATCTTGGTCATGGTGTCTCCGGCGGAAGCGTCTGCTTCCGCGAGTTGTCGGTCCGGCGCAGGGCGCGCTTGTAGTAATCTCCCACCGCGTCGTGCAGGGCGTTGGCCGCCAACCAGGCGCAGTGCTCGTCTTCCTCGAGCAGGCCGCCCAGCCGGTCCCGGACGACCTCGCCGGTGATGTCGGTCAGGTCTTCGCACCGCTTGCCGATGGCCAGTTCCGCCGCCATGGAGCCGCTGATCTGGCTGGACCCGCAGCCGTCGGTTGCAAAGCCCGCGTCGCACACGGTGTCGTCCTCGATGGTAAGGAAGATGGTGATGGTGTCGCCGCAGGTGCCGGTGGAGGCTCCCCGGCAGTTCGCCGAGGCCGGTTCGCCCCGGTGGGGCAGCGTGCGCCACCGTTCATACGCCTCCTCGCCGTAAGCGGCCTTCACCCGCTCGATCAGGGTGTGTTGCAGCTCGTTTACGAAATTATCGAATTCCGCCATGTTGTCGTCCGTATGGTTGCACGGCGGCCGGGGACAACCTGTCCCCGCCGCCGCATTGGATCATGGTTTGATGTCCGGGGCTACCCGGCGTTTTCCTGTTCCATGGTTTCCATGCGCCGCTTCACCTCGGCCAGTTCGGCCTCGAGCATGGCGGCGCGTTCCGCCAGGGTTTCGCTGGTCTCGACGTATCCCGCGGCGTATCCTGCGGCCTGGCCTAGCCAGCCTCGGCCGCCCCAGTTTCCGCGTCCGCCCCGGAATCCGGGGCCGAAGCCGTTGCCGAGGCCGTTGCGGGCGCGCAGGCCACCCCGTCCGTATCCCGCGCCCAGGCCCTGTCCGAAGAAGGGCGCATTGACGCCGGTACACGCTCCGAGGCCGCGGCCGGTGCGCGAGCCCATGCCGTTGGGTCCGGTACCATCTCTGCGTGGCATGTCTGCCTCCTTGTTGTTGCGTTACGCCCGCACCATGGGTGCGTGGCAATCGGGGCATCGGTAGCTGGAGCAGGGCACGCCGGGCTCGTGCAGGATCTCGCGTCCGCAGTGCGGGCAGCGGCAGATGGCCTGGCCGTCGGGAACGGCGGGTGTGCCGTAGGGGGCGTGGACCATGTTCGTCCTGCCGCCCCGCCGGCGCTTGCGCCTCCATCCGCCGGACGTCTGGCCGCAGCCGGGCATGCGGAACTCGTCCTCGTGCAGGCGGCCCGTCTTCCAGGCCTTGACCACGTTGTCCAGGGTGCCCGTGACAAAGGGATGAATCTCGATGTTCCGGGCCGCGATGGCGTCGTGGATGGGCCGGGAAATGGCCCCGCAAACCAGGGTCGCCACGTGCCTTTCCAGCAGGATGGCGATAATCACGGCGGGCGAGGCGGACGGCGTCGACAACAGGGTGGTCGCGCCGCCCCCGCGCGCTCCGGGCACGATGGCCAGTTGGGGCGCGGTGTCGAATACCGGGGCGATGCGATCTTCCCATATGCTGAAGGCGGCGTTCATGTCGGCTCTGCTCCTTGTGTATGGAAAAGCATCAACCGTGCCAGGAATCGCCTATGGCACGCGATTGTTCAACAGCCCGCCGTTATTAGCAAAGTCGTTGGATGAGGAAAAGACGTTGTTGGGATGGGGTCGCGTAGATAAGACTCAACCGGCGAACAAGAGTCGCTGAATCGCTACTCCTTGTCCGGCTCGTCCGGTGCGGAACGGCCATCCCTGGCCGGAAGGGCGATGCCCAGTTGGCGGATTTTTCGGAACAGGGTGCTTTTGTGGATGCCCAGTTCTTTGGCCGCGGCCAGGCGGTTGCCGCCGCAGCGCACGACGGCGTTGAGAATAAGCTGTTTTTCCAGGCTGTTGACAGCATCCTCCAGGGTGTTCCCGGTGGCCTGTTCCCTCTGGCCGTTCGGTCCGGGGAAGTCCGGCGGCAGGTGGCCGGGCAGGATGGATCCCTCAAAGCAGGTAATGAAGGCCCGCTCGATGACGTTGCGCAGTTCCCGCACGTTGCCGGGCCAGGAATGGAGCATGAGCAGGGATAGAGTCTCGGATGTAAGACCCTCCACCTGTTTCCCTTGCAAGGCGTTGAAATGCTGGATGAAGTCCATGCACAGCAGGGGGATGTCTTCCTTGCGCTGCCTCAGCGGTGGCAACTCCACGCGGGCGATGTTGATGCGGTAGTAGAGGTCCTCACGGAAGGTCCCCTGCCGGACCATGTCCGCGAGGTCGCTGTTGGTGGCGGCGATGATCCGCACGTCGGCCCGCTCCGGCCCGGTGCCGCCCAGGGGGTCGTAGACGTGTTCCTGGAGGACGCGGAGCAGCCGCATCTGCATGGCCGGGCTGATGTTGCCGATTTCGTCCAGGAACAGGACCCCGCCCGCAGCCAGGGCGAAGCGGCCGGGCTTGTCCCGGTTGGCCCCGGTAAAGGCCCCGGCCTTGTAGCCGAAGAGTTCCGATTCCAGCAGGGTTTCGGGCAGGGCGCCGCAGTTGACCGCAACAAAAGGGCCGTTCTTTCGCGGGCCGAGCGCGTGGATGGTGCGGGCGATGAGTTCCTTGCCGGTGCCGGTCTCGCCGAGGATGAGCACCGTGCTCGAACTGGCGGCCACGGGCTCCAGGGTGGAGAAGACGCGCTGCATAAGCGGGCTGCGGCTGACCATCTCTCCCAGGCGGAACCGGCCGTCCAGCTCGCTCCGCAATGCCTCCACCTCGCTCAGGTCGCGGAAGGTTTCGGCCCCGCCGATGACCGTGCCGTCGGCGTCGCGCAGCACGGCCGTGGACAGGCTGATGGGAATGCGGTTTCCCTGGGCGTCGATGATGTAGCCCGTGCGCCCGACCAGTGGCCTGCCCGTGCGCTGCGTCTCGCGCAGGCAGCACTGGTCGTTGCACATGGTGGAGCGGAAGACCTCGGAGCACCGCTTGCCCAGCGCCTCCTTTCGGGAGATGCCGGTGATCTCCTCGGCGGCCCGGTTGAACGACGTGATCCGCCATTCGTTGTCCACGGTGAACACGCCGTCGGAAATGGATTCCAGAATGGCCCGATACTGGGCCGAGGATGGCTCGTCGTGCGGGGAGCGGTGCATGGCTGGTGGCTCCGGCGGCCGTCTAGGCGCTCTCGTTCGTTTCCAGGGCGGCTGCGGCGGCCGCGCAGATGGCCACGGCCGGACGGGAATCCTCGGCCGCGAATTCCGTGCCTTCGGCGGCGAAGACCGCCCGCCATAGGCACTGGTTCAGGCTCTTGGGGCACATGTCCTGCATCTTGAAGGAATAGCCCTTGGCTTCCATGAAGTCCGCCACCTTGAGAGCCGCGCTGAGGTCCGCGGTGGGGCGTTCCGGTAACGTCTGGCCGAGAAATTCCTCGATCCGCCGATCGAGTTCCCCGGTGTCGTGCTGGTCCATTGGGTGCCTCCTGGGGTTTGGGTAACGCGTATCGCATGAACATGTCGATGGATATGGCGGCCATTCAATCATTGATGCAAGGCGGAGTCAATTTCCAACCCGCGCGGCCGGGACCGTTATTTGAGGCGTTGAATGCCGTATTGCTTGAGCAGCGCGTAGAGGCGGGCGCGGGACAGGCCGGACAGGGCGCACGACCGGCCGATGTCGCCGCCGGAAATCTCCATGAGGGTCCGCAGGTACCGCTCCTCGCTTACGGCGATCTGGTTGTCCCGGTAGGTCTTCAGGTCCGGGAAGTCTTCCGAGAACACGATGGAGGGCGTCTGGGGCTGTGGCTTGGGTACGTCTTTTTCCAGGTCGCGCCGTGCCACTTGGGCACGGATCGCCTTGGGCAGGTGGCGGGGGTAGAGGATGGCGTCGTTTCCGGCCCGGGACAGGGCCTGCTCGATGGTGTTTATCAGTTCGCGGATATTGCCCGGCCAGTCGTAGTTCATGAGCGCGTCCAGGAAGTCCGGGGAAAACCCCTTGGACGACATCTTGAAGCGTTTGGAGTGGCGCTGGATGAACTTGCAGGTCAGCTCGTTGATGTCTTCGGAGATGAGCCTGAGCGGCGGGAGCTGGATGCGGATGCCGCGCAGCCGGTAGAAGAGGTCCCGACGGAATTCGCCGTCGTTGACCATGGTTTCGAGGTCGCGGTTGGTGGCCGCCAGCAGGCGGAAGTCGCTGGTGATCTCCTTGACTCCGCCCACGGGCCGGAAGCTCCGGCCTTCGAGCACCCGGAGAAAAACCTTTTGCAGGCCGAGCGGCAGCTCGCCCACCTCGTCCAGGAACAGGGTGCCGCCGTCCGCCTGCTTGACCAGGCCCACCGAGGTGGAGTCCGCGCTGGTGTACGCGCCCCGTTCGTGGCCGAAAAGCAGGTTTTCGGCCAGGGTGTCGGGCAGGGCGGCGCAGTCCACGACCACGAACGGTTTCTTGCCGCGCGGCGAGTTCTTGTGGATGGCCCGGGCGAAAAGCTCTTTGCCCGTGCCTGTTTCGCCCACGAGCAGGACGTTGTTTTCGCTGGCCGCGGCCCTGGCCACGGAGTCCAGGCAGGAGAGCAGCGGGCGGCTGCTGCCGATGATGCCTTCGCGTCTGAGCGAAACGGGACATTGCCCTGAGTGGCGCTCGATGTGGTATTCGATGACCCGTTCGAGCAGTACCAGGAGCCGCTGGATGTTGGGCGGTTTGGTGACGTAGTTCCAGGCCCCGCTCTGGATGGCCCGTTCGGCCGTGTCCGGGTTCCGGCTGCGTGAGATGACGATGACTTCGGGGAAGGAGGGGATGGCGCGGATGGTGGCCAGATACTCCAGGCTGTCGCCGTCGGTGAGGTCGTCGCCGAGCAGGACCGCCTTGTAGTCGCCGGTATGCAGAAGTCCCATGGCCCGCGTCAGTGTTTCGCAGCAGGCCGTTTCCAGCCCGTGGTCCGCAAGGTCTCGTGACAGCCCGGCCGAAAAATCGGGACTTCCGTCGATAATCAATATGTCAGCCATAGGGCACTCCCCCCTGTAGGGTTCCCTCGAATAGACCATAGCACTATTTTACAACAATGTGCAATCAGCGTAACTTGTTGATATTACAGCACTAATAAAGAAAAATGTCCGTCTTTTCCGGTGTGGAATCTTGTTCGGCAAGACGATTTTTCGATTTTGCCCGTTTGGAGACTTTGAGAGTGGGGCGGGTAATAACTCCCCGATTTATCATTCACGGGTGGCACAAATACTCTCCTATCGGTTCAAGCATGTCTTGCGCGGCAAGACTCGTCTTGTCCTGCGAGATGAAAAAAGGCCGAAAAACGGGCGGTTGTGGCGGCCCCTCTCTCTATTCGCATTGGTTATCATCTTTATATCACTCACATATGAACACTTCGGCACGCATCTTGTCTTAGGGGAGAAAGAGAGCTGGTCGAACGCATGCGGGCCGAACCTGTGAAATGAAGTTTTGAACATCGAATTCAGCCAGTTGCCTGTGGTCGCGGCAAGAAGACCGGAAACAATGGGCGCCGGCGGCGGGTCTCCTGCTCTCTTAGACGGAACCACCCGCCTGGCGAGACAGGGGAAGACCGGCAAGGAGGTTCGGCTGATGAGGCGAAAATGGGATGCGAAGACCAAGGCGAAGATCGTGTTGGAGGGGCTGATGGGGGGCTGTGTCAATGACCTTTGTCGGACACACGACCTGCGGCCCGGCCAATACTACAAGTGGCGGGGGCATTTCCTCGACAACTGCCACAAGATTTTCGAGCGGGTTCCGGGCAATCCGACCGAAACGGAGCTGGCTGCCGAGAACGAGGAACTCAAGAAGCTGGTGGGCGAGCTGACGCTGGAATTGACCAGCGGGAAACCCGTCCGGTGACCGCCGTGTAAGGAGGGACGAACATGGCAAGGAAGATCGGTGTTTACGTCTGTCACTGCGGTTCCAATATCGCGGGCAAGGTCGATTGCGCGAACGTTGCCGAGTTTGCGGGCAACATCAAGGACGTGGTGGTGTCCAGGGATTATCAGTTCATGTGCTCCGACCCGGGGCAGGAGATGATCATCCGGGACATCCGCCAATACGGCCTGGACCGCGTGGTGGTGGCCTCCTGTTCGCCCAGGCTGCATGAAAAGACGTTTCAGAAGGCGTGCGCCCGGGCCGGGCTGAATCCCTATCTCATGCAGCATTGCTGCATCCGCGAGCACTGCTCCTGGACCACGGCCGATCCCGACGAGGCCACGGCCAAGGCGCGGCACATCGTGGAGGCGGCGGTGGAGCGCGTGGGCGAGCACGGCGAGCTGTTCTCCCGCGAGGTCGAGGTCCTGCCGGACGTGATGGTTGTGGGCGCGGGCATCGCGGGCATTCAGGCCGCGCTGGACATCGCCAAGTCGGGCCACACGGTCCACCTGGTGGAGCAGAGCCCGTCCATCGGCGGGCACATGGCCCAGTTCGACAAGACCTTTCCCACGCTCGACTGCGCGGCCTGCATTTCCACGCCCAAGATGGTGGCCGTGTCCCAGGAGCCGAACATCAATCTCCTGACCTGGTCCGAGGTGGAGGAAGTGACCGGCTTCGTGGGCAACTACACGGTCACGGTCCTTCGCAAGCCGCGATACGTCAACGAGACCGTCTGCACCGGCTGCGGCGCGTGCCTGGAAAAGTGCCCGACCAAGGCCATCAGCGAGTTCAACGAGGGGCTGGGCAAGCGCAAGGCCATCTACCGCAACTCGCCCCAGGCCGTGCCCAACACCCCGGTCATCGACGGGACCATCTGCAAGAAGATCACCAAGGACAAGTGCGGCATCTGCGCCACCATCTGTCCCACCGGAGCCATCGACTACGAGATGAAGGAGCGGCGCGAGGTCTTCCACGTGGGATCCATCGTCCTGGCCACCGGGTACGACGCCATGGACCCGACCCCGCTGCGGGAATACGGCTTCGGCAAGTACGACAACGTCTACACCGCGCTTCAGTTCGAGCGGCTGAACAACGCGGTCGGCCCCACCGAGGGGCGGATCGTGCTCAAGAACGGGGAAAAGCCCGAGTCCGTGGCCATCATCCACTGCGTGGGCAGCCGCGACAAGAACTACCACGAGTACTGCTCGCGCACCTGCTGCATGTACGCGCTGAAGTACGACCACCTCATCAAGGACAAGGTGGGCCACGATACCAAGGTTTACAATTTCTACATCGACATGCGGTGTTTCGGTAAGGGCTACGAGGAATTCTACAAGCGGGTCCAGGAGGAGGGCGTGACCTTCATCCGGGGCCGCCCCTCCGAGATCGTTCAGGAGGACGGCAGGCTCGTGGTGGTGGGCGAGGACACCCTGCTCGGCATGAACGTGCGCCTGCCCGTGGACATGGTCATCCTGTGTACGGCCATGGAGCCGCGCAAGGACGTCACCGAGGTGGCCCGCGTCTTCGGCGTGGCCCAGGGCCAGGACGGCTTCTTCCTGGAAGAGCATCCCAAGCTCGGCCCGGTGTCCACGGCCACGGACGGCGTGTTCCTGGCCGGGACCTGCCAGGGGCCCAAGGACATCCCGGACGCGGTGTCGCACGCCTCGGGCGGCGCGGCCCAGGCCATCGCACTGGCGGCCAAGGGAACGGTCTCCATCTCGCCGACCACCTCCTGGATCAATCCGGACGTGTGCGTAGGCTGCCAAGTCTGCGTGGGCCTGTGCGCCTACTCGGCCATCGAGTTCGACGAGCGGCGCAACATCGCGGTCATCAACGAGGCCATGTGCAAGGGGTGCGGCTCCTGCGCCGGGTACTGCCCGAGCGGCGCGGCCCAGATCAAGCATTTCAAGGAAACCCAGATATTCAACGAGATCGACGGGCTGCTCGGCATGATTCCCGACTGGCGGCCTCCCATGGAGGAGCCGGACGCCGAACCCGTGAGGATACCCGTACAAACCGACCAACCCGAGAAGCGGGCGTGAGGAGGCGACCATGTCCCAGGAATTCGAACCGACCATTCTGGCCTTTGTCTGCAACTGGTGTACCTACACTGCCGCCGACCTGGCCGGGACCTCGCGGATGGTGCAGCAGCCCAACCTCAGGCTGGTACGCATGATGTGTACCGGCATGGTGGACCCCAAGTACATCGTCAAGTCGCTCCTGTCCGGGGCGGACGGCGTGCTGGTGTCCGGCTGCCATCCCGGCGACTGCCACTACATCAACGGCAACTACAAGGCGCGGCGCAGGGTCAAGCTCCTGAACGAGATCCTGCCCCAGTTCGGCATCGAGAAGGAGCGGGTCAAGCTGACCTGGGTGGGGGCCAGCGAGGGCAACGAGTTTGCCGCAACGGTCAACAACTTCATCAATGAAATCAGAGAGCTCGGCCCCATGGAAGCGCGTTCCATGGCCGTGGTCTAGCCGCAAGGAGGGCGTGTCATGGCGACCACCGCAAAGATACAGATCGACGGCTCCGGCCCGATCCCGGCCCTGCAGGGGTTCCTGCGCGGGCTGCTTGAGAACGAGACCCTCGGCGGGATCATGGTCCCGGTCCACCTGTTCGGCAAGGGGCTGCCTATGCCGACCCTGGTGACGGACCCGGAGCAGCTTTCGGGCGCGGACCCGCTGGCTCCCGCCTTTCCCATGAATTCGGCCAAGCTTCTGTCCCGGCTGACGCGCGGGCAGTCCGGCGAGCGCATTGCCGCGGTCATGCGGCCGTGCGAGATTCGGGCGTTCGTGGAGTTGGTCAAGCTCAACCAGGGGTCCATGGACGACATCATCCTGGTGGGCATGGACTGCATGGGCGCGTTCGACAACGTTGCCTACAAGCAGTTCCTGGGGGACGACGAGCCTTTTGAGAAGACCATGGAATTCTACAAGATGTCCGCCAACGGCGGCGTGGACATAGCGCCCGCCTGCAAGGCGTGCGAGTATCCCGCTCCCGCCAACGCGGACATCGTCATCGGCGTGGCCGGGGCGGACCTGTCCGACCATATTCCGGTCATGGCCACCAGCCCGCGCGGCGAATCCCTGCTCAACGGGCTGGGGCTGCCCGAGACCTCCGCCGCCGGGCGGGACGAGGCTCTCGAGGCCATGGTCGCCAAGCGCACGGCCACCCGCGACGAGATGTTCGAGCGGACCAGGGCCGCGACCGGCACCCTGTCCGACCTGTCCGAGTACCTGTCGGCCTGCGTCAACTGCTACAACTGCCGGGTGGCCTGCCCGGTCTGCTACTGCAAGGAGTGCGTCTTCAACACCGACGTCTTCGAGCACAAGCCGTGGCAGTACATGGGCTGGGCCAAGCGCAAGGGCAGCCTGAAGATGCCCACGGACACCGTGTTCTACCACCTGACGCGCATGGCGCACATGTCCATGGCCTGCGTGGGCTGCGGGCAGTGCTCCAACGCCTGTCCCAACGACATCCCGGTCATGGAGCTGTTCCGCACCGTGGCCGCGCGCACCCAGGAGAGCTTCGACTACGTGCCGGGCCGCAGCCTGGACGAGGCGCCGCCCCTGTCGGTGTTCAAGGAAGACGAGTTCCAGGAAACGGTTTCGCACATGGTATAACACGCGGCTTCCCAGGAGGACGTCATGAGAAAGCAATACGGCGCATTGGTGGTCGGAGCGGGCATCGGAGGCATCCGGGCGGCGCTCGAC
The DNA here is from genome assembly GCA_015709315.1 of Desulfovibrionaceae bacterium. GTDB lineage: Bacteria > Desulfobacterota > Desulfovibrionia > Desulfovibrionales > Desulfovibrionaceae > Pseudodesulfovibrio. Next base: position 38,916 of record JACCQI010000014.1, read on the forward strand.
CTGGCGGTCACGGGCCACAAGGTGGCGCTCATCGACCGTCGGCCCAGCCATGGCGGGATTCTCGCCCAGCTCGATCACCAGTTTCCGACCGACCACTGCGGCATGTGCAGGATGCTGCCGCTCATGTCGCGGGACTCGTCCAGCCAGTTCTGCCTGCGCAAGGGACTGTTCCACGACAATATCGATATCTACCTGTCCACCGAGGTCGGGGAGATGGAGGGCGAGCCGGGCAAGTACCTGGTTTCGCTCAAGCGCAAGTCCACCCTGATCGACCCGACCAAGTGCGTGAGCTGCGGCCTGTGTTCCGAGGTCTGCCCGGTGCGGGTGCCCAGCGAGTTCAACGCGGGCCTGACCGAGCGGGCCGCCGTGTATCTGCCCGTGCCCTACGCCATCCCCAACCACTACGTGATCGACCTGGACAACTGCCAGCGCTGCTGGAAGTGCCATGAGGCGTGCCCCACCGGGGCCATCGACTTCAAGTTCGAGGAGCGCAAGGACTTCCACATCCTGGTGGCGGACCGCGACCCGGAACTGGCGGAATTCATGCGCGGCGAACTCGAAGAGCAGAACTTCCCGCTTCATTTCGCCGCTTCCGGCCAGGAGGCGGTGGACGCCCTGGCCTCGGACGAATCCTTCGGGCTGCTTATGATCGGCATGAATCTCAACGACATGGACGCGGAGAGGCTGCTGACCCGAAGCCGGGAGCTGCGGCCCGATCTGGCCGTGGTCGTCATGGCGGACAAGGGGAGCGAAGGGGCCGCCTCGGACCTGGTCATGCAGGGCGCGCGCGAATATCTGGTCAAGCCCTTCAAGGGCAAGCGGTTCGTGGCCTGGCTGGACAAGCTCTACATGCGCATCCTGTCCGACACCACTGAGGAGCTTGAGGTGGGCGCCGTGGTCCTGGCGGGCGGTTTCGACTGCTACTCTCCGGCCATGGACCCGGAGGGCGGCAACGACATCTGGGCCTACGACCATCCCGGCGTGCTGACCGCCGTGGAGTTCGAGCGGCTCATGTCCGGCACCGGACCAACCGGCGGCATGCTGGTGCGGCCCGGCGACGGCCGGCCCGTCAAGCGCATCGCCTGGATACAGTGCGTCGGCTCGCGCGACGCGCAGAAGAACGCGGATTTCTGTTCCGGCATCTGCTGCATGTTTTCCATCAAGGAGGCCCTGCTCGCCAAGCGGCTTACGGGCGGCGAGGTGGAGACCTCCATCTTCTATATGGACATGCGTGCCTCCGGGAAGGGGTACCAGCGCTACCGCATGAACGCGGAAAAGGAAAAGGGCGTGCGTTTCGTCCGCAGCCGCCCGCACACCATCATGCCCATGGACGACGGCCACACGCTCAGGTTGGACTACCTGTCCGACGCGGGCGAACTGTTGTCCGAGGAGTTCGACATGGTCGTGCTGGCCGCCGGAGCGCGGCCGCCCAAGGAAACCGACAGGTTCGCCCTGACCATGGGCGTGGACCTCAACCAGTGGGGGTTCGTGGACACCCAGCCGTATTCCCCGGAAAAGACCAGCAAGGTCGGCGTGTTCGCCGCCGGGGCCTTTGGCGAGCCAAGGGACATCTCCGAATCGGTCATCCAGGCCGGAGCCGCGGCCCAGGCCGCCTCGCGCATCATCAAGGCGTACGACGTGCTGGCCGGCATCGAGACCGAGCCGGAACCGGAGTACCCGGACGTATCCCGCGAACCGGCCCGGACCCTGGTGGCCCTGTGCGCCTCCTGTCCCACCCTGGAGCAGGCCGTGGACATCGAGACCGTGAGCCGCCGCATGGGCGACGTCCACTCGGTGTGCCGGGTCGTGCCCGTGGGCGGGGCCTGCACCCCGCAGGGGTGGAAGGACATCGAGGAGGCCGCCCTGGAATTCAAGCCCAACCGGGTGCTCATCGGGGCGTGCATGCCCTACGCCTACATCCCGCGTCTCAAGGAGCTGGGCCGGACCATCGGCCTGAACCCCGCCCTGATGGACGTGGTGGACATCTACACGGCCTCCTTCAACACCGCCTGCGGCATCGGCGACGCCGACTGCAAGGAGAAGGCGGAGAAGGAAGTCTACTCCAACCTGTCCACGGCGGTGGCCCGGCTGCAGGGCGCTGACCCGTCCGGCCCGGCCGTGACCGTGGACGTGGCCCGCTCCGCGCTCGTGGTGGGCGGCGGCCTGGCGGGCATGACCGCGGCCATGGCCATCGCGGACCAGGGCTACGGCGTCTGCCTGGTGGAGACCGAGGAAGCGCTCGGCGGTACGGCCATGCGGCTGCACACCCAGCTCGACGGCTCCGACCCGCGCAAGTTCATGGAGGAACTCATCGCCCAGGTGGAGAAGCACCCCAACATCAAGGTCTTCACGGACTCCCGCGTGGTGCTGTCGCGCGGCAGCGCCGGGCGGTTCCGGTCCGCCATCGCCAGCCCGCGCGGCGTGTTCCAGCTGGAGCACGGCGTGTCCGTCCTGGCCACCGGCGGGCACGAGGCCAAGGTCTACGAGTCCGGCCTGTGCGTCCACAAGACCGTCATGACCCATCTCGCCTTGGAGGAGCAGCTCGCCACCGGCCAGTTGGACGCCGGGGCGATCAAGTCCGTGGCCATGATCCAGTGCTGGCGCAACGAGGGCGAGGAGCGCACCTTCTGCAGCAAGGTCTGCTGCCCCGAGATGCTCAAGAACGTGCTCAACCTGAAGCAGCGCAACCCGGATATCGACATCTACGTCTTTTACCGGGACATCATGACCCAGGGTTTCCTGGAGACGTACTACACCCAGGCCCGGCAGGCGGGGGCCATCTTCATCCGCTACGACGACGAGACCGCGCCCAAGGTGACCTTCGGGGAGGACCACCAGCCGGTGATCGCCGGATTCGATCCGATTCTCAATCGCAGGATCGAGATCCGGCCCGACATCCTTTCCCTGTCCAGCGGCATCGAGCCCAACGACGTGGAGGAGTTGCAGGAGGTCTTCGACGTGGCCGTGGACGAGGACGGCTTCTACCAGGAGGCGGACTTCAAGTGGCGGCCCGTGGACTTCCTCAAGCAGGGCGTGTTCGCCTGCGGCATCGGCCTGGCGCCCCGGCGCATGGACGAGACCATCAGTTCGGCCAAGGCCGCGGCCCAGCGGGCCCTGCGCATCCTGAACGCCGAGACCATCGCCCGCGAAACCGTGGTGGCCACGGTGCGCCACTCCCTGTGTTCGCTCTGCCAGGCGTGCATCGCGGCCTGCCCGTACGGCGCGCGCGTGCTGGACATGGACCAGGAAAAGATCGTGGTGGACGAGATACTCTGCCAGGGATGCGGGTCGTGCGCGGCCGTCTGCCCCAACAGCGCCACCGTGCTTACGGGGTTCCACGACGCGCCCATGATGTCCGTGATCGACGCGGCATTGGAAGAACCGGCCTAGGCCCTGCCTGAAGAACGGAAGAGAAGAGTGCAAGGAGAAACGGCATGAGTGGAGCAGTCAGGAAGACATGGAGTCCGGCTTCGGAGGAATACCAGGCCATTCTGGGGGGGCTTCGGGAAACCGTGGGCGCGTGCATGCAGTGCGGCACCTGCACGGCTTCCTGCCCCAACTGGCACGCCATGGACGTGACCCCTCGGGCCATGTGGCGGATGATCCAGTTCGGCATGCTCGACGAAATACTGGCGAGCCGGACCTTCTGGATGTGTTCGGCATGCTACATGTGCACCCTGCGGTGCCCGCGCGGTCTGAAGCTCACCTCGGCCATGGCCGCCCTGAAGCGGCTGGCCAGGGTGGACGGAAACGCCGAGGCCCGCAGGAGCGGCGCGTTTTACGAGGCGTTCATGGACGATGTCGAGGCCCACGGCCGGGTGCAGGAAACGGGTATAATGCAGCGCTACTTCCTCAAACGGAAGAATCCGGCCCTGCCGCTTTCCTTCCTGCCCCTGGGCGTGAAGATGCTGCGAAAGGGCAAGATCCACCTGCCGTCCAAGGGACAGGGCGGGGTGCTCATGCCGATGTTCGCCAAGGCGCGTGAAATGGAGGGCTGGACATGAGGTACGCATATTATCCCGGATGCTCGCTGACCGAGAGCGCACGCGAGTACGACGTTTCAACCAGGGCGGTCATGCAGCGGCTCGGTGCGGAACTGGTCGAGATACCCGACTGGACCTGCTGCGGGGCCAGCGCGGCCGAGCCGGTGAGCAAGCTGATGAACTACGCCTTGCCCGCCCGCAACCTGGCCATCGTGGAAAAGGAAATGGACGGGATCGACGTCCTGGTCCCCTGCGCGGCCTGCTACCTGAACCTGCTCAAGGTCAACCGCGAGGTGGTGGGCGACCGCCACCTGCACGGCCAACTCAACGAGGTGCTGGCGGCATCGGGCCTCTCCTACCGTGGGGACGTCCGGGTGCGCCACCTGATCGACGTGCTCAAGAACGACGTGGGCGCGAAGATCGTGGAGCAGAAGGTCACGGACGGGCTCCAGGGCATGAAGCTCGCGCCCTATTACGGGTGCCAGATCCTGCGGCCCTATCCGGTCTTCGACGAACCCGGCAAGCCCGTGTCCATGGAGCCGTTCATCAAGGCCATGGGCGGCGAGGTGTTCGACTGGTCCATGAGAAACCGGTGCTGCGGGGCCTCGCTGATGGTGGGGCACCCGGAGGTCGCGGTCAAGTCCGTGGCCGCCATACTGGCTGACGCCGAGGGCGCGGACGCCATCGTCACGGTATGCCCGTTGTGCCAGATGAACCTGGAGGCATACCAGGGCAGGGCCGTCAGGGAAGGGGGCAAATTCGTGCCCGTGCTCTACCTGACCCAACTGCTCGGCCTGGCGCTCGGCCTGGACCAGGAGTCCATGCAACTCGACAAGAATTTAACCCTGACGCCTGCGGCCAGGAGGGACATAGCTGCAAGGGCATGGGCGGAGCCTGTGCCGGAAAGCGAGACGGAAACGGCAGGAGCGAAGGGATAAACCTCTAGTAAGAAAGGGGGCAAGTCATGTTTAAGGACATCATTGTGGGAATCACGCCCACCGGAATCGATGAATGCGCGGTCAAGGCCGCGGCGGAATTTGCCGCCAAGTTCGAGTCCAAGCTGTATCTGACCCACGTGGCGGGCATGGAGCAGGGCTGGGGCTCCATCGAGACCCTGGAGCCGTCCGGCGAGACCGGCCAGCTTCAGGAACGGATGACCAAGATGTACGGCAAGTACTTGGAATCCATTCCCGAATCCCAGATCAAGGTGGTGCCGGGCATCCCGCACAACGAGCTTCTGCGCCTGGCCCGACAGAAGAATACGGACCTCATCGTCATGGGGCCGCATACCAAGGAGTACGAGGAAAAGCGCTCCAAGATGTGGGGCATGGCGGGGTCCACCCTTGAGCGCGTCAGCCAGCGCGCCCGGTGCCCGGTCATGATCGTGTGCAAGGACGTGGACTGCAAGGACCCGCTGTTCCAGAAGATCGTGGTGGCCACGGACTTCTCGGACCAGGCCGAGTGCGCCGTGTCCTACGGCGGCCAGATGGCCCGCCAGTACAAGGCCGGGTTGGTCGTCATGCACGTCTCCGAACCCGGCGGGCCGGGCAAGAGCGAATGCGCGGCGCGGCTGGAAAAGGAATACGGGGTCCGCATGGACGGCATCCCGGAATGTTCCTACAGGGTCGAGGTCGGCGAGCCGGCCATGGAGATCCTGCGCCTGGTTCGCCAGGAGGACGCGGACCTGCTCATCATGGCGCACCACTCCAGGGAAAGCGATCCCGAGAAGGCGTTCCTCGGTTCCACCGTCACCCAGGTGGCGCTCAATTCTCCGTGCCCGACCATGAGCGTCAACCGCTTCTTCGATCTGCGGTGCGGGCTGATGTACGACCAGACCGGCAAGGTGGTCGAGGTCGAGGCCGAAGCGGCGGTCTGATTCGGGTCGCCTGCCGGACCCGACGACTGGCCCTGAACAGATACCAACGGTTCCGGGGACGGAAGGCCGTCCCCGGGCCATGCGGCGGCAAATGACGCGCAAGGAGTAAGCCATGGGCGAAGCAGCGGAACTGCTGATCGAACCGAAGCAATCGGAACTGGTGGACAAGGTCAAGGAGATGCTGCCGGAGGGCAACCTGAACATGTGTCTCACCTGCGGCGCGTGTTCCTCGGGCTGTCCGGCCACGGGCATGCATGGCATGGACCCGCGCAAATTCCTGCGCCTGGCCCTTCTGGGGCAGGAGGAGGAAATCCGGTCCACGCCGTGGGTCTGGCTCTGCACCATGTGCAGGCGGTGCGTTCACGCCTGCCCCATGGGGGTGGAAATTCCCCAGTTGGTCTACCACTGCCGCCAGTCCTGGCCCAGAGAGGAGCGTCCCAAGGGCATCCTGGGTTCCTGCGAGCAGGCCCTGAACACGGCGGGCAACAGCGCCATGGGCGCGTCCAGCGAGGACTTCAAGTTCGTGGTCGAGGACGTGGCCGAGGAAGTGCGCGAGATGCAGCCGGGCTTCGAGAACCTGGAAGTGCCCATCGACAAGAAGGGCGCGTACTATTTCCTGAACCAGAATTCCCGCGAGCCCGTCACCGAGCCGGACGAGATGATTCCGCTGTGGAAAATCCTCAACCTGGTCGGGGCGGACTGGACCTATTCCACCAAGGGGTGGGCGGCCGAGAACTATTGCATGTTCCTGGCCGACGACGATTCCTGGGAAAAGGTGGTCCGCAACAAGGCGCAGGCCGTGGAGGACCTGGGGTGCAAGGTCTGGCTCAATACGGAGTGAGGACACGAGTTCTACGCAGTCCGGGCTGGACTGCAACGGTTCAACGTGGAGCACAGCTTCGAGATGGAGTCGATCATCCGCCTGTACGCGAAGTGGATTCGCGAGGGCAAGCTGCCGGTCAATTCGGACTGGAACAAGGACCTGGGCGTGACCTTCACGGTCCAGGACCCCTGCCAACTGGTCCGCAAATCCCTGAGAGACCCGGTGGCCGAGGATCTGCGGTTCGTGGTCAAGTCGGTTGTCGGTGAGGAAAACTTCATCGACATGTGGCCCAACAAGTCGAACAACTATTGCTGCGGCGGCGGCGGAGGGTTCCTCCAGTCCGGTTTCGCCGAGGAAAGGAGGGCGTACGGCAAGGTCAAGCTCGAGCAGATACTTCGTACCAAGGCGGATTACTGCATTGCGCCGTGCCACAACTGCCACTCCCAGATTCATGATTTGAGCGAGCATTACGAGGCCGGGTTCCCCGTGGTCCATCTGTGGACGCTCATTTGCCTCTCCCTCGGCATCCTGGGGGAAAACGAGCGGGAATATCTCGGCGAGGATTTGAAGAACGTAGGGTTGTGACCGTCCCGGGGCGGCGGTCATGTCCGGGTCGCACGGCGGCCCGGACCGGCCCTGCCCGTAGGGAACCTTTCCCGGGGCCGTCTTTGCGGCCTTCGGGGAACCGAACGGCGCGCAACGCGCCCAGGGAGAGCGTAATGACGGTCACGCCCAAGCATTTGAACCCCGACGTAAGAAATTTCCTGGACAAATTCGACTTCAGCGCCTGCATGGCCTGCGGAACCTGCTCCAACGGGTGCCCGGTTTCCGGCACGCCCGGCATGGAGGGATGGGACACGCGCACGGTCATGCGCATGCTCGCCTTCGGCATGGTGGACGAGGTGGTGGAGTCCGATTTCCCGTGGCTGTGTACCGGCTGCGGACGGTGCGCCTATTCCTGCCCCATGGGCATCGACATTCCGGCGGTCATGGCGCACATGAAATCCCTGCGCGACCGCGACAAGGTGCCGGGCAGCCTGCACCGGGGCATGCAGAACAACGTGGACACCGGCAACAACCTGGCCATTCCCATGGACGAGTACCTGGAGGGAATGGCCGACCTGGGGGCGGATTTGGCCGAGGAGTGCCCCGGATTCTACGTGCCCGTGGACAAGATGGACGCCAGGATCCTGTTTTTCCCCAACTCCAAGGAGGTCTACGGCGATTTCGAGGACCAGTTCTGGTGGTGGAGGATATTCTACGCGGCCCGCGAGGACTGGACCGTGCCCAGCGAGGGCTGGGAGGCCGTGGACTGGGCGCTGTTCACCGGCAACTACGAGGCCAACAGGTTTCTGGCCAAGCGCAAGATGGATTTCATGCGCCGGCAGAACATCGAGCGCATGATCATGCCGGATTGCGGCGGCGGGTCCTACGGCTGCCGCAAGGGCATGGAGACCTGCGTTATGGAGGATCCGGGCAACGAAGTCGGCTTCATCTACCTCTACGATTATCTCATTCAGGTCATCCGGGAGGGGCGCATCCGGCTCGACAAGTCGGTCAATGCGGGCAAGCGGTTCACCTGGCACGACTCCTGTAAGCACGGCCGCGAACTGGCCCGCCATTTCGGCAAGGGGTACTACGAGGAGCCCCGCTGGATCATAGGGCAGTGCGTGGACGATTTCGTGGACATGACGCCCAACCGGGGACTCAATTACTGCTGCGGCGCGGGCGGCGGCATGTGGCCCGCGCCGTTCGAGGACGAGTCCGCGCATCATGCCCGGCACAAGTACGAGCAGATCAGGCGCACGGGCGCGGACGTGGTGGTCGTGGGCTGTTCCAACTGCCGCGACCAGATAATGAAGCGCATTCCCCGCTACTATACGGACTATCGCTACGAGGTGAAGTACATCTGGCAACTGGTGGCCGAGACATTGATCCTGGAGCCGTGGGAGGAGGAGATGGTCGCCCGGGCGGGCGAACTGGCCGACGCCCAGTGGAAGCGGTTCGGCGTGAACCCGGCCTCCACGGGGTATTGAGGCCGGGAATCGGGAAAAAAGTAGCCCCGCTCCTCCGTGGAGGAGCGGGGTTTCCTTTTTCGGGCGTTATCTCCGGCGGGTCAGATGCTGGCGTCGAAGACCATGCCAATTCCGTTGCCTTCGAGGCTCTTGCTCGCAGCGTGGCCGCTCAGGACGTTTTTGACGAAGTCATAGCTTTGAGCCATGCCGGTCTTGTCGTTCGACGGGGAACTCGAGTTCATGTAGTCTAAGGTTTTTGAAGCCACCGCCGCGCCGAAGGACGCTTTGTCCGTCACGGCGTAGCCGGTGTTGCCTGCTGAATCATTCATGTAATCCAAGGTCTTGGAGACCACGGCGGCACCGAATGTATCCTGGTCGAAGGCCGTGGTGCCTCCAAGACTGCCGATTCCCATGGTCATAAGATATACCCTCCCTGGCCTTAGGCCGGAAATAACGCCTATCAGCCGTATCGGCCGGTTACGCCATGTCTTTAGAGGGAATGTTGAGAAAAGAGATGGTCCGGGTTATGGAAGAGGCGAGGGAGGCCGTATGTTGTTCGAGATCGGGTATTTCCTGCTGGCGGTGGTCATCAGCATCGGGGTGGGTGTCCTGCTGTACCTGTGGCAACGGCCGAAGCTGTCCATGCACTATCTCGTTCTGACCGTGGCCGGGGCCGTTTTTGCGATCTACTACATCCTGCACGTGGTCTTCGGCAGCGGCCGGACGGGGTGGCCATGAGTGAAACGGTCATGCTGATCATATCCGTGGCCGCCGGTGCCGGTGTGGCCGGGCTGCTGGCCTGGAAGCTGAAGAAAAGCTGCGTGCCGTGAATTCTGATTTATAGCGGAATCGGCGCGGGCATCGCCGTGTTCTATTTCTTGAAATACCTGTTCGGCTAGGATTCGTCGCCGTCGGCCTTCACCTCGTCCCAGAGCGCGTTCATGGCGTCCAGGTCCAGGTCGGGCAGGGCCAGGCCGCGTGATTCGGCCAGTTCTTCCATCTTTCCGAAACGGTTGAGGAACTTCTGGTTGGCAAAGTCCAGGGCCGAGTTGGCCTTGATGCCCTTGCGCCGTCCCAGCTCCACCAGGGTGAACAGGTAGTCGCCGAATTCCTGCTCCGAGGCGGCGGCGTCGCCTGAATCCAGCGCTTCCCGCCATTCCCGCCACTCGTCCGCAAGCTGCGCCTCCAGGGCCTCGTCCGAGTCCCAGGTGAACGTGTTGCGGGCGGCCTTGGAGTTGATCCGGTACGCCTTGAGCAGGGGAGGCAGTCCCTTGGGCAGGGAGTCGAAGACGCGCTTTCGGCCGACTTTCTTGTTTTCCTTGCGCTTGATGGCCTCCCAGGTGTCCAGGATGGCGTTCACGTCCTTGGTCTGGGAATCGCCGAACACGTGGGGATGGCGGCTGATCATCTTGGCCGTGCTGTAGCGGGCGGATTCGGCCAGGGTGTGCGTTCCCGCCCGTTGGTACAGGGTGGCGATGAACAGGACGATGAACAAGACGTCGCCCAGTTCCTCCATGGCCTCGCGGTCGTTGTCCGAGCGGATGCCCTCCACCAACTCGAAGGCTTCCTCGATCAGGTAGTCGCACATGGACACGGGAGTCTGTTCCTTGTCCCACGGGCAGCCGTCCGGGGCGAGCAGGGCGTCGATGACGCCGAGAAGTTCCTGCATGGCCGCTGCTGCGGCATCATGGTTGTCGCTCATGGCGAGGTCTCCTTGGAAAGATGGGAAAACGCCGGTTCGGCCCGGATTATTCCTCGGTTTCGCCCTGGTCGATGCCCAAGGCGTCCTTGGCGTTGTTCAGGGCTTCCTGCGGGCTGGGAATGTCTATGTATTCCTCAAGCTTGTCAAGAACGTACCGGGCGCGCGGGGCGATGGCGGACTGGGTGAGGACATCCGCGTTCGGGGCGAAGGTGTGGAGAAACATGAGCCCGATCAGGGCGATGAGCACGCCTTCCAGCAGGCCGAACAGCGCGCCCGCCGTGCGGTCCACCCAGCCGAGAAGGGAGACGTCGAGCATGGTTCGGATGAGTTTGGCCACGGCCCAGAAGAGCGCCAGGGTGCCCACGAAAATGATGGTGTAGGACAGTACGTCCACGGTCATTTCGCTGTCGATGTAGCGCGCCAGGTGCGGCTGGAGAAGGTGGTTGAAGTTGGAGGCCAGGACAATGGCCAGGATCACGGCGACCAGGGAGACCACTTCCTGGACCAGGCCGCGGAAGAAGCCGCGCAGGAGAAACAGGGCAACGATGCAGATGAGGATGATGTCGAGAAAATTCATTCAGGTTTGTCCTTCCGGTAATGTGGTTGGCCCTCTGGGGAATGACCTAGCAAACTGGCGTGGAAATGTGAACCGGCCGGCCTGCTTTTTTTGCGTTCGGACATGGTCGGAACGGACGCGGGCTTGTGCCTCGGGCGGAACTCGGATACATGAACAGCAGTCACCTGTTATTTCACAAGGAGCGGCGAATGCAGGTCCATGAAACGGAGTTTCCCGGCCTTCTCGTGTTGAAGCCGAAGGTGTTCCAGGACGAGCGGGGTTTTTTTCTGGAAAGCTACAACAGGGAACTGTTCGGGCAACTCGGCATCGACTGCGAGTTCATCCAGGATAATCATGCATACTCAAAGGATGTCGGCGTGTTGCGCGGCTTCCATTTTCAACGGCCCCCGGCGGCCCAGGCCAAGTTGGTCTGGGTGACGCGCGGGGCGGTCCTGGACGTGGCCGTGGACCTGAGAAAGGGGTCCCCGTCCTTCGGCAAGTGGCAGCACGTCATCCTGAGCGCCGCCAACTTCAAGCGGATGTTCATCCCGCGCGGCTTCGCGCACGCCTACGTGACCCTCATGCCGGACTCCGAGTTCCAGTACAAGGTGGACGCGCCGTACGCTCCCGGGCAGGAGGACGGCATTGCCTGGGACGATCCCGACATCGCCATGGACTGGGGCGTGGCCCTCAAGGGGCGCGAACCCATCCTGTCCGAGAAGGACAGGCGGCTTTCCCGGCTGGCCGATTTCGACTCTCCCTTCATCTACGAGGATTGATTACATGACTGAACCCGATACGGACCGGGACGGTTTCGCCGTCTCCTGCCACGCCATTATCCTGGCCGGAGGGTCCGGCACCCGCCTGTGGCCCCTTTCCCGCAACCTGATGCCCAAGCAGCTGTTGGTTCTGGGCGGGGAAAAGACCCTGCTGCAACAGACGGTCGGCCGCGTGATGGAGGCGTTTGCGCCATCCCATATTTGGATCGTCACCAACGAGGAGCACGTTTTCGAGGTCCGCAAGCAGGTCTCGGTTATGGACCCGGCCCTGGAAACGCAGGTCCTGGCCGAGCCGCTGGGCAGGAACACGCTCCCCGCCATCATGCTCGGCCTGGACAGGGTGGTGGATGAGGACGAGACCGCCCTGGCCGCGGTCTTTCCGTCCGATCATCTGGTTCGGGATTCCGGGGCCTGGGTGAACGACCTGCGCCGCGCGTTCCGGCTGGCCGCCGAAAAGAAATTCGTCACCTTCGGCGTCGAGCCGCACAAGGCCGAGACCGGCTACGGCTACATCACTCTCGGCGCGGAGCTGGGGGAAAGGGCCTACGAGGTGGACGGTTTTGTGGAGAAGCCCGATTACCTGACCGCCGCCAAATTGCTCATGGACGGGAAGCATCTCTGGAATTCCGGCATGTTCCTGTTCTCGGCCCGTCATTTCCTGACCCAGGTGGCCCGGTGCGAGCCGTTGCTGTGGGACTGGTGGATGGCACGCGGTGAAAGGCCGCTGGTGGAGGGATACCGCGACATTCCCAATATTTCCGTGGACTACGGCGTGGTCGAGAAGATCGACAACATCTCCGTGGTCCGGGCCGGGTTCGACTGGGACGACCTGGGCAGTTGGGAGGCCATGTACCGGCTCGGGGACAAGGACGAGGCGGGCAACGTGATCAGGGGCGACGTGCTCGCCATCGACTGCGCCGATTCCCTGCTCATCAGCGAGGGCGGCAAGCTGGCCGCCGTGGGCCTATCCAATATGATAATGGTTCAGACGCGTGATGCCACGCTGACCTGTCCCATGAAGAGCGTCCAGGCCGTGCGGGACGTGGTGTCGGCCCTCAAGGCCCAGGGCAGCCGGCTCGTGGAGAGCCATGTGACGGTCTACCGCCCCTGGGGCAATTACACGGTGCTGGAAGAGGGCGACCATTACAAGATCAAACGCATCCAGGTGAACCCCGGCGCGCGACTCAGTTCCCAAATGCACCATCACCGCAGCGAGCATTGGGTGGTGGTTTCGGGCACGGCCGAGGTGGAGGTGGACAACACGCCGCGAATTCTGGTGGAGAATCAGTTCGTGGATATTCCCAAGGCGTCGCAGCACCGCCTGGCCAATCCGGGCAAGGTGCTCCTGGACATCATAGAGATTCAGAGCGGGCCGTATCTGGAGGAGGACGATATTGTCCGATTTGACGACGTTTACGGTAGGGTACAGAAATAATCGCACGTCGGAATGTTGGGACATATTTAACTGATATGACAGTTGTTTTTAGGTTCTTGGAGTTCGTGAAAATTTTCATATTGTCTTGACACGAAAACGATTGGTGCCGTATGGAAATGTAGTTCAATTGGTGTGATTTTCACATTAACTTTAGAGTGATGGGGCAAGGTTATGGAGGAAAGAAGAGCATCGAAACGGTGTGGAGGGGTGCTTCCCTTTATCATCGGCTTCCTGGCCACCTGCGTACTGGGGTGGGCTGTAATCCCCGGTCTGTTCTTCGACAAGGTCGAACAGCCTGTTTGGTTCAGCCACGCCGTTCACGTGGACGGCCAGGGGATGGATTGCGAAAGCTGTCACTATTTCCGGGATGACGGTTCCTATGCCGGCTTCCCGACCAACGAGGTGTGTGCCGAGTGTCACGCCGTCGATCCGGAGGAGGCGATGGAAGCCATTGCCGAAGCGGGCATCGATCCGTCCGACTACGACGCCATCATGAAGGCCGAGATCGGCGCCATCGAAGACAACCTGGCTTCCGGTGACGACGACATGATGGCCGCCGAACGCGAGTACGTGGTCAAGTATCTCATTCAGGGCAAGGAAGTTCCCTGGCTGAACTATCAGTTCCAGCCGGACAACGTCTATTTCTCGCATGCCGCTCACAAGGACATGACTATCGAGGATATGGCCGAGTTGAAGAAGGAACTGTCCGACGTGGTGGATCCGTCCGTGTTCGAGGCGGAGGAATTCCCCGAGCAGAACTGCAATCTGTGCCACATGAAGGACATCCATCTGAATGATGTGCCTCCGGCGTTCCAGCGGAATATCCTTTCCGGATACAGCAAGATGACCATGAAGATGTGGAAGTGCGAACGGTGTCACGCCCTCAAGGGCCAGCCCAACGCCTGCTACACCTGCCACAAGTAAAGGGGTACTGGAAATGAGCGTAGCACGCAGAGCTTTTATTCAGATGAGTGTGGGCGCCACCGTCGGTATCCTTTTTACTCCGACGGTTTGGGTCGCCCTTGACGACGTCTCCATCTGGACGCAGAACTGGCCTTGGATTCCCCGCCTGAAATACGGCGAGGTCAAGTCCGTTCCCACCGTGTCCAAGATGTGCGACTCCGGTTGCGCCGTGAAGGTCCGCACCTGTGCGGGCGAAGCCTTCGCGGTCGCCGGCAACGAAGACAACCCGCTGTCCGGCGGCGGAGTTTGTCCCCTGTGCGCCAACAGCGCCCAGGTCAAGAATTCTCCCAACCGGATCAAGACTCCCATGTTGAATGGCGAGGAGATATCTTGGGACAAGGCCAAGGAAGTGGTGGCCGAGAAACTCGACGCCGCCGGTTCCAGCGTCGCCGTGATTTCCGGCGACCAGAACGGCACCGTCAACGAGGTCTTCTCCGCGCTGCTGGCCGATAAGGGCAGCGACGCCTTCTACATGATGCCCTGCGACATGCAGGCCGCCGACAAGGCGTGGACCGGCCTGATGGGCGGTTACGGGCAGATCGGCTATGATCTGGAAGGCGCGGACGTGGTCCTGCTGGCCGGTGCCGACGCACTGGAATCCTGGGGTCCGACGGTTGCCAACCTCAAGGCTTTCGCAGCCAACGGCTCCGGCAAGTTCCTGTTTGCCGGTCCCATGCAGACCAAGACGGCGGCCGTGGCCGACAAATGGGTGCCGGTCCCGGCAGAGGGCATGGCCGCCTTCACCCTGGGCGTCGCCTACTACGTCCTCCAGGCCGGAATGACCGTGGACGTCGCCGACTTCGCGCCGTTCAGGGCCATGGTCATGAATGACTACAGCCCGGCCAAGGTCGAGGCCGCCACCGGCGTCAAGGCCGACCGGATGGCCGCCATTGCCAAGCAGCTTCTGGCCGCTTCCAATCCCGTGGTCGTGCCCGGAGGTTCCGTGGCCGCCCATGGCGCGGCATTTGCGCTGAACCTGCTGCTCGGCGGCGCCATGAAGGCAGTGCCCGAGTTCGGCAAGGCGGTTTCCACCGCCATGAGCCGTTCCGAGATGCTCAACAAGGACATCCTGGAAGGCGTCAACGCCGATCTTCTGTTCGTCTACGAGGCCAACCCCGCCTACGCCCTGCCCGAGCAGGTCAAGGCCGGGTTCACCGTGGCCTTCGACTCCGTGAATACCGAAACCACCGCCTCCGCCGACCTGGTGCTGCCCACCCTGCACGGCTTCGAGCGGTTCGACGATCTGGCAAGCCCCTACGGCGTGGCCGATGCCACCTACTCGTTGGGCGTTCCGGTCTCCAAGCCGTCCGTGAACGCGGCCTGCGCGGCGACCTTTGTCCTCGGTCTGGCCGATCTCGGCTTCGAGACCTTCGAGGAAGTGCTGGAAGCCAAGGCCGAGGCCGTCGGCGCCGACATGGACGCCCTGGCCGAAGGCGGCGCATACGTGGCTCCCGGCGAGACTCCGGTCGCGGCCGGACTGGCCGCCAACGTTCTGGGCAAGGCCGCCGTTCCCGTCAAGGGTTCCGGTGCCTTGGGGCTCGTTCCCTACACCCTGCTCAACGTCGGCACCGCCAACCGGGCCACTACTCCCAACGCTCCCTGCACCATCAGCAACAACCAGTTGCTGGGCGACAAAATGGTCGTGATGATGAACTCCGCCACCGCCAAGCAGCTTGGCGTGGGCGTCGGTTCCAAGGTGAAGCTCTCGGGCGGCAACGGCGAGTGCGAGGCCCTGGTCCAGGTATTCGAGGGCGTCCTGACCGGCGCCGTGGCCGCTCCGCTCGGAATGGGCCACACCGTCGGCGACGAGTTCTCGAAGGGCAAGGGCGATAATGTCTACAAGATTCTCACGGTGAGCTCCGAGGCGGCCGCAGGCGCCTCGACATGGGCCGGTTCCACTGTGAATGTCGCCAAAATCTAGGGGGAACCGACATGCACGTTAAAGAATTCAAAATCAAGTGGGGCATGGTCATTGATATTGACAAGTGCACCGGCTGCGGCGCCTGCATGGTCGGCTGCCAGGTGGAGAACAATATCGCTCCCATGACCAAATCCGACCCCTACAACTATGCTCAGGCCCTGACCAAGGACCGCGACGACGCGTCCAACAAGCTCAGGACCCTGACCTGGATGAACGTCTACGAATTGTCCAACGGCAAGGCTTTCCCGGAACACGAGACCGCCTATCTGCCCAGGCCCTGCATGCAGTGCGGCAACCCCGCCTGCGTGCCCGTCTGCCCGGTCGTGGCCACGGACAAGAACGAGGAGGGCGGCATCGTCTCGCAGATCTATCCCCGTTGCATCGGGTGCCGGTACTGCATGGCCGCCTGCCCCTACCATGCCCGCTACTTCAACTGGTGGGATCCGCTTTGGCCCGAAGGCATGGACAAGGGGCTGTCCCCGGCCGCTTCGGTTCGTCCCCGCGGCGTGGTCGAGAAGTGCAACTTCTGCCATAGCCGCTACATGGAAGCCAAAAACCAGGCCCGCATGGACGGCGAGGACCCGATGAACCTGTCCGAGGGCGCGTACACCACGGCCTGCCAGGAAATCTGTCCCACCGGCGCCATCCACTTCGGCGACTTGAACAATCCCGAGCATGCGGTCCACGAACTGCACAAGAGCCCGAATGCATTCCGTCTGCTCGAGAAGCTCGGCCTGTCTCCGCAGGTCTACTACATGTCCGAGCGCGAGTGGGTCCGCAAGCAGGGCGATAACTACAACGCCGGTGGCAGCGGTCACTAAGGGAGGCTGAAAATGGATAGCAAACTCTTCCCCGAAGGGGTACAGCGTTGCGGTTTTGGCCAGTTCCTCATTTGGACAGCCGTCATTCTCGGCTTCTTCACCTGGGGTCTCTATTCCGCCGTCCTGGTACTCTACAACGGCATCGGCACCACCGGCCTGGACAACTACTTCGGGTTCGGTGCCTGGATCACCTTTGACCTTGCGGTCATCGCGTTGGGCGCGGGCGCGTTCTTCACCGGCCTGCTCAAGTACATCCTCAAGATCAAACAGCTTGAGAAAATCATCAACCTGACCGTCGTGGTCGGTTTCATCTGCTACTCCGGCGCCATGCTGGTGCTGACGCTCGACATCGGCCAGCCGGGCCGCGCATGGTTCGGCTACTGGCACCCGAACGTCCACTCCATGCTGACCGAAGTTATCTTCTGCATCACCTGCTACTGCACCGTCCTGATCATCGAGTTCATCCCGCTGGTCCTGGAGCAGAAGCAGTGGAACAAGATTCCCTTCATCCACGCCCTGGCGCACAACATGCATATCAACATGGCGCTGTTCGCGGGTCTGGGCGCGTTCCTGTCCACCTTCCACCAGGGGTCCCTGGGCGGCATGTACGGCGTCCTGATCGGCCGTCCCTTTGCCTTCCGCGAGGGCTTCTTCATCTGGCCGTGGACCTTCTTCCTGTTCATCCTTTCCGCCGTCGGTTCCGGCCCGGTCTTCACCGTCCTGGTCTGCGGCTTCATGGAAAAGCTGACCGGAAAGAAACTGGTCGATTTCAAGACCAAGGCCTTGATGGGCAAGATTGCGGGCACCATGCTCTGCGTCTACATGTTCTTCAAGATCCTCGACACCTGGGCATGGGCCAACGGCTACCTGCCCTCCGTCGGCCTGACCTTCGACCAGATGTTCTACGGCGTGATTTACGGCAAATGGCTACTCTGGACCGAGATCGTCCTGTGCGGCGTGGTCCCGGCCATCATGCTCATCACTCCGGCCATCCGCAATCGTCCGGCCCTGCTGTACACGGCGGCCCTTCTGGATTGCTTCGGCGTATGTGTGAACAGGTACATCTTCACTGTCCAGACCATCGCCTTCCCGGTCATGCCGTTCGACGCTTGGCAGACCTACGCACCGAACTGGGTCGAGTACGCCTCCTCCATCATGATCGTGGCGTACGGCTTCCTGGTGCTCACTCTGGTCTACCGCTACCTCCCGCTCTTCCCGCAGGAGCGCGAGCTGAATTAGCCGTTTAGATCCCCCATCACCAATTAAAGGCCCCGTGCGATGCACGGGGCCTTTCTTATGCGGCCCCATGTCAAGGATTCCCGGATATCTTGGTTTCACTGGTGTTGTTGCCGGCAAAACTCAGGAGTGTTGACATGGTATTTTGCGTGGGAGCCTGCTGGTCGGCAGAAAAACTTCGTATGGCGATCTGGATTTATGCCGATGAAACGGTTTGGATGCCGTCGAATATCGGTTTATTCGTCGCGAAAATGTGCTTGAAGACGAAAATCGGTCGTGGAAAAGCTGATTTTTTCATCAAAAATATGGTTAGGGGGCGTTCCATGGGCTGAATCGCCGGAATATGACATTTATTGTTGACTAGTCGGCAAAAATATAACTGTTCCTTGACTTTTTTCCTTTTTCAGACAATGATTCCAGTCTGTTTTTAGAGCTTTGTCCGCCTGTCGGAACGTATGACTATCAACTGAATTTTTCATCTTTTTTTCTATTCTATATGATCGGAGTACACGTCAAATGGCAATGATCGAAGTGCAGAAGCTGCACAAGTGGTATGGTGATTTTCACGTTCTTCAAGGAATTACCGAATCGGTCGACAAGGGAGAGGTGCTGGTCATCTGCGGGCCGTCCGGTTCCGGCAAGTCCACCTTCATCCGCTGCATCAACCGGCTCGAAGAGTACCAGAAGGGACAAATTCTCTTCGACGGCAAGGACATTCTGGACAAGAGTGTCAACATCAACGACCTCCGCGCCGAAATCGGCATCGTCTTCCAGCAATTCAATCTGTATCCCCACTTGTCGGTTCTCAAGAACGTCACCCTGGCCCCGATCAAGGTCAAGAACGTGCCCAAGGAGGAGGCCGAGGAACTCGCTTTGGGCCTTCTGGAGCGCGTGGGCATCCACGACCAGGCGCACAAGTACCCGGCCGAGCTTTCCGGCGGCCAGCAGCAGCGCGTGGCCATTGCCCGGTCCCTGGCCATGAAGCCCAAGGTCATGCTCTTCGACGAGCCGACCTCGGCCCTTGACCCGGAAATGATCAACGAAGTCCTCAACGTAATGAAAGACTTGGCCCGCGAGGGCATGACCATGCTCTGCGTCACCCACGAGATGGGGTTTGCCCGCGAGGTGTGCGACCGCGTCCTGTTCATGGACGGCGGCATCGTGGTGGAGCAGGCTCCGCCGGACGAATTCTTCAAGAATCCGCAGCATCAGCGTACAAAGAACTTCCTCAAGGAAATTCTTTAGTTGGGATACAATTGAGTAACTCTAAGTAGAGGAGAGGTATTATGAAACGTTTGGTACTCGTTCTGGCGTTGGTCCTATCCTTCGTCTTTGCCGCGAGCATCGCCTCCGCCGGTAAGATCGAAGACGTGAAAGCCAAGGGCACCCTGGTCTGTGGCGTCAAGGACTCCGTCTACCTGTTCGGCTTCATCGATCCCGAGACCAAGGAACTGGCCGGTCTGGACATCGACATCTGCAAGTACATCGCCGACAAGCTGGGCGTGAAGGTCGAGTTCAAGACCGTCACTTCCAAGAACCGCATCCCCATGCTGGTCCAGGGTTCCGTTGACATGCTGGCCGCCACCATGACCCACAAGTTCTCCCGCGACGAGCAGATCGACTTCTCCATCACCTACTTCATGGACGGCCAGAAGCTCCTCGTGAAGAAGGGCTCCGGCATCATGTCCGCCGACGATCTGGCCAACAAGAAGGTCGGCACCGTCAAGGGGTCCACCTCCGAAAAGAACATCAAGGCCGCCCAGCCCAAGGCCCAGGTCATCTCCTTTGACGAATACCCGCAGGCTTTCATGGCTCTGAAGCAGGGCAAGGTCAAGGCCGTGACCACCGACTCCGGCATCCTCGCCGGCCTGAAGGCTTCCGACGACAATCCCGACGATTGGGCGATCGTGGGCGACTTCATCGCCTCCGAGCCGTACGGCCTCGGCGTGCCCGAAAACGATTCCAAGTTCCGCGATTTCGTCAACAAGTGCCTCAACGAGATGTGGCTCGACGGCACCTATCAGAAGGTGTTCAAGAAGTGGATGGGTTACGACCTGCCCGCCGGCTGGCAGATCGAACTGTGGCCCATGTAGGCCCCGCATAGACTGATTGTACCGGGGGCGCTTCTGCGCCCCCTGTTTCCTCCGTTCCCCGGAGCCAACCCAACTGACGGAATTCATTTTGCAATACAATTTTCAATGGGCGAAAATGTTCTCCGGCGAACCCGCTGAGTGGATGTGGGAAGGGTTCGTCACCACGCTCCAGATTTCGAGCATCTCCCTGGTCTGCGCCATGTTGCTCGGCATCGTCATCTGCGTCATGCGCATGACGCCGTTCAAGCCGCTCCAGTGGTTCAGCCTCGCGTATACCGAGTTCTTTCGCAACACGCCGCTTCTGATACAAATCTTTTTTTGGTACAACGCATCGCACGTGGTTATCCCCGAGGTCATCAACCAATGGATGAACGACCTCTACTACTGGTTTCCCGGTCCCTTCACCATGTTCGGGCACCAGTTCGTGGGCGAATGGGTCCTGTTCAACGTTGAGCTGATCACCGGCGTCATCGCCCTGACCGTGTACACCTCGGCCTTCATCGCCGAGGAGATCCGGGCGGGCATTTTCTCCATCCCCAAGAACCAGCTTGAGGCGTCCCGCGCCGTGGGCCTTTCCTTCCTGCAAGGGTATCGCTACGTCATCCTGCCCCAGGCCCTGCGCATCGTCATTCCGCCGCTGATTTCCCAGGCGCTCAACCTGATCAAGAACTCTTCCCTGTGCATGGTCATCGGCGTGGGCGAGATGATGTTCCAGGCCACCCAGATCGAATCCTATCACTCCATCCCGTTCGAGGCGTTTTCCGTCGCATTGATGATCTACCTGATGATATCCCTGATAGTCTCCTTCTGCATCAACATGTACAACAAGCACTTCATGATTCAGGTCATGTACTAGGGAGATTCGGAATGCATTGGGATATCGTCATAGACAATTTCGACTACTTCATTATCGGACAGACCAAGTTCGACGGGGTGTTTCCGTTCATCCATGACCCGGGCGGCCTCCTGGCCGCCATCATTCTGGCCGCGGTGGGCATTTTCGGCGCGTTTTGGCTCGGCCTGGCCGCGGGCCTCATGCGGCTGTCCCAGCGGTGGTGGCTCAAACTGCCCGCCGTCTGCTACATTGAGATGATTCGCGGCATGCCGCTTTTGCTGCTCATCTTCTGGTTCTTTTTCCTGGCTCCGGTGCTCATCGGGCAGACGCTGCCCGCCTTCACCACGACCATGTTCTGCTTCATGATCTTCACCGGCGCATACGTCGCCGAGATCGTGCGCGCGGGCGTCATGGCCCTGCCCAAGGGCCAGATGGAGGCGGCGCGCGGCTCGGGCCTGTCCCAGGGCCAGGCCATGCGTTTCGTCATCCTGCCCCAGGCGCTCAGGAACATGATCCCGTCCTTCGTGAACCAGTTCGTTTCCCTGATCAAGGACACTTCCCTGGCCGCCATTCTCGGCGTGGGCGAACTGACCCGCACCGGCGTCCAGGTGGACAACCGCGAGATGGTCGCATCCTTTGAGATATGGATCGCCATCGCCTGTCTGTACTTCATGATCTGTTACGTTTTGACTTCCTACAGTCGCCGTCTGGAGGCCCAGCTTTCCCGCTACCAGGCCAGGGATCGCTAGGGGAGCTACAGGGCACCGGTCGGGAAAAGGCCTGAAAATTGGTACCCACGCGGTCCGGGAATGGTGTAACACATTCCCGGATCGTTTGGTTTTGACAAAAAAACCATGTAAAAAATGCAAAAATGTGTTCCTTGCGGGAGGCGATTTTGAGCGAAATACGCTTTGGAAATTTTCAAAAACCCGAAGAGATCGAATCGGAATCCTTTCGCATCATTGATTCCGAGGTGCCTGAACCCCGGCCGTACAGCGGTTCCGCATGGCAGATCGTCCGGCGGATGATTCATACCACAGCCGATTTCGAGCTGCTCGACCTGGTCCGTTTTTCGGCAAATGCCGTGGAAAACGGCATCAATGCCCTCAAGGCCGGGGCCGTGATCGTCACGGATACGGAGATGGCCCGGCGCGGCATGCCGGTCCGGCGGCTCGATCCGCTGGGCTGCACGGTCCATTGCCTGATGAACGACCCCCGTGTGATGGAGCGGGCCGCGGCCGAGGGCATCACCCGGGCCAAGGCAGCGGTGGACGTGGCCGCCGACGAACTGAGGCCGGACATATGGGTGGTGGGAAACGCGCCCACCGCGCTCATGCGGCTGGTGGAGCGCGTGGATTCGGGCATGCCCGCGCCCGCGCTGGTGGTGGGCATGCCGGTGGGCTTCGTGAACGCGGCCGAGTCCAAGGCCCTGCTCATGGACCGGGAAATGGAGTATATTTCCATTGAAGGAAGGAAAGGCGGCAGCGCATTGGCGGCCAGCGTGGTCAATGCACTGGCCGTGCTGAGTGCCTGATCCATGTTTTTTGGAATGGGAAAAAGCGTCTGAAAAGATTTTTTTCAGGCGCTTTTTCCGTTTTTTTGTCTCCGGTTTTGACAGGCGGAGCAAAATAATTCCTAAATTGTTGGATTTGAGAAAATAACCTGTTAGGAGTTCAGCAGAGTATCGCCTTGAGGGGGTGCTCAATCGGTTGTTTTTCTGCCTGTTATTTCGGGCAGCCGCGTTGAAGAAACCTTTCAGTTGCCGGAAGGAGCTATGGCCAGGAAAAGCAAAGGGAACAATTCGGTCACCATTTACCCGGACTGGTGCAAGGGCTGCGGTATTTGCGTGGAGTTCTGTCCGCAGAAGGTGCTCGGGTTGAACGATCAGGGGAAGGCTACCGTGGTTCGTGAAGCGAACTGTATCCGATGCGGTTTTTGCGAACTGCATTGTCCCGATTTCGCCATTGTGGTCAAGAACAAGGAAGAGCCGGTCGAGGTCGAGATGGAAAACGGCACGCCGAAGCCGAAAGCAAAGGCAAAGCCGAAAGCAAAGGGGAAGGGGGCCTAGCTCATGCCCAGACGCAAGAAACGCAAGGAAATTTTCGCGCTCGGCAACGAGGCTGTTGTCGAGGGCGCGCTGTTGGCGGGGTGCTCGTTCTACGGCGGGTACCCCATTACCCCGTCCTCGGAGATCATGGAAATCATGGCCGCCCGGCTGCCCAAGATCGAGGGCGGCGTCTTCCTCCAGCTCGAGGACGAAATCGCCTCCATGGGAGCGATCATCGGCGCGTCCCTGGCCGGGCGCAAGGCCATGACCGCCACCTCCGGCCCCGGCTTCTCGCTTATGCAGGAAAATCTCGGCTACGCCATCATGGCCGAGGCGCCGTTGGTACTGGTCAACGTCATGCGCGGCGGGCCGTCCACCGGGCTACCCACCAGCCCGGCCCAGGCCGACGTGCAGCAGGCCCGCTGGGGCACTCACGGCGACCATCCCATCATCGTCCTGTCCGCCTCCAACGTGCAGGAGTGCCTGGATATGACCATCACCGCCTTCAACATGGCCGAGAAGTACCGCACTCCGGTCATTCTCCTGCTGGACGAGGTCACGTCACACACCCGCGAAAAGATCGAGATTCCCAACGCGGGCGAGTACGAGGTCTTTTCCCGCACCGTGCCCTCCATGCCGCCGGAATGGTACAAGCCCTATGAGGAGACCGTGCGCGGCGTGCCGCCCATGCCGCCCGTCGGCTCGGGCTACCGCTTCCACGTCACCGGCCTGACCCACGACCGCAACGGTTTCCCCACCCAGCGGCCCGAGGAGATCGTGGAGCTGCTGGAACGCATCCATCGCAAGATCGACCAGTTCTTCTACGACATCCAATTGGTGGAGGAGATTCGGACCGAGGACGCCGAGGTCTGCGTCATCGCCTACGGGTCGGTGGCCCGTTCGGCGGAACTGGCCGTGCAGCAGGCGCGGGACAACGGCGTCAAGGCGGGCCTTTTGAAGCTGAAGACCCTGTTCCCGTACCCCCGGCGGCACCAGGAGAAGATCCTGGCCAAGGCCAGGACGATCATTGTCCCGGAAATGAACATGGGGCAGATATCCCGCGAGGTGAAGCGCGTGAACATGGGCCGGGCGTCCGTCCGAACCATCAACCGCATCGACGGCCGGATCGTCGCGCCCTCGGAAATACTCAAGGTCATCATGCAAGGGTAGCCACATGAGCAAATTCGCTGGAAACGAGATCATTCATCAGTATTTGAGGCACAACAAGAAGTTCCCGCACGTTTTGTGCGCCGGATGCGGCCACGGCATCGTGCTCGGCACCCTGATCCGCTCCATCCACTCCCTGGGGATTCCCAAGGACGACGTGGTCGTGGTGGCGGGCATCGGCTGTTCCGGGCGGCTCGCCGTGTACGTGGACTTCAATACCATCCACACCACCCACGGCCGCGCCCTGAGCTTCGCCACGGGCATCAAGATGGCCAATCCCCGGCTCAACGTCATCTGTCTCATGGGCGACGGCGACGCCCTGTCCATCGGCGGCAACCACCTGATCCACGCGGCCCGCCGCAACATCGGGGTGACCGCATTGGTGCTCAACAACAACATCTACGGCATGACCGGCGGTCAGAGTTCCCCGGCCACGCCCGAAGGGGCCACCACCATGACCAACCCCTACGGCCAGCTCGACAAGAGCTTCGACACCGTGGAACTGGCCAGGGGCGCGGGGGCCAACTTCGTGGCGCGGGGCACGGTCTTTCATGTGAACCGGCTGGAAAAGATCATGGTCCAGGCCATAGAGCGGCCCGGCTTCAGCCTGGTGGAGGCGATCACGCCGTGCCACACCCAGTTCGGGCGCAAGAACAAGTACAAGAGTCCCGTGGACATGTACAACTGGCTGAAAAAGACCGCCATCACTGTGGAACGCTACAACGAGTTGCCTGAAAACAAGCGCGAAGGGCGCTTGCCCATCGGCGTGTTCGTGGAGCGCGACCGGATCGGATTCGAGGAGCAGTACTACGCCATGCAGCGGCAGCTTCTCAAGCCCGCGGCAAAGGGGGGCAAGTAGATGAAGGGACAGCAGCAACTCGACCGTTTCGAGATACGGTTCTCCGGCCTGGGCGGCCAGGGCATCATCACCTTGGGCAAGGTCATGGGCCAGGGGCTGGCGCTCGGCCACGGCTACAACGTCACCCAGACCCAGAGCTACGGGCCGGAGGCGCGCGGCGGATCAAGCAAGTGCGACCTGGTCATCAGCTCCGGCCCCATCAGCTATCCCAAGGCCGAGAACCTGGACCTCCTCGTGGCCCTGTCCCAGGAGGCGTGCAACAACTATTACCCCTACCTCAAGCCGGGCGGCATCCTGGTCCTGGAAAGGGACTTGGTCAAGCAGCCCCCCACCAACCAGTTCCTGGGATTGCCCTACACCGCGCTCGCGCGGGACAAGGTGGGCATCGTCCAGGCCATGAACACCGTGGTCCTGGGGTCCCTGTCCATGCTTCTGCCCTTCGTCAACCAGAACACCATGCGAAAGAGCCTGGAGAGCGCCCTGCCCGCCAAGATACGGGCCGTGAACGTCAAGGCGTTCAATCTCGGCCACAGGTTGGCCAAGAAGGAGTGGGGCGAGGACGCCGGGGAAATCTGGCTGGAGGACGAGGCCCTGACCCGCCGTTAGGGGATAAACCCATCAAAAGGAAAGGGGTGCCGGTCGATCCGGCACCCCTTTTTTGGGTTCATCCGGTTCAAGCGTACTTTTGACAAAATGAAAGGACATGGCGTCCAACC
>JACCQI010000015.1 GCA_015709315.1 Desulfovibrionaceae bacterium
AAGGATGGTTTAAGAATTGTGGGTATGAGTTATTTCAATCGTGAAATGCTCTAGCGAAGCCAAAGATGACATGACTTCCATGAAGAAATCGAATTGAACACATTGAAAAAAATTAAACCGACCCAACCCGCGATTCGGGTGAGAAAAAACGCCGCACCATGAAGTGATCATGGCACGGCGTTGCTCGTTTTTACTCGCCCGAATCGCAAAACGCCACGCAGTGCGGATGCCGCACGCCCCACGCCGAAGGCGCGATGGGGGTCCAGGGGGCCTTGCTCCCTGGCGGGTCCAGGGCAGCGCCCTGGTCTCCCCGAAGGGGCGCCCCTGCGAGGCCGCCGGAGGCCCCACTCTACCCCAATACGGCCTGGACCAGTTCGGGGGTCATTTGGCCCGCCTTGCCCTGGAGATAATAGTCGCTGGTGCGGTAGCTGTAGTCGGTGTCGTAGAGATTGATCTCGATGATGACGCCGCCGTGATTCTTGACCACGTAGGGGATGCGCCCGGCGGGCTGGACCGTGCCGCCGGTGCCGATGACCAGGCAGACGTCCGCCTGGCGGGCCAAATCCACGGAGGCGTGATGCACGTCGGACGGGATGCCCTCGCCGAAGAACACGAAATCCGGCTTGAGCAGGCCGCCGCAGACCGGGCAGGGCGGGGGCAGAGTTTCCAGGGAGATGTCCCTGGAATCGAAGAACTTCCGGCATTTCATGCACTGCATGCGCCGGGTGGAGCCGTGGTATTCGTGGACCACCCGGCTCCCGGCCTCCTGGTGCAGACCGTCGATGTTCTGGGTGACGATGCCGTGTAGCCTACCGACCGCCTCCAGGTCGGCCAGGGCGCGGTGCGCCGGGTTGGGCTTGGCCCGGCCCAGCATGTCGAAGAATATTTCCTTGAGGAGCGGCCAGACCTCTTCCGGGTGGCATTTGAAATAGTTTTTCTCGAACTTGTCGGGGTCGTACCTGGACCACACGCCGCCGGGGCCGCGAAACGGCGGGATGCCGGACTCCACGGAAATGCCCGCGCCGGTGAAGGCCATGACGCACCGTCCGTCCCGCAGGGCCTTGGCCGCGTTTTCCAGGGCGTGGTTCGACATGGCGGTCCTCCTAGTTTCCGGCGTAGTCCAGCCGCAGCCCGCCGTCCGCGTCCCTGAGGATGCGGAACACGGCCCGCCAGCGGTCGAAGCAATGCGTGTCGAGGTTGTTGGGATAGGCGAGGAAGGACCGCTCGATGGGGATTTCGGCGACCACGTAATCCTCTTTGACGAACACCAGGCTCCAGACCTGGCCGGAAACCGCCTTGTGGCGATAGGCCGCCCCGGTGCGCGTGCGAAAGGTCTCGCCGGACCCGGTGGGCACGGCGCAAACCGAATCCCAGTCGTAGTATTCCATAAACGCGTCCAGGGAAAAGGTCTCGCCCCCGTCCGTGTCGTGGGACTCCACGGCCCGCCGGAAACGGTCGCCCACATAATTGTCCGTGTAGTCGAAAATTGCGACCGCCGCAAAGGCGAGGGTCAGCCCGATGAATACCACCACGGCGCTCTTGGTCCGCTTGTTCATGCCCCCTTCCCGCCCGGCTGTCCGCCCGGGCTGATGCCATTACCTAAGGCCATCTCCCCGCCCAGGTCAAATAACGGCCCCGGCCGCGCCGCCGGATCGACCTACATAATTTTGTCATTTTTTGACAATATTGTTTATTTTTTTCTTTTTTTGCCACTTTTGTTAATATTTATTGAAACAAAATTGACGAATCTACGGAAATACGCCCGTTTTCATTTGGCCCCGCTTTTGCAAAGGCGGAATCCGGAGGTATCAAATGAACCCTGTCGACAATGCTTTCATTCTTATCTGTGCGGCCCTGGTCATGTTCATGACCCCCGGCCTGGCCCTGTTCTACGGCGGGCTCGTCCGCTCCAAAAACGTGCTGGCCACCATCATGCAATCTTTCATCATGCTCGGCCTGATGTCCGTGCTCTGGGCCGTGGTCGGCTATTCGCTGTCCTTCGGCTCCGACATCGGCGGCCTCATCGGCGGCCTGGACTTCGTCTTTCTCAAGGGCGTGGGCATGGACGCCGTGAACTCGCCGGCCGACAATCTGCCCCACCTGACCTTCATGATCTTCCAGTGCATGTTCGCGGTCATCACCCCGGCGCTGATCACCGGCGCGTTCGCCGAGCGCATGAAGTTCGCCGGATTCATGGTCTTTTCCGCGCTCTGGCTGATCCTGGTCTACGCCCCCATGTGCCACTGGGTCTGGGGCGGCGGCTGGATGGGCCAGATGGGCGCCCTCGACTTCGCGGGCGGCGCGGTGGTCCACATGAGTTCCGGCGCGGCGGCGCTTTGCTGCGCCATCCTCATCGGCAAGCGCAAGGGGCATGGCTCCACGGCCTTCATCCCGCACAACCTGCCCATGACCATCCTGGGCGCGGCCATCCTCTGGTTCGGCTGGTTCGGCTTCAACGCGGGCAGCGCCCTGGCCGCCGACGGCAACGCCGCCAACGCCTTTGTGACCACCCACATGGCCACGGCCGCCGCGGCCCTGTCCTGGATCGTCGCGGAATGGCTGCACGGCGGCAAGCCCACCACCCTGGGCGCGGCCTCGGGCGCGGTGGCGGGCCTGGTCGCCATCACCCCGGCAGCCGGATTCGTCACCCCCATGTGGGCCATCGCGCTCGGCCTGGGCGCGGGCGTGATCTGCTACGGCGGCATCATGCTGAAGAACAAGCTGGGCTATGACGACGCCCTGGACGTTGTCGGCATCCACGGCGTGGGCGGCACCTACGGCGCGCTCATGACCGGCGTGCTGGCCACGGTCAACGCGGAAGGACTCATCCTGGGCAACGGCCACCAGTTGTGGGTCCAGTTCGTGTCCGTGGTCGCCACCTGGGCCTTCTGCTTTGCCATGACCTTCGTTATATTCAAGGTGGTGGATTCCACCATCGGCCTGAAGGCCGGCCCGGAAGAGGAAGACAAGGGCATGGACATCGCCGAACACAGCGAAACGGGTTACCAGTGGTAGCAAGGAGTTTATGATATGAAGAAGATTGAAATCATCACCCGGACGTTCAAGCTCGACGACGTCAAGACCGCCCTCGCCGGCATCGGGGTCAAAGGCATGACCGTCAGCGAGGTCAAGGGCTTCGGACGCCAGGGAGGCCATAAGGAAGTGTACCGGGGAGCCGAGTACCAGGTGGACTTCGTCCCCAAGATCAAGATCGACGTGGTGGTCGAGGACGATTTCGCCGCCGAAGTGGTGGAAGCGGCCAGAAAGGCCGCCCGCACCGGCGAAGTCGGCGACGGCAAGATATTCGTTTCACCCGTTGACGAAGTTGTCCGCATCCGCACCGGCGAGACCGGCGAGGACGCCATATAGCGCACCCCCGGCCCGGAAACGCATCGCGTTCCGGGCAGGGCAGCCGGGCCTGCGAGGTTGAGAGTCCCAAGCGCGCCCGAGCGACCGGCCGCGGCAACGCGGCCGGTCCAATGGCCGGGAGGCGGAAACACCCTCCCGGCCATTATCGTATTCCCCCGGCAACAGACAGCAACCCAGGTTGAAGCCATGACGCCCGTTCCCCACCTGCCTCCTTCCGCCGAAAGGCTGCGATGCGCGCGCACCGATCTCTGGAAGCGCGCCGAAGCGGGCGGCGTCGGCGGTTTCGCCTGGGAATACGCCCATCTGGTGGACCACTATTTCGAGGACCGCATCCGGGAGGCCGGGGCGCAGCGGTTCGCCTTCGCCCTGGTGGCGGTGGGCGGGTACGGGCGCGGCAGGCTCTGCCCCGGCTCGGACATCGACGTGCTGGTGCTCTTCAAGCGCCGCATCCCGTCCTCGGCCGACGCCTTCGTCAAAGCCCTGCTCTTCCCCCTCTGGGACCTCGGACTGGACCTGGGGCACGGCGTGCGCTCGGTGTCCGACTGCGTGTCCCTGGCCCGCAAGGACTTCCAGGTCCTCGCCTCGCTCATGGACGCCCGGCCCCTGGCGGGCGACGCCGAGGTCTTCGAAACCTTCCGCGCCGCTTTCAAGGCCAAGGTGCTGCGAAAAAAGGGCGACTCCTTTGCCCGGTCCCTGCGGGAACACAACGAGACCCGCCTCGCCCAGTACGGCGACGCCACGGGCATGCTGGAGCCGGAGCTGAAGAACGGCCTGGGCGGGCTGCGCGACGGCCAGCAGGTGGCCTGGCTGAGCCGGGTGCTCGAAGCGTCCGGCCGCAAGCCCGTGTTCCTGCCCGAGGAGCTTTCCCGGCTGCGCGACGACCAGGCGTTTCTCAACCGCGTTCGCACGGCCCTGCACCTGGCCGCCGGACGCAAGAACGACCGGCTTTTCTTCGACCTGCAACCGCCCACGGCCCGGCTCATGGGCTTCGGCTCCAGGGACGACTCGCCCGAGGCCGCGGGCCGGAGCGTGGAATTCTTCCTCTCCCGGCTGCACCAATCCATGACCCGCATCAAGACCATGCGCGAGGCCCTGTTCCAGGAAGGATTTCGCCCCAGGGGCAACGGCCCGCTGCCGGAACTCTCCGTCGGCAACCTCGACGCCGGGCCGGAGGGCATCTTCTTCAAGAGCCAGGCCGCGGCCACCCCGGACAACGTGCTCGGGGCGTTCCTCGAATCCGCCCGGTCCGGCCTGCCGCTCACCTGGGGCGCGCGCCGCATGGTCCGCTCCAACCCGGCCCGATTCGCGGCCGGGCTGGTGGACCGGAAGGAGACCCTGTCCACCCTGGTGGAGATATTCAAGGCCCCGCACGGCGAGGTCGCCTGCCAGGGATTGGTCGAGACCCGGCTCCTGCCCGCCGTGTTCCCGGAATTCGGGGACGTGGAGCATCTCATCCAGTTCAACGACTACCACGTCCACCCGGTGGGACGGCACACCCTGGCCACCGTGGCCCTGCTCTCGAAATTCCTGGCGGGCGACGGGGAATGGACCGGGGAGATCGGCGAACGCATCGGGTACCGGGACGCCATCATCCTGCTCCTGGCCGGGTTCTTCCACGACCTGGGCAAGGGCGAGCCCCACCACTCGAAGGCCGGGGCGGACATCGCCCGCGACGTGCTCAACCGCTATGAGCGGGAAACCACCTTGGTGGAGGAGGTGGCCTTCCTGGTGGAGCAGCATCTGCTCCTGCCCGCCACGGCCACCCGGCGCGACCTGTCCGACGAGCGCGTGGCCGCCGAAATGGCCGCCGTGGCCGAAAACGCGGACCGGCTGGACATGCTCTACCTGTTGTCCGTGGCCGACTCCATGGCCACCGGGCCGCGCGCCTGGAACGCCTGGACCCGGTCCCTGCTCAAGGAACTGTACTTCAAGGTCAAGAACCTCCTGGAGCACGGCCCCCTTTCCGAGCCGGACGCGGCCAGGCGGCCGGCCCTGACGCGCAGCGCCGTGCTCGAAGCCGCCGCCGACGCGGACCGCGACTTTGCGGACGCGGCCATGCGGGCCATGCCCATGCGCGCCTTCCTGGCCCTTGACGCGCCCGCCATCGCCGCGCACATCGAGCTGGTGAAGCGGCTCTGGGCGGACGTGGCCGAGGACAGGATGCGGAAGCCCTCCACCATCGGCGGCAAGGGCGTCAACCTTGTCCGGGCAAGGCCCGGAAAGGCCAAAAACACCTACGAACTGACCGTGGCCGCCGTGGACCAGCCCGGCCTGTTCGCCACCATCGCGGGAGCCATCTCCCTGCACGGCCTGAACATCCTGGCCGCCGACATCTTCACCTGGAAGGACGGCACGGCCGTGGACGTGTTCACGGTCGCCGACCCGCCGGAAAACCTGTACGCCGAGGAGGTCTGGGCGCGCGTCAAGCGGTCCATCGGCTATGCCCTGACCGGCAGGCTCGACCTCTCCGCCCGGCTGGAGGAGCGCAAGAACTCCCCGCTCACCAGACACCGCTCCGGCCCCCGGCTCAAGCCCATCGTCACCGTGGACAACAAGGCCAGCGACTTCTACACCGTCATCGAGGTGGCCGCCACGGACCGGACCGGCTTTCTGTTCGACATGGCCCGCACCCTGGCCGCCCACCGCCTCTCCATCCACCTGGCCAAGATCGCCACCATCAAGGGCCGGGCCGCCGACGTGTTCCACGTCCGCACCCAAGACGGGTTGCGCCTGACCGACGAAAACCGCATCCGGGCCCTCAAGAAGGATTTGCTCAACGCCGCCTCTATGGCATAAACAATCCATCGACGGCCCGTTCGGCCGCGCGCGGACGGCCGCGCCGACACAGGACCCTGTCTCAACAGATAAGTGATCGATAGGTTGTTATGTCAATCAAGCTCACCATTTATTCCGATTTCGTTTGCCCGTTCTGCTATGTCGGCGCGGGCCTCGTCGAGCATTTCAAGACCGAATTCGACATTGAGGACACCTGGGTGCCGCACGAACTCCACCCGGAGACCCCGCCCCAGGGACAAAACATGGAGGAGCTGTACAACCGATTCGACATCGACAACATCACCGGCGTGCTTCGGCAGCGGGGAGCGCCCTACGGCATCGAGTTCGGGGACATGACCCTGCTGGCCAACTCGCGACTCGCCCTGGAGGCCGCCGAATTCGCCCGCGACCACGACGGCTACCACGCCATGCACATGGCCCTGTTCAAGGCGTACTTCACCGACGGCAAGAACATCGGCGACCGGGCGGTGCTCAGGGGTGTGGCCCGGAACTGCGGGCTGGACACGGAAGCGCTGGACAAGGCCCTGAACCGGGGGATGTACGCCGAGCGCGTGCGCCGGGGGTCTCTTGCCGCCAAACAGGCCGGGGTCACGGCCATCCCGACCTTCGTTATCGAAGGGCAGCCCCCCATCACCGGGGCGGTGGCCGAAAACCTGTTCCGCGAGGCCCTGCAACGGGCTGCCAAAAACCCCGCACCGGCCGCGGACAACCAATAACCGCAACCAACGGCAACAGGGTGGCGACCATGACGAAACAAAAGGAAATCGTAGTCTTTTTCACCGGCGGGACCATCGGCATGTCCCCGGCCGAGGGCACGACCGGAGTGGCCCCGCACGACAATTTCGGCGCGCTCCTCAACCAGTTCGGGCCGCCCGAGGCGGACGTCACCCTGCGCCCGGTGCTGTGGTCGGACAAGCCCAGCCCGCACATGACGCCCGGCGACATGTTCCGCCTGGCCCAGGACGTGGAAAAAGCCCTGGCCGAGCCGTCCGTGGCCGGGGCCGTGATCCTGCACGGCACCGACACCCTGGTCGAGACCGCGTACATGTGCGACCTGGTCATCAACTCCGACAAGCCGGTCATCCTGACCGGGTCCATGCGCTACTATTCGGAATCCGGCTACGACGGCATCCGCAACCTGGCCAACACCGTGCGCGCCTGCCTGCTCCCCCTGCCGCCCGGCGTCGGGGCGTGCATCCTGATGACCGACCGCATCTTTGCGGCCCGCGAGGCGGTCAAGGTCAACTCCCTGAACGTGGACGCCTTCGAGTCCCGCGAGGCCGGGATCGTCGGCTATGTGGCGGGCGAGTCCGTGGTCCTGGCGCGCCGCCACTCCGCCCCAACGCCCAGGCGTGCGCTGCACCCCGCGAACATCGAAGAGCGCGTGGTCCTTTTGACCGCGTACACGGGCATGGACCGATCACTTATCGATCATGCCAAAAGCATGGGCAGTAAAGGGATCGTCATCGAAGGGTTCGGCGCGGGGAACGTGCCGCCCACCGTGGTGGAGGCCCTTGAGGAGTGCATGGCGGACACCATCCCCGTGGTCCTGGCCACCCGCTGCATCGAGGGCGGGGTGTGGCCCATCTACGGCTATCCCGGCGGCGGTGCCGACCTGGAGGCCAGGGGCGTGATCCTGTGCGGCAGGCTCGGCGGCCCCAAGGCGCGCATCCGGCTCATCTGCGCCCTGGGCATAACCCGCGACCCGGAGGAGATCCGCCGGATATTCCGCGACGCCTAGTATTCACCGTCGGTAAAAAGCTTGAATTCGGCCAGTGCCTGGGTCTGTGAGATGCGCCTGATGGCGTCGATCGCCTCGTAGTGGCCCACGGCCAGTCCGACAATGTCCTTGTCCAGAAACCCTTTGTCCGCCATGGACGTGAGTACGCCCACGGTCTTTTCCCTATCCATGCCCTTGCGATAGGGCCGGTCCTCGGTGATGGCCGTGAACACGTCCGCCACCTGCATGATCCGGCTGCCCTGCGACAGGTCGTCGGCCGTCAGGCCGTGGGGATACCCCTTGCCGTTGAGCCGCTCGTGATGCTGGCACGCCCAGTCCGCGATCTCATCCAGGCCGGGGATGTCCCTGAGCACCGTGTCCGCCACCCGCATGTGGTCCTGGACCCGAATATACTCGGTGGGGTCCAGCTTGCCCGGCTTGTCCAGCAGGCGCACGGGCACGGCCAGTTTGCCGATGTCGTGCAGGTTGCCCGCCAGGCGCATGTACTCCTGCTCGCGCGGGGTCATGCCCGCCAGCCCGGCAAGCTGCACGGCGGTCTCGGCCACGCCCTTGGAATGAGTGGCCGTGTGGCGGCTCCGAAAGTCGATGATATGGGTGAAGAAATCGGAAAAGGACAGCATCTCGCTCATGGAAATATGCTGCTTGAGCAACTCGCTGCCCATCACGTCCCGGATGGAATCCTCCATGCCCTCCATCAGGGTCCAGAACAGGGTGCTGTCCGCCTGTTCGAGAAATGCCCGCTTCACCTCGGGCGCGATATAGGCCTCGGAGATCCGGTCCACGATCTCCCGCACCTCTTCCCGGCTGCGCTGGTACCCCTTGCCCCGGCGCAGGATGTCGATCCTGTCGGCCATGTTGATGACATTGGCCAAAAGCAGGGTTTCCGCGTCGTCCCCGTTGTCCGCTTCCCGCAGGTCCCGCCACGGCGTGTGGTGGTGGAGCACCATGCGGGACGCCCGGGCCAGAAACGGATGGCCGCGCAGTAGCCGGTGCCCGGCCACGGCGTGCTCGGTCACGTCGGTGTCGAAATCAAGCCCGTCCAGGACCACATGCAGGGAAAAGGCCCCGATGTCGTGCAGCAGCGCGGCCAGAAGCAGGTCCATGAGCGACGGCGGTTTGACGCCCAGATGATTGGCCAGCACGGCCGACCCCATGGCAACACGCTTGTGGTGGCCCACCACATGGGGAGAGACATAATCCAGGGCGGCGGAAATGCCGCAAATCAGATCAATAAGGTAGATATTTCGCATTATTTCCTCGTAGCGGAGCGGCAAGGGGGCGATAATAGGGAGTCTCGTCCCGCCGTCAACATCCATATCCACCCCTAGGCCCGTCAGCACACCCCCTGTCAAGCGCTAATTTTATCCTATGGACTGTTTTTTCCATGCATTTATCGACAGTTCGTGGTCCGGCGCAAAACCCGTGATACGCTGTACGCGCCCGAGGCCGCCGGTCCGGGCGACCGGGATGGACAACCCCTTATCCACCAAGCGAGGTAACCGACAATGGCAACGAGCGTGATCGAAATCTGCAACAACGCCCTGCTCGACCTGGGCGAGGACGTCATCATGTCCCTGGCCGACGACTCCAAGGCGGCCGGGCTGTGCAACCACCGCTGGCCCGCCGTGCGCGACGCAGTGTTGCGCGCCCACCCGTGGAACTGCGCCATGGCCCAGGCCGAACTGGCAAACGGCACCCAAACACCCCTCTGGAAATGGGCCTGCCGATACGCCCTGCCCGCCGACTTCCTGCGCGTCATCCAGGTCACGGGCCGGGACGGCGAAACCGTCGGGGACTGGGAAATCCAGGGCAGCGGCATCCTGTGCGACGAACAGGCACCCCTCTTCATCTCCTATGTCCGCTGCGAAACCGACCCCGGCAAATACGACGCCCTGCTCGCCGAAGCACTGTCCGCCCGCCTGGCAGCGGCCCTGGCCTACCCCCTGACCGGCTCCACCTCGCTGGCCCAGGCATATTGGGAAATTTACAAGAACAGGCTGACCGAGGCCCGGGGCGTGGACGCCCGCGAAGGCGTGCCCGAATCCATGGCCCCGACCACCTGGCTCAACGCCAAAATGGGGCGGTAGGAACGCTCGCCGCGGGGCGTCTCCGACGGGCAGGGCGCTGCCCTGCACCCGCCAAAGGCCGAGGGCCTTTGGAATCCCGTGTCGCCTTCGGCGAGGGGCGTGCGGACGCCGCATGCCGTGCCGGTGTGCGATTCGGGCAAGAAAAAACGAGAAACGCCGTGCCATGATCGAATCATGGTGCGGCGTTTTTTCTTGCCCGAATCGCGGGTTGGGGTTGTTTGGGCTTTGGCCGGACGCGAACAGTCCGATTTTTTTCCTGACAAAGTCCTAAACGCCACCACACCGGAGGTTTCGATGACCGCCCGGCCGGGCCGTGTGGCGTGGGCAACCGTCCCGAAGGGTTCGCCTCGGGCAGCTTGTCCGCGCGCCGAAGATGTCCGAGGCGAACACTTCGGGACATTCTTCATCCCCGCCCTCGCCATCACGCGCCCGCACGCCTCTCGCCGCAGGCGACCCAAGAAGTTTGGGAGATTCTCAAGAACCCTTTTCAAAGGGTTCTTGAGCCGTCGGAGACGCCCCGCGGCGAGCGGCCGCCGGAGGCCCCGCCTAGCTCACTTTCAGCAACGCCGCGTAGAAAAACTCGTTAAGCGGCGAGTCGGGCGGGGTGGTCCATTGGGTATGGATGGCGATACGCGGGCGTTCGTTGGCGAACCGTTCCACGAGCAGGTTGTTTTCTTCGGGATTGAGGGTGCAGGTGATGACGGCGACCGAGCCGCCGGGCGCGACCTGGTCCACGGTGTTTCGCAGGATTTCCGACTGGAGCAGGGTCAGGTCGGCCAGGTCCGAGGGCTTGCGCTTCCACTTGGTGTCGGGCCGCCGCGAAAGCACGCCCAGGCCGGAGCAGGGCAGGTCGAGCAGGACCGAGCCGGGAGTGTGCGGGGCCGAGGCCATGGCCGCGTTGGCCACGAAGGTGCGGACCCCCGGCAGATCGCGCTTGAGCGCGTTGAGCCGTCCCTGGTGGGGATCGGAGGCGAACACGTTGAGCCCTTTTTCAAGCAGGATGCGGGTCTTGCCGCCCCGTCCGGCGCAGGCGTCCCACACGGGTTCGCGCCAGGACTCGGGATTCAGGACCTCGATGGCCTGGCGGGCGGCAAAGGACTGCCGGTGCATGGGCGGTTCCGGCTCCTCCTCGAAGCGCACGGACGCGGGCAGGGCAAAGCTCATGCCTTCGATGTCGATCAACTCCGGCCAGCCCGCGATCTCGGAATACAGCTCGTCCGCATGGGGATGGCCGAACAGGTTGAAGCCGAGCGCCGGGGGCCTGAGCTGGGCCTCCAGATATTGGATGGCGGCCTTTTCGCCGTATTCGCGCCACCACATGTCCACCAGCCATTGCGGGCAGGAATACCAGCGGGACAGGAATTCGGGCAGGGACGCGTCCTTGCGGAAAAAATCGGGATCATGGGCGGCCTCGCCCAATTCGGCGACGCGGCGCAACACCGCGTTGAACAGACCGGCCAACCGCGCGCCGGGCTTGGTCTTGGAGAATTCCACGGCCCAGTCCACCGAGGCGTAGGCCGGGACCTTGTCCAGGAACAAAATCTCGTAGGCGGCCACGCCCATGGCCAGCCGCATCTTGGGCGGCAACTTGCCGGGGTCCTTGAGGAACCGGGACAGGACGTATTCGATGCGCCCCTTGAGCCGTAGGTAGCCGTAGGAAATTTCGGTGGCCAGGCCCACGTCACGGGGATCCATGGCCCCCTGTGAAAGGACGGCGTCGAGTCCGGCCTGGATATCCTGCCTGTTCATCAGGCAGCGGAAGAGTGCTTCGAGCGCAACCCGCCTCGCCGGAGGCAGGGGTTTGGGAGAACGTGCTTGCATGAGCACTGGTTACGCGGACCTGCCGCGGAAGGCAACAGGATTGAGCCTGCAATGGTGTGAAAATGCACCAAGCGGCCCACCTCCCCCAAACGCGCCGCCGCAAGCGATTCGGGCACCAAGGGTGCTCGACAGCGAATCATCCCCCCATCAAAGTGCGCCTATACCCAAACACGCCGCCGCAAGCGATTCGGGCACCAAGGGTGCCCGACAGCGGGCAACCCTCGACCGCCCCGTCCCAAGACGCCAGCCATCTCCACAAACCGCCCCACTCCCCCACCCTCGCACCGCCGCGAGGCTTGGGAGAGTGGTGCAGCTGTGCATTTTCTCGTGGGGGCCTTTCACCGCAACGTAGGCTTCTACGTGAGGATGAAAGGTCCCCGCGAAAAATGTGCAGATGCGCCGCTATCGCAAGCCGACCTACTCAAAGGCTTTTTTGGCGGCATCCTTGGCGTCGTCCGCCGCCTTGTCGAGCTGCTTGCCCGTCTTTTCCATGGGCCCTTCCTCGCTGCACCCGCTGAAGGCGGGGACGAAAAGGGCGAGAATGCACGCGATCACCAGGGTCTTTTGCCACACTTTCATACGGCTCCTCCTTATCGGTTTTCCAGGCGGCAGGGCTGGCTGTAGTAGGCCACGCCGCCGCCCATGTCGGTTTGCCTCGGTTCGATGACCACGTTGGCCACGTGACCGTACTTCATCCAGCCGCCCCGGCGGATGGCCACGGCGCGTGGATGCAGGTCGTCGATGGTCTCGACCCGCACCTCCATGGCCCCCAGGGGCGTGACCAGGTAGACATCCCCGGCCGGGTCCAGGACCGGCCAGGCCGGATTCCCCTTGGAGATATGGACCACGGGCACGCCGCGCTGGTCCACGGCCGGAATCTGGCTGTGCAGATAGTCGCCGTTGACCAGGGTCAGAAGCTGAAGCGGAAAGTCCGGGTCGCGCTGCGGCTCGGGGTGCAGTTCCTCGGGGAAGCAATACAGGCCGTCCGGGTGGCCGAAACGCATGTTCTCGAAGGCCACGTAGGGATAGCCCACCTTGACGAAGCCCTTGTCCAGAAGCTCGTCGCGGGAGATGTTCATTTTCTTGAGCGACTCGCGGATGCACGTTTCGGCGGCGGGCAGGAGCACGGGGGCGGCCAGCCTTTGGCCCAGGTCGGAGACGATATCGAAATCCGGGCGGCACAGGCCGGGCGGGGCCACGGCCGGGGCGCAATGGTTGACGCAGTTGTGGACGAACGAGCCGAGCACGTCCTCGCGCTCGAACATGAAGGCCGGGGGCAGGACCACGTCCGCCCGCATGGCCGTGTCGTTCATGACCCCGTCCACGACCACCACGAAGGGCCGGACGAAGGATTCGGCCACGGCCAGGCAGTCCGGCACCTGGTTGACCACATTGTGGCCGTCCACCCAGATGAATTCCACGGGCGGGTCGGCCCGCCTGATCTCGGACGCGAGGTCGCCGATCCAGAACTCGCGCCGGTTGCGGGGCTTGCGGCCGCCCTTGGCCAGATGATCCCAGGGACCGAGGTTGCGGCCCGAGGAAATATTGAAGTACGCGCCCCCGCCGGAGATGCCCACGTTGCCGGAGATCATGGCCAGGGCGTTGATGAAGCGGACGTTCTCGCCGCCGTACAGGTAGCGCTGCAACCCCCAGCCGATGACCGTGGCCACCCGGCCTGTGTCCGCGTACCAGTCGAAAAGCATCTCCACATCCGCGGGCGGGACCTCGCAGGCCGCGCACAGGTCCGCGAACCTCAGGCCGTCGATCAGGCCGCGCAGGGCGGGCCAGTTGGCGGTCCGGTTGAGCACCCAGGGGTTGAGGTCGCCCGCCTCCAGGTAAAGCTTGAGCACGGCCGCGGCCAGGAATCTATCCGTGCCCGGACGGACGGCCACGTTGACGTCCGAGAACTCGGGCGTGCCGTCGCCGCCGGGCGAGATGGTCAGGACCTCGACGCCCTGCTTGCGCGCCTTGTGGACCAGGGCCAGTTGGTGAACCGAGCAGCGGGTCATGTCCCGGCCCCAGTTGACGATGCGGTCCGCATTGAGGATGTCCTCGGGGTCGTTGTGGTGGAGCACGCCGAAATCGCGCTCGCTGGCGACGATGCCGGTCTCGTCGCAGACCGCGCCCCTGGTCGTGGACGCGCCCAGCCTGCCGAAGAGCACGCCGGACGCCTGGGCCAGGACGCCGCGATAGCCGTGCCCGTGGACGTGGAGGATGGACTCCGGGGTCTTCCGGGCCGCGTCCAGCCGGGCCGCCGCCAGGGTCATGGCCTCGTCCCAGGACGCCTCGCGCAGGACGCCGTCCTTGCGGATCAGCGGCGCGACGATGCGGTCCTCGGCCTCCAGCCGCTCGAAATAGCGGCCGCCCTTCTTGCAGCAGAACCCCTTGGTGAAGGGGTGCGCCGGGTTGCCCCGGACGGTCTTTTTCTCGGCATCCACGAGCAGGGAACAGGCGTCCCCGCAATCCATGGTGCAGGCG
Organism: Desulfovibrionaceae bacterium; assembly: GCA_015709315.1. Lineage (GTDB taxonomy): Bacteria > Desulfobacterota > Desulfovibrionia > Desulfovibrionales > Desulfovibrionaceae > Pseudodesulfovibrio. Next base: position 14,293 of record JACCQI010000015.1, read on the forward strand.
GTGACGATGGCCATGACATCCTCCAAGGCCCAGAGTGGAGAATTTACCCGTTCAGGTCAAACCAAAAGGGAACGGGCCTGTTTGCCAATCCCGTCACATCGTTTCCGCCCGGCGGGCGCACCCTCTCTTCTTTTTGACAATCGGGACGGTATGGTCTAACCAGATTCGGTTCCAGCCACCCGACAATCTTTTTAAGGATTATGTGTACGCCATGGCCAAAGTGCAAAAAATAAAGGGCTTCGCCGACCTTTTCCCGGACGAGGCCGCCCTGTTCACCCACATGGAGCGGATCGCCCGCGAAGTGTTCCCCCGTTACGGCTTCGGCGAGCTTCGCACGCCCATCCTGGAAAAGACCGAGCTGTTCCAGAAGTCCATCGGCGAGGACACCGACGTGGTGGGCAAGGAGATGTTCACCTTCCCGGACCGCAAGGGCCGGTCCCTGACCATGCGGCCCGAGGCCACGGCGGGCGTGGTCCGCGCCTTTATCGAGTCCAAGACCCATCAGCCGGGCAAGGTCTCGAAATATTTCACCTTCGGCCCCATGTTCCGCTACGAGCGCCCGCAGAAGGGCCGCCAGCGCCAGTTCCACCAGATCAACGCCGAGATATTCGGCGCGGACGAGCCCCAGGCCGATGCCGAGCTGATCCTCATGCTCCGGGCCTTCCTGAATTCCCTGGGCCTGACCAAGCTGACCGTGGAACTCAACTCGCTCGGCTGCCATGAGTGCCGCCCGGCCTACAAGCAGGCCCTGACCGACTACTACAAGTCCAAGGACAAGAACCTGTTCTGCGAGGACTGCCGGCGGCGCATGGACACCAACCCCCTGCGCGTGCTCGACTGCAAGGTGGACGCCTGCAAGAAGCTGGTGGCCGACGCGCCCGTCATCACCGACCACCTGTGTTCCGAGTGCGAGGCCCACTTCGCGGACGTCAAGGCCATCCTGGACGGCGCGGGCGTGTCCTACGAGCTCAACCCCCGGCTGGTGCGCGGGCTGGACTACTACGTGCGGACCTGCTTCGAGGTGACGAGCCTGGACATCGGCTCCCAGACCTCGGTGGCGGGCGGCGGCCGGTACGACGGCCTGATCAAGAACCTCGGCGGCCCGGACTGTTCGGCCACGGGCTTTGCCTGCGGCATGGAGCGGCTGGCCCTGCTCCTGGGCGGGCTGGAAGCGGCTGTCCCGGATTTCTACCTGGCCGTGGTGGAGGACGCCGCGGCCAACGAGGCCATGCTGTTCGCCCAGCAGTTGCGCGACAAGGGGCTGTGCGGCGAGGTGAGTTTTTCCGGCGGGTCCATGAAGTCCCGCATGCGCGCGGCCAACAAGTCCGGCGCGCGGACCTGCCTGATCATGGGCGGCGACGAGATGGCGAACAAGACCATCACCGTCAAGGACATGGTGGGCGACCGGGAGCAGGAAACCCTGGACCGCGCCCTGTACCTGGCGAGTTTGTAGAGGCGGGAAAGGATGCCGCTTCGCGGCGATGCCGGATGATTTCGCCTCCGGCGGCCAAAGGCCGGGGGCCTTTGGAATCCCGTGTGCGCCTGCGGCGCAAATTGTTTCGATAAGATGTCGCCAAGAATGCGAGCCGAACACCTCGCCGAAGGCACAAATACACCAATACGGAGAGAGAATGTCTGACTATCAGGAAGAACGGGATTACAGCGAATTCCGCGTCATCGAGGACCTCGGCGGCTGGCGGCGCACCCACCACAACAACGAGCTGACCGCCGCCGACATGGGCGAAACCGTCTGCCTCATGGGCTGGGTCCAGTTCCGGCGCGACCACGGCGGTCTGATCTTCCTCGACCTGCGCGACCGCGAGGGGCTGACCCAGGTGGTCTTCAATCCCGAGCACAACGCCGACGTCCACGAGCGCGCCCACGCCATCCGCCCGGAATACGTCGTTGCCGTCAAGGGCGTGGTCCGGCCCCGGCCCGAGGGCATGGCCAATCCCAACATGGTCACCGGCGAGGTGGAGATCGAAGTGGACGAGTACAAGCTGCTCAACACCTCCGAGACCCCGCCCTTCCCCATCGAGGACCGCGTGGAGGTGGGTGAGAACCTGCGCCTCAAGTACCGCTTCCTGGACCTCAGGCGTCCCTCCCTGGCCAAGAATTTCATCCTCCGCCACAAGGCCGCGCAGAGCGTGCGCCGCTACCTCGACGCCCTGGGCTTCCTGGAAATCGAGACCCCGGTGCTGACCAAGTCCACGCCCGAAGGCGCGCGCGACTTCCTGGTGCCCTCGCGCGTCAACCAGGGCGAGTTCTACGCCCTGCCGCAGTCCCCGCAGCTCTTCAAGCAGATGCTCATGGTCTCCGGCATGGACCGCTACTACCAGATCGTCAAATGCTTCCGCGACGAGGACCTGCGCGCCGACCGCCAGCCCGAATTCACCCAGATCGACATCGAGATGAGCTTCCCGGACGAGCAGCTCATTCAGGATATGGCCGAAGGCATGGTCAAGGCCCTGTTCAAGGAAACCATCGGCGTGGACCTGCCCGAGACCTTCCCCCGCATGACCTTTGCCGACGCCATGCGCGACTACGGCGTGGACAAGCCGGACCTGCGCTTTGCGCTGAAGCACATCGACATCACCGACGTGTTCAAAAACTCCGGCTTCAAGGTCTTCGCCTCCAGCGAACTGGTCAAAGTCATGGTCGTGCCCGGCGGGGCCGAGCTGTCCCGCAAGGAGATCGACGAGTACACCAAGTTCGTCGAGATCTACGGCTCCAAGGGCCTTGCCTGGATCAAGGTCAAGGAGGACGGCGGGTGGCAGTCGCCCATCGTCAAGTTCTTCTCCGAGGAGGAGATCGAGGAACTGCGCTCCCGCACCGGCTGCAAGCCCGGCGACATCCTGTTCTTCCAGGCGGGCCAGGCGGACATCGCCAACGCCGCGCTGGGCAACCTGCGCTGCGAGTTGGGCAAGCGGTTCGGCCTCATCGACGAAAAGGAATTCAAGCCCGTGTGGATCACCGACTTCCCGCTGCTCGAATACGACGCCGACGAAAAGCGCTTTGTGGCCCGCCACCATCCGTTCACCTCGGCCCGGCCCGAGCAGATGGAAGTGCTCAAGGAAAACCCCGGCGAGGCCATCGCCCGCGCCTACGACCTGGTGATCAACGGCTTCGAGGTGGGCGGCGGCTCCATCCGCATCCACACCCAGGAGCAGCAGACCGCCATGTTCGCGGCGCTCGGCATCGACGACGAGGAAGCCCAGGCCAAGTTCGGCTTCCTCATGGACGCGCTCAAGTTCGGCGCGCCGCCCCACGGCGGCATCGCCTTCGGCCTGGACCGGCTGATCATGATCCTGACCGGGTCCAAATCCATCCGCGACGTCATCGCCTTCCCCAAGACCCAGAAGGCCACCTGCCTCCTGACCGAGGCCCCGTCGGCCGTGCCCAACAAGCAGCTCCGCGAACTCGGCATCCGCCTGCGCGAGAACAAGAAGGAAGATCAATAGCGCGATCCGGGGGAAATCTCATTCACGAGGTTTCCCCCGGACCCTTTCCAGAGCGTTTGTCTCCACGCCGCCGGGGAGACTGAAAAAACGCGAAAGCACACTTGGCGGCGCGGGGCGAGTGACACGAAAACTCGCCTTTTGAATTTCAGGACTTATTCATATAGGTAGATACGGAAACCACAACGCCGCATACAACCTCCCCGATATCGAACCTTTTCCCCGCGGCGAAACAAAAAGTTCGGGAAAAGGAGGGGATGGGGGTCCGGGTGCAGGGGAGGAAAAACCTTATTAAAGGGTTTTTCCTCCCCTGCACCCGGCCGCCGGAGGCACACTTATGCAACTTGAAATATGTACCTGGCCCGACGAGGTGCTGGCCGCCAAGGCCAAGCCCATCGAGGAAATCACGCCCGAGCTGGAAAAGCTCATCGAGAGCATGGTGAAGACCATGTACGAGTCCGACGGCGTGGGCCTGGCCGCGCCCCAGGTGGGCAAGTCCATCCGGCTCATCTGCGTGGACCAGACCGGCCCCAAGACCCGCGGCGAACTGCGCGTGCTCATCAACCCGCAAATCGTGGAATGCGACGGCGAGGTGGACAGCGAGGAAGGCTGCCTGAGCTGCCCGGAGCTGACCGTGACGGTCAAGCGCAGCGAACACGTGGTGGTCAGGGCCCAGGACCGCGAGGGCAAGGAGGTGTGCATCGACACCACGGGCCTTCTGGCCATCATCCTGCAACATGAGATCGATCACCTGGACGGCGTCACCCTGGCCGACAGGACGGGCCGCTTGAAAAAGGCCATGTACCGGAAAAAGGCGCTCAGATGGAAGAAATAAGCGCCGCCAACACGAGTTCCGCCGAGTCCTGGGGGGCCGTGGACCTGAAGCCCCTGCGCGTGGTGTTCATGGGCACGCCCGATTTCGCGGCCGAGGCGCTCAAGGTCCTGCTCTCGTTCGAGGGCGCGGACGTGGTCGCCGCCTACACCCAGCCCGACCGCCCGTGCGGCCGTGGGCGGCAGTGCAAGCCGTCCGCCGTGAAGGTGGTGGCCCTGGAAAACGACATTCCGGTCCACCAGCCGGTCAACTTCAAGGACCAGGCGGACATCGACCAGCTGGCCGCGCTCAAGCCGGACGTCCTGGTGGTGGCCGCCTACGGCCTGATACTGCCCCAGGCCGTGCTCGACGTGCCCGCCGTCCATCCGCTCAACATCCACGCCTCGCTGCTGCCCAAGTACCGGGGCGCGGCCCCCATCCAGCGGGCCATCGAGAACGGCGACGTGGTCACCGGCATCTCCATCATGAAGATGGAGGCCGGGCTGGACACCGGCCCGGTCCTGGTCCAGCGGGCGCTTCGCATCGGCCACAACGACCACGCCGGGACCATCCACGACGAGCTGGCCAAGCTCGGCGCCATCTGCATCTGCGAAGCCCTGGCCCGGCTCCAGACCGGGGCCTACGACTTCAAGCCCCAGGACGACGCCCTTGCCTCCTACGCCAAAAAGCTGGAAAAGAAGGAAGGCGAGATCGACTGGAGCCAACCCGCCCAGGCCGTCCACAACCGAATCCGCGCCATGTACCCCTGGCCCGGCGCGTTCTTCGACTGGACCAACGCGGACGGCAAGGCCATCCGCCTGAACGTCGCGCCCGGCGAAATTTCCGAAGAGGCCGCCGGGACCATCGACCCCGGAACCATCCTCGGCGAAATGGACGGCAAGCTCGCCATCACCACCGGGGACAAGATATACCTGACCCCGGAGGTCAAGCCCCAGGGCAAAAAAGCCATGGACGCCACGTCCTTTGCCTGCGGCTACATGAAGGAATGCACCTAGAGGACAGCCGTTGAACCATCCCCCCGAAATTCATCAGGCGAGAAAACGCCTTTTCATGGGACTCATCAGCATCACCTGTTTCGTGATCTGCCTGTTCCTGGCCGCCCTGTGGGTCATCCCCTACATCGGGCTGAAAAACATCCACCCGGCCGCGTCCTGGGTGGTCGGCGGGCTGGTCCTCGGGCTGATCGGGCTGGTCTCCGTGGCCTACTGGGGCCTGTTCCTCAATATCCTGACCCGAAAATCCCTGCCCGGCGCCAAGCGGTTCCGTGGCCTGACCATCAAGCTGTTCCTGCCGCTCATGGTGCTCATCGGCCGCATCTTCGGCCTGGACAAGGAACACATCCGCCTGTCCTTCATCTCGGTCAACAACGAGATGGTGCTGGCCGAGGCGCGCCGCTACGCGCCCAAGGACATCCTCCTGCTCATGCCGCACTGCCTCCAGAACTCCCGGTGCGACAAACGGCTGACCTACGACATCAACAACTGCGAGCGGTGCGGCAAATGCCCCATCGCCGGGCTGCTCGGCCTGCACGACAAGTACGGCGTCAACCTCGCCGTGGCCACGGGCGGCACCATCGCCCGGCGCATCGTGGTCCAGCTCAGGCCACGCATGATCATCGCCGTGGCCTGCCACCGCGACCTCTCAAGCGGCATCCAGGATACCTACCCCCTGCCCGTCTACGGCGTGCTCAACGAACGCCCCAACGGCCCGTGCCTGGACACCACCGTGTCCATCGAACGGGTCGAGGAAATGCTCCACCGATTCATCGATCCCGACAAGGCCGAAATCGGCCGCACCATCGCTACGGGACAGGCCGCAGGAAAATAAGCGGCGGCAGGGGATGTGCTGCCTCCGGCGGCCGCTCGCCGCGGGGCGTCTCCGACGGCTCAAGAACCCTTTGAAAAGGGTTCTTGAGAATCTCCTAAACTTCTTGGGTCGCCTTCGGCGAGAGGCGTGCGGGTGCGGTTTGGCGAGAGCTGGGATGGGGATGAAGAATGTCCCGAAGAGTTCGCGCGGGACATCTCCGACAGCGTAAGCGAGCTGCCCCGCGCGAACTCTTCGGGACGGTTGCCCACGCCACACGGACTGATTGGGCGGTCAGCGAAACGTCCGGTGTGGTGGCGTTTAGAACTTTGTTGGAGAAAAAGCCGGGCGGTCCGCGTCCAATCAAAACCAAACAACCCCAACCCGCGATTCGGGCAAGAAAAAACGCCGCACCATAATTCAATCATGGCACGGCGTTTCTCGTTTTTTCTTGCCCGAATCGTACACCGGCACGGCAGGCGGCATCCGCACGCCCCACGCCGAAGGCGCGATGGGGGTCCAGGGGGCTTTGCTCCCTGGCGGGTCCAGGGCAGCGCCCTGGTCTCCCCGAAGGGGCCGCCGGAGGCTCAGCCCTGTCCTTCCCACATGCGGTCCTGAACCCAGCCCAGGCTGCTGCGGGCGATGTGGGCGGCCACGCCTTTGGCGTCTTCCGGGTCGAACTTGGGCACGTCGGCGTCCACGTCCTGGTCGGTGACCATGGCTATGAGTTTCTTTTCCGCCTGGTTGTGCCGGTCGCAAAGGGGGTGCTCGTGGGCATCGCCCCGGTGGATTTCGACCTTGGGGTGGTCGGCGTTGAAGTAGCCTTCGGTGAGCACGAGATGCTTATCCTTGAACAGGGTTCCGGCCATTTCCTCCAGGGTCATCTCGCGGTCCACGGACCGGATCATGGCCACGCGTTCCGGGGAGGACACCACAATGGTTCCGGCCCCGGCCTGCTTGAGCCGCCAGGAGTCCTTGCCTTCGCGGTCCATGTCGAATGAATGGGCGTCGTGCTTGACCGCGCCCACGGAAATGCCGAGCGCCCGCAGTTCGGGAATGAGTTTTTCCAAAAAGGTGGTCTTGCCGGACCGCTTCTTGCCGACGATGCAGATAATATGTGGTGTCATGGCTCCTCCCGGAGAATTCGTTTCGGGATGGGGCACCATAACGTTGTGGCTGCCTCCTGTCACGGCCCTGTTTCCTTGGCGCGGACCGGGTCTTTACAACCGGGCGGGCCGGTGCGAGTATGCCACCAAACAAGAACCAAAAAAGGATGACCATGCCGCCCGTTTCCCGTCCGCAGGCCCTGCGCCTTCTCCTGGAGGCCGCCGCCCCGCTTGATGCCGTTTTTCTTGCGCCCGCCGAGGCAGTGGGACTGGCGGCCGCCGTGGACGTGGCCGCCGGATGCGACGTGCCCGAGACCGCCTGTTCCGTGCGCGACGGCTTTGCCCTGCGTTCGGAGGACGCGGCCGGGACCCGGTCCATGCGGCCCGCCAGGCTGGCCGTTCGCCAGTGCATCCGGGCCGAATCCGTGGCCCCGGCGCCGGTGGGCCGAGGCGAGGCGGCGCGGGTGCTGACCGGCGGGACCCTGCCGCCGGGCGCGGACTGCGTGCTGGCCGAGGAGGACGTGGAGGTCCGTGGCGAAGAGATTCTTGTTTCCGCGCCGGTGCGGCCGGGATGGTTCGTCCGGCCCGTGGGCGGCGAGATCGCGGCGGGCACGGTGGTCACGCCGCGCGGGAGGATCATCACGCCCCAGGCCGCGGCGGTCATGACCCGCACCCGGCTTTCCGGCGTGGCGGTCCATCCGAGGCCGACGGCGCGCGTCATGGCCCTTGGCAGCGAGCTGGCCGCGCCCGGTGAGGCGAGCGCCGACCGTTTCCCGGCGGACAACCTGGTCCTGGCGGGCGGCCTGCTCAGGCAGGCCGGGGCGGTGGTGAGCGAGGCCTCGGTGCTCCCGGACGACAAGAATCGGCTGGTGGACATCCTGTCCCGCCCGGACCTGCCGGACCTGGTGATCACCACCGGCGGCACGGGCAACAGCGAGCGAGACTTCGCGCGCACCGGGGCCTTGGCGGGCGGATTCGAGATCCTTTTCGACACCGTGGACATGCGGCCGGGGCGCAACCTGTTCGCGGCCCGGCGGGGCGCGACCCTGCTCTTCGGCCTGCCCGGCCCGCCCGCAGCGGTGTTCACCTGTTTCCACGCCCTGATACTGCCGGCGGTCCGCAGGCTGCGCGGCCTGCCCGATCCCGAAGGGCCGATCACGGCCCGCTTCACCCGGGGCATCAACGCCCGTCCCGGTCCCGAATGGCTGATCCAATGCGAACTGTCCGTGAACGGCTCCCGCATCACCGCCCTCCCCCTGGCGGGCAAGGAGGTGCCCCCTATGCTCGGCATGGGCAAGGCCCTCGGCCTGGCCGTCATCAGCGGCGGCGCGACCGTTATGCCCGGCGACGAGGCCGAAATCCTGACCACCCTCTTCGAATAGCCCTCTTTCGCCTGAAAATCCAAAGGCTTCCCCACACAGCTCCGTACGCCGGGCCGCCTTCCGTCACCAACATGGCCCGAAAGTGTCACCGAGCTTTTGAAACCCCGTCACGATGCTGTAACATTGCGGGCATATCACTACGCAACAAGTCATCGAGGACTGAATTTATTCTTCATAACGTCAAGGAAGGTAACACAATGAAAAAACTGTTGATTGCATTCGTCGCCATGGCTGTCCTGAGCGTTTCCGCCCTGGCCGGCGCCGCTGAGATCCGCGTCAAGGGCTCCACCACCGTGGACCCGGCCATGAAGAAACTGGTTGCAGCCTACCAGGGCATGCATCCCGGTGTGAATTTCTCCATCTCCGCCACCGGTTCCGGTGACGGCGCCAAGGCCATCATCAACAAGACCGCCGACATCGGCATGATGTCCCGCGACATGAAGTCCGCGGAAATCGAAAAGTGCAAGGCCAACGGCATCGAGCCGGTCCAGTTCGTCATCGCCCTGGACTGCCTGGTTCCCATCGTCCACCCCTCCAACCCCGTTTCCGAAATCACCACCGCCCAGCTCAAGGACATCTACCAGGACAAGATCCGCGACTGGAAGGACGTTGGCGGCAACAAGGGCATGATCGCCCTGTTCTCCCGTGAGACCAACTCCGGCACCTACGAAGTGTGGCACAAGAAGGTCATGCAGAAGGAAGACGAGTTCGACCTGGTCTCCCGCATGCCTTCCAACGCCGCCATGGCCGCCAAGATCGCCGGCAACAAGAAAGGCATCGGCTACGTGGGCCTGGGCTTCCTGAATCCCAAGATCAAGGCCCTGACCGTGAACGGCGTCGAGGCCTCCGTCGAGACCGGCAAGTCCGGCGAGTACCCGCTGTCCCGCGGCCTGAACCTGTACACCGGCGGCCAGCCCTCCGGCGAGACCAAGGCCTTCATCGACTTCGTCATGTCCCCCGCCGGCCAGAAGATCATCGCCGAGGTCGGCTTCGTCCCCATGCAGTAGCAGGGATCCGACACCGATTGGAACAAACCGATATTCCCGCCGGGGCGACCAGGCCCCGGCGGGATAACGCTTGAAGTAAACGGGGCGACAATGCTTTCACGTTCCCTCAAGGAAAAAGTCATCAGGATCGGGTTCCTGGCCTGCGCCAGCGCGTCCATCCTCGCACTCGGCCTGATCATGTACTTCCTCATCACCGAGGCCCTGCCCACCTTCATGGGCTTCGACGCCATGGGCGAGAAGTTCAGCGGCATCGGCTTTTTCGACTTCATCTTCGGCAACCAGTGGAAGCCGGTTTCCGAAACGCCCCAGTGGGGCATCCTGCCGCTGATCATGGGTTCTGTATGGGTCACGCTGATCTCCTCGGTCATCGCCATCCCGCTCGGCATCATGACCGCCGTGTACCTGGCCGAGATCGCTCCCAACAAGGTGCGCGAGATCGTCAAGCCCATGGTCGAGCTGCTCGCCTCCCTGCCGTCGGTGGTCATCGGCTTCTTCGGCATGGTTGTGGTCGCCCCGCTCCTGCTCGAGCTGTTCGACATCCGCTTCGGCGTGAACATGCTCAACGCCTCCATCATGCTCGCCTTCATGGCCGTGCCGACCATCACCTCCATCGCCGAGGACTCCATCCACTCGGTGCCCGACGAACTGCGCGAGGGTTCCCTGGCGCTCGGCGCGACCCGGTTCGAGACCATTTGGCGCGTGGTGCTTCCGGCCTCCCTGTCCGGCCTGTCCACGGCCGTCATCCTCGGCATGTCCCGCTCCATCGGCGAGACCATGGTCGTGCTCATGGTGGCGGGCGGCGCGGCGCGCATCCCCACCTCCATCTTCGACCCGGTCCGCCCCATGCCCGCCTCCATCGCGGCCGAGATGGGCGAGACCAGCTTCGGCCTGGAGATGCACTATTTCGCCCTGTTCGCCATCGCCATGGTCCTGTTCATCATCACCTTTCTCTTCAACCTCCTGGCCGACCACATCGCCCACAAGTACAAGCAGGTCGGCTCGGCAAGCCTCTAGCCGGAAAGGAACATGTCAGAAATGGTTAGCACTGAAATGACCGTAAACGGTTCCAACATACCCGGCACCGGCACCTCCATGCTGCGGCGGAAAATCACCCAGGAATCCTGGTTCACCCTGTTCCGCGCGGCCGTGGCCATCAACGGGCTGGCCCTGTTCATCATCGTCGGCTACATGGTCTACTACGGCCTCCCGGCCATCTCCTGGGAGTTTTTGACCACGCAGCCCACCGAAGGCGGCCTGGCGGGCGGCATCTTCCCCTGCATCGTGGGCACCTTCTATCTTTCGCTGGGTTCCATGGCCCTGGCCCTGCCGCTGGGCGTGGCCTCCGCCATCTACCTGCACGAATACGCCACGCCCGGCCTGTTCATGCGCATCATCCGGCTGTGCATCAACAACCTGGCGGGCGTGCCCTCGGTGGTCTTCGGCCTGTTCGGCATGGCCTTCTTCGTGGCCGCCCGCGACCTCGGCGGCCTGGGCATGGGCGTGTCCGTGGCCGCAGGCTGCATGACGCTCGCCGTGCTCATCCTGCCGGTCATCATCGGCACCTCCGAGGAAGCGCTCAGGAGCGTGCCCGACACCTACCGCGAGGCGTCCCTGGGCCTGGGAGCCACCAAGTGGCAGACCATCTTCAAGGTGGTGCTTCCCTCGGCCCTGCCCGGCATCCTGACCGGCTCCATCCTGTCCATTTCCCGCGCGGCGGGCGAGACCGCGGCCATCATGTTCACGGCCGCGGCCAGCTACAACCCCACGCTGCCGGGTTCGATCTTCGACGAAGTCATGGCCCTGCCCTACCAGATCTACTCGCTGTCGGTCTCCTCCACCGACCCCGAGGCGACGCTTCCCCTCCAGTACGGCACCTCTCTCGTGCTGGTGGCGTTGGTCCTGGGCATGAACCTCATCGCCATCCTGCTTCGTTCCCGCCTGCGAAAGAAGCTCAGCTAGGCGGCCCCGGCGAAAAAGGCCCCCGCACCAAACGGTGCGGGGGCCTTTTTCCCGTTTCAGGGCGCTGCGAACTCAGCAGAGCCGCTTGTACACCCGCATGTAGTCCGCCACCATGCGCTCCACGCCGAACCGCTTCCGGCCCGACTCGAAGGCCTCGATGCCCATCTGCCGGACCATGCCGGGGACGGCGAGCAGCCCGGCGGCGGCCTCCACAAAGGCCGCCAGGTCGCCCGGCTCGACCAGCAGGCCGGTCACCTGGTCGGCCACCTGTTCCGGCACGCCGCCCACCCCGTAGGCCACCACGGGCAATCCGCGCGACATGGCCTCCAGTACGACCAGGGAATGGTTGTCCGCGCGGGTGGGATAGAGCAGCGCGTCGGCGGCGGCCATGAGCAGGAAAAGCTTGTCGCGGTCCACATAGGGCCACAACACCAGGTCGCCCATGCGCTCCTCGCGGTCGCCGCCCGCCGCGAAGCAGACCAGGCCCGGCACCCGCTCCTTGAGCGCGGCCCAGATATCCTTCCAGACGTCGCCGGACTTGTAGGCCGCGTCCAGGCCGCCGTGGGCCGCGAACAGGGCCACGCGGGCATCGGGGTTGACGCCGAGCCGTCTGCGCGCCTCTTTTTTGGACGGCATGCGGTCGGGCCAGGGGATGCCGTTGGGTATGACGGAGACCGGGCGCAGCAGGTGGGTCTTGGCCAGCCTGGCCAGCCACCGGGACGGGGCCGCCAGCACGGGGTCCAGCCGCCGGACCTGATCCAGCTTGGCTTTGCGCAGGGCGGACGAATCCGGGAACACCCTGGGGCACGGCGCGGCGCACCCCTCGTCCACATTGGCGCAGCCCAGCGGATAGGGGCACCCGCCGGTGAAAAGATCGCAATCGTGCAGGGTGATCACCAGCCTGCGGCCGACATCGACCGAACCCAGCAGCGCGGGCCAGTCGCCGGTGCAGTGGACGTGCCCGATGGCCCCCCCGCGCAGGCTGGGGCCGAACTCGCCGGGCCGGGCGGGCTCGGAACCGGCCTCCTCGGCCACCTCGAAGCTCAGGGCCGTCCCGATTCCCCGGCCCGCCAGCCCGTCCATGAGCAGCCGGGCCACGCGCGTCGCGCCACCGGACGACTCCATGCCGGTATGGTGGCGAATGACGGGGACGTCCGCCATCTAGACCTCCGCCCGTTCCAGGTCGAGTTCCATGTTCACCAGGTCCTCGTCCAGGGGGTCGGGCGTGACCATGAAGCCATGCTTCCTGGACAATCCCTGCATGGCCTTGTTCTCGACCATGGTCTGACCGATGAGTAGCCGGGTGCCGCGATCGCGGGTGTAGAGAATGCCCTTGCGGAAGAGCAGGGAGCCGAGACCCTGATTCTTCATGTCGGAGCGGACCACGATGGCGAACTCGGCCTCGGTGTTGTCCGGCTTGGTGTTGGTCCGCATGACCCCGAGGGTCTCCGGTTCGCCCCTGTCGTCCATGGCCGTGGCGATGAAGGCCATCTCGCGGTCGTAGTCGATCTGGGTGAACCGGGCGATGTCCTTGTGGTCGAACTCGCGCTGGACCACGCCGAAAAACCGCAAACGCAGGTCCTCGTCCGTGAGGCTGCCCAGGAACAGGCGGTGTGTCTCCTCGTCCTCGGGCCGGATGGGCCGCAGGGTCACCTGGCGGCCCGACTTGAGAACCACGCACTCCTCCAGCTCGCGCGGGTAGGGCCGGATGGCCAGCCGGTTCTCGCCATGCCCTTCGTACGGGGCGATGGATATCTTGCCGCCCAGGGCCAGCACGCCCTCGGAGTCCGCGTACAGGGGGTTGATGTCGATGGACCGGATCTGGGGCACGTCCACGATGAGCTGGGATATCTGGATCAACGTCAGGCAGACGTCGTCGATGTCCGTGGGCAGGTGGGAGCGCGATCCCTTGAGCAGCGCGGCGATGCGCGTCCGGTTGACCAGTTCCTTGGCCAGGGACATGGACAGCGGCGGCAGGGTCAGGGCCTGGTCCTGGATCATCTCGCGGGCCATGCCGCCGTGGCCGAAGTGGATGACCGGCCCGAAGACGGAGTCCACGGTGGCGGACATGGACAGTTCGTGCGCGCCGGGCCTGCGCCCCATCTTCTGGACCGTGAAGCCCTCGATATAGGCGTCGGGCCGCTCCCTGGTGCAGCGGGCCAGGATGGAGGCCGCGCCTTCCCAGACGCGCTCCGGGGTCTCCAGGTCGAGCAGCACGCCGCCCACGTCGAAGGGCTGCGGAATCTGCGGGGAACGCAGCTTCAGGGCCACGGGATAGCCCAGCTTGTCGGCCGCGATGACCGCCTCCTTGGCGGACACGGCGATGCGCGTTTCCACCACGGGGATGCCGTAGGCCGCCAGGATGTCCTTGGCCTCCGGTTCGGTCAGGGAGGTGCGCCCGTCCGCAAGGGCCTTGTCCACGATGGAGCGCGCCCGGGCCGTGTCCGGGAAAAAATCCGTGGGCAGGGAATCCGGGGTCTCGATGAGCATCTCCTGGTTGCGGAGGTACTCGGCCATGTACAGGAACGCCTGCACGGCCTGGGTGGGCGTTTCATAGGTGGGGATGTCCGCCGCCCGGAACACGTCGCGGGACCGTTCGGCCGCGCCCGACCCGAGCCAGGCGGTGAGCACCATGCGCTTGACCCTCTTGAGCGAGTCGCGCAGCCCCTCGGCTATCTCGGTGTCCGGCTGGGAGGTCCAGGGCACGTGCATGACCAGGATGCCGTTGGACCCCCTGTCCTTGACCAAAAGCTTGAGCACCTGGGAATACGCCTTGCCGTCCGCGTTGAACGGAATGTCCACCGGGTTGGCGCGCGACCAGTTCTCCTGGCCGAGTTCCGCGTCGATGGCCTTGATCGTTTCGTCGGACAGCGGGGCCAGCTCGCCGCCCCCGGCCAGGAGCCGGTCCGCGGCCAGGATGCCCGCGCTGGTGCCGTTGGTCAGGATGGCCAGCTTGCGGCCGAACACCGCCTTGGGCGTGCCCAGCGTCTGGGCCGCGTCGAACAGGCCGTCGATGTCCTCCACCCGGAGCATGCCCGCGCGGCGGAAGGCCACGTCGTAAACCTCGTCCTCCAGCCGCAGGTCGCCGGTCTCCCTGAGTTTCAGGTCCGCGAGCACCGTGTCCAGCGCCTGGCCGGGGCGGATGACCAGCACCGGCTTGTTGCGCGAGGCGGCCCTGGCCGCGGACATGAACTCGCGGGCGTTCTTGATGGACTCCACGTAGAGCATGATGGACCGGGTGAGCGGGTCCGAGGCGAGATAGTCGAGAATGTCGGCAAAGGTGACGTCGATGCGGCTGCCCAGCGCGATCATGTGCGAAAAGCCCACGCCCTGGTCGATGGCCCAGTCCAGGACCGTGGCGAACAGGGAATCCGACTGGGAAACGAAGGCCACCTTGCCCGGCCCCACGGCGGCGTGGGCCAGGGAGACGTTCAGGTTCAGCGACGGCACCATGAAGCCCAGCGACTTGGGGCCGATGATGCGGATTTCCGGCGGCCGGGCCACGGACAGGATGGTGGACTTGACGTCCTGGCGCTCCTCCTCGGTCATGGAGGCGAAGCCCAAGCCCATGAGCACCACGCCCCTGGTGCCCCGCTCCTTGAGGGAGTGGATGATCTCCGGCACCTCGTCGAGCGGCGTGCAGACCACGGCCAGGTCCGGCGTCTTGGGCAGGTGCTTGACCGACTTGTGCGTGAGTACGCCCGCAATGGCCTCGGCCGTGGACGAAACCGGCATGACCGGCCCCATGAAGCCGCCGGCCATGATGTTGCGCATGACGATATTGCCCGCGTTGCGCGGATCGTTGGTGGCGCCGATGACGGCCACCGACGAGGGCTTGAAGAGATGTTCGAGATTGGTGACGCTCATGTGGCTCCTCGGCAAGGCGAAAGTGCGTGTGTTTTTTCGCATTCACGATAGCTTTTTTTAACGCGGTCAGGCAACCGTGGAATGGATCGGCGAACCGTCTGCGCCGGAATCCGCGTCCCGGAACGGGAAAATCGTTCACGCCCCCTAAAGTTCCCGACGAGAAGGCCGATCTGAATCAATGACGGACTATATTTATTTTTGAAAGGAGGTCGTCATGGCAATACACTCGCTGGCGCAGCAGACATCCATCTTCGTGGACGCCATGAGCGTCAAGTCGCCCGCCGTGGAAAAGACCGCGGACGAGAACGCCCAGGAGGCCAAGACCCCGGAGCAGGGGGACACCGTGACCATATCCGAGGAGGCCCGCTCCATCATCGCCATGGAAAAGGCGGGCACGTCGGGCGAGACCGGCGAGGAATCGGACACGGAACAGACCCTCCAGTCGCTCAAGGACCAGATCGCCAGGCTCGAGCAGGAAATCGAGGAACTGCAGGACAAGGACATCCCCGAGGACCAGAAGCTGACCAAGATCCAGGACAAGGAGCTTCAGCTCATGCAGCTGCGCGACCAGCTCCTCAAGGCCGAGCAGGCCAAGCTCAAGGCCGACGGCCAGACCTTGGGCGGCGGCACCCGCGCCCAGGGGTTCGGCAACAGCGTTTCCTCCTTCTAGACTCTCCAGCGCGGCGGCCGCAGGAAGCGCCGGGGTTGCCCGGCGCTTTTTTTGCGCCCGGCACAGGTGTCTTCCCGACCCCTTATAACCGTCCCTCTTTCCTTGACGCCTTTGAATGTCTCCATCTTCTTCACAATATGCGTGTCCCGGAAGCAGCCCTTCGTCCACAAGGACGGTTCCGCCCCGCGGACGTTCATGCACGGCAAGCGCCCCAACCGGCCCCGGCTGGAGGAGGGCAACTCCGGGCCTGCACGGCCAGGCCCGTGGCCGAGGCCCGGAACGAAAACCGGCGGCGGCCCCTTCCCCGGCACCCCTTCGGCGAAGGGGGTTGACGGATATTTCCCGGAGCGTGTATGTTTCAGGAGCCAGAAAGCCCGATTCCGGGCGCTTTGCGGACCAGGGAAGGCCCGCTTCTGGGGGGAGAGACACCCATGTCCATGTCGAGCGTCACGGACTTCATCGTGGCCGGAGGTCCCGGCCAGGTGACGGCAGGTCCGGCAGGCTCGTTCCAGGCCGGTCCGCCCGGCCAACTTGTCACCGGCCAACCGGGCCATGTACCCATCGATACCTCGCCCGCACGCGTCATGATCGACACGTCCGTGGCGCGCATTCCCTATGCGCCGGGCGGCGGCGCGCCCATGGCCGTGGAAGGCGGCGGCACGAGCGCGGGCCTCGGCGGTGGCGGCGGTGCGCTCAGTGCCGGTTCCGGCTCGGGTTCCGTGGGCGGCGGCTTCGGCGGCGGTTCGGGCGCCGGAGCCATCGGCGGCGGCACTTCAGGCGGTGGCGGAGGTGGCGGAGGCGGCTCCATCGGCGGAGGCGGGGGCGGTGGAAGCAGCCAGGGCAACGGCACGCTCGCCCCCATCGGCGGCGCGGGCGGCCCCTTCATTCCCCCCAACCAGGGTGGCGGCGGCAGCAACCAGGGCAGCGGCACGCTGGCCCCCATCGGCGGCGACAAGGGTCCCGGCACGCCCACCAGCAACACCGGCGAGATCGGCCCGGACAACCAGGGGACCCAGGGCGCCATCGGCGGGGGCGGCGGCGGGGGCGAACCCCGCGTCAACACGGGCGGCGCTCCCTCGGGCCAGGGCGCGGGCTACATCACCCCGCCGGGCCAGGGCAACATGACCGAGGCCGCCGGAAGCGTCGCGACCATCCCGCCGCTGGGCATCCAGCCCATCACCCCCGGCGGCCACGTGCCCCAGACCCCCAAACTGGGCTTCTCCCTGCCCAGCCTGACCGGATTCGTGCCCATTTCGCCGTCCGGCATGGTCATGGCCCACCGCATGACCAACCCGCGCGGCATGTATTTCGGCCACACCCAGCACTGGCCCAACGACGTGTTCCACCACAACGTGAACTCCGAGGCGTTCACCCCGCCCAAGACGGCCATGGCCCCGTGGATACCCACCTCGGACGGATACGTGGAGCCGCTGACCACGCCCCGCCCGGACTTCTCCGGCATCGGCACCGGCCGGAGCGGCAACATGGACCTGAGCGCGGAGCACAACACCAACATCGACCAGGGGCGCAACGTCGAGAACAACTACGCGGACTACACCACGCAAAACGTGGACAAGTCCCTGGACCAGTCCATGGACATGGTGGTCAACCGCACCGAGCGGCAGACCCTCCAAAACTCCTTCGACAACTCCTCGGCCTTCAGCCTGGACATGAGTTCCAACGACACCATCCGAAACGAGAACACCACCAGCCAGGTGACCAACCAACAGACCGTCCACGCCCAGGACGCCGAAACGGTCTTCGAGCAGGACTACTCGCGCACCTACACCAATCCGACCACCAACGAGAACACCTACGTCACCGAGAACACGGACATCCGGGAAACGGACAGCCGCCGGACCGAGAACGAGACCAACGTGACCAACCGGGTGGAAAACGACAACACGTCGGTCAGCTATCCCACCGAGGAAAAGACCACGGTCCGAAACGACAACTCCACCACCCGGATCGAGGACCACTCCACCAGCGAACGGCACGAGTCCAACACCACGTACAACCAGGCGGACAACTCCCAGACCGTCCACACCGAGGACAACGACGTCGCCTTCAACGAGACCCGGACCTTCAACCAGGACAACGCGGTCAACACGGTGAACAACAACGACTGGTCCCGCGACATCGACCAGTCCACCCGGTACACCTTCGTGGACAACGACAACTCGGTGAGCAGCCACGCGGAGAACAAGGTCAATAGTTTCGTGGAGAACAGCTCCCTGGACATCGAATACAACACCGACGTGACCCACAACACGGACAATTCGCGCCGCATCGACCAGTCCACGGAATACGCCTCCGTGGACCAGAGCCGGACCCAGACCACCTTTGTGGAGGACAACGACACCAACGTGGTGGAGAACCACAATTCGACCCTGGCCTTCCCGGAAACGCGCGTCACCGAGGCCGACAACTCCATCCGCATCTCCAACGTGAACGAGTACTCCAGTGAAAACGTTGACGAGTCGGTCACCAACTACGTGGACGACCGGGAGCTGAACATCATCGACATCAGCCGGCCCACCTACATCCTGGACAACTCCACCAGCATCACCATGATCTTCGAGGCCGCCGAGCGCGGCACAGGCACCATCGTCATGGGCAACGCCTAGCGGACTGCCCGAAAACGGCGATCCGCGGCGTCAGCGTAAAAATCCGGACCGCTTATGTATGAACCAATACACTGCGCGTCCCGGATTTTTACGCTTCCTTGCATCTCACCATTTTCGGACAGTCCGCTGACGCCCCTTAAAAATCGGACAGCGCGCCCGCATGGCGGGCGCGCCGTTGTTGTTTGGTCAGACCTCCATGGAGGCGGTCTGGAACACATGGGTCTCGGTGAAGCCGTAGAGGCGGGCGAAGCGGAAGAGGCGCTCGTCGAAGCGCCCTTCGCCGTCCGCGCGCACGCCCATGATGCGGGCCTTGCCCAACCGCCGGGCCTCCTGTTTCAGCCAGTCGAGGTCGCCCGCCAGGCTGCGGCGGACGCCGCCTCCCCAACGGGTCAGGGAGAGGTGCAGCTCCAGCCGGTCCTCCCGCTCGGCAAAGGCGGCGTGGCCGTAGACCGCGCCGTCGCCAAGCTCCAGCCAGCGATATTCGCCGGTGTCCGGGAAATGGGCGTAGGCCGCGGGCCGGGCGTCAAGCTCTCGAACGGCCATGGGACCTCCCGAACGGATCGTAGTCGTTGGCCGTGGCCGACGGCCGGGCCGTGTTCGAGGGACGGCGGAAGCCCACGGCAAAGTAGCGGAACCCGTCCGCCGCATGGCTGGTCCAGTCGTGGACGGGCCGGGACGAGAAGTCGGCCAGCCGGTCGTTGAAGGACCGCCGGTAGTGGCGCAGGGCCTCGATGCCCGGGGCGCACTTCTCCGCGTCGAACCAGCACCGGGGCAGGATGGCACGGACCGCGTTGATCCCGTCCTGGATGGGGATGTTGGGCGCGATGTCGAACCGGATGCCCAGGCTGCGGGCCACTTCCAACCGCGACTTGCCCGTGCCCAGCTCGCGCACCCGGATGTCGTGGGGCGCGATGTGCTCGCCGTACTTGTAGCCCCGGCGGTCCAGGACCCTGGCGTAGTGGTCCAGCCCCTCGCCCCCGGCCTCGTAGTAGTCGATGACCGCGTAGGTGCCGCCCGGCCGGGCCTGGACGAACCAGATGGAGGTGGAGTCGGACATGCCCAGGTCCCAGGCCGTGTGGACGGGCATGGAGGGATCGTGCGGCACGCGCGTCACCCGTCCCTCCTTGTCCGCGTCGCTCAGAAGCTGGCCGAAATAGGCCCCCCGGATGGCCGCGGTGAACGAGCACTCGAACTCCTGCTCGTACTCCTCGGGCGACATCTCGCGGGCGTTGGCGGCCAGCTCGTCCGGGTGGATGATGCCGGTCTCGGACGCCCGGTAC
This sequence comes from Desulfovibrionaceae bacterium, assembly GCA_015709315.1. Lineage (GTDB taxonomy): Bacteria > Desulfobacterota > Desulfovibrionia > Desulfovibrionales > Desulfovibrionaceae > Pseudodesulfovibrio. The sequence continues at coordinate 34,284 of JACCQI010000015.1, forward strand.
ATGGCCGTGAACCAGTCCGGGTCGGTCCCGGCCTTCTCCCATATCTCGTACAGGGCGTTCTTGCCGCGCGGGGTGCCGATGAACAGGGCCCAGCCGTTCCGGTCCGACAAGGCGGGCCGAATGACCTCGGTCCAGACGCGATGGGGCATCTGGGCCACCTCGTCGAAGACCACGCCGTCCAGGTACATGCCCCGCAGCGAATCCGGGTTGTTGGCCCCGAACAGGCGGATGCGCGCGCCGTTGTCGAAGTCCGCGCGCAGCTCGGTCTCGTTGAACTTCACGGTGCAGTCGTCGCGGCCCAGGCCGCAGTACCGCTTCAACTCGTCCCAGACCACGGTCTTGGCCTGGCGGTGGAGCGGGGCGATATAGGCCCCGCGCCAGTCCGTGCGGCGGGTTTCGCGGGCCGCGCGGATCAGCCGGTTGACCGACAGCACGGTCTTGCCGAACCGCCGGTGGCAGACAAGCACCGAGAACCGGGCCAGGGCGGCCTCGATCTCGGCCTGGTGCCTGCGTGGTATATACAGATCTTGTGTCATTTATATCCCTTGTGTTGACGGGCGGGACGGGCAAAGGGTATTTTGCGCCATGCGCCCATCCGCCCTGCTTGTTCTGTTCTGCCTGTGCCTGCTTGCATCAGGCTGCCGCAAGGACGCCCCGCCGCCCCCGTCGCTGACGCCCGAGCAAAAGGCGCTCCAGCAGCGCGAGGCAACGGCCTCCGAGATCCTGGACCAGGCCATGCAGTTGGTGCACGACGGCGAGTTCCTGGACAACGACACGGCGCTCGGGCTCTTCAACCAGGCCCTGGACCTCGACCCGGACCTGACCCCGGCCCGCTACCAGCGGGCGGGCCTTCTGGTCATCCTGGGCCGAAACGACGCAGCCATGGCCGATCTCGACTACATCATCGAGCACGACCCGGAATACATGCAGGCGCACTACACGCGCGGGGTCCTGCTGCTCAGGCGGGGCGAATTCCGCGAGGCGGCCAGGGAGCTCACCCGGGTCATCGAGGCGGATTCCACCATGGCCGAAGCGTTTGTCCGACGCGGGCTGTGCTATCTCAACCTCGACCGGACGGACGAGGCCGTGGACGACTTCACCAGCGCCCTGGCCCTGGACCCGGCCAACCTCGACGCCAACTACAACCGGGGCATGGCCCGCATGCGGCTCGGCGACTACGCGGCGGCGTTCAAGGACCTGAGCCAGGCGTTCATCCTGGACTCGACCAACACCCGGCTCATCATGGCCCGGGCCAAGGCGGCCATGGCCCTTGAGCAATACGACGCGGCCGCGAACGACCTGCGCCGGGCCATCGGCCTGGAGCCGTCCCGCAGCGCGCTGTACGGGCTGCTCGCCGAAGCGCTCAAGGGCGCGGACGACATGGACGGAGCCATCGAGGCCCTGCGCAAGGCGCGCGGCCTGGCCCAGGCGGCCGGGGACGCGACCATGGCCGCGGCCTACCAACGGCAGCTGGAAGCCTACCTGGACCAGACCTATCCCTGACCGGCTCACCTAAACGCTCCCACGAGCATGTTGACGCCCATGGCGGCCAGCCCGGCCAGGCACCCCCAGGCGAGCCGCTCCAGCGAGCGGATCTTCACGGCGTGCCCGGCGCATTGCCGGGCCCCGTTGATCTCCCGGATGTCCTCCTGGATGGCCTTGACCCGTTCGTCGATGCGGACGAGCAGGCTTTGCAGGTCCTCCCGTTCCAGGGCGGTCATTCGCCACCCCGCAGTCCGTCCCTGAGCCCGCGCAACGCGCCGGGCAGGTAGTCGCCGATCTTCTTGACCCCGAGAACCGCGGCCACGATCCAGAACGTGACCTGGAGAAACCAGTCGGGCAGGTTCTCCCAGGCCCTGACGACCTCTCCCGCGCCCTCGGGGTCCGCCCCGGACCAGACGAAGAATCCGATCCAGGCGAAAAAGAGCACGTCGTCCTTCCAGCCCGCGTTCTCGAGTTGCTTCATCTCCCACTCGTGGTTGAATTCCCGATCCGAGCGGGCCAGCCGCATGCGGTTCTCCATGACCGCCTTCTTCAATTCCTGTTTTTGCCGCACATGGCCGGTCACGCCGTCCACGATGGAGGACAGCAGCCCGGCCACGGCGCCGATGATGGGTATAGCCATGTTTCAGTATCTCCCGTGTCGAGGGTTGCGGAGCGGCCCCCCTCCAGTCATGCGGACAGCATACCCCCGTTTTCGGCCAAATCCCTGTTTCGGGAACGAATGAGCATAAAAAGCGTCCCATAGGATAAAATTTGAACTTGACACCCTTTCGGATGGCCTGTTTCGGGGCCGGGCAAGGCAAAAAGGCAATGGAATGGACTAGCCAAATGCGGGTGGAGTGGGTATGTGATAGTCACTGAATATCGAACACTATCGGTTGTGACGGCCGAACAATCAGGAGGAAATACGTATGCTGGTACTCGACTGGATGACAAAGGACGTCGTCACCATCACCCCCGACCGCTCCATGATGAAGTGCTCCAAGGTCATGAAGGACCATCACATCAGCCGCGTTCCCGTCGTGGACGAGGACGGCAGGCTCCTGGGCATCGTCTCGGACCGGGACGTCAAGGACGCGTCCCCGTCCAAGGCCACCACGCTGGACATGCACGAGCTGTACTACCTGCTGTCGGAGATCAAGATAAAGGACATCATGACCAGGAAGGTTATGACCATACAGCCCGACGACACCGTGGAAAAGGCCGCCGTCATCATGCTGGAGCACAACTTCGGCGGACTGCCCGTGGTGGACGAGGACAACAAGGTCGTGGGCATCATCACGGACACGGACATCTTCAAGGTCCTGGTGGACATCACCGGCGTGTACGAGGGCGGCGCCCAGGTCTGCCTGCACATCCCCACCGCCTCGGGCAGCCTGGCCCCGATCATCAACTTCCTCAAGGACCACGGCGCGCGGGTCATGTCCATCCTGACCCAGAACGTACCCGAGGACGTGCCCACCAAGGACATCTTCATCCGCATCCGCGACATGGAAAAGCCCGAATTCAAGCGCCTCCAGAAGGACATGGCCGAAGAATTCGACGTCAAGTACTGGGCCATCGACTCCGTTCACTCCGTGCTCTAGCCGCATCATGCGCCATCCGGGCGGGCCGGGATTCGATCCCGGTCCGCCTTTTTATTTAGATAAAATCTAAACTTTCTATAGAAACGCCTCCCTCAAGATTGCTATCGATAAGTTTTCGATTATGACAACAGATTGTTTTCACGCTGATAATGAACTGCCGACTGCTCACGATCGGCCGCAGCCATTCCCAACGGCCTTCCCTCGAGCGCGATCCGGCAACCCTCTCTAAAGCGCAGCCGGGAATCGGCCGAAAAGACAACGACGGAACACCGTCGGGAGTTGTCATGGGAAGCATCGTCGCACTCAACGAATTCAGGCGCACGCTCGGCGCGCGGGACAAGCGGCCCGCCGGACCTGCGCGGCCCGCCATACGCGGCAGCGAAATCTGGGGCCGGGACTACACGCAGTTGGAAGCCGTGGTCTTCGGGCTGCTTAAGGTCCGGGACATCGCCGCCCACCATGCGGGCCGCCGGGACGCCCCCTTCGACCAGCTGTGCCTGGACGCGCTGGACGCGGCCTACCGGGCAACCGACGTGGGCAAGTCCGGACTCAAGGCGGCGATCAAGCCGCTCAAGGAGGCCCTGCTGGACATGATGACCGAAGACAACAAGCGCGATGTCTCCTGGGCCCTGGTCCTGTGCGACCTGATCGAGAAATCGCCCTTCAGGTAGGCCGTCCGGCCCGCAATTCATCCGGCCTTCGCGGCAACACGGCCGCCCCTTCTGCCGTTTACCGCCCGGAAAACGCCCTTCCCCGAATTATCGCTTGCCGTTTACGCGCCATCCCATATGGTGCATGGCATGGGCAAAGACGTTCCCGGCCGGGCCGGTCCCCGGATTCTGCTTTCCGCAGGCTGCCTTTTCCACCTGCCGCTTGGACTCATCGCGCGCATCGGTCGCGATGCGGGCTTTGCGGGCATGGAACTGATCATGAATTCGCCCAAGCTCACGCCCGAATCCGGGCTGGAAGCGGTCAACGACGTCCTGCCCATCCGCAGCCTCCACGCCCCGTTCCGCGACTGGGCCGCCTGGGGCGGACACCTCAACTCATGGAAGGCGACCACCGCCCTGGCCAACGCCCTGCCCGACGCGGACCACATCACCATGCATCCCCCCGGCTCGCGGCTGGCCAACATGATCCAGAACCGCTGGTTCGAAAAGGCGTACGACCTGCCGCTGCTCCTCGACGCCAAGGGACGCATCCGCTTCTCGCTGGAAAACATGCCCTGGGCCGAGGGGTCGCCCTTTGCCAAGGACCCGCTGGAAAAGCTCATGGACCAGTGCCGGGACAAGAACGTGGGCCTGACCTTCGACGTCTGCCACATGGGCGTGTCCGGCCGGGACGTGCTGCACGCCATCGACAAGGTGCCGAACGACCTGCTGTACAACGTCCACTTCTCCGACGCCGTGGGCTACACCGAACACCTGGCGCCCGGGGCCGGGGCCCTGCCCCTGGACGACTTTCTCCGGCGTCTTGGCAAACGGGGCTATGATCGGTACATTACCCTCGAACTGGAACCGGCCGCCTTCCCGGACGACCCGGACGAAACCGTCAAGGTCCTCGTTTCCCTCCGGGAAGCCATGCAGTCCCGGCTGGCCGAAGCAAGGAATTGACCCATATGCCGAAACAGTATCTCGAAGCCCTCGCACGTCCCGAGCAGTCCGTGAACCCCCTTTTCAACTTCCTGGGCATCCGGGTGGACGCCCTTGAGCCGGACCGGGCCGTGCTCCGCCTGCCGTGCCGCCCCGAACTGATCCAGGGCGGGGGCATGGTGGCGGGCGGCGTACTGGCCACCCTGCTGGACGAGACCATGGCCCATGCCGTGCTCGCGGGAAACCGGCCCGGCGAAAGGACCACCACCGTCGGCCTGTCGGTCAGCTACCTGCGCCCCGCCAATGCAGACGACACGCTCGTCTGCGAAGCCCGAGTGCAAAAACGCGGCGGCCGGGTGATCTTCGTCGAGGCATGCGCCAGGGCCGCCGGCAGGGAGGTCGCCCGGGCCACCGCGTCCTTCCTCCTCATCGCCTGATCCGAGGCCGATTCGCCGCGCCGCCGCGTTTTTCTCCGAAAAATACTTGCCTTGTTCGACAAGAATGTATAGTTCCCTCGTTCCCGCTTCACGCGGACCGATTCGGAGGCGAACCATCATGAAAAGACATGCCGCACATATAGTAATAATTATTTGTCTTGCTTTTTCGGGCGGTTGCGCCGTGGTGCCCGCACTGATCACCACGGGCGCGTCCATGGCCGTGCCCCAGACCGCGTCCATGGTCATCACCGCCGCGAGCACGGTCCACAAGACCGTCCTGTTCGCCGCCGACGAGCGCAACGCCGACGACATGCTGGCCGACAAAATCCTCTCACTGCAGGCCCAGACCATACTCCTGACCGATCCCCGGGCCGACATGGAGGCATCCAGCTACAACGGCGACATCTACCTGACCGGCGAGTTCGCCACCCCCGCCGACCGCGACCGGATCGTGGCCCGGCTCCAGCAGATCAAGGGCGTCCGCTCCGTCAAGGGCGTGATCCGGCAGCAGCCCTCCGACATGCTGGCCGCCATCAAGCCCGCCGTCACCGACAGCCACGCCGAAACCGTCATCGAGACCGGCCTGTTCAAGGAACTGCACGTCCGCTCCGCCAACGTGGATGTTGCAGTGGTCCAGGGCGAGGCCGTGGTCATGGGCGTGGTCCGCGACCGGCAGGAGGAACAGCGCGTCCTCGACATCGTCAGAAGCCTGGTTCCCGAATCCTTCCGCCCGATCGCCGTCACCTCGCTGCTCGCCCGCCAGGACGCCTACGAGGCCCACGAAACCCAGGACAACGACCAATACGCCCTGCTGACCCGCCGGCAGATGCTGGCCGAGACCGCACAACTCGCCGACCCGGAACAGGCAATGGCCGATTTCGAGACCGGCGGCGCGGAACCCGGCCCGAAATTCAAGGCCCTGTACGCCCGTTATTTCCCGAAAAAGACCTGGTCCAAGGCCCGGCACAGGATGAAGAACCGCATCCTCAGGCTGGCCAAGGCCGAACGCGATTCCAAAGCGAGGACGGAACTCATCACCCTCTCGTCCAGGGTGCTCAAGGACAGGCGCATCTCCATCCAGGACCGGCTGGTCAAGACGCTCGGCGCCACCCGCAACGCCTCGGTCCGAAACCATGTGGACGCCATTCTGGACGACATCGCGCCCAGGCGCGCGGAACGCATCCGAATCCTTGCCATGAATTAGAGGGGGCATCGTCCCCCTTGCCCTCCGGGGCATCGTGATTACCTTCTTTTCCTGACGGCCGATCACGACCCGCATCCGACCCCGGAGGAACCCATGAACACAGATACCCGACTCCTCGTCTGTCCCCGCTGCCAGGCCATCAACCGCGTGGCCAAAGGCCGCGAGGCCGAAGCCGTATGCGGCAAATGCCGCACCAAGGTCTTCGAACCGATCCCGACCGAACTGGTCGGCGCCACCTTCGACCGGCACATCGCCAAGAGCGACGTCCCGGTGCTGGTGGACTTCTATTCCCCCACCTGCGGCCCCTGCCTGATGATGGGGCCCCAGTTCGAGGAGGCGGCCAAAAGCCTCCATCCCGTGGTGCGGCTGGCCAAGCTCGACACCTCGGCCGAACAGGCCGTGGCCGCCCGCTACGACGTCCGGGCCGTGCCCACGCTGATCCTGTTCAGGGGAGGGCGGGAGATCGCCCGCCAGTCCGGCGCCATGGGCAGCACGGACATCGTGCGCTGGGCCACCGGCCACCTATAAAAGCACGCCACTTGACGGAACAGGCCCGACCGGAGACAACAGGGCATGCTCCTGGACGTCCCCTTCATCCCCGACGGCGGCTATGCCGCCTTTCTGGCCGACCATGCCGAAAGCGTGGGGTCGGTCCACTTCTCCCTGGCCTCGCCCCTGGTGCAGGACGCCCGGCAGCGGTTGGCGAAGGGCGATCCCGACCGCCTCGTCCGTGGCCTGAACACGCTCCCCGGCGTGGACAAGTACGCGCTTGTGAACACCCGCCTGCACGCGCCCGGCCGCTATTTCGACCTGGCGGGCCTGGACCGGACCGGCGAACTGCTGCTCCGGCTGGCGGACGAGGCGGACATACGCGGCCTGATCTTTGCCGACGGGTACTACCTGAACGCCCTGTCCGCCCGGTGCCCGGACGTGGCGGCCCGGCTGGAGGCCGTGCCCAGCATCAACTGCCTGCTCGACGCCCCGGACAGGATTTTCGCCACGCTTGACATGATCGGGCAAACCGCGTTCCGCCCGCCGTCCCGGCTGGTCCTGGACCGCGCCCTGAACCGCGACGCAAAGCGGCTGCGCGACGTGGCCGGGCGGGTTCGCCGGGCCTTCCCCGGCATCCGGCTCCTGCTCATGGCCAACGAGGGCTGCCTGTACCAGTGCCCGTACAAGCTCGCCCACGACGCGCACATCAGCCTGGTCAACGAGGGGTTGTGCGGGGACCGGACCTTTGCCCTGAACCGGGAGTTCGGCTGCGTGCGGCGCATGCTGGCCGACCCCGGCAGCCTGCTCGCCTCCCCCTTCATCCGCCCCGAGGACCTGTCCCTGTACGAATCCGTGGCCGACGGCATCAAGCTCTGCGGCCGCAACCGGGGCGCGCCCTTTCTCAAGCGGGCCGTGGACGCCTATGTCGACCGGCGGTACGCGGGCAACCTCCTGGACCTCATGGACGCCATGGGCGACCTGGCCGACCGGGTGCTCGTCCCCAACCCGGACCTGCCCGCCGGGTTCGCGGACAGGGTGACGTCCTGCGACAAGCATTGCCGGGAGTGCGGCTGGTGCGCCGGGGTCATGGAGTCCGTAGCCGTGCGAACCGATCCCGGCCTTCCATCCTTTCAAAATGATATTTCCCATCCGTGAGAATTTGCCGTAATATTGGACAATACCAAGCAAAGGAGCTTTCCCATGAAGATATCCCTCGGAGCCAAGACCCTGGCCCAGCCCGCGCCCGTTTGGGCGGTGGGCGCATTCGACGAGGACGGCAAACCCAACGCCATGATCGCGGCCTGGGGCGGCATATGCAGCTCGGACCCGGCCTCCGTGGCCGTGGCCCTGCGCCCCTCCCGCCACACCTACGGGGGCATCATGCGCCACAAGGCGTTCACCATCTCCGTGTGCCCGGCCCCGCTCGCGGCCGAGGCCGACTACCTGGGCATGGTCTCGGGCGGCAAGGTGGACAAGTTCGCGGCCACCGGCCTGACGCCGACGACCAGCGACGTGGTCAACGCCCCCTATGTGGACGAATTCCCCCTGATCGTGGAATGCAAGCTGTCCCACACCCTGGAGCTGGGCATACACACCTTGCTCATCGGCCGGATCGTGGACGTGAAGTGCGACGACGACAAGCTCATCGACGGCAAGTTCCCGGACCCGGAAAAAATCCTCCCCCTGATCTTCTCCCCCGGTTCGCGCGCCTACCACACCGTGGGCGACAAGATCGGCCAGGGCTTCGACATCGGCAAGAAATACTTGAAGAAGTAGGAACGCCATGCACGAGCCCCTCAAATTCGAGAGCTTTGTATCCGGAACGCTAAAGCAGCAATACGAATACAAGAGTTTTTCCCCCATCCCCGTCAACCGGCAATGGTATTGGGAAGACCCTTCGATCAACACGCTGCTGGAACAGGCGACCCGTTCTCTCGCCGGGCTTGATGCGTTCTCAAACATTGTCCCGGATATTGATCTGTACATCCAGATGCATGTGATCAAGGAGGCCAGCACCTCCAGCAAAATCGAAGGGACCCGAACGGGCATGGACGAGGCGTTGATGGATGAGGAGGACATCCTTCCTGAAAGGCGGGATGACTGGAAAGAAGTGCAAAACTACATCCGCGCCATGAATGACGCCATTGACGCCCTCCAAACCCTCCCTCTGTCCAACAGGTTGCTCAAGCAGACGCACGCCACCTTGCTCCAAAGCGTCCGGGGCGAGCACAAAACCCCCGGCGAATTTCGCAAAAGCCAAAACTGGATCGGCGGCTCCAGCCTGAAGGATGCCTCGTTCATTCCGCCGGATTATGCCGAGGTCCCGGACCTTGCAAGCGATCTGGAATTATTCTGGCACAACGAGTCCGTCGAGGTCCCCCACCTCATCAAAGTGGCCATCAGCCATTATCAGTTTGAAACCATCCACCCCTTTCTCGATGGAAATGGACGCATAGGACGCCTGCTCATTCCCCTCTATCTCATCAATGCCGGATTGCTGGCCAAACCCTCGCTGTACCTGTCGGCCCACCTGGAAAAACACAGAGCGTCCTATTACGACGCCCTGACCGCGGTCCGCACATCCAACGACATCACCCACTGGGTAAAATTCTTCCTCAACGCCGTTCACACGACCGCCCTCAAGGGCCAGGAAACCTTCAAAAGCATCCTGGCATTGAGGAACGAGGTTGAAAAGTCCATCCTCTCGTTGGGAGCCAAGGCAAAACGGGCTTCCGCGCTGATCAATCACCTGTACCGAAAACCCCTCGTTTCCGTAAACGAGGCCGCTGCCCTTTTGGGGGTGACGCACCAAACCGCCAACGCCCTTATCAAGGATTTCGAACAATTGGACATTCTCAAGGAGCTCACGGGATTTAAGCGGAACAGGCTGTACTTTTTTCATGACTATTATAATCTGTTCATGGTTTAATGCCTATGCGCCCCAACCTTGTGTAAAAAACTATTCCGATTTTTTCATACGTCAATTCATATGTAAAAAAAATTGATATTTTTTACATATGAAAAATTCAGTGATGATCCAACGCACAAAAATTACACTAAACTTAGTCTAGAAAGCACTATGCCGAAACGAATCCCCGCAATATGCGCATCCCTGGCCCTGGTCCTGCTGCTCGCCGCCTGCGGGACCAGAGATCCCTATGCTCCGGTCCAGGACCTGACGGAACTGCCGCAGGACGCCGGGGCCTACCACCACCTGCCGCCGGACGAACGACTGCTCAAGGAAACGGCGCAGCAGGCGGCCTGGGACGGCTTCATGGCCGCGCACTTCGATCCCTGGACGCGGAACAAACCGAAAAATCCGGCGGAAAAGGTGTTCTGGGGACTCTCGGCCTTTGAGGGCAAGCGGCTGTTCGGCGAAAACACCCTGCCCCTGGACGCGGGCTGGCTCGACCGCATGCGCGCCGCCTCGCGGGTGAATGATTTCCCCGGCCTGCACCGGCGGGCCGTGACCGTGACCAACGCCTCCCTGCGGGTCCTGCCCACGCACCGGCCCGCCTTCTACGACTTCCGCCAGGCGGGCGAGGGGTTCCCCTTCGACTACATGCAGAATTCGCTGGTCCTGGCGGGCACCCCGCTGCTGGCCACCCACGTCAGCGCGGACCGGGCGTGGGTGCTGGTGGAATGCCGCTTCGCCTACGGCTGGGTCCGGGCCACGGACATCGCCTGGGTGGACGACGCCTTTGCCGCGGCCTACCAAAGCGGTGCCTATCTGGCCGTGACCCGCGACGACGTGCCGTTGACCGACCTGGACGGGCGGTACCGCTTCACCACCCATGTGGGCGCGCTGTTCCCGGTGACGGGGTCCGGCCCGGACGGCCGCCCGGTCATCGGCGTCCCGGTTCGGGACGACCTCGGCAATGCGGTCCTGCACGCGGTCGAGCCGCCGGAAGGGACCATGCAACCGGCCCCGATCCCGGCGACCCCGGCAAATTTCGCCCGCATCGCCAACGCCATGCTCGGCCGCGCCTACGGCTGGGGCGGCCTGTACGAGGACCGGGACTGCTCGGCCCTGGCCATGGACCTGATGGCCGGGTTCGGCATCCTGCTGCCGCGCAACTCCTCCCAGCAGATAAGGGTGGGGACGAAAATCGCCTTGGACGGCATGGACCGGGACGGCAAACGGCGGCTCATCGCGGGGCAGGGCACGCCCTTTCTGACCCTGATCCGCAAGCCGGGCCACATCATGGTCTACCTGGGCGACCGGGGCGGCGAACCCGTGGTCCTGCACGCCACCTGGGGCCTGAAGACCGAGACCGGCGGCGGCTACGGCCGCAAGGTCATCGGCGGGGCGGTGATCACCACCCTGGAACCGGGCCTGGAGCTGGACGACCTGGCCCGGCCCGAAGGCATCCTGCTGGAAACCGTCCGGGCCATGACCACGCTCCCCTGAAACCAAGGCTATTTCCCCGCATTCGGCCCGTCACACCTGTCGCGGAACATGTAGTTGCTGATGTGCCGGTCCCGCTGCTCGCGGATCCAGCGGCGCAGGTCCTCGGGCAGGGCGCGCCAGGCCCCCTTGTCCTCCCGCTTCCAGGCGGGCAATCCCCGGTCGCGCACCAACTCGATGATGTTGCGCGGATTTTCCCCCACGGCCTCGCAGATCTCGCGCGCACCCTTCAAACAGATATCCGTGCTCATGCTGTCCTCCTAGGCTCGGTCTTCGATGGAAACGGTGAACGAACGGGCATCGCCGCATCGGGCGAGAAACGCGCGGAACGTGGGCATGGAGGACACAACGGCCCGCCGGCCGCAGACCTCGCCGAAGCTTCGACCCAACAGCACGCACCCCCGCGTGTCCGCAGCCACATTCCCCTGATGGAACAGGATGTGCGTCCGTCCCGGCACCCCGGCGATCTCGAACGTGTCGCCGAAGGAGGGCGACGCCACCCGGCGGCACTCGTACTCCCCGGCCGGAATGCAGGACACCCCGGGCCGGTTGCCCCGGTCCGGCGGCTCCAGGGTGACGCAAAAGACCTCGCCGTCCATCCGCAAGACGCCGAATGTCCCGGCCTGGCTCGTTTCCAATCTGACAATATCCATTTTTTTCATATGTTACCTCTCTTTTTTAGTCATATGCACATCGAATTGAGCCGTAATATAGTCATTTGACTATTTGCTAGTCAACCAATTACAGCATTTTTATTTAGACATTTGTCCATAATACTGTATAACACCCTCAGCACAAACCGAGACAAAGGGGCAGCCATGGGATTCACCGACGATGTGCGCCAGGCGCTCATCGACCGTATCGGCCCGGGGAAACGGTACCCGAACAACAAGCGCATGGCGGACGACCTGGGGGTCGATCCGTCACAGCTCAACCGTTTTTTGAAAAGGGAACGAGGACTCAACAGCGAGTCCCTGGGCCACATCCTGGACAAGCTGGGAGTCACCGTGCTCTTCGGCGACGAGCCTGTGGACGCGACCCGCGAGGTCTGCTTCAGGCCGCCCGGCAAGACGCAGGCCGCATCCGGCCTCCCGGCCCCCCGGCCCGACGACTACATGGCGGTCCCGCTGGTGGACGCGGCCACGGCCGCCGACCCCGGCCCGATATCCGAGGACAAGGCGGAAGGCTGGGTGCTGGTCTGGCGGCACCAGGAATCCCTCCGCTTCCGATCCAACCTGGTGGCCGTGGCCGTGCGGCCCGGCGACCTGTCCATGGCCCCGGCCATGCACCCCGGCGACATCGTCGTGGTGGACCGCAGCGACCGGGATCCCAGTCCGGCCGGAAAGATCATGCTCGTGCGCGAGCCGGGCGAAGCGGGCCGGGCCGCCATCCGGCGCGTGGGCGCCAAGCGCCTCGACGACGACGTCGAGCTTATCTTCTACTCGGACAACAGCCGCGAATATCCGCCCAGCACCCGCCTTCTCAAGCGGGACTGCGACGGCGACGTGACCCGGGCAATCGGCGGCGCAGTGGTCTGGGCGTGGAACGACATGTCACGAAAATAGTCATCTCTCACAAGGCGGTTTCACTATTATGGTCATTCGACATATTCTTTGCCTGAGAAACGCGATTTCCGCATTTCTGGTCCTGGCCGTGCTTCTGGCCGCCGGGCCGGTCCGGGCGGACCAGGCCGCGCGCGCGGCCGATCTGCTGGTCAGCCGGGACAGCGCCCAACGCGCCGAAGGAATGGCCCTCATCGAACACGACGGCCTCGCGCTCATGCCCGGCCTGGCCCGCGTCCTGCACTCGGGCGGACTCGTTTCCCGGCGGGGCGCCGCCATCGGCCTCTCCCTCATGCCCATTCCCGCGCCGGCAGTGGACCATCTCATCACGGGCCTGGCCGACGACGACGCCGTGGTCCGCAGCCTGTGCGCCCACGGACTCGGAAAGATCGGCGCACCGGCCGCGACCGAGGCCGCGCATCTCCTGACCCACTCGGACAACCGGGTCCGGATCGGGGCGGCCCTGGCCCTGAGCAAGATGGGTGCGGACGCGGTTCCGGCCCTGGCCGCCATGCTCCGCCTCCAGGACCCCGGGGTCAGCGCCAGGGCGGCCTGGCTGCTCGGCATCCTGGGGCGCGACGCCCTGCCCTCGGTCCCGGCCCTGATCCGGGCGCTCGAGACCGACGACATGCGCCTGGTCCACCTGCTGGCCGAAACCATCGACTCCATCGGGCCGGACCCGGCCGTGGTCCACCATGAACTGCTCCTGCTGGGAAGCGGCCGAAGCAGATGCCCGGCAACGCGGGTGGGCGGGGCCGCCGCCCCCACCCTGGTCAAGCTCCTGGCCCGGCCCGGAACGCCCATGGCCAACATCGCCCTCATCACCCTGGTCCGCATAGGTCCGGCCGCAGAACCGGCCCTCAGGCTCGCCCTGGCCACGGGCACCCCGAGCCAGCGCACGGCCGCGGCCCTGGCGCTCACCGGCATCGACCCGGACCTGGCCGCCACCCTGCCCGAAGACCTGCGAACGGTCCTTTCAGGGACCATGAAAACCAAATAAAACGGAGGCATCATGCCTGAACTCATCTATGCGATCATCTGCGCCGATCTGATCATCGACAAGGACTCGAACTCCACCTCGTTCATCCGAACCATCGAGCACGCGGTGGTGCCGGAATTCCCGGCAACCCTGCCGCCCATATATTTCGCCAGCCTGTGGGACCTCGAAAACGCGGGAGAGGAGCCCTTCACCGTTTCCCTGAACCTGATCCCGCCGAGCGGGGAACCGATCACCCTGGGGCTCCAGGAAGTCACGCCCACGGGCACCATGCTCCACAAGATGAACTTCCAGCTGCCCGGCCTTCAGGTAAAGGAGGAAGGCAAGCACGAACTGACCGTTGCCCTGAAACGCGAAGGGGATTGGGGAACCCGGTCCAGGCTCCCGCTCTACGTATTCCGCAACGTCAAGCAATAGCCCTCCGCCTGAAGCGGACGGCCCTTTTCGACGCAAAAGGCCATGACATGCATGCAACCACGCAACATGTCATGGTCTTTTATTTTATGATTACTGTATCAGTATGCAATATGCATCAACAAACAATGCAACAGGCCCTCTCTGAACTGTTCATGCATTGAAAAAAGCAAAATTTATAATTTTATTTAACATATTTTTCAAAGTAAAATAGGCTGTTACGTATAAATTTCGCCAGTTATAACTGGACATTTACTGTGTCCTGGTCTATTTCTACATCGCTTAGTCTATATTAATAGATTTCCACATCAACCCAGCCGGTCCGGCCCATATCCGAAGAGGGAAGACACCACATGCAGCGAATCGTGCTCATACTACCGGACGAAAACAAGCGCCTGCCAAGGGCGGAAGCGCTCAGGCGGGCGGGCTTCCGGGTGTCCTCGGCCCTGGGCGAAAACGCCGTGAAGGACGCAGGGGAGCGGACAAGACGTCCGCGCAAGGGGAAACGGCGGGAATCCGCCGAAAAGGACGGGCCGTGAGGACGGCCCCGCCCGAAACCGACAACGCCCCCGGCGCGATCCTCGCGCCGGGGGCGTTGTCGGTTTCGGGCACAGGCCGCCTAGAGGATGTCCTGGTACCCGTCCAGGGCGTCGTCCACGGACTGTCCCTCGTGGACGATGCGGTTGAGCACCTCCACCAGGCGGATGGGGTCGCGGTGCTGAAAAACGTTGCGCCCCACGGAAAGGCCCGATCCGCCGGCGTCCAGGGAGGCGCGGACCACGTCCAGGAAGTCCCTGGTGGAGTCCAGCTTGGCCCCGCCCGCGATGACCACGGGCACGCCCGCGCACTCCACCACCCGGGCGAAGCTCTCCTGATCGCCGGGGTAGTTGACCTTGACCACGTCCGCGCCCAGTTCCGCGCCCACGCGGGCGCAATGGGCCACGGCAGCCGGGGCGTACTCGTCGGCCACCTTGGGCCCCCGGGCGTAGACCATGGCCAGAAGCGGCATGCCCCATTCGGCCGCCGAGGCCGCCACCATGCCGAAATCACTGAGCATCTGGCCCTCGGTCTCGTCGCCCAGGTTGACGTGGACGCTGACGCCGTCCGCGCCCAGGCGGATGGCCTCCTCCACCGTGGTCACCAGCCGCTTCACGTTGGGATGCGGCGACAGGCAGGTTCCGGCGGACAGGTGAACGATGCATCCGAAATCACGGCCCTGCATGCGGTGGCCGAGCTTGACCTGGCCCTTGTGGACCAGGCCCGCGTTGGCCCCGCCGGCCACCAGGTTGGTGACGGTGTCGCGCATCCTCTCCAGCCCGGCGATGGGACCCACGGTCACGCCGTGGTCCATGGGCACGATGATGGTGCGTCCGGTGTTGCGATTGAAAATCCTCTCCAAGCGAATGGCTTTTCCTATGTGCATCTTTCACCTCTTTCCTGGCGGTTTCCGGCTGTGGGAGCGTCCCGTTTGCCATAATACACTCGCCGGGAAGAGGGAAGCGGAAACACCCCATAACCGGCCGTCCCGGTGCAAAATTATGATAATTGCCTTCGGATTGCGATGTCCGTGGAAATGGGTATAGTGGCACCCAGGGGGAACCGCGATGACCGATGAATGCACCTACGAGTCCATATACGTTGCCAGACAGCCCATCCTGAACGCCGCCGGCGACACCTGGGGCTACATGATGCTCTTCCGTGACAGCAAGGATGCCGATCGGGCCATATTCTCCAATAATTCCGAAGCGACAATGAACCTGGTGGCCAACCTGCCGCTGTGCGGCGGCGTATGCGGCGGCCGCGCCAAGGTGCTGGTCCACTTCACGCCCGAGGACATCGTCCGGGGCATTCCCCACGCCATCCCCTGCGACAACACCGTGATCGTCCTCGAAGAGATGGCCGAACCCGACGAGACCTTAATCGTCGCCCTGGGCGACCTGATCATCGACGGCTTCGAGCTGGCCATCAACAACTTCGAAGGCAGACCCGGCTGCGAGAGGCTGACCGAGCTGGCCGACACGCTGATCGTGGACATGGGAAGAAAGAGCGGGGAAGACCTCAAGGCCATCGTCGAGCGGGCCGGGGCCTTCGGCGCCTCCAACCTCCTGGCCAAGCGGGTGGAGAACGCCGAAGACATGGCCAAGGCCAAGGCGGCCGGGTTTTCCCTGTTCAACGGCTACTATTTCAAGCGTCCCCAGATCGAAGGCGGGCGCAAGATCAACTCGGTCAAGGCCACCCGCCTCAAGCTGTTCGAAATCATCGAAAAGGACGAGCCGGACTTCGACGCCCTGGCCCCGGCCATCGAGGCCGACGTGGCCATCAGCTACCGGCTGCTCACCTTCCTGAACACGGCCAACTTCAGCTTCGCCACCAAGGTCACGTCCATCAAGCAGGCCGTGGTCCTGGCCGGATGGAAGCCCATCAGGAACTGGCTCAGGCTGATCATCCTCACGGACCTGACGCCCTCGGAAAAGACCAAGGAACTCGCCTACACCTCCGCCCATCGGGCCAAGCTCTTCGAGACCGCGGCCCTGGGCAGCGGCTACGAGGAGGAGTCCGACAGGCTGTTCATCATCGGCCTTTTCTCGCTGCTGGACGCCATGCTGGACACGAGCATGGAATCCATCACCGACCACCTGCCCGTGGACGCCGAGATCAAGAACACCCTGTGCGGCAAGAAGACCAAGTACACGCCGTGGCTCGAGTTGGCCAAGGCCATCGAAAACTCCGACTGGGACATGGTCGGCGACCGGGCCAAGGTCCTCAACCTCCTGCCGGGGACCGTGGCCGTCAGCTACCAGCACGCATTCACCTGGGTGGACGCGTACTTCTCATCCAAGCCGGGGGCATAGGCCCCTGCCGCAAGGCCGACCATGGTTCTCTCGCGCCGCCGATTCCTCGCCTCTCTGGCCGGGTTGGCCGCGCTCTCGCTCCCCGGTGCCGCACTGGCCGCGCCGCCGGGGAAATACGCCCTGGCCGGACGCGTCCTTTCCGGCGCGGACCTCCGCCCCCTGGACAACCACGCCGTCCTGGTGGAAAACGGCCTGATCGAGGCCGTGGTCCCGGCCGCGTCCGTGGCCGACCGCCCGGTGATCGGGGTGCCCGGCTGCACCGTGTTGCCGGGCATCATCAACGCCCACTGCCACCGCATCCACACCCCGGAAGACCGGCGAAAACGCTGGCTCGAACACGGCGTCACCGCCGTGGGTGACCCCGGCTCCCCGCTCGACGCCATGGCCGACCTGGCCCGGTCCCCGGCCGGAACCACGGCCACGGCCGCCTTTTCCGGCCCCATGCTCGCGGTCCCCGGCGGGTATCCGCTGCCGGTCCACGACCCGAAATACGGGCTGGTGGTCCGCTCGCCGCGAGAGGCCGGGGACGCGGTGCGACGCCTGGCCGACCGGGGCGCGACCATGATCAAGCTCGCCTTCGAGCCGGGCGTCATGCCCAGGCCGTGGCCCATGCCCGACCCTGCCACGGCGCGCGACGCCTGCGACACGGCCCGCCGGATCGGCCTGACGGTGCGCTGCCACGTGCAGGACCTCGCCGGACTCGAACCCGCCCTCGACGCGGGCGTGCATACCGTCGAGCACGTCCCGCACCGCCGGTTCGTGGAGGGCAGGCCGCGTCCGGTGCTCGACCGCGACAACGCCGTCATGCCCGCCTATGCGCGGCTCCTTGAGCGCATGGCGCGCGACGCCGTCATCCTCACCCCCACCCTGGACGTGCTTTCCCGGTCCCTGTGGAACGGCCCGGCGCTCTACGAGCCGGTCCGGGCCTTTGCCGCCATGGGCGGCCGCCTGGCCGTGGGCAACGACTACCCCTACCTCCGAACCGAGGCGGGCATGGTCCTGCGGGAACTGGAACTGCTCGGCCGCGCGGGCCTGAGCGGAAGGGACGCGCTGCGGGCGGCCACCGTCGGCTCGGCAGCGGCCTGCGGGTTCACGGACCGGGGGATCATCGCCCGGGGCATGCGGGCGGACCTGCTGGTGACGGACAACGACCCCGCGGCCGACCCCGGCGCACTGGCCGCGCCGCTTCACATCGTCAAGGACGGGGTGTTCGTGGCCTAGTGTCGCGTCCATCAAATTGTCATACCAAAAAGTGGACGCGACACAACGGCACCCGACAGGGGGCCGCGCCGCCGAATGCGGCGGAGCAAGCTGAAAACCGCGCTTTTCAGCGTAGCGATCTTAAGCGAAATATCGGTAAAGGCATTTCGCGGATGCTACACTCGGGACGGTCACAGCCTGCGGGCGGACTCCGCCTTCAGCGGGGACAGCCCGGCCAGCGCGTTGTCGATCTCGGCCAGGGCCGACAGCTTGCCGGACGGCAGCCGGACCTTGAGCGGCAGGTAATTGGAGGCGTGATTGGCCAGGAACAGGCCGCGCTTCAGCTCCAGGCGAAAAAGCATCTCGCGGACCTCCGCGAGCATGCCGCGCGCGTCGGGCAGAACGAATTCCCCGCGCTCCCACCAGTCGTGCAAAGGCGTCCCCGGCACCGGCATCAGGCTGAGCGCGCCCACCTGGTCCGGCTCCATGGCGTTCAAGGCCTCGGCAGTGGCCCGCGCATGGTCCATGGACCGGGCCGCACCGCCCAGGCCGTTGATGACCGTGACGTTCAGCTTCATGCCCGCCCGACGCACCCGGCGGCCCTGCTCCACGATGAACGCGCTGTCGCCGTTCTTGTTCATGGCCCGCAGGATGGCGTCGTCCCCGGACTCCAGGCCCATGTAGACGATGCCCAGGCCCAGGCCGCGCAACTCGGAAAGCTCGGCGTCGGACTTGCGCGCCAGGCTCTTGGCGTTGGCGTAGGTGCCCACGCGGGTCACCCACGGCAGCCGCTCCCGGATTTGCCCGAGGACGTCCGAAAGCCTCGGCTGAGGCATGATCATGGCGTCGCCGTCGCACAGGAAGACCCGGCGTTGGTCCCGGCAGGATCGGGCCGCGAACCCGATGTCCGCCATGACCGTTTCCCGGTCCTTGACGGCGAACCGCTTGTCCCGGTACGCACCGCAAAAGGCGCATTTTCCGTGGGAACAGCCCAGGGTGACCTGGAGCAGTATGCTCCCCGCCTCGCTCGGCGGCCGAATTATCATTCCGCGGTGATCCATGGCTCCTTTACCCGTTTTTCCTGTTTGTCATTGACCCGCATGGGGGGATTTTCTACTATTTTCTACCTGAAAAAGAACCCCGGACGGCACCCGGGCAACCCAGGCGCGACTCCATGACCATCGAAAAGAAACCGGCACGGCCCACATCCTATGTCGCATTGGATGAAACATCCAGGGCGCTCATGGATTCCTCCACGGAATCCACCTTCGTCATGGACGTCAGCGGCTACGTCCTGGCCGCCAACGAGGCCGCGACCAGGCTGTTCGGCCTGCCCGCCGACGAAACGCCGCAGCAGCACAATCTCCACGACCTGCTCCCCGACGACCCGACCGGCGCCCGCCGGGCCAAGATCGCCGAGGCCATAAGGGACGTGCGCCCCGTCCGGTTCGAGGAGGAGATCAACGGCCGCTCCCTGGTCCACTCCATCGTGCCGGTGGCCAACCCCTGGGGCGAGGTCTCCCGGCTGGCCGTCCACACCCTGGACCTGACCGAGCTGCGGAAGACCGACGAGGACCTGCGGCGGGAGCAACAGCGCCAGATATTCTTCATGGAATCCCTGCCGGGCATCGTCTACCACCTCTACCCGGACAACACCATCCGCTACGCCAACCGCTATTTCCGGCGGTACTTCGGCAGCCCCAGAGGCAGGACCTGCCGGGAAGTCCTCGATTGCGGCGAGGAGTCGTGCGACGCCTGCCCGTCCATGGAAGCCACGAAAACGGACCGTGCGTTGGAGTGGGACTGGACGGACGGCAGGGGCAGGACCTTCCACCTCCAATGCAGCCCCATGACCGATTCGGACGGGGAACGCATGATCATGGTGCTGGGCATCGACATCACGGCCCGGCAGCAGGCCGAGGACGCCCTGAAGCAGGCCCGCGACAAGCTCGAATACCGGGTCAGGCAGCGCACCGAGGAACTGGAAAAGACCAACCGGGAACTGACCAGCAAGTCCGTGCGCCTGGTCAGCGCCATGAAGAAGGCGGACGCGGCCACCCGTGCGAAATCGGCCTTTCTTGCCAACATGAGCCACGAGATCAGGACCCCGCTCAACGCGGTGCTCGGCATGGCCGAGCTGGCCATGTCCGTGTCCGACCCGGACCGCAAGAACCACTACCTCTCCCGAGTCATGGCCGCGGGCAACTCCCTGCTGGCCGTCATCAACGACATCCTGGACTTCTCCAAGGTCGAGGCGCACAAGATGACCCTGGAGGAGATCGACTTCAACGTACGCCGGACCATGGAAACCGCCCTGGACATGCACCGGATTCCGGCGGAGAAAAAAGGGTTGGCCCTCTCCTGCGCCGTGGACGAAGACGTGCCCGAAACGCTGGTCGGCGACCCGTCGCGGCTGGGCCAGGTCGTGGCCAACCTGGTGAGCAACGCCGTCAAGTTCACCGAAGCCGGATCGGTCGGCCTCCGCGTGTCCCTGGCCCAGGGCGACGGCAACGGCCCTCCCGGCACGCCGCTGACGGTCGTGTTCAGCGTCCGGGACACGGGCATGGGCATCCCCGAGGCCAAGCAGCGGGACATCTTCGAGTCCTTTCTCCAGGCGGACGATTCCATCACCCGCAAGCACGGCGGCACGGGCCTCGGCCTGGCCATCTGCACGCTGCTGGTAGAGCTGATGGGCGGCGAAATCGGCCTGGAAAGCGAGGAGGGCAAGGGGTCCGCCTTCACGTTCACGGCCCGGCTCAGGACCGGCGACCCGGCCAGGGTGCCCGTCGAAAACGGGCGAACCGACCCGTCAAGCCCGCCGGACGTTCCCCGGCTGAAGGTCCTGCTGGCCGACGACAATCCCCTGAACCGGGAGCTGGCCTCCACGCTGCTCCAGGAGCAGGGGCACGACGTGCTGGACGTGGACAACGGGGTCAAGGCCCTGGAAGCGCTCAAGGAGGAGCGGTTCGACCTGGTGCTCATGGACGTGCAGATGCCCATCATGGACGGCATTTCCGCCACCAGGGCCATCCGCGACCAGAACTCCGGCGTTCTCGACCCGGAGGTGCCCATCATCGCCCTGACCGCCTACGCCCTCAAGGGCGACCGCGAGCGGTTCCTGGAGGCCGGGATGAACGACTACATTTCCAAGCCCATCACCATGCGGGGATTCCTTGCCACCATCGCCCGCGTGGCAGGCGGCGACCGACCGTCGCGCGACGGCCTGAATTCCGGCGCTTCCCCGGCCCACGGCGCGGCGGAGTTCGACAGGGAGGCCGCCCTGGACATGCTCGACGGCCGCCGCCCGCTCCTCAAGCGCATGGACGAGATATTCATCCGGGACGCGCCTGAAGACTTGAAGCGCCTGATCCAGGCCCTGGCAAAGCCGGATTGGGAAGAGGCCCGCCGCATGGCCCACTCCATCAAGGGCGCGGCGCGCACCGTGGGCGCCCTGCGCGCCGGGGCCATTGCCGAGCAGATGGAATACCTGTGCAGGCAGCGGGATGCGGCCACGGCCGAAAAAGAAATCAAAATCCTTGAATCGGACGTCGATAACGCGCTAGTCTTCCTCGCAGGAAAATCCGAGGACGGCTCGGAAACGGCCTGACGCCAAAAAGAGAGGATCCATGAAGACGATATTGGTTGTGGATGACGCCCCCATGATTCGCGAACTCCTGAAATCCGTGCTCGAGGCCGAGGGCTATGCCGTGGTCGAGGCGGCGGACGGAGAGGAAGCCATCCACGCTTGCCGCGACAACGAGATAGACCTCTCCATCATCGACATATTCCTGCCCAAGAAGGGCGGCCTCCAGGTCATGGGCGAACTCATCAAGTCCGACAGCTCCCACAAATTCATCGCCATCTCTGGAGGCGAGGCCTTCAACCCCGAGGCCATCGTCGAGCTGGCCAAGGTCTTCGACGTGGTGGACACCTTCACCAAGCCCATCGACACCAGAAAGCTGGTAGCCGCAGTGAAAAAAGCCCTGGACGATTAGAACGCAGGCAATGAGAAAAGCCCGCCGGAACGCTCCGGCGGGCCTTTCTTGTCATCGGCTACATCAAATCGACGGTCACGCCCTCGTTGACGTAGAAAAGCATCTCGTATTTTTCCTGCAGCCGCCCGACCACGGCCTCGACGGACAAATCCCCGATCTCGTCCACGGTGACGTAGGCGTTGCTGAACCCGGTCTGGACCGGATCGTGCGCCGTGAACACGCTGGTGAACACCACGCCCAGGTCTCGCAGGTCGCACAAAAGCTCGGCCAGCAGCCCGCGGCGGCCGTCCATGCGGATGGCGAACTGGATTCCGCCCTGGGCCGAGCCGGAGGCCGTACACAGGAAACGGAGCACGTCCGCCTGTGTGATGATGCCGCACAGCTGGCCCGCATCCACCACGGGCAGGCCGCCGACCTTGTGCTTGACCAAAATTTCGGCCACTTCGGTCATGGCCATGTCCGGGGCCACGGAAATGGGCTCCAGGGTCATTATGTCCCCGGCCGTGAGCGTGTACAGGCCCCCGCCGTGCTCCATGGCGAAATCTCCGGGAATGAACTTGGACGGCATGGCGTCGCGCAGGTCCCGGTCGGAAACGATGCCCACCAGCCTGCCCCCGCCGTCGATGACGGGGAACTGCCGGATGTTCTTTTCCCGCAGGATCTCGGCTGCATCCAGCACGGACGAATTGACGCCCAGCGACATGACGTTGACCGTCATCCAATCTCTGACCAGCATCCTTCACCTCCTCGTGCGGCCCATGGGACCGTCGTCAACAATACGTACCCACTCGCCGACCAAAATGCAACGCGCACCAGCCTTCCGCGGGACGATTTTTCCGACCAATACCAGTACCTTCAAGAATCAGCGAGACGGCTGCTTTCTGCCCTTTCATACTGCCTACCCTGTCTCCGCCCCGCGGACAAGCAGGATCGCCGCCGACCGGCTCGCTCATAACAGACCCCAACCGTCTGGAAAAACAGCCCATCGATCGTCCTCCACCTCCCTTGCCATATCGCCCTCCGGGGTTTACTAACACAGGAGGAATACTGGCCCGTTTTTGCGACCGCTACAAACAACCAGGTGATATTATGAATTTTCTGCCCGAAAGCGACATTCTGTCCCTGCTCATGGGGGCGACCCTGGCGGTGAAGCTGGTGTTGATCTTCCTGGCGCTGATGTCCGTCTGGAGCTGGACCATCATCTTCTTCAAATTCTTCACCATCGGCGCGGCGCGCAAGAAGGTCATGGCCGGGTACGAGGCGTTCACGGAGGCCGACGACCTGACCCACGGCCTCAAGGGGCTGGGCGACAAGGCCCATTCCCCGCTGGCCCGGGTGTCCACCCTGGCGGTGCATGAATTCCGGCTGCTGGAAAAGGCGGACGTCAACCGCGAGCGCAAGCGGCTGCTGGTCAAGGACACCCTCCGGCGGGTGCTCAAGCAGGGCATATCCAAGGAGATGCGCGTGCTGACCCGCAACCTGCCGTTTCTGGCCACCTGCGCCAACGCGGCCCCGTTCATCGGCCTGTTCGGCACGGTCTGGGGCATCATGCACTCCTTTCACTCCATCGGCCTGGCGCAGTCGGCGGCCCTGGCCACGGTGGCTCCGGGCATCTCCGAGGCGCTGGTGGCCACGGCCATCGGGCTTCTGGTCGCCATCCCGGCCACCATTTTCTACAATTATTTCCTGGGCAAGCTGAACGAGGTGGAATCCGGCATGGTGGACTTCGCGGGCGCATTCCTGAACCGCGCCGAGCGCGAGATCGCCTGGGCCTCCAAGGGGGAGTAGGCCATGGCCATCAAGACAGGCGGCGGCTTCCTCAACGAAATCAACGTCACGCCCTTTGTGGACGTGATGCTGGTGCTTTTGATCATCTTCATGGTCACGGCCCCGCTCATGACCCAGGGGGTGGAGGTGGACCTGCCCGCCACCCGGACGGTCAAGAGCCTGCCCCAGGACGCCGAGCATCTGGTGCTGACCGTCAAGAAGGACGGCACGCTCTTCCTGGACGAGTACCAGGTGGGTATGGACGAGCTTGAGGAGCACCTGAAAAGGCTGGTGGCCACGCAGAAGAAGCAGCTTTTCCTGCGCGCGGACAAGGAAGTGGCCTACGGCGCGGTGGTCCGCGTCATGGGCGAGATCAAGGGCGCGGGCATCGACCGGCTCGGCATCGTGGCCGAGCAGGACAAGGACGACAAGAAGTAATACGGCATGCGACAGGCGCTGAGCTGGATCCTCTCAATCCTCTTCCACGTGGCGGTGGCCCTGCTGTTGATGCACTCCGTGCATCTCGAGCCGCTGTTTCCGGAAAAGCTCCTGGAAGTGGACCTGACCCAGGTGGAGGAGCCGGAGGAGGTCATCCAGCCCATGCCCGAGCCGGTCAGCGAGCCGCTGCCCATGGAACAGCCCGTGGTGGAAAGCGCCGAGGATCTGCCCGCCGCCGCGCCCCTGCCCATGGACAAAACCGTGGTCCTCGACGACGCGCCGCCCCCGCCGCCCGAACCGGAACCCGAGCCTGCGGCCGAGCCTGAGCCGGAAGCCGTCGAGATCAGTCCCACGAAGACACTGCCCCCCGAGGAGGAGCCGGCCGAGGACGGCAAGCCCAAAAAGATCGTCGTCCGCAAGGACTTCACGGTCCACCGGGGCCACGAAGCCCGGTTCGGCAGAACCATGATGGGCGACTACTTCTCCTATTCCAGCAGGGAGTTCTCCGGCCATTTCAAGACCAAGGACAACCGGACCATCTCCATCATCGACGCCCGCAACACCCAGTACGGGCGGTTTCTGATCTACGATTCCAAAAACAAGACCCTGCGGCGACTCAAGCAGGCTTTCGGCAAGTACGTCTACACCATCGGCCCGTCCCTGTACGCGGACGAGCCGGTCCAGGGGTCGGTCACCTTCCTGGCCAAGAACGACCGCATCGAGCGGTTCATCCTGGTCACGGACGACGACCGCATCGCCCACTATCCGCGCAAGGTCCATGTCCGTGAGGAGGATGTCTCCTTCCCCGGCCCGGCCGGGGAGATCGGCGGCTTCCTGACCCGGCCGCCCTACGGCGAGGGGCATCCGGGCGTGGTGGTGATCTATGGCACGGCCTGCGCGGACCAGGGCATGGTCCAAGGCTTCACGCGCGCCCTGTCCATGTACAACCTGGCGACCCTGTCCTTCGTGCCCAGGGGATGCGGCGGCGAGGACCCGCAACCGGCCGCCGAGGCGGACCTGGTCGCCGATGCCGCGGCCGCCCGCGACCACATGGCCGGGCTGCCCCGGCTCGACGCCGCCAAGGTCGGCATCTGGGGCAACGGACCGGGCGTCCCGGCCGCAGTCCGCACGGCGGCCAAGGCGCATTCGCCCTTCCTGGTCTGCCAGCTCTCCGACTCCCTGGACCCCGCCTCCGTGCCGGGCAGGAAAACCCTGGCCGCCTTGGACATACCGGTCTTCTGGCTGATAACCGGCAAGGACACCGGCCGCTGGAAACCGCTTATCGCCATTCTGGAATCCCTCCGCGACAACGACGGAAAAACCTTCTCCATCGTCGTGGCCCCGGCCAGGCCGAGCAAGGAAGTGCTCTCGGCGCAGGGGGAACAGTCCGCCTGGGTGGAACAGGTGGCCGACGACCACGCCTCACTGGCCGCTTCATGGATCGGAGCCTTGAAGCCATAGGCCCGAATCTCGCATCATCCCCTTCCATTCATTCACCGATTACGGTATAGTGAATAGTGTTACGTCGTTTGATTACCACACATTCCATACCCTGACCGAAATGAAGAACTCGTCACCCTCCAGCCCGCAGCTCGGCCGCCTGCCGGAGCATGCCGTCAATCCGCGCCTGGTCGAGCAAATGCTCGATGCTCTGGATATGGCCATGGCCATCCGGGACGAGCATCTCGTCCCCGTCTTTGCCAACCAGGCATTCAGGGAATTCTACGGGATGCCCATGGAATACCTTCAAGACAAGCGCCAGGACTTGATACTGCCCGAAAGCACGCTCGGCCTGTATGCGAACGAGGTCCTGCCCGCCATGGCCGCAGGTCGGGCGTGGGAAGGGGCCTACGCCATCAGGACCGCCACCGGGGAACTGCGGGAGGTGCGGGGCCGCTTCATCCCGGTGCGGGACGATTCCGGCGCCCTGACGCACGTGGTCTCCACCATGCGGGGCGCATCGGATTACGAGCAGGTGCGGAAGGTCCTGACCCAGACCGAGCGCCACCTCACCTTCCTGACCGAGAACACCAGCGACTGCCTGTTCCGCGTGCGCCTCTCGGACGGCAGCTACGACTACGTCAGCCCGACCGTCCAGAACATCACCGGCTACAGCCAGCAGGAGTTCTACGCCACGCCCAAGCTGTTCCGGCGGCTCGTGCCCGACGACTGGATGGATACGGTCAAAATGTGGTGGCGGGAACTGCGGGAAGGGAACACGCGGTATGAATACGAGCTGCCGCTGATGCACCGCAACGGCAACCGCAGATGGATTCACCAGCGCATCCGCGTGAGCCGCGACGACGCGGGCAAGCCGGTGGCCGCCGAGGGCATCCTCACGGACATCACGGACCGGCACATGACCGAAGACGCTCTGGCGGCGGCCCAAAAAAGCCTCAACTTCATTTCCAACTCCACCAGCGACATATTCTTCCGGCTCAGGATTCCCGAAGGGACCTACGACTACCTGAGTCCCTCTGTGGAGCGCTTTTCCGGCTACACCCTGGAGGAGTACGCCGCCGATCCGCGGCTCATCAAGCGGGTCATCCACCCGGACTGGCGGGACTATTTCCAGAAGACCTGGGAGGATCTGCTGCGCGGCGAAATCCGGCCCGTCTACGAATTCCAGTACGTCCACAAGTCCGGCGAGGTCCGCTGGGCCAGCCAGCGGGTAATCCTGCACAAGGACGAGGACGGCACGCCCATCGCCATCGAGGGCATGGCCACCAACGTCACGGAGCGGAAAGCGGCCGAAGAGGCTGCCAGGGAAAACGCCCAGCGGTTCCGCGTCCTGTTCGAGGACTCGCCCATTTCCCTGTGGGAGGAGGACCTGACCGATCTCAAGGCGTATTTCGACGCGCTCAAGGACCGAGGGATCGAAGATTTCCGGGAGTTCTTCCGCCAAAACCCGGAAGCCCTGGCCCGATGCGCCTCCCTGGTCAAGGTGGTGAACATCAACAAGGCGACCCTGACCCTGCTCGGCGCCAGAACCAAGGAGGAACTGCTCGGCAATCTGGAAAAGGTCCTGACCGAAAGTTCCATGGCCGCCTTCACCGAGGAGATGATCCTGCTCGCCACGGGCGGCCGCGAATACTGCGGAGAGATCACCCACCGCACCCTTGACGGCGAAATCATCTGGGTCATGGTCCACTTCTTCGTGCCGCCGGAATACGCGGACACCCTGTCCCGGGTCATCGTTTCCCTGCTGGACGTCACCCCCCGCAAGCGGGCCGAGGAGGCCCTCATGGATTCCGAGGAGCGATACCGGGTGCTGGCCGAAAATTCCCAGGACGGCGTCATCGTCTTCCAGGACGGCGACGTCCGGTACATCAACGAACGGACGGCCGCCATCTTCGAGCGCGACCTCTCCGTTCTCGACCAGAACACGCTCATATCGTCCATCCACCCCGAGGACAGGGACCACATTTTGGCCCTGGCCGACCAGATGAAGTCCGACGGCAAGGAAGCCTCCTTCACCTCCGTACGGATCATCACCGGCACCGGCAGGACCCGGTGGCTGACTTCGACGGCCAAGCCGATCATGTGGGACGGTCGGGAGGCCCAACTGGGAATCCTGACCGACGTCACCCGCCACAAGATCCTCGAAAGGGAACTGCTCCGCGCCCACGTGGAGATGGAGAACCGGATCAAGAAGCGCACCGCGGAATTGTCCGAGGCCAACGTCCGTCTCAAGGCCGAGGCCGAGGAGCGCGGCAAGGCCCAGGAGCGCATCCTGTCGCTGACCCAGCAGCTCATACGCATCCAGGAGGACGAGCGCCAGCGCATCTCCCGCGACCTCCACGACAACGTGGCCCAGGACCTCTCCTCCATCATGCTCAAGATGGAAACTCTGTTCGACGACCAGAGCTGCGTCAACGACGAACTGATGGACAGGGGCCGGAACGTGGCCGAAATCCTGCACAAGGCCATCGCCTCGGTCCGGGACATCGCCTACGGGCTGCGCCCGCCCGCCCTGGAACAATTCGGCCTGGTCGGCGCGCTGGAAACGCTGTGCCAGGACGTGGCATCCAAACACAGCTATGTCGTTGACTTTTTCGCCACGGGGCTTGAAGATATTCAAATGGATTATGATGCGGAGATCAACATCTACCGTATGATACAGGAAGCCGTGCGGAACATCTCCAGACACGCCGGAGCCAGCAAGGCCACCATCCGGATGGTCAAGAGCCACCCGGACATCCTCATCCGAATCGAGGACAACGGACGGGGATTCAATCTTGACCAGCGGCTGGAAAAGGCCGCCGCCGAAAAGCGGATGGGCGTGCGGAGCATGGAGGAGCGGACCCGCCTCTTCGGCGGCGTCATGGAAATCCAGTCCCTGCCGGGGACGGGCACGAGAGTTCTCATCAAGATACCCATAGAAAAGGCCGGGAGGCGGGAGTGACAATGGAAATCATGATAGTGGACGACCATCCCCTGTTCAGGGAGGGCCTCAAGACCATCGTCAGCCGGGACAAGAATTATTCGGTGTGCGCCGAAGCCGGAACCGGCAGGGAGGGGCTGCGGCTGGCCAGGGAACACCGGCCGGACATCATGCTGGTGGACATCTCCATGCCGGACAAGAGCGGCATCCAGATGATCCGGGAACTCAAGGAGGCGCTGCCGGACACCCGGTTCGTCATCATCTCCATGCACTCCGAGGCCGACTACATCGTCGAGGCGTTCCGCGCCGGAGCCACCGGCTACATGGTCAAGGAATCCGCCGCCTCCCAGCTCCTCAAGGGGCTGGACACCGTGGCCTCCGGCGAGCTTTTCCTGGACAACGCCCTGTCCCAGGAGGTCGTCTTCCGGCTCCTGCAGGACGACGCCACACCGCGGAAGGACTCCAGCGACCCCTATTCCACCCTGACTCCCCGCGAGCAGGAGGTCATGCGAATGCTGGCCGAGGGACTCAATCCCAAGGAAGTGGCGGGACAACTCTTCATCAGCCCCAAGACCGTGGAGAACCACCGCACCAACCTGATGAAGAAACTCGGCCTCAAGAGCACGGTGGAACTGCTCCGCTACGCGGCCCGGCTCGGGCTCATAGACCTGGAGACCTGGGCAATTTAAGCCCGCGTCTTTCAAAATGCCGAAAAAAGTCCCCCGGCGGCCACGGCCGCCGGGGGGCTTCATGTAAACGGTTCCGTCGGGAATCGGCCCGCTAGCTGTGGAGTGTCATGAGGTTGTTCACTCCTACCCCGGATCTGCTCATGG
>JACCQI010000016.1 GCA_015709315.1 Desulfovibrionaceae bacterium
GACGAGTACCGCAAGTACATCGAGAAGGACCCGGCCCTGGAGCGCCGCTTCCAGACCGTGCTGGTGGAGGAGCCCAACGTGGAGGACACCATCTCCATCCTGCGCGGCCTGCGCGAGCGGTTCGAGGTCCACCACGGCGTGCGCATCGCGGACGGGGCCATTGTGGAGGCCGCCGTGCTCTCCAACAGATATATCCCGGACCGGCAGTTGCCGGACAAGGCCATCGACCTCATCGACGAGGCCGCCGCCCTGATCCGCACCGAGATCGATTCCCAGCCCTACGAGCTGGATACGGCCAACCGCCAGATCATGCAGCTCGAGATCGAGCGCGAGGCGCTCAAGCGGGAGTCGGACAAGGCGTCCCGCGAGCGGCTCAAGGAGCTTGAAAGGAAGCTGGCCGAGCAGAAGGAAACCCAGGCCGCGCTGCAGGCGCAGTGGGAGAACGAGAAGACCGGCATCGAGCGGCTCAGGTCCCTCAAGGGGGAGATCGAGACCGTGCGCCGGGAAATCGACGAGGCCAAGCGGATACCGGACTACAACCGGGCCGCCGAGCTGGAATACGGCCGCCTGCCCCAGCTGGAAAAGGAGCTGGAGGAACGCAACAAGTCCATGGAGACCGCCGACGGCCAGCGCATGGTCAGAGAAGAGGTCGGCCCGGACGACGTGGCCCAGGTCATCGCCCGCTGGACCGGCATCCCGGTCTCCCGGCTCATGGAAGGGGAGCGCGAGAAGCTGCTGAAGCTGGGCGACGTGCTCCACGAGCGCGTGGTGGGCCAGGATCAGGCCGTTCAGGCCGTGGCCGACGCCGTGCTGCGCGCCCGCGCGGGCCTCAAGGACCCGACCAGGCCCATCGGCTCGTTCATCTTCCTCGGCCCCACGGGCGTGGGCAAGACCGAGCTGTGCAAGACTCTGGCCTCGGCCCTGTTCGATACCGAGGACAACATGGTCCGCATCGACATGTCCGAGTACATGGAGAAGCACACCGTGGCCCGTCTGATCGGCGCGCCTCCGGGCTACATCGGGTACGACGAGGGCGGCCAGCTCACCGAGGCGGTCCGCCGCAAGCCGTATTCGGTCATCCTGTTCGACGAGATCGAAAAGGCGCATCACGACGTGTTCAACATTCTGCTCCAGATACTGGACGACGGGCGGCTGACGGATTCCCACGGCCGGACCGTGGATTTCAAGAACACCATCGTGATCATGACCTCCAACCTCGGGGCCGAGTTCATGCTCGACGGCATCGAACCGTCCGGCGAGTTCAAGCCGGGCGTCGAGGACCAGGTCATGGAGGTCCTGCGCCGCCACTTCCGGCCGGAGTTCCTCAACCGCGTGGACGAGACCGTGCTCTTCCGGCCGCTCTCACGGGAGCAGCTCATGGCCATCATCGACCTGCTGGTCGCGGGCCTGCGTTCCCGGCTCAAGGACCGCAAGATCAAGCTGGCCATCACGGACAGGGCCAAGGCGTTCATCGCCGAGGCCGCCTACGACCCGAGCTTCGGGGCGCGGCCGCTGCACCGATACCTCCAGACCCATCTGGAAACCCCGCTGGCCCGCCTGCTCATCGGCGGCGAGCTGGAGGAGGGAACCACGGTCACCGTGGAGGAGAAGGACGGCTCCCTGGTTTTCGAGCAATAACTTCCGTTTGACGGACGCAACAAGCGCCCGGCCTTGGCCGGGCGCTTTTGCTTATCGCGTTCTTAACAAAATTGTCGCCGGTGCATGCCCGGCAGCCAATGGGATATTCAAGGTCTTCGTTGGCCGCGTTGTGCCTGTTCATTACCGCCGTCTTCGCCGGGCGCGGCCGCTCCCGGCGGGCAAGAAGTCGCTTGACTTTCGGCATCGTCCGGTGAGAAATTGCGCCTTCAACTCCTTGCCGAGGTTTCATGCCCAACCTGATCCTGCTTTCCGTCCTGGCCGCGTTTCCGGCCATGTCCATCGACATGTACCTGCCCGCCATTCCCCTGCTGCAGGAGACATGGGGCGAGCCGTTTTCCGTGGTCAACCGCTCGCTGGTGGTCTTCATCGCCTCGTTCAGCGTCTGGCTGCTTATCCACGGCCCCCTGTCCGACAGGTTCGGGCGGCGTCGGGTGCTCATCGCCGGAATCCTGCTGTTCATCTTCGGCAGCGGCCTGTGCGCGGCCTCCCGGTCCATCGGCGTGCTGCTCGCGGCCAGGGCCATCCAGGGAGCCGGGGCGGCCTCGGCGGCCGCGCTTTCCCTGGCCCTGTCCAAGGACCTCTACGAGGGAGCGGCCAGGGAGAAGATTCTCGCCTACATCGGGGTGATCATGGCCTTTGTACCCATGTGCGCCCCGACCCTGGGAGGGGTGATCCTGAAATTCGCCTCCTGGCAGTGGATCTTCGCCGCCCAGGCGGGCCTGGCCCTGGTCGGGCTGTACGGGGTGTTCCGCCTCAAGGAGCCGCTGACGCAGTTCACCCGGGGCGGCGCCCTGGCCATGGCCGGACGCTACCTGAACGTCTTCAGGAACGTACGCTTCTCGGTGCTGTCCGCGGCGTTCGCCCTGATGGTCCTGCCCCATTTCGGCTTCATCGGCGGGGCCACGGACATCTTCATCAACGGGTTCGGCATGTCCGGGCAGATGTTCGGCATCTATTTCGGCGTCAACGCCTTCGGCCTGATGGTCGGCTCGTTCGCCTGCACCCGGCTGGCCGGGACCCTGAGTTCCATGCAGATTCTCTGCTTTTCGCTGGTCGCCATCTTCGGCGCGGGCCTGCTCATGCTGTCCCTGGGCGGGACCTCGCCCCTGACCGTGACCATCCCCATGGTCTGCATCACCTTTTCCGTGGGCTTTTCGCGGCCCATCGCCAACTCCATGATTTTGGACGAGGTGACCAGCGACGTGGGCGCGGCCTCGGGCGTCATCACCTTCGAAATGTTTTTTGTGGGAGCCATGTCCATGGAGATCATCTCCATGGAGTGGGCGCACAAGACCGTGGTGCTCGGCGTCCTGGCTCTGGCCGGGGCGTTCTTCCCCCTGGCCACGCTGGCGCTCATGCGGCTGGCCGACCGTGGCCGGGCGGCCTGAGCCGGAGCATTGGTTTCCCGGCGCGGATGTGGTATTTCTCCGCCATAATCGAGGAGGAGCATGCCACTGATCGACGCCATCCGGGCGGCGGCCGACGACCCGGAAACGCTGGAACGGCTCTACCGGAACGACCGCAAGGGCTTTGCCCGCGACTACGGCCCGGCCCTGGACCACTCCGGCCCCATTTACGGGTGCTGGAAGGCCCGGCTGGGGGGCGGGGGAGCCGGCCCGTTCGCCCTCAAGGGACGCCGGATGTGGGTCCTGGTCGCCTTTTGTCTGCTTTCCGGGGCGATTGCCAAGGCGTTTACGTGGGAGCTCGGCTACTTCTCGCAGGACAGGCAGTTCTTTTCCGCCTCGATGACCCCGTTTGCCGCCATGCTCGGCTTTACCCTGTACCAGCGCTCCTGGCCCCGGAAGGCTACGCTCGTCAGCATCCTGCTGACGGCCGTGGTCTGGGGGTGGGTGGTCCTTTTCCCGGACGGTTGGTCGGACACCAGGACCCTGTGCGTCCTGTTCGCTCCGTTCGTGCTCTGGTCCGCCTACGGCGTGGCCAGGGTGGGCGACGACCTGGGCAATCTTCCGCGGCGGGTGGAGTACCTCCAGTTCTTCGGGGAATTCATCCTGGTGAGCATCATCCTGACCTTTTGCGGCGGGGTGCTGGTCCTGCTGTCCGTGTTGCTGTTGCGGCTGCTCGAATTGAAATCGGCGTTCGCCTTCGAGTATCTGGCGGTCTTCGGCGGGGCGGCCGTCCCCGTGGTGGCGGCCTGGGCCACGGACCGCTACTCGGCGGCCGGGCGGCTGGCTCCGCTGGTGGCCCAGCTCTTCGCGCCCCTGCTGCTGATCGTGGTGGTGGCCTACATGGCGGCGGCCGCGGTCAATGCGGGCACCCTGTTCACCAACAGAAACGAGCTGCTGACCTACAACGTCCTGCTTTTGTGCGTGCTCGGGGTGGCCGTGTTCTCCCTGACCGGCATGCGCGGGGAACGTTCGTCGCTCACGGCCCGGCGGATCATTCTCTGGCTGCTGGCGCTGACGACGGTTCTCGACCTGGTGGGCGTGGCGGCCATCGGCTGGCGGGTCTGGTCCTTCGGGATCACGGCCAACAGGCTGGCCGTGCTCGGCTCCAACCTGGCGATCTTCGGCAACCTCCTGGTCATGGCTCGGCGCTACTTCCACCACCTCTACAGGGGGGAGGACCTGGCCGTGGCCGAGGCGAGCCTGGCCCGCTACCTGCCGGTCTATACGGCCTGGACCATGGCGGTCTTCTTCCTGTTTCCGTTTATTTTCCGCTATTAGAGGCCCAGCCGCTCAACCAGGAAGCGCCCGGTCCGCTCCTCGGACCAGTAGACGTTGCCGTTGCCGGTCAGCACGAATCCCACGTGGCCGCCGTATTTCGGCATTTCGAGATACAGGTTCGGGTTGGCTTCGGCCTCCTTCACCGGATAGCAGGAGGGCGGCATGAACGGGTCGTCCAGCGAGTTGACCACCAGGGCGGGAACGCGGATGGCCGGCAGGAATTGCAGGCTGCTCGACCGCGCGTAGTAGTCCGTGCCGTCCCTGAACCCGTTGGCCGGGGCCGTGAACAGGTCGTCGAAGTCGCGCAGGGTGCGGACTTTGCCGAGCTGTCCCGCATCCACCCGGTCCGGGAACATGGCCGCCTTTTCCCGCATTTTTCGGCTCAGTCCCCGCATGAAGTAGTGAAAGTACAGCCTGCGCGACGGCAGGGCGAGCACCCGTTCGCATCCGTCCAGGTCGCAGGGCGTGGAAAAGACCACGGCCGCCCGCACCGCGTCCGGCACCCTGGCCGGGTCCTCGCCCAGGTATTTGAGAATCTGGTTGCCGCCCATGGAGAAGCCGATCAGGGCCGCCCGGTCGTATTGTCCCACCTTGAGGCAGCGGGTCAGGACCGCGTGCAGGTCGCCGGTCTCGCCCGAGTGGTAGCCCCGCACCAGCCGGTTGGGCTCACCGGAGCATCCGCGCTGGGACCAGCAGGCCGCGTCCAGGCCCAGCCCGGTGGCCACGCGGGCCATGCCGAGCACGTACTTGCGGCGCGAGTTGCCCTCCAGGCCGTGGCTGACGACCGCCACCCCCCTGGCCGTCCCGGTCCGGGAACGGTGCAGGTCCCAGTCCAGGAAGTCGCCGTCGTCCAGCTCGATGCGGAAGGTCTCCGGCTCGGGCATGGCGGGCGGGGGCCGAAACAGGGACGGATGCAGGGTGGACACGTTGCCCAGCCGGAAGGGCGGGCACGGCTTGTAGTCCGGGGTGGGCAGCACGGGCATGGGAAAAGTGTACGGCGGGCCGGGCCGGATGTCAAAACATCGAAGGATTGAAAACGGTTGCCTCCAAGGGCCATGGTTGGGTACACTCGACGGGTGCGCCGCTGTCGGCGCGCGGAACCAAGGAGCCTGCCGCCGTGCTGTATGACCGAACGGACCTGGAGAATTACGCCGAGGTCCTGACCTGGGCCATGGCCGAGACCAGGGAGAAGCCGTTCAGGAACATGGAGCCGGTGGTCATCCGGTACGACATTCCCGGCCTGGCCTTGGCCGAGGCGGTGTACGCCCGGCTCATGGACATGCATCTCAACCCGGTCCCCATGGCCATGCCCACCCCCTACATGGAGGTGGAGCACCATCTCAATTCCAGCTACGGACAGCTTCTGTTCCAGCCGCCGGGGTTGTCCGAGCTGTACGGGCAGGCCGCCGGCATCATCACCATCCTGGC
Organism: Desulfovibrionaceae bacterium; assembly: GCA_015709315.1. Taxonomy (GTDB): domain Bacteria; phylum Desulfobacterota; class Desulfovibrionia; order Desulfovibrionales; family Desulfovibrionaceae; genus Pseudodesulfovibrio. The sequence goes on from JACCQI010000016.1 coordinate 5,772, forward strand.
CCCGGAGGAACTGACCCATCTCCAGACCGTGGACCCGCGCACCATTGCCGAGGCCCGGCGGGCCGGGGACTCCTGGCGGCGCATCCTGGAGCGGCGCAGGCAGTCCGGGGCGCTGGGCCGGACCACCTGCGTCTATCCCACCGAGGCCCTGGCCAGGGCCTCCGGCATGAGCCTCACGGAGTACGCGGCCGCCCTGAAGCGGGCGTGCTGGCTGAACATGCCCGATCCGGCGGCCGAATGGCGTCGGCTCAAGCGGGAGGTGGGCGAGGTCTGCGACTGGCTCGATTCCCTCCAGATCCGGCGGCTGCACGTGGAGTCCGAGGACATCAATCTCAAGGTGCCGGTGGGCGACAACCGCCGTTTCGTGGGCATATCCGGGGCCAACATACCGGGATATGAAATCTATTTCGCACCGGACGCGCGCGGCGTGGAGGGGACGTACTACGCGGACCAGCCCTCCCTGCGCTACGGGCATCTGGTGGCCGGGGTGTCCCTGGACTTCTCCGGGGGCATCGCCTCGCGCGTGGAGGCCGGGCAGGGGCAGGTCTTTCTTCAGGGCCAGATGTATTCCGACGCGGGCGCGCGCCGGGTGGGCGAGTTTTCCCTCACGGACAAGCGGTTCTCACGGGTGGATCGGTTCATGGCCCACACCCTGCTGGACGAGAATTGCGGGGGCGCGCACGGCAACTGCCACATCGCCCTGGGCGGCTCGGTTCTGGAGAGCTTCACCGGCCCGGCCGAGATGCTCACCCCGCAACTGGAATACGAGCTGGGGTTCAATTCCTCGGACATGCACTGGGACTTGGTCAACACGCAGCCCAAGCGCGTGACGGCCTGGCTTGCGGACGGCAAGCCCCGCACCATCTATGAAAACGGAATGTTCCGCATGTGACCGCCCATGGGCCGGTTTCAAAAAAACGGCCTTTGGGGAAAAGTCGGGACATTTTCCTATTGATTTTTGTAGCGGATTAATGATCTCAAGAACTATATCGTTCTATTTTTCACGATCGGTAATTCGAATGGGAAAAAAGGAAGTCAAGAAGAGGGGCGTTTACGTCGTGCGCTCGGAAGAGGCTGAGATCAAGGAACTTGAAGCCAGAAAAAAGTCCGAGACCAAAGGCGTTTACGTGGTGAAGACCAACGAAGAGGTGGTCAACAAGTACCGGGGCGTCATTCAGCAGTTCGCCGATGCACCCGGGGTCTTCGTGCTTGTCACGCGGGACAAGACCTTTTTTCAGACATTCCGCAGCGCCATGGTCGCCCTGGGCCTTCGGGGCGACGTCATCCACATGGTCCCGAGGCTGTCCCAGGTGCCGTTCTGCATCCAGACCTTGAAGCGGGACGGGGTCACGCTCTTCCTGTTCATGGAGTACGCCGTCGATTCCGAATTGAGCCTGTCCACCCTGCGTTATGTCAGGGGTGAGAACAAGGACATAAAGATCGTGGTCCTGTCCCGCGAACTGAACCGCGAGCGGCTGTTCCAGTTCTACGAGGACGGCGCGAGTTCCTTCCTCAAGAAACCGGCCTCCATCAATTCCGTGATCATCAAGATCGCCTACATGCTCAAGCCGCAGTGCGAGGTGGACGCCCTGGTGGAGGAAGGGCGCGAGCACATCCGGGACAACCGTTTCGAGGAGGCCCTTGAGCTGGCCGAGTCCGTGCTGAAGAAGTGGCCCAGGAACGCGGCCGCCATGGTCATTCTGGGCGACGCCAAAAAGGGGCTGGCCCGGCGCGAGGAGGCGCTCAAGGCATACAAGAAGGCCGAGCGCAATTCTTCGGACTACCTGGAGCCGCTGCAAAAGATCGTCGAGCTGTGCGACGAGCAGGGCGACCGGGCGGAGGCCCTCAAGTATCTCGGCAAGCTGGACCGCATGTCGCCGCTCAACTGCAACCGCAAGATCCAGATCGCGGAACGGCATTTCGAGCAGGGCAATGCTTCCGAGGCCGAAAGGTATTTCGACGACGCCATTGATTCCGCCAAGGAGGAGGCCATGGGCGTGGTGGGCGAAATGTCGCTGGACATCGCCGAGGCCGCTTCCCGCCATGACCCCAAGCTGGCCGCCAAGTACTATCGCCGGTCGTTGGACATGGTGAAGAACTCCAAGTCCGCGCTGACCATGTCCGTGTACAACCGGCTGGGCATCTCCCTGCGCAAGCAGGGGCTGTGGGGCGAGGCCATCGAGGCATATGTCGAGGCGGCCAGGTATTCGCCGGACGATGAGAACATCCAATACAACATCGCGCTCGCCTACGAGGAGGGCCAGAAGTACGAGGACGCCGCCGCCTATATGCTCACGGCCATCGCCATCAACCCGGACATGTACAAGGACCGGCCGGAACTCGCCTACAACATCGGGGCCGCCCTGGCGCGCGGCGGCAAGCCGAAGCAGGCCGTGGAATGTCTGACTTATCTTCAGGAAATCGCTCCCGGATTCAAGGACTCCAAGAAGCTGCTCAAGGAAGTCACCGTGGCCGGGAAGCGGAGCTATGTCCTGTAGCCGGATTTCCTTTCCATCCTTCCGTCCGAATCGGTTTTTTTCTTCGCGCAAGTCCCATTGACAACAATTCCGCCATGCTTATTTGTCCCTCAGGCCACGCCGGGTGCGGGCCTTTTCATTGAGATCACATACGCGAGGGATCACATTTCATGGCCAATACGAAGAATAACGAAGTACCAATCAACGGCCTGTACGATGAGGAAGGCCGGGTTTTTCCTGAGGAATGTCCCGAGGAAGGCGCTGGACCCGAGAACGCCGCGTCCGCGGACGCCGAAGCCGAGGGTCGGGACGAGGTGTCCCTGAGCCAGGATGAACTTGTGGCCCTGTGCCGCGAGTCCGTCTGTCCCGGGTGCGAAGTACACAAGGAAGCCGAGGCCGTCCGCCTGCGCGCCCTGGCCGATTCCGAGAACGTCAAGAAGCGGCTGCTGCGCGAGAACGAGGAAATGAAGAAGTATGCGGGCGAGTCCATCCTGGCCGACCTGCTGCCCGTGCTCGACAATCTCGACCTCGCCCTGGCCCATACCGACGGGCTGAGCGAATCCTGCAAGAATTTCGTCATCGGCGTGGACATGACGCGCAAGCTGTTCCTGGACGCGGTCAAGGGCCACGGCCTGGTGGCCGTGGAAGCGGCCGTGGGCGGGGATTTCGACCCCGAAGTCCACGAAGCCATGGGAACCGTTGAGCAGGAAGGCCTCGCCGACAACCAGATCGCCCAGATCATGCAGGGCGGCTACATCCTGAAGGGCCGCCTGCTGCGTCCCGCCAAGGTTCTGGTCAACAAGGCGTAGGCGATTATTTGCACACCGGCCCTTTACAAGCCGGAACGTGTGATTATTGAACAAAGTAACAAAAACAACGTCCATTCGACTTTTCAATGGGTAGTATATTTTAGGAGGACCTACACATGAGCAAGATCATAGGGATCGACCTCGGAACCACCAACTCCTGCGTTTACGTCATGGAGGGCAAGGACCCCAAGTGCGTCACCAACCCCGAAGGTGGCCGTACCACGCCGTCCGTCGTGGCCTTCACCGACAAGGAACGCCTGGTCGGCGACATCGCCAAACGCCAGTCCGTCACCAACCCCGAAAAAACCGTTTTCGCCATCAAGCGACTGATGGGCCGCCAGTCCGACGCCCCCGAAGTCAACAAGTGGCGCGAGCATTGCCCGTACAACATCGTGCCGGGCAACGGCAACGACGCCTGGGTTGAGATCGGCGGCAAGAAATATTCCCCGCCCGAAGTTTCGGCCATGATCCTTCAGAAACTGAAGAAGGACGCCGAGACCTACCTGGGCGAAACCGTGAGCGAAGCGGTCATCACCGTGCCCGCCTACTTCAACGACTCCCAGCGCCAGGCCACCAAGGACGCGGGCAAGATCGCAGGACTCGAAGTCAAGCGCATCATCAACGAGCCCACCGCAGCCTCCCTGGCCTACGGATTCGACAAGAAGGCCAACGAGAAGATCGCGGTATTCGACCTGGGCGGCGGCACGTTCGACATCTCTATCCTCGAAGTCGGCGACAACGTCGTGGAAGTCCGCGCCACCAACGGCGACACCTTCCTCGGCGGCGAGGACTTCGACCACCGGATCATCGAGTACCTGGTGGACGAGTTCAAGAAGGAGAACGGCATCGACCTGTCCCAGGACCGCATGGCCCTGCAGCGCCTCAAGGAGGCCGCCGAAAAGGCCAAGCACGAGCTGTCCTCCTCCGTGGAAACCGAGGTCAACCTGCCGTTCATCACGGCCGACCAGAACGGTCCCAAGCACATGATGGTCAAGATCAGCCGCGGCAAGCTGGAAAAGCTCGTCGAGGACCTGGTCGACCGCACCGTCGGCCCGTGCAAAAAGGCCCTCAAGGACGCCGGGCTGTCCGCTTCCGACATCGACGAAGTCATCCTGGTCGGCGGCATGACCCGCATGCCCCTGGTCCAGGAGAAGGTGAAGTCCTTCTTCGGCAAGGAGCCCAACCGCTCCGTGAACCCGGACGAGGTCGTGGCCATGGGCGCGGCCATCCAGGGCGGCATCCTGGCCGGCGACGTCAAGGATGTCCTGTTGCTCGACGTGACTCCGCTTTCGCTGGGCATCGAGACCATGGGCGGCGTCATGACCCGGCTCATCGAGCGCAACACCACCATCCCGACCAAGAAGTCGCAGGTGTTCACCACGGCCGCCGACAACCAGCCGTCCGTGTCCATCCGCGTCTTCCAGGGCGAGCGCCCGATGTCCGCCGACAACAAGCTGCTCGGCAACTTCGAGCTGACCGGCCTGCCGCCGGCGCCGCGCGGCGTGCCCCAGATCGAGGTCACCTTCGACATCGACGCCAACGGCATCGTGCATGTCAACGCCAAGGACATGGGCACCGGACGCGAGCAGTCCATCCAGATCACCGCTTCCTCCGGCCTGTCCGACGACGAGATCGACAAGATGGTCAAGGACGCCGAGTCCCACGCCGACGAGGACAAGCAGAAGCAGGAGCTGATCGAGGTCCGCAACCAGGCCGATACCCTGGTCTACACCTCCGAGAAGTCCCTGCGCGACCTCGGCGACAAGGTGGACGCCGGACTCAAGGGCGACATCGAGACCAAGATCGAGGCGCTCAAGAAGGCCTTGGAAGGCGACGACGCCGCCGACATCAAGGCCAAGACCGACGACCTGTCGCAGTCCTCCCACAAGTTGGCCGAACAGCTCTACGCCCAGAAGAACGCGGAGCAGGGTCAGCCCGGCCCGGACATGGGCGCTGCCGCCGGGGATTCCGGTGCGGCCAAGGATGACGACGACGTGGTCGACGCCGACTACACCGAGGTCAAATAACCCGGAGGCGACGCAACCGCCGACTTGCCTTCACAGGCCAAGCGAAGTATAGCATTACCCGGTCCGCATCATGCGGGCCGGGTTTTTTTGCCTGGCTGCCCGCGCGCCGCCCAACCGAACCTCAATGCGCCGAATACATATGAAGAACATATTTTCCCCCGCCGTCCGCACCGGCCTCGTCCTGGTCTGCGCCATGCTCCTCTCCTGGGGGTGCATGCCCAAGCAGGTGGTGGTCAAGAGCGCGGACATGCTCTCCACGCCCAACCTGCTGGCCGAGGCCGACGCCGCCTGGGAAGCCAAGCGTTGGGAGGTCGTGGAGCTTTACTATGCCGAGGCCCTGGAGCGGGCCGACCTGGTGCGCTCGGAGCTGCCGCCGGCCTATGCCCGGCTGGCCCGCAGCGCCTTCCTCAACGGCCACCCCCAGCAGGCGCGCATCGCGCTCGAATCCTGGGCCAACATCGATTCCAACGCCCTGAACAGCGTCGACTGGGAAGAGACCTACCTGGACACCATGGCCGCCCTGGACAAGACCGAGCGGCTGCAAAACCATCTGCGCTGGGTGCTGGAAAGCGCCATCCCGTGGGACGCCAAGCAGGCCGTGGCCCTCTGGTTCGGCCGGTATTTCCTGGACAAGGCGGACTTTGAACGCAGCCTGGACGTGCTGGACGCCTTCTACAAGCAGGCCCCGGCCGTGACGCCCGTGCGCTCCGCATTCGAGCATGAGCTGCTGCAATGGCTGGACAGGCTCGACGACGAGCAGGTCGCCGGGCTGGGCAGGGCCGTCACTCCGGTCAACCAATGGCATTTCCCCTATGCCCTGGTCGCCTTCGAGCAGGGCGTGCGCGCGGCTGACGACCCGGACGAGTGGCCCACCATCTGGCGCACCATGCGGAACCTGGCCGCCAACGCGGAGCTGGCCGACATGGTCCCGCTGACCAACAAGCTGGCCGAGCTGGAGGCCCGCTACGGGCTGCCCAGCGTGGGCCTGGCCCTGGCCCTGCCCATCACCGGCCCGTATGCCAAGGTGGGCGTCAAGATCCTGCGCGGCGCGGGGCTGGCCCAGTGGCGGCTGGCCCAGGACGGCGTGGACGTGGACCTCAAGGTCATCAATACCGAGATTCCGGGTTGGGAGACGCGGCTGGCCGCGTTGCCCGGCCATTATTCCGTGATCGGCGGCCCGCTTCGGGTGGACGCCTTCAAGCAGCTCTACGAGGCGGGCGGCCCGGGCAGGAACGTGCTCAGGCAGCGGGCCGTGTTCACCTTCCTGGCCTCCCTCGGCGACCTGACCGAAGGCCGGGACGCCTGGCGGTTCTTCACCAGCCGCGTGGACGAGGTCCGCAGCCTGGTCGACCTGGCCGTGAACGAGCTGCACATCACCGATCTGGCCGTGCTCTATCCCGAGGAGAAGTTCGGCCGGACCATGGCCCAGATATTCTACTCCCAGGCCGCGCCGCTCGGCGGCCGCATCCGGGGCATGCAGTCCTACCCGCCGGGCGAGTTCAAGCAGTGGAGCAAGCGCATCGGCAAGCTGCTCAAGGTGCCCGACGATTTCCATGAAAACACCGAGGCCCCGCTCGAACAGCCCGATTTCGGCGCGGTCTTCATCCCGGACGGCTGGCGGCAGGCCCAGACGCTGCTGCCCAACTTCTTCTTCTATGAGGGCGACTCCCTGGTCTTCCTCGGCCCCGGCCTGTGGAGCCGCGCCCTGGATTCGGCCAAGGGCGTGGACGAGCACTACTATCGGCTGGCGGTCTGCCCCGGCGCGTGGTGGAAGGATTCCGACGGGGGCCGCCGCCTCCAGTCCGCCTTGACCGAGGAAGGTCTCGGGCAGGCCGATTTTTGGGTGGCGCTCGGCTACGACTTCATCCGGTTCGCCGGGAAGTTCGGCACCCTGCCGTCGGGCTGGACCCCGTCCGACGTCAACCGGCGCATCCGGTCCGCCCAGGATATGGACTTTTCCATGGCGCCCCTCACCTGGGACGACTCCGGCGTGGGCAGCCAGAACCTGTTCCTGTTCAGCCCGGTCCGCAACGGCAAGGAACTGGTCAATGCGGAAAAGATCACCGAGCGCATCGCCCGCGCGGCATCCCGCCGCGAGCGCCGGATCGAGGCATACGAGGAACGGATGAAGGAGCAGGAGGCCAAGACGCTGCACGAGCAGGACGGCCCCGCCCGGAACCCCGACATTCCGCCGGGCATGTAACCGGCACGGCATAAGGAGAACGCAATGAAAATCAGCCCTGAGGAAGTGGCCAAGATCGCCCGGCTGGCCCGGCTCGATCTGGACCAGGACAAGGTGGAGCTGTTCGCCGGACAGCTCGGCGACATCCTCGCCTACATGGACAAGCTCGGCGAACTGGACACCGAGGCCGTGGAGCCCCTGTACAGCCCGGTCAGGCACACCACCGTGCTGCGCCGGGACGAGGTCGGGAAGGACTACCGGCGCGAGGAAGTGCTGGCCAACGCCCCGGAACAGGACGGCCAGTTCTTCATTGTTCCGCGCATCGTATAATAATTTGATATCATTCAGGATTGATTAATGTCTGAACTGTATACCAACACCCTCTCCGAAGTGGCCGCCAAGCTGCGGTCCGGCGAGGTCAAGGCGGTGGAGGCCGTGCGGGCCTGCCTGGACCGCATCGAGGCCACGGAGCCGAAGGTCCGGGCGCTGATCACCGTCACCGGCGAGGAAGCGCTCAAGCGCGCCGAGGCCATGGACGCCCAGGGTCCGGATGCCTCCATGCCGCTGTGGGGCGTGCCCATTATCCTCAAGGACCTGTTGACCACCAAGGGCGTCAAGACCACCTGCGGCTCGAAGATTCTCGAGGATTTCGTTCCCTTTTACGACGCCACGGCCGTGACCCGTCTCCATGAGGCCGGGGCCGTCATCGTGGGCAAGGCCAACATGGACGAATTCGCCATGGGGTCCTCCACCGAGAATTCCGCCTTTTTCCAGACCGGCAATCCCTGGGACGTCACCCGCGTGCCCGGCGGTTCGTCCGGCGGTTCCGGCGCGGCCGTGGCCGCGGGTCAGTGCTTCGCGGCGCTGGGCACGGACACCGGCGGTTCCATCCGCCTGCCCGCCTCGTTTTGCGGCACCGTGGGGTTGAAGCCCACCTACGGCCGCATCTCCCGTTTCGGGCTGATCGCCTACGGCTCGTCCCTGGACCAGATCGGTCCCATGACCCGGTCCGTGGAGGACGCGGCCCGCGTGCTCCAGGTCCTGGCCGGGCACGATCCCAAGGACTCCACTTCCGTGGACGTCGAGGTGCCGGATTATCTGGCCGCCCTGGGGCGCGAGGACCTTTCCGGCGTGACCGTGGGGTTGCCCGAGGAATATTGGGGCGAGGGCCTGGACGCCGAGGTCGAGGCCGCGTGCCGCGCGGCCGTGGCCCGTATGGAGGAGCTGGGCGCGAAGACCGTGCCGGTGAAGCTGTCGCTTACGGACTACGCCATCGCCACCTACTACATCATCGCCATGGCCGAGGCGTCGTCCAACCTGTCGCGGTTCGACGGCGTGCGTTTCGGCTACCGCGACAAGGATGCGGAAGAGCTGATCGACATGTACACGCGGAGCCGCACCAAGGGGTTCGGCGACGAGGTGCAGCGCCGCATCATCACCGGTACCTACGTGCTGTCGTCCGGTTATTACGACGCCTACTACAACAAGGCCGCCAAGGTCCGCCGCCTGCTACGCGAGGATTTTGAAAAGGCGTTCACCCAATGCGACCTGATCGCCGGGCCGGTCTGCCCGACCACGGCCTTCAAGGCCGGGGAGAAGATGGACCCGTTGCAGATGTATCTGGTGGACATTTTCACCATTTCGCTGAACCTGGCGGGCCTGCCGGGCATGAGCCTGCCCGTGGGCCTAGGCAGGGATTCCGGCATGCCGGTGGGCCTTCAGTTCATGGGTCCGGCGTTCTGCGAGGCGGACATGCTGTCCATCGCCGAATGCCTGGAGCGCAGCCTCGGCCGCATGTCCATGCCCGAGTTGTAGGGAGCGGTCAAAGACACCAAAGCCGGTTGCGAAGAAATCTTCCAACCGGCTTTTTTTTCTTGTAAACCAATCCGTGCGGGCCGTATTTTTATAAAAGAATTCGATTTCCCTTCCATAGACGCGAAGCGATACAAAAAGCTTTGGAAAAGAAGGGGATGGGGGTCCGGGGGAAGGGGAGGCACCACATGATCACAGCCGTCGCCGTATCCGGGGGCATGGACTCCCTGCTGGCCCTGGCCCTCTTGAGGGAGCAGGGGCGCGAGGTCATGGCCGTTCACGGCCATTTCCTGCCGCCGAATCTCGGTTGGGAACGGGTGGCCGGGGGGCTGAGCAATGCCTGCGACACGTTGGGCGTGCCGTTTCATGCCCTTGATCTGCACGCGGAGTTCGAGCGGGAGGTCATTGCGTCGTTCGTGGACGGCTACAAGGCCGGGCTGACGCCCAACCCGTGCGCCCTGTGCAACCCGCGCATGAAGTTCGGGGTGCTGTTCGCGGCGGCGAAACGGCTCGGCGCGGACCGGCTGGCCACCGGCCACTATGTGCGGATGGCCGGGCGGGACGGCGAGTTGATGCTTGCGCGCGGCGCGGACGCGGCCAAGGATCAGAGCTATTTTTTGTCGCTGGTGCCCATCGAGACCCTGCGGCGGGCGGATTTCCCCCTGGCCGGGACGTTCAAGCGGGACGTGCGGGCCATCCTCGACCGCCATGGCCTGACTCCGCCGCTGCCGGGCGAGAGCCAGGAAATCTGCTTCGTGCCCCATGACGACTACCAGGCGTTCCTGGCCGCGCGCGGCCCCATGCCCGGTCCCGGCCCGGCCGTGCTGTCCGACGGCACGGTGGTGGGCGAGCACCGGGGATTGTGGCGGCATACCCAGGGCCAGCGCCGGGGGCTGGGCATCCCGTGGTCCGAGCCGCTTTACGTGCTGGACAAGGACGTGGCCGCCAACACGCTGGTGGTGGGGACCAAGGACGAATTGGCCGCGTTCGGATGCGTGGCCGGGCAGGTGAACCTGATGCGTCCGACGTCAACCTGGCCCGAAGTGGTGCTGATCCAGACCCGGTATCGGCAAAAGGCCAAGCCGGGCCGGGTGCGCCTTGTGGACGGCAGGTTGCATTTCACGTTCCTGGAACCGCATGCGCGTCCCACGCCGGGACAGGTGGCCGCGGTCTACGACGAGGCCGGGACCGTGCTCGGCGGCGGGATCATCGAGGGTTGAACTCAATACCGGGTTTCCATGTCGCGGGTGTCGTTGCGTTCCTGGTTGTAGGCGTCCGTTCGGTAATGATTCAGGGTTCTATGCACGACTTTCGGCGTGACATCCTCTTTTTCTTCCAAAAATGCGGCCATTTTTCGCACCCATGTGGTTATTCGGAAGTGGTTCGGATCGCGGTAGCTCTTGAGCAGTTCGAATCCCGCCTCTCTTTGGCCCTGGTAGATGCGGGTCAGGCCTAGGTAGTACGTGGCGTCGGGGTGGGCCGGGTGGCTTTGCAGGGTCGCCTCGAACACGGCGGCGGCCTCGGCGTAGTCGCCCTTGCCGAGGGCGGTGAGGGCCTGTCGGTGGCGGATGCGGACGTCGCTCGGCCCGTTGAAGAGTTCATTCTTGTAAACGAGCAGGCTGGGGTCCTTGCCGGTGACCGTTCCGGTGGGCCAGGTCTTGCCGCCGATGCGGGTCGGCCCGTCCTGGCCGGAGGTGGAAGCGCAGGAGGCCGCCAGTGCGGCGGTCAGGAGGAGGACGAGTAAAAGGACGGGGCGCAACGGCCCAAGGGCGCGTGCCTTGGCATTGTGGTTTTCGGATGTCACGAGGGGTCTCCCATCATGGTCGATCATGGTGTCGAATCGTTTGTCCGGGCCTGGACTCCGGGCCTAGTCCCAGGTGGTCATTTCCCGGTGTTCCCTGAGATCGCGGTTGTAGCCGTCGTTCCGGTTGCGGTTCATGGTCTCGCGGATCTTGTCGGCTGACAGTTCGGGTTTATTTTCGAGGTATGCGGCGGTCCGCTGCACCTCGGTGGTCATACGGAAGAAGTTCGGTTCCTTGTAGGATTTGAGCAGGGCGTACCCGTCTTCCCGTCGTCCCTGGTAGATGCGGGTCAGGCCCAGGAAGTAGGTGGCGTCGGGATGGGCCGGATAGCGCTGCAGGGTGTTCTCGAATACGGCGGCGGCAGCGTCGTAATGGCCGTTTTTGAGGTCTTCCATGGCCTTGCGGTGGGCTTTTCGGGCATCGCTCGGCCCGTTGAGGAACAGGTCCCTGTAGGTGGCGATTGCCACGCCGCTCCCGACGCCGGTGCCGATGCCCACCACCGATCCCGTGGACCCCACGCTGCCGCCCACGCGCGTAGTGCCGGTCCGGCCGCCCACGCCCACGGTGGTGTTGCAGGCGGTCATGAGGCATGCCGTCATGAAAAGAGCGAGCAAGCCAAGGCGGTTAGCGCGGCGAGAGGAAGAGCCGGGGCATGATTTTCGGGTCGATCTAATCGTTTGCGTCATGGGGCCACTCCCGTTACAGTGAACCAATTCTTCAATCGTATAATTCCTGATATCATGAATACCTTTTACACCGCCACCCTCGGGTGCAAGATCAACCAATACGAAACCCGTTCCATTGCCGAGGCCTGGGCGGGCCGGGACGCGCGCGAAGTGGACTCGCCCTGCCGCGCGGATCTGATCCTTGTCAACTCCTGCGCCGTGACCGCCAATGCCGTGGCCGACCTGCGCCAGATCGTCCGCAAGCTCAACCGGGAGAATCCCGACGCCGCCATCGTGGTCACGGGATGCGCGGCCCAGGTCATGCCCGAGGAACTGGCCGCCCTGCCGGGCGTGGTCCGGGTGGTCGCCCAGGAGGACAAGGCGCAGCTTCTGGCCGGTCCCGGCGGCACGGCAGAGCCGGGCGGAGAGCGGCCGCGTTTCGCCCCGTTCTCCATTGCAGGCTACGACCGGGCGCGGGCCGTGGTCAAGGTTCAGGACGGATGTTCCCATTTTTGCACATACTGCATCGTGCCCCTGACGCGCGGACGGTCCGTCAGCCGCCCCATGGACGAGGTGGAGGCAGAGGTGGCCCGGCTGCTCGACGCCGGGTTCCGCGAGCTGATTTTGAGCGGCATCAACCTGCGCCACTTCGGGCGCGACCTGCCCGGCACCCCCGATTTCTGGGACCTGGTGGCCCGGCTGGAATCGGCCTTCGGCCTGGACTGGGCGGGCCGGGCGCGGTGGCGCATCTCCTCGGTGGAGCCGGGACAGCTCGGCGTCAAGGCGCTCGAGGTGCTGTCCGCCTCCCGCATGGTCTGCCCGCAGCTCCATCTCTCCCTGCAAAGCGGCGATCCGGACGTGCTCAAGGCCATGGGGCGCGGCCACTATTCGCCGCAGTCCGCCGTGGATTTCATGCACCGGCTGGCGCGCGCCTGGCCGGTCATGGGGCTGGGCGCGGACCTGATCGCCGGGTTCCCCGGCGAGACTGAAGAGCAGTTCGGCCACACCCTGGAGCTGTGCCGCGAGCTGCCGCTCACCTACGGCCACGTGTTTCCCTATTCCGAGCGGCCCGGCACCCGCGCCGCGAACCTGCCGGACCCGGTGGACGTGCCGGTCCGCAAGGAGCGCGCGGCCCGGCTGCGGAAGCTGGTCAACGCCAGGAAGCGGGCCTTCCAGAAAAGCCTGCTGGACCGGCCGCATCTCGACGTGCTGATCCAGGATGCGCAGGGCAGGGGGGTCAGCGAATTCTACGCCGCCTGCCGGTTCGAGGCCCCGCCCCGGGGTGTTGCGCCGCGCTCCCTGGTTCGGGCCAGGCCCGTGCGCGTGGACAAGAACGTCATCGTCGTCGAACAGGTGGCGGAGGAGGACGCATGAGCATACCCAAACAACCCGATCCGGGCCTGTTGGTCCTCTCCATTCTCGGCTCGGACTGGAACGCGTTCTGGCCCGCCGTGAAGGATGACCTGGAACAGGCGTTCGGTCCGGTGGACGAGGTCTCCCCCCTGTTCGACTTCACGGAGACCGACTACTACGACGAGGAATTGGGCATCCCCATCAGGCGGCGGCTGGTGAGTTTCGACAAATTGCGCCCTTTGGACGAATTGGCGGACATTAAGCTCTTTACCAACACCCTGGAGATCAGGTACGCCACGGGCGGCAAGCGGCTGTTCAACCTGGATCCGGGGTTCCTCACCCAGCAGAGCCTGGTTCTGGCCACGGGCAAGAATTATTCGCACCGCATTTACCTCAAGGACGGCATCTGGGCGGATTTGACGCTCATGTGGCAGAAAAAGCGGTGGGTCGATTTTCCCTGGACCTTCCCCGACTATGCGGGTGAAGCCATGAAATCCCGGCTGACAAAGCTGCGCCAGTCGTATAAAAACAAGCAGAGCAAGCCGTAAACGGAGCAATTGTGCCCAACAAACGGCTTCCAACCATAAAGGAATACACATGCCCGTAAGCATGACCGGCTTCGGCCGTAAGGAAACCCAGGAGGCGGCCTGGTCGCACGTCTGGGAAATCAAATCGGTCAACGGCCGGTTTCTCGACGTCAAGTGGCGGATGCCCGGCTATCTCCGCTCCCTGGAAAACGGATGGGAAAAAATCGTCCGTACCTACGCCTCGCGCGGACGGGTGGACGTGACCCTGAACCTGGAAATTCTGGACGCCGGGGTCATGGGCGTCTCCTTCAACGAGACCATGGCCCAGGCCATGTTCGACCAGATGGAGAAGCTGGCCGCCGGCCGGGGCCAGACCTTCGAGCCCGACTACAACCGGGTGCTCGCCATGGCATCGCTGTGGCGCGACACCGCCTCCGAGCCGGACCCCGGCCTGGCCGAGTCCCTGACCAGTGGGCTGGAGGCCGCCCTCAAGGATTGGGTGGATTCCCGCTCCGTGGAGGGCGATGCCATGGTGGCCGACCTGACGGCCCGGCTGGAGACCCTGCGCGCGCTGGCCGAGGGCGTGAAGGCACGCATCCCCGACGTGCTGGAGGCCAAGAAGAGTTCGCTCAGGCAGCGGATCACGGACATGCTCGAATCGGCCAACGCGGAATTCACCGAGGACCGGATGCTCCAGGAAGTGGCCTTTCTCACGGACAAGCTCGACGTGTCCGAGGAACTGACCCGGCTGGACGCCCATCTGGATCGGCTGGAAGAGGTTCTGGGGACCCGTGACGATGTGGGCAAGAAGCTCGACTTCCTGGTGCAGGAGACCTTCCGCGAGATCAACACCTGCGGCAACAAGGCCCAGGACATGGAAGTCAGCAGGCTTGTGGTGGATTTCAAGGCGGAACTTGAGCGCTGTCGGGAACAGGTACAGAACATCGAGTAATGGACCGCGTCGGGCGGCGTCGTGATTGCGCGGATGCGCACGCGGCCCGTCGCAGGCGGTCCGGGGGATATGAAAATCATGCAGAAACAGGGTTTGCTCAACGTCGGCTTCGGCAATTTCGTGGTCCTCGACCGCGTGGTTTCCATCGTCAACCCGTCCAGCGCGCCCATGCGCCGACTGCGCGAAGACGCGCGTTCCGAGGGGCGGCTCATCGACGCCACCCAGGGGCGCAAGACCAGGGCGATCATCGTCACCGACTCCAATCACGTGATCCTGTCGGCCATCCAGGCGGAGACCATCGGGCAACGATTCAAGGCTGACGACGGGGAGGGCCGGTGAACCGGGACGATCACACTTTCAGGCTGGGACAGGTCCTTGTGGTCTGCGCTCCCAGTGGAACCGGCAAGTCCACGCTCATTTCCATGCTCCGGGAGGAGTACCCGGATTTCGGCTTTTCCGTGTCCTACACCACCCGCGAACCGCGCGGCTCGGAACAGGACGGAAGGGAATACAACTTCGTCGGCCGCGACCAGTTCGTGGCCATGCGCAGCCGGGGCGCGTTCTGCGAATGGGCCGAGGTCCACGGCAATTTCTACGGCACGGCCACCAAGCCTGTCGAAGAGATGCTCCACGCGGGCCGCGACGTGCTTTTCGACATCGACGTGCAGGGCGCGAAGCAGCTGAAGAAGACCTTTTACAAGGGCACCTTCGTGTTTCTCCTGCCGCCGTCGCGGGAGGAACTGGTGCGCAGGCTGGAAGGGCGCGGCACCGATTCTGCCGATTCCATCGCCAAGCGGCTGCACAACGCCTCGGGCGAGCTGGCCCAGGCCGAGTGGTTCGACTACTGGGTGGTCAACGACGACCTTGACGAGGCGTACCGGGAGCTCAAGGCCGTGTACCTGGCCGGGCGGTGCAAGCCCGCGCTCAGGCCCGGCATTCTCGGCAACATCATGAGCACGTGGGGGGACGATGGCTGAGCTGGTCGCGGCGCTGGACTTCAAGGACGCCGAAGAAGCCCAGGACATGGCCCGGAGCCTTGCGGGCACGGTCCCGTGGATGAAGGTCGGCCTGGAACTGTTCACGGCCGAGGGGCCGAGGGTCGTGTCCGGCCTCAAGGAATTGGGCTTCAAGGTTTTTCTCGACCTGAAATTCTTCGATATCCCGAACACCGTGCGGGGCGCGGTCCGGTCTGCGGCCCGGCTGGGCGCGGACATGGTCAACATCCACGCCCTGGGCGGCGAGCGCATGGCCGCCGCGGCCATGGAGGGCGCGGCCCAGGGAGCGGGCTTCGGACCCGGGCCATTGGTCCTGGCCGTGACCATGCTGACCAGCATGGGGCCGGGCGACCTGCCCGTGGCGGGTGCCGGGGATCCCTCCGACATGGCCCTTGACCTGGCTGTTAAAGCCAAGCAATATGGCCTTAATGGGGTGGTCTGTTCCGGGCTTGAGGTGGAGCGCATCAAAGGGGCCTGCGGTCCCGGATTCGCCTGCCTGACGCCGGGCATACGCCCCTCGGACGCGAGCGCCGACGATCAGAGGCGGGTGGTCACTCCGGCACGCGCCGTGCGGAGCGGTTCCGATTACCTGGTGGTGGGCCGCCCCATCACCCGGGCGGTTTCGCCCGGACAAGCCGCGTTGGCGATCATGGGGGAGATGGAACGGGCCTGACAGGAGCGGGGAGAATGATCGATTTCGAATACACGTCCAACGCCGAGGAGGGCACCGCCTCCGGAAAGGCGAAGAACGGCGGTGGCGACGGCCGGGCCGCGCATCCCGAATCCGGGAAAGAGGTCGTCCGCGACGGTGCCGAGAAGATCAAGGGTGTTTTTTCCACCCAGACGGTGGGCAAGGTCGGTACCGGCACCACCCAGAGAAAGACGATCCAGAAGACTTACTGGGACGCCGAGGAGCTGGAGGACGGCCAGATCTCGATCCAGCCCCTGAACGTCAACTACGTGCCCTCCGGCCCCAAGCGCACCGTGGAGCGCGAGGACTTTCTCACCAAGTTCAATCCCGAGCCTGAGTTCTACGTCTCCACCGTCTACCCCGCCATGAAGGAGATGAACACCGCCATCGTGCGCGGCGAGCAGCACCGCGAGCGCGGGGCGGCCTACAGCGCGGAATTCGAATACAAGCAGGCCATGGCCATCGACGAGGAGAACGTCCGGGCCAATTTCGGCCTGGGGCTGACCTACCTCGACCGGGGCGACCAGGCCAAGGCCAACGACATCTTCGAGCGGCTGGTCGGGCTGGAGGCCGCCTTCGAGGAGGAGCACAAGCACCTCTTCAACGACTTCGGCATCAACATGCGGAAGAACAAGATGTACGACCAGGCCCTCCAATATTATCTTCGGGCCGAGGAATTGGTCCGCAACGACGAGCATCTCTACCACAACATCGCCCGCTGCTACTTCGAGAAGGGCAACGTGGAGGGATGCAAGGAATATCTGCTCAAGAGCCTTCAACTGAATCCGAACCTGGAGGCCAGCCGGCAGTTCTGGGCCTATCTCAAGGGCAAGGGGCTGGTGAGGGACGGCGAAGGCCCGGAGATCCCGGTGGAGGAGGCGGCCAAGAGCGCGCCGTCCCCCGGTGGCGGAGAGGAGGCCAAGGCGACGGCCGGAAAGAAAAACCCGTCGGCTTCCATCAATCTGGACTAGGGGATTCAATGGACGCGGTATCGGTGCAGGGCAGGAGATTCCATGAACCAGGACAGGATTCAGCAGTTTTTGAGTGAGCTTCCCCGCATGCGGGAGGACTTGCCTTTTTCCCCCGAGGTGCTGCAGCGGCTTTTTGTCCAGACCGGCGACGGGTCCATGGCTTCGCTGGAAGACGTGGGCGAGACCCTGAGCAGGGACCAGGGGTTGACCACCCGCATTCTGAGCCTGGCCAATTCCGCCTATTACGGCCTGCAGGCCGAGGTCCGCTCCGTACCCCGCGCGGCCGCCGTGCTCGGCATGGCCGAGATCCGCAACATCGTCCTGGCGCTCGGGGTGAACGGCCTGACCCGCAAGTACCCCATGCCCGAGGATTTCGACCTCTTCGGATACTGGACGCACCAATTCCTGGTGGCCATGATCGCCAGGGAGGTGTCGCACATGGCCGACGTGGGCAACCCGGACAACCTGTTCACCGTGGGGCTTTTGCACGACATCGGCAAGCTCATCACCGCGCTCAAGCGGCCCGACGACTGGCAGGCCATCCACGACATGGCCGACGACGGCGAGATGACCGACGGCGAGGCCGAGGAGGAGTACTGGGGGCTGGACCACGCCGTGGTCGGCGCCCTGGTCCTCAAGTCCTGGGACCTGCCGCCCGATTTGGTGGAGCCGGTCAACTGGCACCATTCGCCCGCCCTGTCCCCGGAGCATTCGGCGGAGTCCAACGTGGCCTGCCTGGCCGACTGCGCGTCGCACTCGGTGGAGGACCCGGACGGGCAGTATGCCCACAAGCTGGAAGAGCTGTGCCAGGACGTGCAGGTGGACATGGACGACCTCATGGAGGTTGCCGAGGAACTGGCCGAATCCGAAGACGTGGAACAGTTCGTGAAATTGCTTACTTAACCTACCGGAATTATTTTGCCTTGCATTTGGAAACCCCGTAGCGGCCATGGCGCGCCCTCCGACGCCGCCCGGCTGGCGGAGGAACTCTCCGTCTCCGAGCTGATTGTGGAAATCCTCGCCAACAGGGGATTGGACGGTCTGGAGGAAATGGACCGTTTCTTAAGCCCGTTGTTGCGGCACATGGCCCCGCCGGACGAGATACCCGGCCTGACCGAGGCCGCCGAGACCCTGGCGCGCGGGCTGGCTGAGGGCCGCACCCTGTGCGTATGGGGCGACTACGACGTGGACGGCATCACGGCCACGGCGCTGGTCAAGGAGTTCTTCGGCCTGCGCGGCATGAAGGTGCGCCATCACCTGCCCAACCGCATGGAGGAGGGCTACGGCCTGAATATTCCGTTCATCGAGCGGCTGGCCGCCGAGGGCGTGGACCTGCTGCTCACCGTGGACTGCGGCATCTCGGATGTGGAATCCGTGGCCCGCGCCCGCGAGCTGGGCATGGTCGTGGTGGTCTCGGACCATCATCTGCCCGGCGACGAACTGCCCGCCGCGCATGCGGTCTGCGACCCGCGCCTTCGGGAAGACGGCCCCTACGCCGATCTGGCCGGGGTGGGCGTGGCCCTGCTGCTCATGACCGCCCTGAACCGGCTGCTGCCCGGAGAGCCGGTGGACTGGCGGCCCCTGCTCGACCTGGTGGCGCTCGGCACCATCGCCGACATCGTCAGCCTGACCGGCCAGAACCGCATTCTGGTCAAGAACGGGCTTCTGCTCATCAAGGAGGCCCGCCGTCCCGGCATGGCTGCGCTCAAGGTGGTCAGCGAATACGACCGCCAGGCGGAGCTGGGGGCCGGGCAGATCGGCTTCAACATCGCCCCGCGCGTCAACGCGGCCGGGCGCATGGGCGACCCGGAAAAGGCGCTCAACCTCCTGCTGGCCGATGATTTCGACACGGCCATGCCCATTGCCGAGGAGCTGAACGCCATCAACATGGAGCGCCGCCGCCAGGAGCAGGACATCGCGGAACAGGCGTTCGAGCAGGCCGAGTCCATGCGCCGGAAGGCCGGGCTGGTCCTGTACGGCGAGCACTGGCATCCGGGCATCATCGGCATCGTGGCCTCGCGGGTGGTGGAGAAATACTACCGGCCCACGCTTCTGCTCTGCGCGCCCGAAGCCACGAGCGGGCTGCTCAAGGGGTCGGGCCGGTCCATCCCGGAATACAACCTGTACGAGGGATTGCAGGGCGTGGCGGACGTGCTGGCCGGGTTCGGCGGCCACAAGCAGGCGGCGGGCGTGACCCTGGCTCCGGAGAATCTGGAAAGCCTGCGCGAGCGGTTCCACGAACAGGTGGCCGCGACCCTCGGCGCCGAGCCGCTCACCCCCACCCTCAAGCTCGACCACGAACTGGGATTTTCCAGCATCAACAATACGTTGCTCAAGGAACTGGAGATGCTCCAGCCCTTTGGAATGGGCAACCCGGAGCCGGTGTTCGCCACCAAGCCGGTCAAGGTGGTGGAGCACTCCCTGTTCGGCCGGGAGCGCGAGCACGTGAAGCTCGTGCTGGAGGACGTGGAGACCGGGGCCAGGCTGTCCGGCAAGGCGTGGCGGTCCGGCGCCACCCTGACCCGCGACGTGTTCGGGCGGACCATGCGTTTCGCCTTCACCCCCAAGATCGACCGCTTCCGGGGCATTCCCTCCATCGACCTGCGGATCCGCGACTGGATATTCTAAAACCGCCGCCGACGCCATGCACGATCCATATATCCTCACCAATGTCAACGGCATCGCCATGGACGAAACCGGAACCCGCTTTTCGGCCGTGGCCGTGGAGAACGGGCGCATCGCCCGCGTGGGAACCGGGGCCGACATGGCCGACCTGGGCTGGCCCGCCCGCGACATGGGCGGCAAAACCCTGCTGCCCGGCTTCATCGACACCCACCAGCATCTCGGCCTGACCGGCCAGGTGCTCAACGGACTGGATTTTTCGGCCGCCGCATGCCTGGACGACATCCTCGGCCCGGTGGCCGGGGCCGCGCCCGGCGGTGCGCCCGAGGACTGGCTCCTGGGCTACTCCCTGGCCGAGTTCAACCTGCGCGAAAACCGGCTGCCGGTGAAGGAGGACCTGGACAGGGCCTGCCCGGACCGACCGGTCATGGTCGTTCACGCCTCCTGGCACCTCTGCGTGCTGAACTCCAAGGCATTGGCGCTGCTTGGCCTGCCCGCCGACCTGCCGGGCATGGACCGGGACGCGGGCGGTCCCACCGGCGTGGTGCGCGACCCCGGCGCGTTGACGCACGTTTTCCCCCGCGTGAACACGCTCATGCCCGAAGCGGTCAAGGTGGCCAGCTTCCGGGCGGCGTGCGAGGCGGCCATGCAGCAGGGCATCACCACCCTGCATTGCCTGGAAGGCGGAGATTTCGGTCCCGGCGACACCCGCATCGCGGTGGGCTGCCGCGACAGGCTGCCCGTGAACACGGTCATCTGGAACCAGGTCATGGACATCCCCGGAACCCTGGACATGGGGTTGCCGCGCATCGGCGGCTGCATCTGCGCGGACGGGGCCATGTCCGCGCACACGGCGGCGCTGCTCGAATCGTATGCCGATCAGCCGGACAATTGCGGGACGCTGAATTTCACCCAGGCGGCGATGGACGCGTTCGTGCGCGAGGCCCACGACAACGGCCTGCAGGTAGCCGTCCACTGCGAGACGGACGGGGCCATCGAGCAGGTGCTCTCGGCCATGGAAAAGGCCATCCGGGCCAGTCCGCGCCCGGACCACCGCCACCGCATCGAGCACTGCGAGATTCCCACGCCGGGCCAGATCGGGCGCATTGCCGAAGCGGGCGTCATCGCCTCCATGCAGCCCGCGTTCTTTCCCTATCTGGTGGATATGGACGAGTACACGCGCATCTTCGGCGCAGAGCGCATGCGTTGGATTCACCCCTACCGGACCATGCTCGACGCGGGCGTCCGGCTGTGCGGCGGCTCGGACTGCCCGATCACGCCCTACGGCCCGCTGATCGGCATCCAGGCGGCGGTGCTGCATCCCATAAAGGAAGAGCGGCTGACCCCCATGGAGGCCCTCCGTTTGTTCACCCTGGACGCGGCCTATGCCGGTTTCGAGGAGCGCGAGCGCGGCTCGGTGGAACCTGGCAAGCTCGCGGACTTCGCGGTCCTGGCCGAAGACCCCACGCGGGTCGCGCCGGAACGCATCGGCTCCATCGAGGTGGAGGGAGTGTTCGTTTCGGGCGTGGCGTCCTAGACGAAGTCCGCCGCGTTGTAGCTCGACCGGACCAGCGGCGCGCAGAACATGCGCCGGATGCCGCGCTTTTTCCCTTCCTCGGCGTATTGGTCGAAGACTTCCGGCTCCACGTACCGCTTCACCAGCGGGTGGAGGCGGCTGGGCTGCATGTACTGGCCGATGGTCACGATGTCGCATTGCGCGGCGGCGAGGTCGTCGAGCACGGCCATGATCTGGTCGTCGGTCTCGCCCAGGCCGACCATGATGCCGGATTTGGTGGGAATGTCCGGGGCCATGCGCTTGCCGTTGATCAGGAAATCCAGGGACTGGCGGTAGTCGGCCTGGGGCCGGACCGCCGGGTAGAGGTGGGGCACGGTTTCCAGGTTGTGGTTGAGCACGTCGGGCCGGGCGTCGAGCACGGCCGCGAGCGCGGCCTCGTCGCCCTGGAAGTCCGGGGTGAGCACTTCGATGGTGCAGCCGGGCAGGGTGTCGCGCACGGCGCGGATGACGGCCGCGAAATGGCCCGCCCCGCCGTCGGGGAGGTCGTCGCGGGTGACCGAGGTGATGACCACGTGCTTCAGTTCGAGCCGCCGGGCCGCCTCGGCCACGCGGCCGGGTTCGGTGGGGTCGAGCGGTGTGAGGTCGCCGGACGCGATGTTGCAGAAGGCGCAGTTGCGCGTGCAGATGTTGCCCATTATCAGGAACGTGGCGACTTTCTTGGAAAAACACTCCCACTTGTTGGGGCATTTCGCCGACTGGCAGACCGTGTTCAGGTGGAGGTCCGCAATGAGGTCGGAGGTGTTGGAAAAGTTGTGCCCCTCGGGCAGCTTGATCCTAAGCCAGGGCGGAATCCGCAAAGGCTTTTCGGAATTCTTCTTCAAAGACATTCTTGGCGTCCTTCATGTCGATATCGCGTCCGGCCTCGGCTTCGATGGAGGTGGGGACCGCGTTTTTGATGCCGCACAGGGTGATGGCGTTGAACAGGCTCACGTCGCGGGCCACGTTGAGGGCCAGGCCGTGGTAGGTGACCCAGCGGCGCACGCCGATGCCCATTGAGCATATTTTCCGTGTTTCGTCCACCCAGACGCCGGGATGGCCGTCCCTGCGGATGGTGGCCACGCCGAAGCGGGCACAGGTTCGGATGACCGCCTCTTCCATGTCGTGGAAGAAACGGCGCATGCCGCCGGGCCGCTTCTCCACCCGCCAGATGGGGTAGGCCACCAACTGGCCGGGGAAGTGGCAGGTGATGTTGCCGCCGCGCGTGGTCTGGGCCAGCTCGATGCCGTGCTCGGCAAGCAGCTTCGGGTCCACGTGCAGGTTTTCGGCGCCGCCCTGGCGGCCCAGGGTGATGACCTTGGGGTGTTCCAGCAGGAACAGGGTGTTCTCCTGCTCCCCGTTGGTGACCGCTTCGAGGGTTTTCAATTGCAGGGCCTCGGCGTCCTTGTAGCCGATCAGCCCGAGATCGATGATGTTCATTATTTTTCGTCGCGTTGCCTGAAGGGCAGGATGAGGGCCTTGGATTTCAGGTCGGTTTTGGGTTTGGCGGGCCAGACAGGGGCAAAGGACGCGCCCGGCGCGAGCGGGCGGGTGCCCGGCCCGTACTCGATGAGCGTCAGGCCCCGGTCGGAGCAGGCGTACTGGCCCTTGTTCCCGTGTAGCTTGAACGGTTCGGACACGGCCCGTACCGCGCCCCAGCCGGTGCTTCCGGCTCGGGAGAGATAGAGGAAATTCATGGTCGCGTTGTCCTTGGTCAGCCGGGCTTCACCGGACAGCTTTTCCAGCCAGGCCGGGACGGACTTGGTGGAGAAGTTGAAGTGGCACCACGGCGATGCCTGGCTCAGGGCGGGCATGGGACACTCCCCGTCGTGGGGGCAGGGCGCGATGGGCTTGAACCCGGTCTCCATGAGCTTGGCGCGCAGTTCGGCGATGATCCGGCCGGTCAGCCGCACGCCGGTCTCGATGATCAGGACGCGGCCCGTGTCCGAGGCGGACGCGGCCAGGTGTCCGGCGATCTTCTCCGCCTGGGGCCGGGCGGTGCGGCCGGACCAGTCCAGCTCGTTGAAGGCGTTGGCCGCGATGAGCAGGTCCGCCCGGTCGTGCAGCCGGTCCATGAAGCCCGCCTTGACCGTCTTGATGCGCCAGGGCGAGTCCTCCCCGGCCATGGCCCGGAACAGGTCGAGTCCGATCTGCATGGCCTTGGGCGCCAGGTCGAGGCAGGTGAAGGAAAGCTCGCGCTCCCGCAGGTGGGGCCGGGCCATCCACAGGGCGAGGATGGCGGTGAGCGGTCCGCTCCCCAGGTCGGCCACATGGCCGCCTTCCGGGATGTCCAGTTCCAGGCCGGTGAACAGCCGGGACATGCGGTACAGGTTCCAGGGCAGGAAATAGTGCAGGTAGGGCGACAGGAACTTGTCGTCGGTCATGTATTCCTTGCGCCGCTTGGATCGCTCGCTGGTCAGGCCGCGCGACATGTCCCGGATGTCGTACTTGAGATGTTCGCGGAATTTGCCCTTGAGGGGGCGGACCTTGGTGAGCAGCTTACCGAAGCGTTCCAACTCGGCCGCGTTCTCGTCGGTAAGGGGGGGGAACAGGGCGTCAGTCGACATAGGTGAACCTCATGCGTTTTACGAACGCGTCGCCAAAGGACGGGTCTCCGGCCAGCTCCAGCCGGGTCAGGGTTGCGGGAATGGACTCGGCGAACCGCCGCGCGCCGGGGTCGGTGAGAAACAGCTCCGTGCCCTTGAGCGACGTGTTGCCCGCCTTGACCGCCTTGGCCGCGCATCCGGCGGGCAGGAAGCCGAGGGTTTCCAGGTCGTCCAGGTTCACGTGCTCGCCGAGCGCTCCGGCGATGTGGATGGCGTTAAGCCCTTCCGGGCCGAGATCCGCCTCCCGGAGCAGGACGGACATGGCCAGGTTGAAGGCCGCCTTGACCTTGAGGATTTCCTCCACGTCCGAGGCGGGCAGAAAAAGATCGTCGGTGACGGCGAAGGCGGGTTCGCCGTTTCTTTCGGCCACCCTCTCCGCCAGCCGCGCGGCCAGGGGGGTGGACCCCGGCCCGAACTGGCCGGATTCGGTGAGCACGCCCTGCCGCAGCAGGATGGCAACCAGCGACAGGTAGCCGGTGCCGGTCATGCCCGGCTCGTCCTGCGGGCCGTCGAAATATCGCGCCTCAAGCCCCTTGGGGGTCAGGGTGAAGCCGGTGATCGCCCCCGGCCCGGCGGCGCGGCCGAAGGTCAGTCCCACGCCTTCCAGCGCCGGTCCCATGGGCACGCTGGCGCAGAACCGTTTGTCCGGCGCGAGGGAGAGGATGAATTCGCCGTTGGTGCCGAGGTCGGCCAGCAACAGCGGGTAGCGGGGCGCGTCGCCGTACTCCACGGCGGTCAGCCCGGCGGACAGGTCCGCGCCCACGAACGGGGCCAGAAGCGGCGGGATGTAGGCCGGGGGCAGGTCCGCGCCCAGCTTCTTTTCGTCGCCGCCGACATAGGACAGGGTGTAGGGCGCGCTTGCCAGGTCGTCCGGCTTCTTGCCGAGCAGGATATAGGTCATGGCCGGGTTGCCGGAGATGGCCAGGCCCGTGCATTGGCCGTCCAGGTTGTCGGCCGCCAGCCGGACCAACTCGGCGATGCGGTCGGTGACCAGCGCGCGGAGCACGAACCGGCCTTCGGCCGTGGCCGCCGCGGCCAGCCGCGACATGACCTCGGACCCCATGCCGGTCTGCGGGTTGAGTTCGCTGCCCGAGGCAACGGGTTCGCCCTGCGCCAGCGCGGTCCAGTGGATGGAGGTGGTGCCCAGGTCCACGGCGAGTTGGAAGTCGCCCGCGGCCTGCCGGATGGAGCGCACGGCCCGCTTGGTGCGGCGCGGCTCGGGCAGCTCGATCTCGCACGGCGCGGAAGGATGGAGGCAGGAGAGCCGCCAGCCGTGGTCAACGGCGTCCTGGCCGAGCTTGCGGAGTTCGTCGCCGCCCGCTTCGGGAGGGTTGGCGAGAAAGCGCACGCGGCACAGGCCGCATTTGCCCAGGCCCGAGCAGAGCGGCACGCCGTGCCACAGCCGGGACAGGAAGATGGTCCGGGCCAGGGTATCGCCGTCCTTGGGTTCCAGGGCGAACCGGCCGCCGTCGTGCGTATGGATCAGTATGCTCACGCGTTTCTCCGTCAATCCGGGCAGACTAGCCCATGGCATCGGGGTTGGCAATACGCGCCCGATTAGCGGGCGGGATGGCGGGGATGGGTCAGCAGCGGGAAAGCCGCTTGAGGGCGTCGTCCAGGTGTTCCAGCCAGATGTTCACCAGCCGGTCGTATTCGCCGGCCCCCTTGAGCAACGGCTCGCACTCGATGTCCGCCTGTTCCAGCCGGGTCTTCCAGCTTTTTTCGGAGTCGCCGATCATGTCGCGCGCCACGTGCCAGCCCGCGCCGAACAGGAAGGGGACGAGGTACGCCTTTTTCACGCCGTCGGCCCGGAAACGGGCGATGACCGCGTCGATGCCCGCCTCCTTCTGGTGCTCCATGACGCCCATATGTACGGTCTTGTCGCGCTTCTGGAAGGCGCGGTGCAGGGCCTCGTAATAGATGGCCCCGTCGTGCCGGGTGCCGTGGCCCATGAAGAGCACGGCGTCATTCTCGCCCTTGCCCTCCTCGGCGATGGACAGGATGAGCTCGGCCACCCGCTCGACGCCTGTTTCACCGGCCACCAGGGGAAAGCCCACCTCCACGCGGGTGAAGCCGCCCTCCATGAGCATCATCTCGTTGGCCAGGCCGAGTAGTTCGTGGAACTCGTTGCCCGGCACCAGGTGCAGGGACTGCAATGCCACGTGGGTCACGCCGTCCGCCAGCAGCTCGTCCAGGGCCTCGCGCACGGACTGGACCTCGGTGCCCGCCTTCCGCATATGGCCGTGGATCACCTTGGAGGTGTAGGCCAGCCGCACGGGCAGGTCGGGATGGGCCGCGCGCACCCGTTCGAGGATGTGGTCCAGCGACGCGATGGCGTTCTGGTGGCGGGAGCCGAAAGCGGCCAGGACAATGGCTGTCTTCATCATTCCTCGTTCTTTTTGACCAGGGCCAGTGAAAAGTAGTGCGGCCTCTCGGGTGCGTCCTTGATGTCGGTCAGGATGGATTCGCCGTCCATGCCCAGCCGGGACACCAGAACCGTCTTGTCGTCGAGCCGGAGCCGGGTCAGGGTGTCGCGGATTTCCTCGAAATTCTTATATGCCTTCAGGATAACGGCATTGTCGGCCACGTCAAGCTGCGCTTCGAGCTTTTCCATGTCGGTCACGCCCGAGGTGATGAGCACCGACTGCCTGGACTCTGCCAGGACGAACCCGATGCGGGCGGCGGCCGCGTGGAAGGAGGTGATGCCCGGAACGGCCCGCAGCCGGGTGTCCGGGTCCAGGTCGAGCAGGGTGCGCTGGAGGTAGCCGTAGGTGGAGTAGGTCAGGGGATCGCCCAGGGTCAGGAAGGCTGCGTCGCGGCCCTTGTCCAGTTCGGCGGCCACGATCTTCGCGTTGGCCTGCCACGCCTTTTCCAGTTCCTCGGGGTCCTTGGTCATGGGGAAGCCCAGGCGGATGACCTCCACCCCTTCCCTGAGGTGCGGCCGGGCGATGGAGTAGGCCGTGGAGTAGTCGTTTTTGGTGGAGGCGGCGGCAAAGATGACGTCCACCGTTCCCAGGGCGCGGATGGCCTTGAGGGTGATGAGTTCCGGGTCGCCGGGGCCGACCCCGATGCCGTAGAGCGTGCCTTTTTCAATCATGCATGTTCCTTGCGTGCGCCAGGGGGAAGCCAGACTGTGGCCTGTTTCCTGTAAGGCGTCAATCGCTCCTACCAGTGCAGGAGCCGGTATACGGTTTCAATGCCGGTGAGCAGGCGCATGGTCGGCCTGGATACCAGGTGCTCGTCCACCAGGAAGACGGCGTTGTTCAACACGGCCTTGATGCGCGAGGCGGCCGGGCCGTTGCGGATGGTCTTTTCGGAAACCTTGTTCATGGCCCCGTGCTGGGCCAGGTAGACGTCGATGTCGCGTCCCTTGGCGAGCAGCCGTTCCAGGCCGTAGTAGGCGATGTTGGTGCCGTGCCTGGGTTGGGCGTCGGGGGCCACGTTCCGGCCGCCCGCGTAGTGCAGGACGAACAGGGGCATGGACCCGGGCGAGAAGGTGGCGAACTTGGCGTGGATGGACTCGAAGAAGACCCTGGGCCGGTCCTTTTCGGACAGATGCTCCAGCCGCTGCTCGAAGAATTCGATCCTGTCGCGGAAGGCGCGGACCATGTCCTCGGCCTGTGATTCCCTGCCGGTCAGCTTGCCCAGCGTGCGCCAGTAGCCGTACATCTCGCCGATGGTGTTCGGCTGCAGGGAGACTACGGTAATGCCGTGATTTTCAAGTCTTCTCCACAGGGCGGGGTATCCCTTGTCCAGCATGGGCCGGATGAGGACCAGGTCCGGCTCGGCGGCCAGGAATCGCTCCACGCCGTCGCGGGCGTTGAAGGGCGTCTTGGCCAGCGCCTTGGCCGGGTAGTCCTCATTTCGGGTGACGCCCACGATGGTCTCGTCCAGGCCCAGCTCGAACAGGTTTTCGCTGTGGGCCGCGTACAGGGAGATGATGCGGGTGAACGGCTTGTCGAAGGTGATGGTCCGGCCCGCGTCGTCGGTCACGGTCATGGACTGTGCGGCGGCGGGCAGGAGGAGAACGAGCAGAAAGGCTTGAAGAATGCGGATCACGGTAGTTCCTGTGCGTAAATGACGGCCGGGCCGGTTTCGGTGTCCAGGACGCCGGCCCGGACGCGGAAGACCGCCTCGATGTTGGCCGGGGTCAGGGTTTGCTCCACGCTCCCGGAAGCGTGCGCCGCGCCCTGGGCGAGCATGGTTATGCGGTCGCAGAATCGGGCCGCCAGGTTGAGGTCGTGCAGGACGGCGATCACGGTCCGTCCCTTTTCGCGGGCCAGCCGTCCGAGTTCGGACATGGTTTTCAGGGCGTGGCGGATGTCCATGGATGCGGTCGGCTCGTCCAGGAGCAGGGCCGGGGTGTCCTGGGCCAGCCCGCGCGCCACCATGGCGCGCTGCCGCTCCCCGCCGGACAGGTCGGCCAGCACGCGGTCGCGCAGGTGGCCGAGGTCCATGATGGCCAGGGACTTTTCCGCGATGTCGAGGTCCTTGGCCCGGGGCCGGGCGAACCGGGGAATGTGCGGGTGGCGGCCCATGAGCACGGTCTCGAACACGGTAAAGGGAAAGTCGGACGCGGGCTGCTGCTCTACCAGGGCCAGTCGGCGGGCGAGCCGTGATGCGGGATACTCCCTGGACGGGACCCCGTCAAGGGCGGCGTTGCCCCGGCCGGGCGGCAGGTGACCGGCCAGCAACCCGAGCAGGGTGGACTTGCCGCACCCGTTGGGGCCGACGATGCCGTGGACCAGGCCGGGTTCGAACACGAGGTCCAGGCCGCGCAGGACCGGCGTGGGACCGTAGCCGAAGGAGAGGCTTGTGACGGCGAGCGTGGCGCTATCCACGGCGCGTCCTCCGGCTGCGGGCGAAAAGATGGCAGAAGACCGGCCCGCCGATGAGGGCCGTGAGCACGCCGATGGGCACTTCCTGAGGCAAGACCGCGCGGGTCAGGGTGTCTGCGGACAGGAGCAGGATGGCGCCGCCCAGGCCGGACGCGGGCAGCAGCCAGCGGTTGTCCGGGCCGATCACCAGCCGCATCAGATGGGGGATGATCAACCCCACGAAGCCGATGACGCCGCTGACCGCCACGCAGACCGCGCTCATGAGCGAGGCCGTGACCAGCAGGAACAGGCGGACCCTGCCCGCGTCCACGCCCAGGCTCTTGGCCGAGCGCGTGCCCAGGCCCATGACGTTCAGGTCGCGGGCGAAGAAGAGGCAGGCCAGGAATCCGGGCAGCACGGCGCAGGCGGCCAGGGCGGCGTCGGTCCAGGTGCGGGCCGTGAAGCTGCCCATGAGCCAGAAGACGATGACCGACACCCGCTCGTCCGCCAGGTATTTGATGAAGCTCAGCCCCGCCGACAGGATGGCCGACACGATGACGCCCGCCAGGATTAGGTTGGCGGGGTTGAGTTCGCCGTCGCGGCCGGACATGGCGATGACCGCCAGGAGCGTGGCCGTGGCACCGATGAAGGCCATGAGCGGCAGGGTGGCCGGACCGGCGAAGGCCAGCCCGAGCAGCAGGGAAAGGGCCGCGCCGAAGGCCGCGCCGGACGACACGCCCAGGGTGAACGGGTCGGCCAGGGGGTTCAGGAGCAGCCCCTGGAAGACCGCGCCGGAAACGGCCAGGCCGAAGCCCACCAGCAGGGCACACAGGATGCGGGGCAGGCGCACGTCCATGACCACGCTCGCCTTGAGCGGGTCCACGGTTGCCGCCGCTTCCCGCAGCCGGTCCGTGAGGACGGCGGCCACCTCGCCCGGCGAGACCGGGATGAACCCCATGCCTGCGGCCAGGATCACCAGGCCCGCCAGGGAGCAGGCCAGGATGGAGATGGCGGTTGCGCGGGAAACGGCGGTCATGGATATCCTTACGGAAGCAGGTGCTTCTGCGCCATGGCGTCGGCGAGATGGCGGACGTAGATGTCCGCCCAGGCGTCCACCATGCCCAGACCGCGCAGGTCGGTCTTGACCGTGTAGCCCGTCTTGGCGAGCATGACCTTCCAGGCGTCGTCCTCGTCGCCCGCCATGTCGTTGGAGGCATGGTCTCCGGCCACGATCATGAACGGCTTGAGCAGGACGTTCCTTTTGCCCGAAGCCTTGAGCAGGGGCAGCATGTCGTCGAAGCCGGGGTAGCCCTCCACGCAGGCCACGAACACGGGATACTCGTGCGCGGACTGCATCTCGCGCTGGAATTCGGCATAGATGCCGGTGGAGTAGAAGTCGTTGCCGTGGCCCATGTAGACCAGGGCGGCGTCCAGTTTCCTTGCCTCGTCCACATCCGCCTTGAGGGCCTCGGCCGCGACGGCCACGTCCTCGGTGTAGGGGCGGGCGTCGCCGGGCATGCCGAGCGCCGGGCGGCCCAACCGCATGGAGGCGAACGGCAGGGACTTGGCCTTGACCGTGCGGATGGAGCGCAGACCGACGAGCAGTTCCTTGAGGTCCGCGAACTCTTCCCCCGCAAAAACGTGCAGGGACTGGACGGCCACGTTCTTGTAGCCCGCGTCGGACAGGTCGGCCAGGGTGGCCAGCGGACTCTTCACGGAGAGGACGTCGGCGGGCACGCCGGGATTGGCCTTTTGCCACGCCTTGTCGTCGCGGCGTTCCCGCCAGATGTCGCGGATGATGCTGGAGGTGAAGGCCAGTTTGACCGGCACGTCGGGATGGGCCTTTTCGATCTTCGCGCGGATGTTCAGGATGGACTGGAGCGCCTCGGGATAGGAGGTGCCGAAGGCGGCCAGGACAATGGCCTGTTTGGCCGGTCCGTTGTCGTGATGTCCGGCCATGGCCGGAGCGGCCAGGATCAGGGTGAGAACGCACGCCAGGAGCGTTTTCCAGGTTCGATGCATGGGTTTTCCTCCGATTGGGAGGGCGTTTGCGGGAAATGAAAATCCCCTTTTCCGTGGAAAGCCGGAAAAGGGGTGCCGTTTTTTCCCTTCAGTGCCGCAAGTGGTGAGCCCTCGTACCACCGGGGCAGAACCGTTGTTTCCGAGCCGTTGCCGTTTTTCGGCGGCCCGTTCAGGCAGGTCTTCCGGCTGGCCCCTCGCGCTTTCGCCTTCCCGGGCAATGGCCCAGTGGCATGTTGAAAGCGTTCGGCGGGGCGTCACGGCGGCGGGTCCGCTCCCGATTCGCACGGGATTCCCTATTGAGCTTGTAGCACCTGAAGTCGTGAAATTATGTCCGGCGGGGCCGCTATGTCAAGGCGGAACGGGCCATTTCGGCGATCCGCTCCTGGAAATGGCGGATCATTTCCTCGGTGTCGATGACCAGCGCGTCGGATTCGCCCATCATGCCGTAGCCGAGGATGGGGATGTCGAAGATTTGCTCCACGGGCACGGTGAAGCCGGTGATGACCACCTGCTGCTGCCTGAGCACCTCGTCCACCAGGATGGCCCCCTTGTAGTCGCCCACGCGCACCACGATGGCCTGGGCCATCTCGATGTCCTCCACCTCCGGGGTCAGGTCCAGGAGGTCGGCCAGCCGGAGCAGGGTGTGGACCTCGCCGCGCACGTCCACGGTTTCGCGCCCGTCCGGCAGCTCCACCACGTCGTTCATGCGCGGCATGTATATCTCCACCACGTCCCGGCCGGGCACGATGAAGGTGTCGCCGCCCACCCGGCAGATCAGGGCGTCCACGATGCCCTCGTTGGCCGAGCGGTCCAGCGGCAGCTCGATGGTGAAGGTCGCGCCCCTGCCCACCTCGCTCTCTATCCGCACGTCGCCGTCCAGCGTGACCTTGATGGCGTTGACCACGGCGTCCATGCCCACGCCCCGGCCGGACACGTCGGTGATCTTCTCGGCCGTGGAAAAGCCGCTCTGGAGCACGAACTGGAGGATTTCCTCGGTCTCGTATTCGCCGTCCGCCTCGGCCAGTCCCTTTTCAATGGCCTTGCTCAGGATCTTTTCCGGGTCGAGCCCGCGCCCGTCGTCGCCCACCTGGATGTAGGCGATGTCGCCCGTGCGCCAGGCGGACAGGCTCACGGTCCCGGTCTCCGGCTTGCCCGCGGCCGCGCGGCCCTCGGAGTCCTCCAGGCCGTGGTCCACGGCGTTTCGCAGCAGGTGGACCAGGGGTTCGTTGAGGCTCTCCACGATGGTCTTGTCGAGCGCCAGGTCGTCGCCCGAGACCTGGAAGTCGATCTTCTTGCCGATCTTCTGGCTCAGGCTCTTCACCAGCCGGTGCATGGGCATGAATATCTGCTTGAGCGGCACCAGGCGGATGGAGTTGACCTCCTGCTGGAGCTTGCCGATGACGTTGTCCAGCTCGCGCAGGGAGGAGGCGGCCTGGGCGATGTTGGCGGTGCCGCCCTGGGCGATGACCGCGTAGGTGACCATGAGCTTGCCCACCAGCTCGATGACCCGGTCCAGGGAGTCCGTGGGCACGCGGATGGAGGAGATGGCCGAGGACGGGGCCTTGGACTCGGGACGGGCCTTGCCCTGTTCGGCCTTGTCGGGCTTGTCGGCGGGTTTCGCCGTTTCCGGCTTCTCAGCCTCGGCCACGGCTTCGGGCGGTTCCTCGAACACCTTGGCCGCGGCCTCCTCGGTCTCCTCCACAAAGGCGGAGGACGCGGTCTTGTCGATTCCGGCCAGGGCGTCGGCGCTGTTTTCCAGCAGCCCCGCCAGGGCGAAGAAGAACTTCTTCTGCGCCTCGCAGATGCCGAGCATGGCCGAGATGATGTCCTTGTCGGGCGGCGTGATGCCGTCCTTGAGCATGTCCAGGATGGCGATGACGCCGACGGACGGAAGCTTCATGCACGACAGGCCGAGCGCATCCACCGCCTCGCCGGCCCCCTGGCCCGAGGCTTCCACATCGAGAATCTGTTTTTCGATTTCCTCGATGCACTGGATGATGCTGTCCTGCATGGCGTCCCCTTATTGCCCGGCGAAATAGGATTCTTCGTCGTTGTAGATGGAAATGGTCTGCTCGAAGCTCCAGGCGTACAGGGCCGTCCGGGCCTCGGGCGACAGGTTGCAGGCCGCGATCTTGAAGGTGCTCCCCATGGAGGCCATGGCCGCCCAGGCCCCGGAGCCGAAGGTCAGGACCTCGCCCAGGTCGAGCAGGATGGAGTCGCCCGGCTCGATGGACAGGATGGCCGAAATGATGGGCTGGAAGTGGCCCGCCAGATGGACGCGCGGGTCCTTGACCCGGATGACGGTCACGCCGTCGCGCGTTTCGACGTCCACGCCCGCCCCCGTGACTTCGGCGACCTCCTGGCCGGAGTCCGACGCCTCCCGGATGAGTTCGAGGACCTCGTTCTGCTCCTCCTCGTCCGGGTTGCCCTCCCTGAGCTGTTCCAGGACCTGGAAGATCATGTTCACCCCGCGCGAGAGCAGGGTGATGTTCCCGTCGGTGGACTCCACCTCGCCGGACTGGACCTTTTTCAGGAAGTCCTCGATCTTGTGGGTGAAGCGGGACGCCTCCTCGAAGCCCGCCATGAAGCCGGTCACGCCCTTGATGGTGTGCAGCGGGCGGGCCAGTATCTCGATGCCCCCGGCCAGTTCGCGGCCCTCCAGCATCTCAAGCCCCTCCATGACCTGGGGATAATACTTGTCGTTGACCTCGGAGAAGAACTCCTCGACCATGGGGTCTTCGCTCATGTCGGTCCTCTCCTACTTGTTCAGCAGTCCGAGTTTTTCCAGCTCCTCGTACAGCTTGTCCTTGGCAACGGGCTTGACGATGTAGGCGGACGCCTCGCCGTCGTAGAACGTTCTGATGACGGTCTGGGGATCGTCCAGGGCCGTGGTCATGATCACCTTGACCCTGGGGCGGTAGTTGTTCTCGTTCTCGATGCCGCGAATCTTCTGCAACGCCTCTATGCCGTCCACCTCGGGCATCATGATGTCCATGAGAATCAGGTCGTAGGGATTGCCGTCGGCGTGCCCCATCCTGAAGGCTTCGACCGCTTCCCGTCCGTTGACGACGATGTCCACGTCGAAAAGGGTCATAAGAAAGGACCGCAGCACCTTGCGGCTGAGGAATTCGTCTTCGACAATCAATGCGCGCATGTCTCACCTCATCGGTCTCAGGAGGAAAAAGGGCATGTATCCTTCTTTTCCTATGTGGAAGAAAAAAAAGTCAATATGCTGATAACAAATTATCATGTTCCCTGTTAACACAGAAATTTGCGTATTGCATGCCCCGTCCCCGTCGCCGGGCTTGCCAATTGCCCGGAGAATCGTTACCAACCCGGCTATGTCACGCGAGATCACCAAGAGGCGCAAGGAGCGCATCGACCGCGTCCTGACCCGGCGCCAGAAGGACCTGACCCTGGTCATGGACAATATCTGGGACCCGCACAATGTCTCGGCCGTTCTCAGGAGCTGCGACGCCTTCGGCGTGGCCGGGGTCCATCTCTACTACACCACCTCCCAGTGGCCGGATTTGGGAAAGAAGACTTCCGCCTCGGCCAAGAAGTGGATCCACCTCGACCGCCACGTGGAGGCCGCCTCCATGGTCGAGTCCCTGCGGGCCGACGGAATGCGGCTTTTGCGGACCGGCTTTTCCGCTACGGCCAGGCCGGTCATGGATTTCGACTTCACCCGGCCCACGGCGATCATCCTGAGCAACGAGCACCGGGGCACCTCCCCGGAGCTGGCCGAACTGGTCGATGACGAAATATACATTCCCATGCAGGGAATGGTGCAGAGTTTCAACGTATCGGTGGCTGCGGCCATCATTCTCTATCAGGCATTCACTCAACGTGATCGGGCGGGCATGTACGATTCGCCTGCCTATTCCGAAGTGGAAATGGATGCGCTCAAACGTGAATGGTATTCTCGATAGGGAGAACAAGCCATGCAGAAGATTCTCAAGGCCATGGAAGCGGGCGGCGTCGTCGTTTATCCCACGGAAACACTCTATGCCGTCGGCTGCGACGCCACGAACCCGGATGCCTGCGAACGGGTGACCCGGATCAAGGAGCGGCCCCATGACATGCCCCTGCCGCTGATCATCGGCGGGGTGGACATGCTGAAGCTGGTCACGGACAGCCAGGCCGCGCCCCTGTTCGAACTGGCCAAGGCGTTCTGGCCCGGCCCGCTTTCCATCCTGGTCAAGGCGCTGCCCACGCTGCCCGCCCAGCTTTGCGACAGGGACGGGTACACCTCGGTTCGGTTTTCCGGCCACGCCTTTGCCTCCGAACTGTCGCGCAGGCTGCGGCGGCCCATCGTGGCCACCAGCGCCAATATCTCGGGCCATCCGCCCGTGGCCCTGCCCGAGGACCTCGACCCCGAACTGGTCGAAATGGTGGACGAGATCTACGTGGACCCGCCGTGGCCCAGGGGCGACAAGCCGTCCACCGTGGTCCGCATGCTCGGCGCGACACGGCTGGAAATCCTCCGCGAGGGGGCGGTGCCCGTGAAGAAACTCTGCGACAAGGGCTTTGCCGTTTCCCTGCTGTCCGCCTAACCGCTGCTGCCGGACGCGACCTGACGGCCGCTTCGGCATTTGGCCCGGTTTCGTCTGGAGCATTTTCGGCGCGTTAAAAATCTTGAACCCATGTACACCGAAAATGGACCTTTCCCGGAGAAGGGTAAAAAATACTGTACCCCCCTTGCCGGGTGCCGCGACCGGCCGGCATCTTTGCGCTTCGTTATAACATGTTGATTTATTGTGTATAAATAGAAGAATTCGGCTGTAAAAAACAGTTTGGCACGCGGGTTGCTACATAGAAAGCAACCTTCTTCCTTATTTTGCACACGAGAGACTCAGGGCTTCACCGGACAGACCGATGAAGCCTTTCTCGTATGGTTCGCCGTTTAGGATTTATCCTATTAAAAACAGTATGTTGTCTTTATGAGCGTTGCCGGCTCGCTCTGTTGTCGCGTTGCTGTCTGGCGGCCTTGTCGCAATTTGTATCGGCAGGGGGCGGGTAAAAAAATCTGAATCCGGCCTTGCGGGTTTGACTTCGGGGCCGTGTTTGGTGAGAGTCCGGTGGATGAAACCTGTGACCGGGAGCAACGTATGAAAGTCAGGCAGCCGTGTCCCCATTGCGGCAAGGAAGTGGGGGTGTACCGCAACCCCACGCCCACCGTGGACGTGGTCATCGTCATGCCGCACGGGGACGGCGAGGGCGTGGTGCTGGTCCGGCGGGCCAACCCGCCTCTGGGCTGGGCCTTGCCCGGCGGCTTCGTGGACTACGGCGAGACCTGCGAGCGGGCCGCCGTGCGCGAGATGAAGGAGGAGACCGGCCTGGACGTGACCCTGACCGGGCTGCTCGGCGTCTATTCCGACCCGGACCGCGATCCCCGGCAGCACACCATGAGCGTGGTCTACACGGGCGTGCCCAAGGACCCGAACGCGCTCAAGGCCGGTGACGACGCGGCCGAGGTCCGTGTGTTCCCCATGGGCCGGTGGCCGGAGCCGGTCTTCGACCACGCCGTCATCCTGTCCGACTTCCTGGCCGCGCGAAAGGCCCGGTAGCCCAATCTTTTATCCCATCGGAATATAATGAAGACCCTGTGCATCACCCTCGGCGATCCCTGCGGCCTCGGCCCGGAGCTGGCGGTCCGCCATTTCACGGCCGCCCCGGCCGCGGACGAACGGATTCTGCTCATCGGCCCCAAGGCCGCCCTCATGCGCGAACTGGACCGCATGGGCGAACAGCCTTTTTTTCAGGTCCTGGACTCCCCGGCGGACGTCGCCGACAAGGGGGCCGGGGTGTATCTCCACGAGCCGGAACGGCTGAAGGGGCTGGAGTACCCGGCCGGGCAACCCTCGCCCGTGGGCGGGCTGGCCGCCGGGGCGAGCCTGGACGCGGCCGTGGAGATGCTCAAGGCGGGCGTGGCCCACGGCCTGGCCACCTGTCCGCTGAACAAGGCCATGCTTCAGGAGGCTGGCTTCGACTTCCCCGGCCATACGGAATTTCTGGCCGAAAAGCTCGGCGTGGGCCGGGAGAACGTGTGCATGCATCTGTGCGGCCACGACCCGGCGGACGATTCGCCCAAGCTGCGGGTCAGCCTGGTGACCACCCATCCGCCCCTTTCCGCCGTGCCGGGCCTGGTCACGGGCGAGCGCATCCTGCACTGCCTCCGGCTGACGGCCGGGTTCCTCGAAACCCTCGGCCTGGCCGGGCCGGTGGGCGTGTGCGGCCTCAACCCCCATGCCGGGGAATCGGGCAAAATCGGACGCGAGGAGATCGATGTCATCATCCCGGCCCTGGAGCGGGCCAGGGCCGAGGGGCTGGACGTGGCCGGTCCCGTCCCGGCGGACACCATCTTCCATTTCGCGGCGCAGGGCGCGTATCCGGCGGTGCTGGCCATGTACCACGACCAGGGACTGGCCCCGCTCAAGCTCATGCATTTCAGCCGGGCGGTGAACGTCACGCTGGGCCTGCCGTACCCGCGCACCTCGCCGGACCACGGCACCGGCTACGACCTGGTGGGCACGGGCAGGGCGTCCGTGCATTCCTTCGAGGCCGCCCTGGACCTGCTGCGCCGCCTGGTGGCCAGGAAGGGCTGATTCCGGCGGGCGGCGGCGATTTCGCATAGGAAAAGGGCTCCCGCAAAGGAGCCCCTTTGGGTTTTGACTGTCCAGCCCGGCCTATTCGGCCAGCTTTTTCTGGGCGAATTTGAGCATCTTGACGGCCTCGGCGAAGTCGGGGTTGATGTCCACCGCGTTCTGGGCGGACCGGGCCATCTTCTCCCACTTGCGCCAGTCGTAGTACAACCGGCCGATGTTGTAGTGGAGATACTCGTCATGCGTGGTCAGGGTCAGGGCCTTGAGATAGTATTTCTCGGCGGTCTCGTAGTCCTTCATCTTTCGCAGGACCATGCCGATGCGGTTGTACAGGTGGATGGCGTTGGGGTCGTCCTTCAGGGCGTCGTCCAGCATGTTGAACGCTTCCTGGTACCGGCCCGCGTTGAGGTAGCGGTCCGCGATGTCCGCCTTGAGGTCCGTGTCCCCGCTGAAATCGCTGACCAGTTGGTCGAAGACCGATCTGGCCTTGTCCCATTCCTCCGCGTCCAGGAACTCCTGGCCTTTTTCCAGGGCCGCCTTTTTCTGGGCCACGATGGCCTGGAGATCGTCCTGGACGGAATCGTTGAGCGCCTTTTGCAGCTCCTGGAGCAGTTCGCGCATGGAGTCGAGCAGGGCGCGTTCCTTGCCCGGCGTATAGCTGATGATCAGCGGATATATCTTTCGCAGTTCCTTGTCGGAGTTGAGGGTGTAGGCGACCTTGGCGAGGATGTCCTCGAACTCCGCCCGCTCGGTTTTCATGACCTGATTTTTGAGAAAGAGAATCAGGCCGTCATGCACAGCCTGGACTGCGGGCATGTATTTGCCCTTTTTTAAGAGGGTGGAGACGGAATTGAGCTTTTTGCGCGACTTGATCAGATCGGTGGACATGGAGCGCTCCTGCCTGTGTTGTGTCGGGCTATTTGCCCGTGCTTGCCCGGACCATATCACGAAAACGCGCGAAGAAATAGCGGCTGTCGTGGGGTCCCGGACCCGCTTCGGGATGGTGCTGGATGGCGAGCACGGGCTTGTCTTTGTGACGGAATCCTTCCAGGGTCTTGTCGTTGAGATTCATGTGGGTCTTTTCCAGGAAATCGAGCCCGTCGATGTCCACGCAGAAGCCGTGGTTCTGGGAGGATATCTCGATCTTCTCCGTCTGGAGGTCGATGACCGGATGGTTGCAGCCGTGGTGGCCGAACTTGAGCTTGAAGGTCTTGCCGCCCATGGCCAGGCCCAGGATCTGGTGGCCCAGGCAGATGCCCGCCACGGGGTAGTCCCGGCACAGGTCCTCGGCGGCCTCCACGGCGGTGGTCACGGCCGCCGGGTCGCCCGGTCCGTTGGACAGGAAAATGGCGTCCGGCCCGAGCTCGCGCGCCTGGGCGGCGGTGTAGCCTGAGGGCAGAACGATCATGTCGAAGCCCTGGGCCTCCATGAGCCGCAAAATGTTCCATTTGATGCCGTAGTCGTAGACCACCAGCCTGGGGCCTTTGCCCTTCCAGGCGAAGTCGTTCATGTCGTCGATGAAGACCGGCTTTTTGCCGTCCCAGGTGTAGGGCTTGTCGCAGGACACGCGGTCGGCCAGGTTCAGCCCTTCCATGCTTTCGATGGACCGGGCCTTTTCGACCAGCTCCTGCGGGTCGCGGTCGCCCGTGGCGATGAAGCCGCGCTGGGCGCCGTTGAGGCGCAGGTGGCGGGTGAGCGCCCGGGTGTCGATGCCCTCGATGCCCATGACCCCGACCTTTTTGAGGTAGTCGGGCAGGGACATGGAGGACCGCCAGTTGCTCGGCTTCTTGCAGCATTCCTTGACGATGAAGCCGCCCACCTGGACCTTGTGGGATTCCACGTCCTCGGGATTCACGCCGTAGTTGCCGATGAGCGGATAGGTCATGGTCACCATCTGGCCCGTGTAGGAGGGGTCGGTCAGGATCTCCTGGTACCCGGTCATGCCGGTGTTGAAGATGACCTCTCCCGAGGCTTCGCCCTGTCCGGTAAAGCTGGTTCCCTTGAATATGGTCCCGTCTTCCAGGGCAAGGATCGCTTTCATCTAGTCGTTCTCCAGGATTTGTTTTGCTTTTTCGAGATCCTCGGGCCTGTCCACGCCATGGCAAGTATGCCGGGTCTCGGTCACGTAAATATCCACGCCGTCTTCGAGCAGCCTGAGCTGCTCCAGTTTTTCGCGCTGTTCCAGGGGGCTTTGGTCCAGCGAGCCGAAACGTTCGAGCGCCTCCATGCGGAAGCCGTACAGCCCGATGTGGAGCAGGAAGCCGTGTACCTTTCCGTCCCGGTCGAAGGGGACCAGGGATCGGGAGAAGTACAGGGCCCGTCCATTCCGCGCCCGGACCACCTTGACCCGGTCGGGCGACAGGGCCTCCTGCTCGCCGATGGCCGTGGCCAGGGTGGTCGCCCGGACCCTCGGATCGGCGAACGGGGCCACCAGTTCGGTCAGCATCCCCGGCTCCAGGCACGGCTCGTCGCCCTGGATGTTGACCACCACGGCGTCGGGATCGATGCCCAGTTGCCGCGCCGCTTCCAGGACCCGGTCCGTGCCGCTCTTGTGGCTTTTGGCGGTCATGACCGCGGGCACGCCCAAGGACCGGGCGGCGTCGCGGATGCGTTCGTCGTCCGTGGCCAGCGTGACGCTGGTCATCTGCGGACACTTAACGGCCCGGCTGTAGACGTGCCAGAACATGGGCCTGCCCTGGATCATTGCCAGGGGCTTGCCCGGAAATCGGGAGGATTCGTACCTCGCCGGGATGATGCCGTGACACTCGGGGAATGTGCTCATTTCGTTCCGTGAAGCGTTGTTAATCATTATTCAGGAAATCGGCAACCCGTTTGCACACCGCTTTCGCGCCGCCCCTGCGGTCCTTGATGTAGGCCCTGGCCCGTGCGGCCACGGCCTTGCGCGGCGCGGGGTCGTCCATGATCGCGGTCAGGGCGTCCAGGGCGGACCGCCAGTCCCCGGCCTCCATCGCCAGGCCGGAGTCGATGACGTCGCGCCCGACCCAGGCGAAGTTGCTCCAGTGCGGGCCGGTCACGGGCGTCACGCCGCAGGTCAGGGGCTCCAGGAAATTCTGTCCGCCGAGCCGGGCCAGGCTGCCGCCCACAAAGGCCGCCTTGGCCAGCCCGTAGGCCGGGAGCAGTTCGCCGAAAGCGTCCCAGAGCACCACGGCGCCGGGCGCGGCCGGGCCGGTCAGCCGGGACCGCAGGGTCCATTGCACGCCCGCCTTGTCCATGGACTTTTGCCACAGCTCCAG
This sequence comes from Desulfovibrionaceae bacterium, assembly GCA_015709315.1. GTDB lineage: Bacteria > Desulfobacterota > Desulfovibrionia > Desulfovibrionales > Desulfovibrionaceae > Pseudodesulfovibrio. The sequence goes on from JACCQI010000016.1 coordinate 46,513, forward strand.
GTGGTGCATGTGGCGGGGAAACAGGCCGAGCACCACGCCGGGCCTCCGGCGCATCATGCCCGCGGCCATGCGCCGGATCGCGGGCTCCTCCTCCCGCCGCACCGAGCCGAGGACCACGAAATCCGCGTCCTGCGGGATGAGGTCCTTGAGCGGATTGTCCTTGCGCGGCAAGGGCCTGGAGTCGGCCATGCGGTCGAACTTGATGTTGGGCATGACCTGGACGCGGCCGCCGCCGAACAGCGTGCCGAATCGTTGGCCGTCGGTCTCGGAAACGGCCATGACCGCGTCCGGCGCCAGGGCGCGGAACAGGGAGGGCCAGGCCAGGTATCCGGCCAGGCTCCGGGTGCTCATGCGGCCGTTGGTCAGCAGTATTTTCGTGCCGGCTCGCCTCAGGGCGCGGAGAAAGCCCGGCCAGAGTTCGGTCTCCAGGATCAAAGCCAGCCGGGGTTGGACCTGCCTGACCATCCGGTCCATGAGGTCCGGCGCGTCAAGGGGGAAATACCATGGCTGCACGGCCAGCCCCTGTTTCCGACCGTTGATGTCGTCGGCGGCGCGGACCAGGGTCTGGTAGCCTTGGAGGGTGTTGGTGGTGACCAGCACGCGCAGGGATTCGTCGAGCGGGGACGAAAGGTTCTTGAGCACCTCCCAGGCCAGGTACGCCTCGCCGCCGCTGGCCGCCTGCATCCAGACGTGGGCCGGGGCGGGCAAGCCGCCGTCCAGGGTGCGCTGTTCCCAGCCGTCCCGGAGTCGGTTGTTGAGCCTGAGCAGGGGCAGGGCCGCCTTCCAGCCGAGGCCGTAGACCTTGAGGGCGAGGTCGGCACCGGCCATCTACGCGCCCCTCGCGGCCAGGCCGAGCCGGATCAGCTCCCCGATGAGTTCGGTGAAGGAGAAGCCCATCTGCGCGGCGGCCTGGGGCACCAGGCTGGTGGGCGTCATGCCGGGCAGGGTGTTGACCTCCAGCAGGTACGCCTCGCCCGCGTCCGTGACGATGAAGTCGCCCCGGCTGTAGCCGCTCAGGCCCAGCGCCTTGTGCGCCGCGAGCATCCCGCCCTGGATGGCCGCCGTCAGGGCATCACTGACCGGGGCGGGGCAGATTTCCTCGGCTCCGTCGGCCGCGTATTTGTTCTCGTAGTCGAAGAAGTCGGAACCGGCCCGGGGACGGATCATGATCAGCGGCAGGGGGGTGTCTCCGAGGATGCCGGAGGTCAGCTCCACGCCGGGGATGAACGTTTCCACCAGGGCGGACTGGCACATGGCGAAGACTTTTTCGAGCGCCGCCGGGAAGTCCTCGGCCTTTTTGACCAGGGACATGCCGAGGCTGGAACCGCCCTTGTCGGGCTTGACGAATACCGGTAGCGGCAGGGCGAGCGGGGTGTCCGGGCCCTGGGTGGGGGTGACGAGCTGCCAGGCGGGGGTCTTGATGCCCAGGGACTCGAAGACCTCCTTGGCGGCCGCCTTGTTCAGGGTCAGATAGGAGGCGGCCGGGCCGGACCCCTGGTAGGGACAGCCCGCCTTGTCCAGCACGGCCTGCACGAGGCCGTCCTCGCCGGGCGTGCCGTGGAGGTTGATGAAGGCGAAGTCCGCCCGCTGCGCGGCCTTCAAGAGGTCCTTGAAGTCGTCGGCCGGGTCGAAAAAGGTGACGTCGTGTCCCAGTTCCTCAAGGGCCGAGTGGATTTTCTCGGCCCCGGAGAGGGAGACGTCGCGTTCGTCAGACCAGCCGCCCGCTATTAAAATCACATGCATTGAGGTCTACCTCGAGGGTGTCGGTAAGGAGTTGTTCCAGGTCAAGGGCCTGGATTTTGGTGGTCAGGATGCGGTCCTGAAGCCCCATGGGGATGCCGTACCGCTTGATGAGGTCGGTGAAGCGCGTTTCGATGGGCACGACCCGATCGTGGTTCACGCGTTTGTCCGCATAGAGCACGGCCAGGGGAATGAAGTATCGAGTCAGGTCCAGCGCGAACGGCCAGTAGACGTGGTGGGTGACGCCCGTGGCGATGACCGGGTTGCCCGTCAGTTCAACGACCCAGGCCCCGCCGAGCTGGCTGTGGTTGCCGCCGTGCCGGATGCAGTACGTCTTGGCGATGTCGTGGAGCATGGCCGAGGCGCGGACCGAGGCCACGTGAACGTCCATGCCCAGGGATTCGGCCCGCCGGGCCAGGAAGGTCGCGATATCCGCCACCGTCCGGCTGTGCCGGGCCACGTTGTCCAGCATGCCGAACCGCTCCCAGTACTCCAGGCAGCGGGCGTCGTCCGGCACGGGCAGCCCGGAATCGGGCAAGGCCCCCGGCGGGGAGGGAAGCGGCGCGGCTTGGGATTCTCGTGCGGTCATGGCGTGCGTTCGCGGGGGCGGCCCAGGGCCGAGGTTGGCCGGGCGCTCCATTGCGCCCGACCGCTTTTACCTACCAGTCCGGCGGGGAAAAATAAAGCGGGAGACAGACTTATTTCCGGCATCACGGACCGGACTTGGCCCATAATTGGCGCGGCTTCTCGTATTTCCCCCATGGCTGTGCCATGAAAAGCCCTGACCGTTTGGGAGGGCGTCGGCATGAAGATAATGGAGCTTGTGTTCCTGTTGTCGTTTTTCGCCATGGCGGCCATCACCTTCCGGCTGTGGCGGCTGTCTCGCGAACAGCCCGCGCCGGGCCTGGGCTGGTGGGCTTGCGGCGGCTGCGGCATCGGCCTGACCGCGCTCATGGTCCTGATCGGCCCCCTTGCGGGCCGGTGGGTGCTGACCGTGGCCATGCTTCCCGTCCTCCTCGTCGCCCTGGGCATGCTCGAATTTCTGGCCCGGAATCGCGACGCTCTGCATGATGAAAATGATGAATGATCTCCGGCCGCAGGGGAGCCGACGCCCTTTTCCGCGCCGTCCGACCAGGCGCGCGGGTTTTTCATTTGCCCCCACCTTTCAGAAGGTATATGACTGTCGCTAACCTGATCGTTTTCGACCCACCATTTTTACAAAGGACTCGAGATTTGAGCTTTGAATTATTGGAAAAATTCCGCGACCCGGAATTGTGTCGCAAGCTGCTGGACAAGATGGAGCGGGAACTCGACGGCGAACTGCGGTTCATGGAGGTCTGCGGGACGCATACCGTGGCCATTTTCCAAAGCGGGCTGCGCTCGCTCCTGCCCGAAGGCATCACCCATCTGAGCGGTCCCGGGTGCCCGGTCTGCGTGACCCATGAGTCCGAGGTCAACGCCTTCCTTGACCTGGCGGGCAACGAGCGGGTGATTATGGCCACCTTCGGGGACCTCATGCGGGTGCCGGGCGAAGACCGGCGCAACCTCAAGAAGGCCCAGGCCGACGGCGCGCGCGTCAAGGTCGTGTATTCGCCGTTCGACACCCTCAAGCTGGCCAAGGAGAATCCCGGCGATCTGGTGGTCTTTATCGGCGTGGGCTTCGAGACCACGGCCCCGACCATCGCCGCGACCATGAAGATGGCGCGCCGGCAGGGGATCGACAACCTGCGCGTGCTCTGCTTCCACAAGACCGTGCCCACGGCGCTCGACGCGCTGCTGGCCGATCAGGCCATCAAGCTGGACGGGTTCATCCTGCCGGGCCATGTCTCCGCCATCATCGGCGTGGAACCCTATCGGTTCATCGCCGGGAAATACAACAAATCCGCCGTGGTCACCGGGTTCGAGCCGCTGGACATCCTCCAGTCGCTCAGCCAGATGATCGACTGGCGCAACAAGGGCGAGGCGCATGTGGACAACAACTACACGCGCATCGTGGGCGAGAACGGCAATCCCAAGGCCATGGAGATCATGTACGAGGTGTTCGAGCCTTGCGACGCCCTGTGGCGCGGCCTCGGGCTCATCCCCGGCTCCGGGCTTGAAATCCGGCCCGAGTGGGAACAGTTCGACGCCAAGAAGGAATTCGGCATCGTCATCAAGGACGGCCCGGCGCTCAAAGGGTGCAAGTGCGGGGATATCCTCAAGGGCATCAAGCAGCCGGATCAGTGTCCGCTGTTCGGCAAGGCATGCACCCCGGCCAATCCCGTGGGTCCGTGCATGGTCTCCACCGAGGGTTCCTGCGCGGCCTACTATAAATACAAGCTCGACTAGCCTCGGCTGTCGATTACAATCAAGTGGATTAGAATGTCTGAAAAAGTGCTCCTCGACTACGGCAGCGGCGGGCGCGCCTCACAGCGCCTCATCTCCAAGCTCTTTCTCGGAAACCTGGGCAACGACGAACTGAATCGCCTGAACGACGCGGCCGAGCTGTCCGTGTCCGGCCGGGTGGCCATGTCCACGGACTCCTTTACCGTGGACCCGATCTTCTTTCCGGGCGGCAACATCGGCTCGCTGGCCGTCCACGGCACGGTCAACGACGTGGCCATGATGGGTGCCGTGCCCCGGTATATGACCTGCGGCTACATCATCGAGGAAGGGCTGCCCATGGCCGACCTGGAGATCATCGTCAAGTCCATGGCCGAGGCCGTGGAGCACGCGGGCGTGCAGATCGTGTCCGGCGACACCAAGGTGGTGCCCAAGGGCGCGGTGGACAAGATCTTCATCAACACCACGGGCATCGGCGACATCATCGTGGACCCCGCGCCCAGCGGCGACGCGGCCCGGCCCGGCGACGCGGTGCTCATCTCCGGCACCATCGGCGACCACGGGCTGACCATTCTGGGCACCCGCGAGGGGCTGGACTTCGAGGCCGACGTCAAGTCCGACTCGGCCGCCCTCAACCACCTGCTGGTCCGCCTGGTGCGCGAATTGCCCGAGGTCCACGTGTTGCGCGACCCCACCCGGGGCGGTCTGGCCACCACGCTTAATGAAATCACAACAAGCTCGAATGTCTGCTGCGAGCTGAATGAAACCAGCCTGCCCATTCGGCCCGAGGTTCAGGGCGGCTGCTCCATCCTCGGCCTGGACCCGCTGTACCTCGCCAACGAGGGCAAGTTCATCTGCATCCTGCCCGAGGCGCAAGCGGAAAAGGCGCTTGAGATCATGCGTTCCGACCCGTTGGGCGGCGACGCCTGCCGCATCGGAACCATGACCGACGCCAACCCCGGCAAGGTGGTGCTCGTCACCCAGCTCGGCGGCAAGCGTTTGCTCGGCATGCTCGAAGGCGAGCAGTTGCCGCGAATCTGCTAGCGCCGGCTTCCGACGGCTCACGCTCGAAAGTTTCGGTGCGTGCGATTAAAAAGGCCCCCGAACCATGGCTCGGGGGCCTTTCGCTTGCGGTGTGCGGCCTTCTAGTCGCGTTCCCGCCCCTCGATCAGGGCGGCGGCCCGTTGGGCGAGGTAGGTGATCTCGGGCTTGGATATCTGATCGTCCGCGCCCACGGATTTGCCCCGGTGGCGGAGCTTTTCCGTGATCAGCGAGGAGAAGAGGATGACCGGCAGCTCCCTGAGCACGGGGTCCTCCTTGATGCGCTTGCACAGGTGGTGGCCGTCCATCATGGGCATCTCGATGTCCGAGACCACGACCTGGACGAAATCGGTGATGGGCCGGTTGTCGGCGGTGGCCCGGTCCTTGAGTTCCAGCAGCCGGTCCCAGCATTCCCGGCCGTTGTTGGTCTTTTCCACGCGGAAACCGGCCTGACCGAGCATGTCGCGGATCATCTCGCGGATGAGCGGCGAGTCGTCGGAGATAAGGGCCTTGTACCCGGTGGTGGTGTCGAAAGCCGTGTTGTGGTCGAACTGCAGCTGCATGTCCGGGTTGAGTTCGGACACGATGCGTTCCAGGTCGAGAATGAAGACGATGCGGTCGTCGAACTTGACCACGCCGGTGATGGAGTCAGAGGACAGGGCGGACACGTACTTGTTGGGCGCTTCCACGTCCTCCCAGGAAATGCGGTGGATGCGGGTCACGCCGGACACCATGAAGGCGGAAGTGACCTGGTTGAATTCGGTGACGATGACCTTGGGCGGCTCGTTTTCCACGCGCTTCTTCCTGAGCCATTTGCAGAGGTCGAGCAGGGGGATGATCCGCGAGCGCAGGTTGAAGGCGCCCAGCACGGACTCGTGGGAAACCTCCGGCATCTCGGTGACGTCCGGCATGCGTATGATTTCGAGCACCTTGGCGACGTTGACGCCGTAATATCCCTTGCGGCTGGGCTTCAGGCCTTCGGCCTGCTTCTGGTCTTCCTCGTTTACCTCGGCGTCGTCGTTTTTCTTGGGTTCCTCTTCAAGGTAGAATTCGACGATTTCAAGTTCGTTGGTTCCGGCTTCGAGGAGGATGTCTTTGGATTGCTGTGCCATGGAGTTACCGCTTCCTTCTTCATGGGTGCGAAACATTCGAGGTTATTACGACTTACTAAACGCTATTGGCAAACATCGTCAACAGCGGCGGGGGCGGGCAGCCCGTCCGCCGGTTCCATTTCGCTGATGACGGCCGCGGCCTTTTCAAGGTCCTCCCAGCTCCGGCATGCCAGCAGTGATCCGCGCAGGGCGCGTATGCCCTTGAGTCCCTTGGCGTAGCGCGGGATGATGGAACGGATTTTCCTGAAAGATCGGTCATCTCCCTCATATTCTTTAGTCAGCCGGATGTGCTCCCGGACGATTGCGGCCAGGTGCGCGCCGTCCGGCGGCGGGAGTTCCTCGCCCCGGCGCAGGGCCGTGTATCGCGCGAAAATGGACGGGTCGTAGAGCGCGCCCCGGGCGAACATGACCGCGTCCACGCCGGTCTGCTCCGCGCAGCGCACGCCGTCGGCGGCCGTGAACAAATCCCCGGAGGCTATGACCGGGATGGATACGGCCTTCTTGAGCAGGGCGAGCTTGGCCCAGTCGGCCCTGCCCGCGAATAGCTGCCTGCCGTAGCGGGGGTGCAGGGTGACCCAGTCCGCGCCCGCGTCCTCGAGCCGTCTTGCCAGGTCGAGATAGGTGTCGTCGCCCTTGTCGTACCCGAGCCGGAACTTGACGCCCACGCGCCCGCCCTTGGGGTGCAGGGCCGCCTTTTCGACCATGATGGAGGCGATGCGGACCAGCTTGTCGGGATCCTCCATGAGCCTGGCTCCGGAACCGGATTTGACGACCTTGCGTACCGGGCACCCGGCGTTGAGGTCGAAATTGCGAAAGTCCAGGCCCACGAGCTTGTCCATGACCGGCCCGAAGAAGTCTGGTTCCGCCCCGAAGAGCTGGAGCACCATGGGATCGTCCTCCGGGCAGGTGGCGATCAGACGCCTGGTGCCGGAATTCTTGTAGGCCAGCCCCTTGACCGAGACCATCTCCGAGCAGCACGCGCCGCAGCCGTGCCGTTTGGCCAGCAGGCGAAAGGGGAGATCCGAGTAGCCCGCCAGCGGGGCGAGCCACGGGGAATCGGGATGAATGGTGAAGTCGCTCATGTTGGGAAGCTCATACGGGTTGTCCACCGGGGAGTCAAAGGAAAAGCCCTGGCACGGGCGTTGGGCGGACGGGCGGAAACGGGTCGGCGGGTCCGTGCGGCAAAGGGGAATATTTCGAAAAAAATACTGTTTCAGGCTTGACAAAACGGGGCAATTAAACTTAGACCACCCCGTCTTCGAGCGGAAGACTTCCTCCCTTCGGGGAAGGATTAAAGAATCTTTTAGCTCTTGATTTTTGACATTGCGGCGTATATAGACTTCGTTCCCGACGAGCTGGCGTAGCTCAATTGGTAGAGCAGCTGATTTGTAATCAGCCGGTTGCGGGTTCAAGTCCCATCGCCAGCTCCATAAGTAACATGGTGGGGTTCCCGAGTGGCCAAAGGGAACAGACTGTAAATCTGTCGGCATACGCCTTCGGAGGTTCAAATCCTCCCCCCACCACCATATTTTTCGGGTCACGCTGTAGGAGGCGGGTTGAAAGAGACCGCTGATGGACTACAGAGAGTGAGCGGGAATAGCTCAATTGGCTAGAGCATCAGCCTTCCAAGCTGAGGGTTGCGGGTTCGAGTCCCGTTTCCCGCTCCATCAAGCCATCTCTCCATCCATCTCCTCTATTAATATGTGGCGTACCAACCGGGCCACGGCCCGGCGGGCGGGTCGTCGGCAAGAGCCGGACGGACGCATTATCGGTTTTGTTTGTTATTGACTGGGTAACAATTATTTAGCGTATAGAAACCTACACAACTTTATTGATTTAGGGGGTTATTGAAATGGCCAAAGCGAAATTTGAACGTAGCAAGCCTCACGTCAACATTGGTACCATCGGTCACATCGACCATGGTAAGACCACTTTGACCGCCGCCATCACCAAACTGGCCGCCATGGCCGGCAACGGCGAGTTCGTCGCCTTCGACGAAATCGACAAGGCTCCGGAAGAGAAAGAGCGCGGCATCACCATCGCCACCGCCCACGTCGAGTACGAGACCGAAAAGCGCCACTACGCCCACGTGGACTGCCCCGGTCACGCCGACTACATCAAGAATATGATCACCGGCGCCGCGCAGATGGATGGCGCCATCCTGGTTTGCGCCGCCACCGACGGTCCCATGCCCCAGACCCGTGAGCACATCCTGCTCGCCCGTCAGGTCGGCGTGCCCGCCATGGTCGTCTTCCTGAACAAGTGCGACATGGTCGACGACGAGGAACTGCTTGAGCTGGTCGAGCTGGAAGTTCGCGAACTGCTCTCCAAGTACGAATTCCCCGGCGACGACATTCCGGTCATCCAGGGTTCCGCCCTGAAGGCCCTGGAGTGCGATTCCGTCGACGACGAGGCCGCCAAGCCCATCTTCGAGCTGCTGGACGCCTGCGACTCCTACATCCCCGAGCCGGAGCGCGACATCGACATGCCGTTCCTGATGCCCGTTGAGGACGTCTTCTCCATTTCCGGCCGCGGCACCGTCATCACCGGCCGTGTCGAGCGCGGTATCATCACCGTCGGCAACGAAATCGAGATCATCGGCATCCGCGACACCATCAAGACCACCTGCACCGGCGTCGAGATGTTCCGCAAGCTGCTCGACCAGGGCCAGGCCGGCGACAACGTCGGTCTGCTGATCCGCGGCGTGAAGCGTGAGGAAGTGGAGCGCGGCCAGGTTGCTGCCAAGCCCGGCTCCATCACCCCGCACACCAAGTTCAAGGCCGAGGTCTACGTCCTGTCCAAGGATGAAGGCGGCCGTCACACTCCGTTCTTCACCGGCTACCGTCCGCAGTTCTACTTCCGCACCACGGACGTCACCGGTGTCGTCACCCTCGAGGACGGCGTCGAGATGGTCATGCCCGGCGACAACGCCACCTTCAACGTCGAACTCATCGCTCCCATCGCCATGGAAGCCGGTCTCCGCTTCGCCATCCGCGAAGGCGGCCGTACCGTCGGCGCCGGTGTTGTGACCGAGATCGTGGAGTAGCACAATGCGCGTCAATATTCAGCTGCAGTGCACCGAGTGCAAGCGTAAGAATTACGCCACTCACAAGAACAAGAAGAACACTACCGGACGTCTGGAAGTGAAGAAGTATTGTCCCTGGGACAAGAAGCACACTGTCCACAAAGAGTCCAAGTAGTCTTCGATAGAGCAGGGGTATAGTTCCAACGGCTAGAACGCCGGTCTCCAAAACCGGATGTTGGGGGTTCGAATCCCTCTACCCCTGCCAACTTAGTCTTTGATAGCGGCACGGGGCCTTGCGGAAGCAGGGCCCCGTCAACCGCTCAATAATTTGGGAATGAGATATGGCCAAAAAGAAAAGCAAGAAGGCCGCTGAAAAGCAGGTCGCGCAGGCTCAGGCTACAGGTCTTATGGGCAAGATCAAGGAACTGATGCAGTTCTTTGAGGAGTCCAAAGTCGAGATCAAGAAAGTGGTCTGGCCGACCCGCAAGGAGACCATTACCACATGCGTCGCCGTGCTGGTCGTCTCCGTGGTCATCGCTCTTTATCTGGGCGTGGTCGATTTGGCGTTCACCAAGATCGTCGAAGTCGTTCTGTCCTAGGACCAAAGCTACCTCCAAAGGCTGGATTACGACATGGATGCCACAATGGAAAATGCAGCGCCTCGCGCACGCTGGTACATCGTTCACACCTATTCGGGTTTCGAACAGCGTGTGGAGCTTACCATTCGCGAGATGATGCGAACCGGACAGGATAAGGGCCTCATCGAAGAGGTCGTCATGCCCACCGAGAAGATCGTCGAGATGGTCAAGGGTGAGCGCAAGACGTCCACCCGCAAGTTCTATCCGGGATACATCATGGTCAAGATGATTCTGACCGACGATTCCTGGCATCTCATTCAGTCCATCCCGCGCGTGACCGGGTTCGTCGGCGGCAAGAACCGTCCGACCCCCATGCGCGACAGCGAGGCGGAAAACATCCTCAGCATGATGGAAAGCCGCCAGGAGAAACCGCGTCCCAAGTTCAACTTCGAGCGCGGCGACGACGTCCGGGTCATCGACGGCCCGTTTTCCGGCTTCAACGGTGTTGTGGAGGATGTCAATTACGACAAGGGCAAACTCAAGGTTTCCGTCTCCATTTTCGGGCGGCAGACTCCTGTGGAGCTCGACTTTGTCCAGGTGGACAAGGGGTAGCCCCGATATACTCGCAAACTGCGAAATTTCTCATCGAGGAATACAATGGCCAAGAAAGAATTAGGAAAGATCAAACTGCAGATTCCCGCGGGCAGCGCCAACCCTTCTCCGCCGGTCGGTCCGGCCCTGGGTCAGCACGGCGTGAACATCATGGAATTCTGCAAGGCGTTCAACGCCAAGACGCAGGACCAGAAGGGACTCATCATCCCTGTTGTCATAACGGTTTACGCCGACCGCAGCTTCGACTTCATCACCAAGACCCCTCCGGCTGCCGTGTTGCTCAAGAAGGCCGCCAAGGTCGAGAAGGGTTCCGGTGAGCCCAACAAGGAAAAGGTCGGCACGGTCACCAGGGCCCAGGTCCGGGAGATCGCCGAATTGAAGATGGTCGATTTGAACGCCAATGACATCGAGAACGCCATGCTTCAGATCGAGGGCACCGCCCGCAGCATGGGCCTTGAAGTCAAGGGTTAATGAGGAAATACGAATGCCTAAGCATGGAAAAAAATACCGCAACGCCGTCGGAGATCGTGACACCGGCGTGCGAGTCGGTGTCGAGGAAGGCGTCAAGGTTGCCGTCGACGGTGCATATGCCAAATTCGACGAAACCGTGGACGTCGCTATCAACCTCGGCGTGGACCCCAAGTACTCCGATCAGATGATCCGCGGCGCCGTCTCCCTGCCCAACGGGCTCGGCAAGGACGTTCGCGTGGCCGTCTTCTGTAAGGGCGAAAAGGAAAACGAGGCCAAGGAAGCCGGTGCCGATTACTACGGTTCCGACGATCTGGTCGAGAAGATTCAGGGTGGCTGGCTCGATTTCGACAAGGCCGTCGCGACTCCCGACATGATGGCCGTGGTCGGCAAGATCGGCCGCGTGCTCGGCCCCCGCGGCCTGATGCCCAACGCCAAGACCGGCACCGTGACCATGGATGTGGCCAAGGCCGTCAGCGAGCTGAAGGCGGGCAAGGTCGAATTCAAGGTCGACAAGGCGGGCGTGCTGCATGCCCCCATCGGCAAGGTCTCTTTCGGTTCCGAGAAGCTTCTGGAGAACCTCCGGGTGCTCCTGGATACCGTCATGCACATGAAGCCTTCGTCCGCGAAGGGCACCTACATGAAGAGCCTGGCCGTGTCCTCCACCATGGGACCGGGCGTCAAGATCGACCCCCTGACTGTCCGCAAGTTTCTGGAAAGCTAGACTTAATGGATTGCCGGGTTCCTTCGGGGGCCCTGTAGATAATCGCACGGAAGGTTGAGTCAGAGACGGCAGGCGGGGGATGTCTCCTCCTTAATATCCTGCTCAGACAACGCTTTGACCTGCTTTCCGGGCCGAACGACGAGGAGTGGTAGATGAACAGGCAAGAAAAAGCCCAGATCATCGAGCAGCTGCACGAAAAGGTTTCGCGCGCCAGCATTGCCATCGTCACCGACTTCAAGGGTTTGACCGTCGAGGAAATGACCGTTCTTCGCGCCAAATGCTTCGAGGCCGGAGTCGACTACCAAGTCGTCAAGAATACCCTGGCCCGGTTGGCTCTCTCGGACACCGATCACGGTGGACTGAGTGAACACCTCAAAGAGAACTGCGCCATTGCGCTCGGCTACGAGGATCCCGTGGCCCTGGCCAAGGCGCTGGCCGATTTCGCCAAGGGGAACAAGAAGTTCTCCATGCGTTTCGGCTCTCTCGAAGGGAAGTTTCTTGACAGCGATGGCGTGAAGGAACTCGCCAAGATGCCCAGCAAGCCTGAGCTCTTGAGTTCCGTACTCGGCACCATGCAGGCGGTACCGCGCAATTTCGTGTGTCTGTTCGCAAACATCGAGCGCAAGTTCCTGTATGCCTTGACCGCCATCAAGGAACAAAAAGAAGCTGCGTAAACCCAAGGTTCAAAGCGAATCATTTGAAGGAGAATTTATCATGGCTGATATCACCAAAGAACAGGTTGTCGAATTCATCGGCAACATGACCGTCCTGGAACTGTCCGAATTCATCAAGGAACTCGAAGACGTCTTCGGCGTCGAGGCCGCCGCTCCGGCCGCCGCCGTCATCGCTGCTCCCGCCGCCGGCGGAGATGCCGGTGCCGAGGATGAGAAGACCGAGTTCGACGTGGTCCTGACCGGTGCCGGCGGCAACAAGATCGCCGTCATCAAGGCTGTCCGCGCCATCACCGGCCTGGGTCTCAAGGAGGCCAAGGCTCTGGTCGACGAGGCTCCCAAGGCCATCAAGGAAGGCGTTTCCAAGGACGAGGCCGATGAGGCCGCCAAGCAGCTCCAGGAAGCTGGCGCTGAAGTTGAAGTCAAGTAACTTCAATATATTAAGCTGACAAAGCAAAGAGCGCTCGCCCTTGCCAAAAGGGCGTTGCGCTCTTTGCTCTGTATGTATATATACTAGATCAATCGCCTTTCGATATTGGGTTTGTCGCTGTAGGATGACAATCCGCTCCTCGTCGGTGTGCCGGTGGTTTTGGTTCCGGCTACAGCTTATCTGCCCATTTTCCCGCACCCTGCGCCGTTCTGGCCCGGGTGCCTGACAAGAGGGCCAGGGTTTCCCAAACCCGGCGCCCCAACCATCAACCACTCATATATGAGGGTACAATGGGTCAACTGAGAAAAAAATTCGGCAAAATCGTCAACACGCTTCCCATCCCGCACCTGCTGGAACTCCAGGTGGACTCGTACAATCGGTTTCTCCAGGCGGAGACTCCCCCGGCCAGCCGCGGCGATTTCGGGCTCGAAGGCGTGTTCAGGTCCGTTTTTCCCATTGAAGATTTCAACAAGACCGCTAGCCTTGATTTTGTGTCCTATGAAATCGGCGAACCAAAATACGACGTCAGTGAGTGCATCTCGAAGGGCCTGACCTACGAGACACCCATCCGTATCACCGTCCGTCTCGTAGTTTTTGACGTGGACGAAGAGACCGACAACCGCACGATTCGGGACATCAAGGAACAGGACATCTACTTCGGCACGCTTCCGCTCATGACCGAGAAGGGAACCTACGTGATCAATGGCACCGAGCGTGTCATCGTGAACCAGCTGCAGCGTTCCCCCGGCATCATCTTCGAGCATGATTCCGGCAAATCCCACTCCAGCCGCAAGGTCCTGTACTCCAGCCGCATCATTCCCATGCGCGGCTCCTGGCTCGATTTCGATTTCGACCACAAGGACATCCTGTACGTGCGCATCGACCGCCGCCGCAAGATGCCCGTGACCATACTGCTCAAGGCCATGGGGCTGTCGCGCGCCGACATCCTCGACTACTTCTACGACGTCGAGTCGTACACCCTGCTCAAGACCAAGGTGCAGCGCAACGTGGTCGAAGACCAGTACCGCAAGGAAGTCGCCTTCACCGACATCAAGGTGGGCGACAAGGTCGTGGTCGCCAAGGGCAAGGACATCACCAAGGGCGCCTGGCGCAAGCTGGTGCGCGGCGAAGTGAAGTCCATCGAGGTGGATCCCCAGTCCCTGCTGGGCCAGTTCCTGGCCAGGGACATCGTGGACAAGAACGGCGAGGTCGTCGCCGAGGCCGCCGAGGAACTGACCGCCGAACTGATCGAAAGGCTCCGCGACGCCAAGGTCAAGGACGTGGACGTGCTGCACACCCGCGGCATGGAAGTGTCCTCCTCCCTGCGCGACACCCTGCTGCTCGACAAGACCACGGACATGGAGTCCGCGCAGATCGAGATCTACCGCAGGCTTCGTCCCAGCTCCCCGCCCACGCCCGAGATCGCGGCCAGCTTCTTCGAGAACCTGTTCCGCTCCTCGGACTACTACGACCTGTCCAGCGTGGGCCGCTACAAGCTCAATTCCCGTCTGAGCCAGGACGTGGATCTGTCCGTCCGCACCCTGACCAACGAGGACATCCTTCTCGCGGTCCAGGAACTGATGCGGCTCAAGGATTCCCACGGCCCGGCCGACGACATCGATCACCTGGGCAACCGCCGCGTCCGCCCCGTGGGCGAACTGGTGGAGAACCAGTACCGCATCGGCCTGGTCCGCATGGAGCGCGCCATCAAGGAACGCATGTCGCTCCAGGAAGTGGCCACCCTGATGCCCCATGACCTGATCAACCCCAAGCCGGTTGCCGCCGTGCTCAAGGAGTTCTTCGGAACCTCCCAGCTCAGCCAGTTCATGGACCAGACCAACCCGCTTTCCGAGGTCACCCACAAGCGCCGCCTCTCGGCGTTGGGACCCGGCGGCCTGACCCGCGAGCGCGCGGGCTTCGAGGTGCGCGACGTGCATACCTCGCATTACGGCCGCATCTGCCCCATCGAAACCCCGGAAGGCCCGAACATCGGTTTGATCGTCTCCCTGACCACCTACGCGAAGGTCAACGACTACGGCTTCATCGAGACGCCGTACCGCAAGGTGGTGGACAAGAAGATCACCGACGAGATCAACTACATGGACGCGGCCGAGGAGGCCAAGGAAGTGGTGGCCCAGGCCAACGCTCCCCTGGACGCCAACGGCGTGTTCGTGAACCAGCGCGTCAATGCGCGACTGGCCGGCGACGTCCAGCTCACCGCTGCCGAAGACGTCACCTGCATGGACATCAGCCCGAGCCAGACGGTTTCCATCTCGGCCGCGCTGATCCCGTTCCTGGAACACGATGACGCCAACCGCGCGCTCATGGGTTCCAACATGATGCGCCAGGCCGTGCCGCTGCTCCAGGCGGAGGAGCCGCTCGTCGGCACCAACATGGAAGGGCCGGTCGCCCGCGACTCCGGGGCCTGCGTCCTGGCCGAGCAGGACGGCGTGGTCCACTACGTGGATGCCGAGCGCGTCATCATCAATTACGACAACGGCCTGTATCCGAAGTCCGGCGGCGCCCGTCACTACGAGCTGCAGAAGTGGCACAAGTCCAACCAGAACTCCTGCTTCGGCCAGACGCCCCGCGTCCAGGTCGGGCAGCGGGTCAACAAGGGCGACGTCCTGGCCGACGGCCCCGGCATCGACCACGGCGAGCTGGCGCTCGGCAAGAACCTGCTCGTGGCGTTCATGCCCTGGTGCGGGTACAACTACGAGGACTCCATCCTCATCTCCGAGCGCATGGTCAAGGAAGACGTGTTCACCTCCATCCATATCGAGGAATTCGAACTGGTCGCCCGCGACACCAAGCTCGGACCCGAGGAAGTGACCCGGGACATCTCCAACGTGTCCGAGGAAATGCTCCGCAACCTCGACGAGTGCGGCATCATCCGCATCGGCGCGCGGATCAAGCCCGACGACATCCTGGTCGGCAAGATCACGCCCAAGGGCGAGACCCAGCTGACCCCGGAAGAGAAGCTCCTGCGGGCCATCTTCGGCGACAAGGCGCGCGACGTGAAGAACACGTCCCTCAAGGTGCCGCCGGGAATCGCCGGCACGGTCGTGGACGTCAAGGTCTTCAACCGCCGCTCCGGCGAGAAGGACGACCGGACCAAGGCCATCGAGGACGCCGAACTGGCCGCCTTCGACGTCAAGGAACAGAAGCACATCGCCTCCCTGACCGACGCCGTGCGCGACCGGGTCTTGGATGCGATCGGAACCTCCAAGCTCAAGAAGGACCTGGTCGGCACCAAAAAGTCCACCCTGGCCAAGGCCGGGGAGGTCGTGGACCGCGCGGCCCTGGACGGCGTGCCCGTCAAGAAGCTGCTCGGACTGTTCGACAGGGACGTCAACGACCAGATCAAGCTGATCGTGGCCGACTACGAATCCCAGATCGCCTTCATCAAGAACATCTATGACGTCAAGCGCGAGAAGGTCACCGAAGGCGACGACCTGCCCCCGGGCGTCATCAAGATGGTCAAGGTCTACATCGCGGTGAAGCGCAAGCTCTCCGTGGGCGACAAGATGGCCGGCCGCCACGGCAACAAGGGCGTCGTGTCCTGCATCCTTCCCGAGGAGGACATGCCGTTCTTCGAGGACGGCACCCCCATGGACATCGTCCTCAACCCGCTGGGCGTTCCCTCCCGTATGAACATCGGGCAGATCATGGAAACCCACCTGGGCATGGCCGGCCGCAAGCTCGGCCAGCAGGTCAACGCCATGCTGGAAGAGTCCGACAACTCCGTCAAGGCCATCCGCGAGGAAGTGAAGAGCATCCTGGATACCGCCGACATGACCGAGCTGATCGACTCCATGGACGACGAGGACTTCATCGCCGCCGTCAAGAAGCTCAAGAACGGCATCGTCGCCAAGACCCCGGTCTTTGACGGCGCCGCGGAAGAGGGCATCTGGGGCTGGCTGGAAAAGGCCGGACTCGCCTCGGACGGCAAGTTCATCCTGTACGACGGCCGCACCGGCGAGCCGTTCCACAGCCGCGTCACCGTGGGCATCATGTACATGCTCAAGCTGCACCACCTGGTCGACGAGAAGATTCACGCCCGGTCCACCGGCCCGTACTCCCTCGTCACCCAGCAGCCGCTGGGCGGCAAGGCCCAGTTCGGCGGCCAGCGGCTCGGCGAAATGGAAGTCTGGGCGCTGGAAGCGTACGGCGCCGCGCATCTCCTGCAGGAATTCCTCACCGTCAAGTCCGACGACGTGCAGGGCCGCGTGAAGATGTACGAGAAGA
>JACCQI010000017.1:0-28703 GCA_015709315.1 Desulfovibrionaceae bacterium
CATCCCCTCTCCTTTCCTAAACTTCTTGGGTCGCCTTTGGCGAAAAGGCAGAAGCGTTGAACGCTTTTGAAGGGCTATCCGAGCTTCAGGCCGTTGAGGCACGGCTTGTCCGGTACGGCCAGGACCACGCCGTCCTCGCGGTAAAAGCCGGTGACCAGGCATTCGGACTTCATGGGGCCGATCTGCTTGGGCGGAAAATTGACCACGCCGACCACCTGTTTGCCCACCAGTTCGTCCAGATCGTACAATTCGGTGATCTGTGCGCTGGATTTGCGCTGCCCGACCCCGTCCCCGAAATCCACCACCAGCCTGTAGGCCGGAACCCGCGCTTCGGGAAACGCCTCGGCATGCACGATAGTACCCACGCGCAGTTCCACCTTCTCGAAATCGCTCCACGCTATCAGATCCATCACATTTCACCTCTCTACCCTGCCCCTACCACGCTTTCCCCCACCGGAAAACACCAAAAGCCACACGCAACCCCCACGCCGAAGGCACGATAAAAAGCTTTGGAAAAGGATAGGGATGGGGGTCCGGGGGAAGGGAAAGGAAAGAACCTTTCACGAAAGGTTTTTCCTTTCCCTTCCCCCGGCCGCCGGAGGCCCCGCCATTACCTACGCACTGCGTAGGCCGAGCGGCGGGCGATGAGCGCGGCCAGGGCCAGGACGCCCAGGAGAACGGCCGCGATCAGGTGTACCCAGTCGATGGCCAGGACCAGCGAGGGGTCCAGGGTCACGCCGGGCAGGTTGCGGTAGACGCGAAATCCGCCGGACACGACCAGGGCGGCCACCACGGCGATGCGCGCCCAGCCGAACCCGGTCAGGGCCAGCTTTCCGCGCCAGGCGCGGAACCAATTGGCGGCCACGATGCCGAGCAGAAGCAGGAACAGGGCGGCCAGCACGTAATGCACCCGATGCACGGTGTAGAAATTCGCGGACCAGGCCATGCCCGGCAGGTCGGACAGGTAGTATCGCTTGGTTATGGGCATCTGCATGAAGCCGGTGACGGCCAGCACGCCCGCCAGGAGGATGAACAGCCGGGAAATCCAGCGCGGATACGGTCTAGCTTTCATCGTCGTCCTCCTTGTCGGCCAGCCGGGCGCCCAGGCCCAGTATGCCCGCGGCAATGCCCGCCACCGGGGCCAGCAGAGTGGCCGTGGCCAGGTTGGTCTCGTCGGCCATGACGTCCTTGACCGGCCCCATGTGCGGCTTGCCCGGGCCCAGGCCCTTGCCCACCGGCTTGTTCAGCGGATGCTTGTCGATGACCTTGTTTATCTCATCAAAGGGAACCGGCGAGACGTACAGCGTGTTGGTGCCGCCGTTCTCTTCCAGGCCGTAGATGAAGCCGTTCATCTCCTTGGCCAGCCGTTTGGCCTCGGCCACGATCTCATGGCGCGGGCCGATGGTCTGCACGTTTTCGGGACAGACCTCGATGCAGGCGGGCAACTCGCCCTTTTCCAGCTTCTGGTAGCAGCGGTCGCACTTGTACATGACCCCGTTGCCCGCGAAACGCGGCATCAGGTCCTTGTACAGCCCCACGCCGGACTGGCGCTGGGGGATGTTCCAGGGGCAGACCGTGCGGCACTTGGCCCCGCCCATGCAGATGTCGTCGTGGATGCGGGTGATGCCGTTTGTCTGCTTGCCGGCCGCGCCGAAGGGACACATGTTGGCGCACGGCGGATTCTGGCAATGCATGCAGCGGCGGGGGATGTTGATGTCGTAGGACTCGCCCTCGTACTCCACCTCGGCGTTCTGGATGTAGAGCCAGTTGTACGGGGTGAGGCGGTCGTCCACGTCGCGCTTGTCCGACCAGTCCTCGTTTTTGGCCCGCGAGGAAGGGACCAGGTCGGGAAACGGCTTTTCCGGCTCCGGGAACTTGTGGGCGTTGGACTCGCGGCACGCCTCCACGCACGCCCCGCACCCGATGCACTTGGACAGGTCGAGCAGGGTCGCCAACTCGCCGTCCGAAGGCCGGGGAACACGCGGCTCACCGGCCCTTGCCGCAGCGGCGGGCAGGAGCATTCCGGCCCCGCCCACGCCCATGGCCTTCAAAAAGCCACGGCGGCTGACGCCGCCATCCCTGTTTTTCGTTTTACCCATGATGGTTTAGCACCTCTTTGCTGAAATGATTGCCGCGCCCGGACCCTTTCCCTTGTGACCTACCCATATACCCTACAGGGGTATATTCCACGATGTCAAGGCCGTCAAATCCGGAAAATGGCCACCCCCGAAAGTTACCGACAATTCAATTGTCCAATCAATATATTGAAATCATTGCATTTGCGGAGATTTCGGGCTCCGGCGCGTTTGACAGACGGCTCGCTATTGTTATAGATAGGCCTTCTAATTCGTCGAGTCCACCCTTCGGTGACCCAAGCAGCATGGACCGGCCGTCACCCGACGGCCTCCGGCTCCACGCCCCGGACAGAACAATATTCCGCACCCGCCATGCGCGGGCGGCTCGGCGTATGATTTCAAGCGAGGATTGATATGCCCATCGACAGCAAGTACGTGACCGACAAGAAGGCCAAACTCATCATCGGCGACAAGACCTACGAACTGCCCGTCATCGTCGGGTCGGAAAACGAGCACGCCATCGACATCACCAGCCTGCGCGACGCAACCGGATACATCACCTACGATCCCGGCTACGCCAACACGGGCTCCTGCGCCAGCGCCATCACCTTCGTGGACGGAGAAAACGGCATCCTGCGCTACCGAGGCTATCCCATCGAGGACCTGGCGGCCCACGCGACCTTCATCGAGACCGCCTACCTGCTCATCTTCGGGGAACTGCCCACCCGCGCCGAACGCCAGAACCTGCGCGACATCCTGAGCGAGCAGGAACTGCTCCACGAGGGGCTGCGCCACCACTTCGAGGGCTTCCCGTCCAGCGGGCATCCCATGGCCATCCTGTCCGCCGTGATCAACGCCCTGGGCTGCTACCACCCCGACCTGCTGGAACTCACCTGCAGAACGGAATTCCTGCGCGCCGCCGCCAAGATCATCTCCAAGGTCCGCACCATCGCGGCCTGGTCCTACCGCAAGGCCCAGGGGCTGCCCTTCGTCTACCCGGACCCCAGTCTTTCCTACTGCCGCAACTTCCTGCACATGATGCACTCCATCCCGTACAAGCAGTTCGACCCCACGGACGCCCAGGTCCGCGCCCTGTCGCTCTTCTTCCTGCTCCACGCCGACCACGAGCAGAACTGCTCCTGCTCCACCGTCCGCATGGTGCAGTCCACCGAGGCCAACCTGTTCGCCTCGGTCTCGGCCGGCATCTGCGCCCTGTGGGGACGGCTGCACGGCGGCGCCAACGCGGGCGTCATCAACATGCTCGAGACCATCAGGGACGGCGACCTGACCGTCGCGGAATGCATCAAGCGGGTAAAGAAAAAGGAATTCCGGCTCATGGGCTTCGGCCACCGCATCTACAAGTCCTTCGACCCGCGCGCCAAGATACTGCGCCAGGCGGCCCACGAAATGCTCGACTCCATCGGCTACGACGACCCGCTGCTGGACATCGCCCTGGAGCTGGCCGACGCGGCCATGAACGACGACTATTTCGTGGAGCGCAAACTCTACCCCAACGTGGACTTCTACTCCGGCATCATCCTGCGGGGGCTGGGCATTCCGGTGAACATGTTCCCGGTCATGTTCGCCATCGGCCGCATGCCCGGCTGGATCGCCCACTGGAACGAGGCCAACATGGACCAGGCCGGGCGCATCCACCGTCCCCGGCAGATCTACACCGGCAACAAGCCGCGCAAGTACATCCCCCTGGATTCCCGGCTGTAGTCTTCATGGTCCGGTTCAAAAACATCGCCTGCGTGGCCTCGGACACGGACAAGGCGCAGGAGGGGCTGGCCATGCTGCGCGAACGCTGCCCGCTGGTCCCCGTGGCCGAGGCCGACGTCCTGGTGGCGCTGGGCGGCGACGGGTTCATGCTCTCCATCGTGCATGACCACATGGACGCCGGGTTGCCCATCTACGGCATGAACCGAGGCACCATCGGCTTCCTGCTCAACCGATTCAACCCGGACGACCTGCCCGCGCGACTGAACGCGGCCCAGCAGCACACCCTGAATCCGTTGGCCATGACCGCCACGGACGTAAACGGCCGAACCTTCTCGGCCCTGGCCTTCAACGAGGTGTCGCTGTTGCGCTATTCCCAGCAGTCGGCCAACATCCGGGTGATCATCAACAACAGGGAACGGCTGGACCGCCTGGTCTGCGACGGCATCATGGTCGCCACCCCGGCCGGGTCCACGGCCTACAACCTGTCCGCCCGAGGCCCGATCATCCCCCTGGGCTCCAACGTGCTGGCCCTGACCCCGGTCAGCCCGTTCCGACCCCGGCGCTGGCAGGGCGCGCTCCTGCCCCACTCGGCCGTGGTGGAATTCGAGATACTGGACGCGGACAGGCGGCCCGTGGGCGCCGCGGCGGACTCCTTCGAGGTCCGCGACGTCCGCCGCGTGCGCGTGGTGGAGGACCACTCCCGCCCGGCGCACATCCTGTTCGACCCCGACCACTCCCTTGAAGAACGCATCTTCAGCGAGCAGTTCGTCCACTAGGATGTCTTCGCGGACACGATTGTGATACGGTATTCCGCAACGACGCGATATTCCGGCACTGTACGGCCGCCTGCCGGGACGCTGCCCGACACCCATTGTACAATCGAAGCATAAAGGTATACTGTGCCTCGATTTCGACACGAATTTCATATTCCGGCCCCATCGAAGCATTCACCGGCCGGAATGCACGCAATACACCACAGGTAATCATGGAAAACGACAACCGAAACACGCAGTCAGAGGAAACGCAGGCCGAAAGCGGCCTGCCCGCGATGACGTTCGACGCGCTGCCCGAAGCCATACGGGCGGCTTGCGAACGGGCCGGATGGCAATCGCTCATGCCGGTTCAGGAACGGGCCCTGCCCTATCTGCTCTCGAACAAGGACGTCATGGTCCAGGCGCGCACCGGCTCCGGCAAGACCGGCGCGTTCGTGCTCCCGCTCATCGAGAAGCTCGACCCCGCGAGCCACAAGTGCCAGGCATTGGTCATGGTGCCCACCCGCGAACTCGCCCAGCAGGTGGCCCAGGACGCCCGCAAGCTGGCGGGCGAGGACGGCATCAAGGTGGCCGCCGTGTACGGCGGCGTGGGCTACAAGGAACAGCTCGACGCCTTCCACGAGGGCGTCCAGTTCGTGGTCGGCACCCCCGGCCGCATCCTGGATCACCTCATGCGCCGCAACCTGGTGCTCGACGACCTCAAGGTGATCATCTTCGACGAGGCGGACCGCATGCTGTCCGTGGGCTTCTACCCCGACATGGTGGAGGTCAAGCGGTACCTGCCGCGCAGGCTGGACGGCTCCTACATGTTCTCGGCCACCTTCCCGCCGAGCGTCCTGCGCTTGGCCGAGGAGTTCATGTACCAGCCCGAATTCATGAGCCTCTCCTCGGACGAGACCAATGTGTCGGCCATCACGCACCAGTTCGTGGAGGTCCCGGCCATGGGCAAGGAGCGCAAGCTCATCAAGCTCATCGAGCTGGAAAACCCCTCCTCGGCGCTGATTTTCTCCAACACCAAGCGGAACGTGGAATTCACCGCCGCCCTGCTCTCCCAATTCGGCTTCGACGCCGAGGGACTGACCTCGGACCTCAACCAGAACAAGCGCGAAAAGCTCATGGCCCGCATCAAGGAGGGCAAGCTCCGCTTCCTGGTGGCCACGGACGTGGCCGCGCGCGGCATCGACATCCCCGAGCTTTCCCACGTGTTCATGATGGAGCCGCCCGAGGACCCGGAATCCTACGTCCACCGCGCGGGCCGCACCGGACGGGCCGGGGCGAGCGGCGTGGCCATCACCCTGGTGGACGTCATCCAGAAAATGGAGCTGGAGCGCATCGCCGCCCGGTTCAACATCTCCTTCGAGGAGATCAAGGACCCCACGGACGAGGACGTGACCGCCATCATCGAGGAGCGGATGAACGCCATCCTGGAAAAGCGGTACCGCAAGCTGACCAACATCCAGAAGGAGCGCGTGGCCCGCTTCCTGCCCCTGGCGCGGGAGTACGGCGAGCATGAAGAAACCCTGGCCCTCGTCGCCATGCTCCTGGACGAGATTTACCAGCCCACCCTGCACGGCCGGGTCGAGGAACCGGAAAACCAGCCCGAGCGGAAGCCCTCCCGCCCCCAGAAGAAACCGCGGGAAAAACCGGCCGCCAAGCGCCCCCAGGCAAGCAAACCGCGCCCGGCCCGCGAGGAACGGCCCCAGCCGGAAAAAACACGGGCCGAACCCGAAGAAAACCGGGCCGAACCCGAAAAGAAGCGTCCCCCCAGAGGGAAGCGGACCGAGTCCAGGGACAGCCAACCCGAACCCCGCAAGAAACAGCCCGCGCCCAAGCCGGAACCCCGGCCCGAAAAGGCGGAAGCGCCCCGTGACGACCAGCCCGGCGAGGCCGAGGCCAAGCCCAAGTCCCGCCCCCGTCCCCGGCGCAGGCGGCGCAGGAAGAAACCGTCCGGCAGCTAGGCCGTGCGCGGCGACACACTGATTCTCGGATTGGCCGCAGGCTACCACTATGGCGACGTGCGGCCTTTCCTCGCCTCCCTTGAACACACGGGGCACACGAGCGAAACCGTGCTGTTCACGTCCGGGACCACCCGCGACCTGGACCGGATGCGTGCCCATCGGGTCACGATCATCCCCTACACCCGCCCGGCGGGTCTCGCGGACATGCCCTGCAACGGGCTGCGCTACTTCCTGTACCGGGATTACCTGCGCGCCCTTCCCCGCCCCTGCTCGCGCGTGCTCATAACCGACGTGCGCGACGTGCTCTTCCAGCGCGATCCCTTCGGCCACCCGTGGCCGGACGGCCTGAACGCCATGCTGGAGGACCGGCGCGCGACCGTGGGTTCCTGCCCGTTCAACGCCCGCTGGGTCCGGGAGCACCTGGGGGCCGACGCCCTCGCGGCCATCGGCGGCTGCCCGATCTCCTGCTCCGGGACCACCGTGGCCGACCACGCGGCCATGCTCGACTACCTGGACAAAATGACCGAACTCCTCGACCCGCCCACCACGGGCGAGTGCATGGCCGGGTACGACCAAGGCATCCACAATTACCTCATCCACACCGGACGGGTCGCCGCCGCCCTGCACGACAACGACGGCCCGGTCCTCACCCTGGCCCAGACCAGGGGCGAACCCCGCATGGACGCCGACGGCCGTGTCCTGAACGAGGCTGGCCGGCCCGCGCACATCGTCCACCAATACGATCGCAAGCCCTCCCTATTCCAGCACATCAGGCATCGATTCGCTCCGGCGAACAGGGCGGCCGTTTCCTGAAACACGGTTCCGCCCTTTACTTCCTTCCCGATAGAAGCGGGAAACTATCATCAATCGCTTGATAAATATGGCGATTGCTTATAGTGATTGTAATGATCGACAATTCGCTTTTACCTTGAATCCATACCGCGCACGTCAACGCGATTCTTGAACCGGCCAATCGAAGGAGGGACGTTTTGGGCAAGAAAGACGCAAAGGCCACCGGCGGCATGAACCTTGCCGGAGGCGAAAACATCGACCAGATTCGGCAGCTCCTGTTCGGCCCCCAGGTCAAAAAGCTGGAAGGGCTGATCGCCAAGCTCGACGAAAAAATCACCAAAGACCTGGAAACCTTCCGCACCGCCGTGGACTCCCGCCTGGAAACCATGGAATCCTACGTGAAAAACGAACTGGAAAGCCTGGTCTCCGCGCTTGACGCCGAGCGCGGAGAGCGCGCCGACGCCCTCGGGAGGCTGACCACGGAGTTCCGCGACTGCTGCGCCCAGCAGGCCAAAAAGGACAAAGAGCTGGAAAAGGCCCAGGAGAAGACCGCGCGGGACCTGCGCGAATTCGTGCTCGAACAGGGCAAGTCCCTGGGAGAGGAAATCCGCCGCAAGCACCAACAGTCCTCCGACGAACTGAAGCGGATGGCGGACACGCTGCGCGAGGAACACGTGGACCGCGCCGTGCTGTCGAGCCTGTTCACGGAAACCGCCCTCAAGCTCGGCGACGGGCTCATGGAGTCCATGCTCGGCGAGGCAGCCGCGCCCGATGAAGAATAAGCCCAATGGGGACATGAAAGAATACGAGCGGCTCAAGCAGTTGCTCATGCATGAGGAACTCGCCCGCGTCGAGGCCCTTGAGCGGCGCCTGTCGGACCCCGACGGCCACGCCCCCCTGGTCGGCCGCGACCTGCCGCGCGCCATTCTCGAAACCAGCCACGACGGCAAAAAGCTCACGCACGCCCTGGGCCCCACGGTGGAGGGCATCCTCCACGACTCGGTCCGCAACGACCCCAAGTCCATGGCCGACGCCCTCTACCCGGTCATGGGGCCGTCCATCCGCCGCTCCATTGCCGAGGCCCTGAGCGGCATGATCCAGTCGTTCAACGACGTGCTTGCCCACAGCCTCTCGTGGCAGGGCTTCAAATGGCGGCTGGAAGCCCTGCGAACCAAGCGCTCCTTTGCCGAGGTGGTGCTCCTGCACAGCCTGGTCTACCGGGTCGAGCAATGCTTTCTCATCCATCGGGAAACCGGACTGGTGCTCCAGCACCTGACCGCCGACGCGGTCCGCCACCAGGACGCGGACATGGTCGCCGCCATGCTCACGGCCATCCAGGACTTCGTGAAGGACTCGTTCGACGCGGACGAGGGCGCGCTGGACTCCCTCAGCATGGGCGAACTGCGCCTTATCATCGAGAAGGGCCCGGAAGCCGTTCTGGCCCTGGTGGTCCGGGGCAACCCGCCCCATGATCTGACCACGGCCGCCCACGAATGCCTGTCCGCCGTCCACGAGGGCATGCGCCAGGAGTTGCGCGGCTTCAACGGCGACGCCACGGTCTTCGAGCAGGCCCGACCCATGCTCAAGGACTGCATGCGCGCCCGCTACCAGGAGAAAAAGCAGAAGCCCATAGCCTTCCTCGCCGTTGCGACGGCCGCCGTGCTGCTGGCCGCGGGCGGAGGCTGGTACATGGAGAGCCGACACCGGGAAAAGGAAACCGCCTGGAACAACTACATCGCCGCCCTGGAGCGCGAGCCGGGCATCCTTGTCGCGGCCGAAGGACGGGATGGGACCCAAGCCTTTGTGCGCGGCCTGCGCGATCCCCTGGCCAGGGAACCGGCGGCCGTCTGGCAGGAAGCCGGTATTCCGGGCTGGGACGTTGAATTCCGTTTCCGCCCCTACCAGTCCCTGGAACCCGAGTTCGTCCTGCGCCGGGCCGAGGGTGCCCTGGCCCCGCCCGAAGGCGCGCGGCTCACCCTTGAGGACGGCGTGCTCCATGCGCGGGGCGAGGCCCCCATGGCCTGGATGCGGCGGGCCAGGGAATCGGCCCGGGCAGTGGCCGGGATCTCGGGATACGACGACACCGGGCTGGCCGCCCTCGAGCTGCGCCGGTTCGACGAACTGGACCACATCATCGAAAACCGGCAGGTGCTGTTCGACGAAGGCAGCGCCCAGCCCGAAAACCCGGAGGCCATCCAGGCCGTCGCCGCCGACATCCGCAGACTGGCCAGGCTTTCCACCAGCCTCGGCATCGATTTTTCCCTCCTGCTCACCGGAACCACCTCGCCCACCGGCAACGAGGAAATGAACACGTCCCTGCGCTCCATACGGACCACGGTGGTCAGGAAAGCCCTGGAGCGCGCGGGAGTGGACCCGGCGGTCATCCGAACCGGCGCCCTCGCCCCCCCGGCCTCCACCTTCGCGGTCCGGCCCGGCCTGCCGTTGCGTTGCGTCTTCTTCACCGTCCGAAGCATGCCGAAAACCCATCCCGCTCTCGTCCGGGACAACGACACCGGAGCCACCCCATGATACAAAAGAAAATCTGCATGCTCGGCGCATTCGCCGTGGGCAAGACCAGCCTGGTGCGCCGTTTCGTGAAAAGCATCTTCGACGACAGGTACCTGACCTCCCTCGGGGTCAAGATCGACAAGAAGGTCGTCGAGGTGGACGGCCAAGAGGTCATGCTCCTGCTCTGGGACCTGGAAGGCGAGGACGACTTCCACACCCTGTCCACCTCCTACCTGCGCGGCACCTCGGGCTACTTCCTGGTGGTGGACGGCACGCGCAAGGAGACCCTCGGCGTCGCCCTGGACATACACAAGCGCATCCGGGAACAGATGGGCGACCTGCCCTTCTACCTGCTCGCCAACAAGAGCGACCTGGAATCCGTCTGGGAAATCGGCAAGGACGAGTTGGACAGCGTCAGGGCGCAGGGCATTCCCGTCCGGCTGACAAGCGCCAAGCTGGGGAGCGGCGTGGAGGAATCCTTTGCCGAACTGGCCGCCTCCCTGATCGCCGACTCGTAGGGGAAGACATGCGACACGACAGCCTGAACAGACTTTTATCGCAACTGGACACCCTGGTCCTGGAGCGCGTCGGGGACGACGAGTTCCGTCCGCTGGACCCGGCGCCCCCGTTTTTGGAGCAGGTCTTTCCCGGCACCTCCCCCGACACGGGATGGAACTACCGGTCTTCCCCGTTCCTGGAACATTTCATGGTCGATGCCAGGGCGCATTGGGCCGAGAACACGGACCAGCCGCTCTGGTCCGAATACTGGACCGAGACCGACCCCCAGGGGGAGGAGCACTCCTTCCAGGCCGTCGTCATGTCCGTGGACGGCGTGGACTGCCTGGTGATCTTCCAGCAGGCCAACATGGGCGCGGAGCGCAGGGAACTCCTCCGGCACGCGCGCAGCAACCTGCTGTTGCAACGCTACCTGGAAAACGAGGTGGACAAGCGCACCCAGAGCCTGCGGGAGCGCGAGGAGGAGATCGTCTACCGCCTTCTGGACGCGGCCGACTACCGCGACGAGGAGACCGGCACCCACATCCGCCGCATGAGCCTGTACGCCGCCCTCCTGGCCGAGAACCTCGGCTGGAGCAGCATGATGGTGGACAAGATCCGGCTGGCCTCCAGCATGCACGACATCGGCAAGATCGGCATTCCCGACGGCATACTGCTCAAGGCGGGACGGCTCAGCGCCTCGGAGTTCGCGGTCATGGAAAAGCACACCCTGATCGGCGGGGAGATACTGGCCGGCTCGAAGACCGACGTGCTGCGTATGGCCCACGACATAGCCGTCGCCCACCACGAGAACTGGGACGGCAGCGGCTACCCCCACGGCCTGTCCGGGGAACGCATTCCCACCGCCGCCCGCGTGGTCGCGGTCTGCGACGTGTTCGATGCCCTGGCCCACGACCGCGTGTACCGCGTGGCCCTGCCGCTGGACCAGGTCCTCGACATCATGGACAAGCTGCGCGGCACCAAGTTCGAGCCACGGCTCTTCGACCTGTTCATGCGCCTGCTGCCCCGGATTCTGGAGATCAAGGAGCAGTACAAGGATTCGGAACGCCACAGGCCGCCGCTGATCTAGATTTTTTCCGCCGCCCCGGCCTTCCGGGAAACGCTTCAGGCGGGACAACGGACAAAAAACCGTCCTCGCGGAGCCTTTTTTTCACCGAAATCGCACTGCGGATTCCGGCCATGAGGGGCCGCCCCGTTCAAACGTCCGCGTCCGCCGTGGCAGGGGGCTGGCGCGCTCCGCTCCTGCACTATTCAAGGTAAAAATCCGACTCTTTCTCCGCGCCGAAAAGCGACGCCAGGACACAATTTCATATCGTCCTTTGACATGGCGTGTAAGTTCCGTTATTCTTGGGCAGATTTGGATATTCAAACATTCGCCACCGTTACTTTTCCCAAATGCATATTTTGCCTGGCGCAAGAGAATATTACTTCCTTTTTGTTACATTGAATCAACTCATATAACAGCTGAACAGAATGCAACTTTCAGTGTAACAACGGATTTTAACATCAATATTTCATTTTACAACAATACACCCATGCTGCCGCCCTCTCGATACCATACCCGACAGGAGAACTCGCCCGTCCACGGCGAGCCCCGGGTCACCCGGCCCTGCGGGCTGCGCGACAGGGTCCCACTCCCCTAGCTCTCCGTCCCCTTCACTTATTTCGTCATGCCGCTCCCTTCCGCCGCAAGGAAGGGGGTCTATTGTCACTTTTATCGGAGAAAACATGGGTACCATTCGCGTAGAGAACCTCTACAAAATATTCGGAAACAAGCCCCACAAGGCCCTGGAGATGCTCAAGGAGGGACACGACAAGCAGTCCGTCCTCGACGCCACCGGGATGACCGTGGGCGTAAGCAATGCATCCTTCACCATCGAGTCGGGCGAAATTTTCGTCATCATGGGTCTGTCCGGCTCGGGAAAATCCACCATCGTCCGCCTGCTCAACCGGCTCATCGAGCCCACCGCCGGGCGCGTGATCGTTGACGGCCAGGACGTCACGGCCATGAACAACAACGATCTGGTCAAATTTCGGCTGCACAACATGAGCATGGTCTTCCAGTCCTTTGCCCTCATGCCGCATCAAAACGTGCTGGACAACGCGGCCTTCGGCCTGGAACTGGCCGGGGTGGACAAGGAAAAACGGCATCAAAGGGCGCGCGAGGCCCTGGAGCAGGTCGGCCTGGCCGGGTGGGAGGACCAGTATCCCGACCAGCTTTCCGGCGGCATGCAGCAACGCGTCGGCCTGGCGCGCGGCCTGGCCGTTGACCCGGAAATCCTGCTCATGGACGAGGCGTTCTCCGCTCTGGACCCGCTCATCCGCACCGAGATGCAGGACGAACTGCTCAAGCTCCAGGAGGAGCAACAGCGGACCATCGTGTTCATCTCCCATGACCTGGACGAGGCCCTGCGCATCGG
Source organism: Desulfovibrionaceae bacterium (assembly GCA_015709315.1). Classification (GTDB taxonomy): domain Bacteria; phylum Desulfobacterota; class Desulfovibrionia; order Desulfovibrionales; family Desulfovibrionaceae; genus Pseudodesulfovibrio. Next base: position 12,765 of record JACCQI010000017.1, read on the forward strand.
CGACCGCATCGCCATCATGGAGGGCGGCCGGGTCGTCCAGGTGGGCACCCCCGACGAAATCTTGCAAAACCCGGCCAACGACTACGTCCGGGCCTTCTTCCGGGGCGTGGACCCGACCAACGTCATCAGCGCGGGCGACATCGTGCGCGACACCCACCCGACCATCGTGGTCACCAAGAAGGGCAGCCTGCGCGCGGCCCACGAAATTTTGAGCGGCAGCGAGCTGGAACACGGCTACGTCCTCGACGCCAAGCACCGCTTCCTCGGCATCATCTCTTCGGAAGGCGTCCGGGAGGCCATCGAGGAAGGCCGCCCCGACCTGACGCTGAGCGAGGTCTTTCTCGAAGACGGCGATCCCGTCAACCTGGACGAATCCATGCAGGACATCCTGCCCATGGTCGCCTCCAGCCCCTGGCCCGTGCCGGTGGTCGACGCCGACGGCGTGTACAAGGGCGTGGTGTCCAAGAACCGCTTCCTGCGAACCCTGCACCGCACCGAAGAAGCCATGAACGGCGAAGGAGCCGCATAGCCATGTTTGAAGAAATTCTCATCCCCCTGGACCAATGGGTTTCGGTTTTCATCGAATGGCTGGTGGACAATCACCGCGAGTTTTTCCAGACCCTCAAATGGCCCGTGGAGCAACTGCTCAACGGCTTCGAGCACGGGTTGAACGCCCTGCACCCGGCCATCGTCATCGCGGTCATCTGCCTGGCCGCGTGGAAATTCTCCGGCAAGCGGCTGGCGGCCTTCTCACTGGCCGCCACCGTCACCGTGGGCCTGCTCGGCCTGTGGGAGGACACCATGATCACCCTGGCCATGGTCCTGTCCTCGGTCATCATCTGCACCCTGTTCGGCGTGCCGCTGGGCATCATGGCCGGGCGCAGCGACCGCTTCGAGGCGTCCCTCAGACCCGTGCTCGACGCCATGCAGACCACCCCGGCCTTCGTCTACCTGGTGCCCATCGTCATGCTCTTTTCCGTAGGCAACGTGGCGGGCGTGCTGGCCACCATCATCTTTGCCCTGCCGCCCATCATCCGGCTGACCAGCCTGGGCATCCGCGGGGTCCACCCGGAGTTGGTGGAAGCGGCCCAGGCGTTCGGCGCCACCCGCCGGCAGGTGCTGGTCAAGGTCCAGATTCCCCTGGCCATGCCCACCATCCTGGCCGGGCTCAACCAGACCATCATGATGGCCCTGTCCATGGTCGTCATCGCCGCGCTCATCGGCGCGGGCGGCCTCGGCTCCCCTGTCATTCTCGGACTGAACACCCTGGACATCGGGCGCGCGGTGGTCGGCGGCGTGGGCATCGTGCTCATGGCCATCGTCCTGGACCGCATCACCCAGTCCATGGCCCAACGCAAGTAACCAAGAATCCTAGGAGGTTCCATGAAAATCATTCGATTAACCCTGACCATCCTGCTGGCGGCGCTCATCGCATCGCCCGCCCTGGCCATGGACATGAAGCCCGGCAAGGGCGTCACCGTCCGCCCGGCCCGCGCCACCTGGAACACCGGCTTCTTCCAGGAAGCCCTGGCCCGGCGCGGCCTCACCGAACTGGGCTACGACGTGGAAAAGCCCAAGGACCTGCAAAATCCCATCGCCTACAAATCCATCTACCTCGGCGACATCGACTACTGGTGCAACGGCAACTTCCCGCTGCACAATCCCCAATTGCCCAAGAACTTCGACAAGAAGGCCGTGATCCTCGACCCGATCATCAAGGCGGGCGGGCTCCAGGGCTACCTGGTTTCCAAAAGGGAAGTGGAAAAGTTCAACATCAAGTCCCTGGACGACTTCAAGCGGCCCGAAGTGGTCAAGGCGTTCGACCTCAACGGCGACGGCAAGGCCGACCTGACCGCCTGCCCTCCGGGCTGGGGCTGCGAAAAGGTCATCACCCGACACATGAAGGTCTACGGCCTGGACAAGTTCATCAAGCCCAACAAGGCGTCCTACGAGGCGGGCATGGCCTCGGCCATCGGCGCGTTCAAGTCCGGCAAGCCGGTCTTCTTCTATACCTGGACGCCCAACTGGACCGTGTTCAAGCTCAAGCCCGGCACGGACGTCATGTGGATCAACGTGCCTGAAAAGGGCGACACCGAAGGCACTGTCTCCGGCGTGGCCGGAGCGGTCTCCGACCCCCTGCGCCCCGGCTTCGTGGTCTACGACATCACCGTCGTCGCCAACAAGGAGTTCATGGAGAAGAACCCGGCGGCGGCCGCCTTCCTCAAGAGCTTCAGGCTGACCATCGGCGACGTCAGCTCCCAGAACACCCGCATGAACGAAGGCGAGAAGTCCGACAAGGACATCGCCAAGCACGTGGACGAGTGGATAGCCGCCCACCAGGATACCTGGAACGGCTGGCTCGACGCCGCGCGCAAGGCCGCCATGTAGCCGACAACGGGAGCGTCCATTTGGGCGCTCCTTTTTTTTGTCCGCAATGTCCGAAAGCTTATTCGGACTGCCCCCGGCCAACAGGTGGCCGGACGCGGCGCGGGCCGACCGTAAACGAGGAGTGTGTATGCATCGTGTCTTGATGATCGTTTTTTCCATTGTACTGATGACCGGCAGCGCCTTTGCCATGGACATGAAACCGGGCAAAGGCGTCACCCTGCAACCCGCGCGCGCCACCTGGAATACCGGCTTCTTCCAGGAAGCCCTGGTTCGGCGCGGCCTGACCGAACTGGGCTTCACGGTCAAGAAGCCCCGCGACCTGCAAAACCCCATATTCTACAAGTCCGTGGCGCTCGGCGACGTGGACTACTGGGTCAACGGCTGGTTTCCCAACCACGACAGCCAGCTTCCCAAGGGCTTTTACGACAAGGCGACCACCATCGGCTACGTGGTCAAGGCCGGCGGCCTGCAGGGATATCTCGTTTCCAAGAAGGAAGTGGATAAATTCAACATCAAATCCCTGGACGACTTCAAACGGCCCGAAGTGAAGAAAGCCTTTGACAAGAACGGCGACGGCAAGGCCGACCTGACCGCCTGCCCCCCCGGCTGGGGCTGCGAAAACGTCATCGCACACCACATGAAAGTCTATGGCCTGGCCGGGGACATCAATCCGGTCAAGGCGTCCTACGAGGCGGGCATGGCCGCCGCCCTGGGGGCGTACAAGTCCGGCGAACCCGTCTTCTTCTACACCTGGGCCCCCAACTGGACCATTTTCAAGCTCAAGCCCGGCAAGGACGTCATGTGGATCAACGTACCCAAGATCATTCCCAAGGAATCCCAGAAGCCCGCTGCGGACCGCATGACCGTTTCCGGCATCGAAGGCGCTGTTTCCGACCCGGTCAAGCTCGGCTTCGTGGTCTCGGACATCCGCACCGTGGCCAACAAGAAGTTCCTGGTCAACAACCCGGCAGCCGCCAAGTTCCTTGAGGAATTCACCCTGCCGCTGTCCGTCATCAACGAACAGAACACCCGCATGAACGAAGGCGAAAAATCCGACAAGGACATCGCCAAGCATGTGGACGAGTGGATAGCCGCCCACCAGGATACCTGGAACGGCTGGCTCGACGCCGCGCGCAAAGCCGCTATGTAGCGCCTCCCCCTGCAAAGCTACCGACATCCGGCCCGGGAGAATCGTTCTTCCGGGCCGATCCCTTTTTGCGCGACCGGGGAAATGTGACGAAAACCCCCTTGCCCCGCCTTGAACACATTGCCCGATGCAGGTAGCATGCTTATTATCCAAGGCAGTCGCGACCGGCCGGGGTACCGCCTTTGCCGGAACGGGGAAACGCCCCGAAGCGAAACCTGTACACCGCAACAGCCACCAAAGGAGACCCATCATGGCAAGCAAGGATGAAAAGAAAGCGAAGATCATCGAAGTGTTGAACAAGGCCCGTTCCATGGAGCTGCAGGCCATCCACCAATACATGAACCAGCACTACGGGCTGGACGACATGGACTACGGCGAACTGGCGGCCAAGATGAAGCTCATCGCCATCGACGAGATGCGCCACGCCGAGGCGTTTGCCGAGCGGATCAAGGAACTGGGCGGCGAGCCGACCACGGAAATGTCCAAGCCGGTCGAGCGGGAACAGGGCATCGGCGTCATCTTCTCCTTCGACGCGGGCGAGGAGGACACCACCATCGACGCCTACAACCAGTTCCTGCTGGTCTGCCGCGAGAACGGCGACTCCATCAGCGTCAAGCTCTTCGAGCAGATCATCGACGACGAGCAGGAGCACTTCAACTATTTCGACGCCATCGGCAGCCACATCGACAATCTCGGCGAGGCGTACCTCTCCCGCATCGCCGGAACCCCGTCCTCCACGGGCCTGGCCCCGCAGGGATTCGTCATCACCGGCAAATAACGGCCATACCGGGGGGCCGCCGAAATCGCGCGGCTCCCCTTTTCCCCTTCTCACTCCCCCGCTTGAAGATTCCCGATGCGCCGCGTCAGGCCGGTGCGGCCGCGGCCGCGCTGTCCGGCCGGACCATGCCGCACAGCCGCCGGCGGTCCTCGTCGCTGCCGATGATGGCGATGGTGTCGCCGGGCATGAGCACGTACCGGGCGTCCGGGTTGGTCTTGAGACGGTGGTCGCGGACCACGCCCACGATGGACGCGCCCGTGGCCTTGCGGATGTTGCTCTCGCCGATGGACCGGCCCGCCAGCGGGCTGTCCGGGGGCAGCTCCACCCATTGCAGGTCGAACTGCTGCTCCGCACCCCGGAACTGGGAAAGCTCCCGGTATCCTTCGTTGGTGTCGGACAGCACGGAGTAGAGTTCCTGCCGGACGCGGTCCGTGTGCCGCAGGACATCCATGGGGGACATATCCAGGTGAAGCAGGGACTGGCGCGTCATTTCGAGGCTCGCCTCCAATTCCGGCAGCACGGCCTCGGAAACGCCCATCTCCTTCATCACCGGGATATTGGCCGAACTGCTCGAACGGGCCACGATCCGCAGTTCCGGATTCCACTTCCGGGCGTTCTGGATGATCGTCCGGGTGGTCACCAGGTCGGGCACGGTGACGATGAGCAGGCTCGCTGACCGAAGCCCGGCCGCATCGAGCACTATCTCCTGGCTGGCGTCGCCGTACACGGCGGGAACCTTCTCCCGCTTGGCCTTCTCGAACCGCCGGTGGTCCAGTTCCACCACCACGCTGTCCAGGGACAGCCGCTTGAGGACGCGGGCGATCTGCAAGCCCACCCGGCCGCCGCCCAGGATGACCACGTGCTTGTCCAGCCCCTTGTCGGGGATGTTGGATGACTCCAGCTTCTCATGGCTGAACCAGCGCTTCCGCAAGGCGTAGAGCCGGGCCGTCTGGCCCGAGATGATGGGCGTCAGGACCATGGAGATGATGGTCACGGTCAGGATAAGGGAATAGAGTTCCTGGCCGATGGAGCCGGTGGACAGGCCGAGCCGGGCCAGGACAAAGGAGAACTCGCCTATCTGGAAGAGGCCCAGGCCCACGGCCAGGGGCACCACGTTCCGGTAGCGGAAGACCTTCGACAACACGGCGAAGATCAGCCCCTTGCCCACGCAGAGCACGGCCAGAAGCCACAAGACCTGCTGGAAGTGGTCCAGCAGGAAGGCCGGGTCGAACAGCATGCCCACCGAGGAGAAAAAAAGCAGGCCGAAGATGTCCCTGAGCGGGATGATGTCGCTGAGCGCCTGGTGGCCGAAATCCGACTCGCTCAACACCATGCCCGCCACGAACGCGCCGAAGGCGAACGACAGCCCGGCCAGGTAGGTCAGGTAGCCCACGCCCAGGCCGATGGCCGCGATGGCCAGCAGGAACAGCTCGCGCGAGCCGCACCGGGCGATGCGGGCCATGACCCACGGCAAGAGCCGGGTGCCGAGCAGGATGGTGCCCGCCAGGAAGAGTCCGGCCTTGAGGGCGGCGAACCCGAGCTTGGGCAACCCCACCACCGGGTCGTTCAGCTCGGGCAGGATGATCATCATGGGCACCACGGCCAGGTCCTGGACGATGAGCATGCCGATCATCACCTTGCTGGACAGGGTGCCCAGCCACCCCTGGTTCATCAGGGTCTTGAGGATGACCATGGTGCTCGAAAACGAGGCCAGCGCGCCCAGCCACAGGCAGGACTTCCAGTCCAGCCCCATGACCTGCCCCACGCCGAAGCCCAGGGCGATGGTCAGGAACATCTGGAGCGGCGTGCCGATGAGCGCCACCCATTTGACCGGCTTAAGGTCCTTGAGCGAGAATTCCAGGCCCAGGGCGAACAGCAGCAGGGCTATGCCGATCTCGGCCAGCAGCTCGATCTCGTGGATTCCCGAGACCGTGAGCCCGCCCGTGTACGGCCCGAGCAGGACGCCCGCCAGAATGTAGCCCAGGATGAGGGGCTGCCCCACCCGCTGGGCGAGCAGTCCGCAGAAAAATGCGAAAACGATAAGCAGAATGATATCCGTTGCCAGGCCCATGTGCGATTCCCCGTGCGTGTTCTACCGGCGGAAACGTCCACCGCGTTCACCACGATATACCGTTTCCGCCCCGGCCGGGCAACAGGGATCGGCACGAACCGGCCCGAAACCGGCGCTACGCGATCCGTGAAGCGCTAGTCCAGCGGCAGGCTGCTCGACGACTTCAGCTCGCGCAGGGAGATGTTCGAGCGGATGTTGGTGACCCCCGGAATCCGCCGCAGCACCTTTTCCACGAACCGGCTGTAGTCGTCCAGGTCCCTGGCCACCACCTGGAGCAGGTAGTCGTCCTCGCCCGTGGTGTTGTGGCAGGACAGGACGTTGGGGGCGTCCCGGATCATGGTCTCGAACTCGCTGGTCGCCTTCTCGGAATGCCGGCTGCAGCTCAACTGCACGAAGGAGAGCACGCCGAATCCCAGGGCCCGCCGGTCCAGGATGGCCCGCACCCCCTGGATGACCCCGGCCTCCTGAAGCCGCTTGAGCCGCCGCCAGCACGACGCCTCGCTGATGGCCAATTGCCCGGCCAGCCTGGCGTTGGCCGCCCGGCCGTCCTCCTGCAACAGCTTCAGGATTCCCATATCCTTCTCATCCAATGCATACATGGCATGAACCTTCCGATTGAGTTGCTAAAAATGAAACAATCCTTCAAAAATCGTATCAATTCCATTTCAGAAATCAAGGACAATTCAACCTGTTGCGTATATGATCCGGTCACGAATACGCGGTTTTCCCGCATCGGGACGCCGCCCAGCCACATGAGGAGCGACCATGAAGGCAATGTACTACGAGGGGTTCGGCGAGCCGCCCGTGATCCGAAACCTTCCCGATCCCGTACCGGCCGATCACGGCGTGGTGGTGCGGGTCATGGCCACGGGCCTGTGCCGCAGCGACTGGCACGGCTGGGTGGGGCACGACCCGGACATCACCCTGCCCCACGTTCCCGGCCACGAGCTGGCGGGCGTGATCGTGGACACGGGCGGGCGCGTGACCAAATGGAAAAAGGGCGACCGGGTCACGGTGCCCTTTGTCTGCGGCTGCGGCTCGTGCCCCCAGTGCGCCACCGGCAACCATCAGGTCTGCGACCATCAGTTCCAGCCCGGCTTCACCCATTGGGGGTCCTTTGCCGAGCTGGTGGCCATCCACTTCGCCGACGTGAACCTGGTGCGGCTGCCCGATTCCGTGGAGTACGCCACGGCCGCCGCCCTGGGCTGCCGGTTCGTGACCGCGTTCCGGGGCGTGGTGGACCAGGCGCGCACCACCGCGGGCCAATGGGTGGCCGTCCACGGCTGCGGCGGCGTGGGACTTTCGGCCATCATGATCGCCAGGACCCTGGGAGCCAACGTCGTCGGCATCGACATCGGCGACGACAAGCTCGCGCTGGCCCGCGAACTGGGCGCGACCGCGACCGTCAACTCCAAGGAAACCGACCCGGTGGCGGCCGTGCGCGACATCACCGGCGGCGGGGCGCACGTTTCCATCGACGCCCTGGGCCATCCCGAGACCTGCTTCAATTCCGTCGCCAACCTCCGCAAGCGGGGCCGCCACGTCCAGATCGGGCTGATGCTCGGCGACCACACCGCGCCACAGGTGCCCATGGCCCAGGTCATCGCCAACGAGCTGGAGATATACGGCAGCCACGGCATACAGGCCCACCGCTACGAGGCCATCTGGGACATGATCCGGCACGGCAGCCTGGCCCCCGGCAAGCTGGTGGGCCGGACCGTCACCCTGGAACAGGGCATCGCGGAACTCATGGACATGGACAGCTTCAACGCCATCGGCATCACGATCATCGACCCCAACCTGTAGACACCCTCTCACCGACAAAGGACGACAAGGCAATGACGACCCTGGACACAACCTTCGTGCGCGGACAGTTCCCGGCTTTTGCCGAAGAAACGCTTGAACAAACGGTCTTTCTGGAAAACGCGGGCGGCTCGCACATGTGCCGCCAGGTCATGGACCGGCTGGACGGGTTCTACCGCCGATGCAAGGTGCAGCCATACTACCCCAACCCCGTGTCCATGCAGGCCGGGCACATGATGGACGAGGCATACCCGGCCCTGGCCGCGTGGATGAACGTGACGCCGGAGGAGGTCTATTTCGGCCCGTCCACCTCGCAGAACACCTACGTGCTCGCCCACGCCGTGCTCGGCTGGCTCCAGCCCGGCGACGAGGTGATCGTCACCAACCAGGACCACGAGGCCAACAGCGGCGCGTGGCGGCGGCTCGCCCAATGCGGCATGACGGTCAAGGAATGGACGGTGGACCCGGTCACCGGCTCCCTGCACCTGGACAAGCTCCTGCCGCTGATCACCGACAGGACCAAGCTCCTGGCCTTCACCCACTGCTCGAACATCCTGGGCGAGGTCAACCCGGTGGCCGACATCTGCCGAGCCGCCAGGGAACGCGGAGTCCGCACGGTGGTGGACGGCGTGTCCTTTGCCGGGCACGGCCTGCCGGACGTGCGCGCGCTGGGCGCGGACATCTATCTCTTTTCGCTCTACAAGGTCTACGGCCCGCACCTGGGCGCCATGGTCATCGCCCCGGACATGGCCGAGAACCTGCACAACCAGGGCCACTACTTCCACGAGGGCGTGCGGGTGAAGCGGCTCATGCCCTCCGGCCCGGACCACGCCCAGATCGGCTCGGCCAAGGGCGTGGCCGACTACTTCGAGGCCCTGTACCAACACCATTATTCCGACGGCGACACCGCGTCCGCCGCGCACAAGGCCGAGGCCGTCCGCGCCCTCCTCAAGCAGGGGGAGCATGCCGCCATGGCCGCCCTGCTCGACTACATCGACGGCAACGACCGGCTGCAATTGATCGGCCCGGCCGACCCGGACAGGCGGAACCCCACGATTTCCGTGCTCCCGGCAGGCAAATCCCCCCTGGAACTGGCCGAGGCGCTGGGTGATAAAGGCATCCTCTGCGGGGCCGGGCACTTTTATTCGGTCCGCCTGGTGAAGGCGCTGGGCATCGACCCGGACCTGGGCGTGCTGCGCTTCTCCATGGTCCACTACACCTCCGAAAACGACGTGAAGCGGCTGGCCGCCGAACTCGACGCCCTGCTCTAGCCCCGTCGCCGCCTTGACGCGAGGCCCGGCCGACACCTTGTCGGCCGGGCCTTTTCATTTTCGGGCCTTGCCGGAAACCGCCCGTCGGTGTACGAAAAAATTGAAAATCAACCCCCTCCATACACGACATCGCGAGGAGCCACATGAAAACAACCCACCGTGCATTCCTTCCCGCCCTGTTGCTGGCCCTGTCGCTTGCCGCCCTCCCGGCCACGGCCTCGGACGCGGCGCCGCCCTATTCCGCCACGCCGGATTTCGCCACCAACCCCTTCTTCCCAGGCCAGGAGGGCGGGGACTTCGGCACCGGCCTCGCCCTGGCCGACATCAACGGCGACGGGTACAAGGACATGGTCGTTTCCAGCGGCAACGACAAGGCCCTGCAACGCGTGGCCGTGTACCTCAACCGCCGGGACGGGACCTTCCCCGCCGACCCGGACTGGATATCCGACGACACGGACCACCACGGCACCCTGGCCGTGGGCGACATCGACGGCGACGGCGACAACGACGTGGCTGTCTCGGTCTTCCTGGGACAAAAGCTGGAATACGAAAAAGGCGGCATCAAGGTATATTACAACAACGGCGGCATCCTGAATTCCACGCCCTCGTTCACGGACACCGGCTATCCCTCGTTCGGCTGCGCCCTGGGCGACATCGACGGCGACGGCGACCTGGACCTGGCCGTGGCCTGCGGCGAACCCATCCCCGAGGTGGAAAGCTTCGCCACCCAGGAATGCACGACCAGGGCGGCGGCTCTGCGCGCCAAACAGGGCGTGACCCCGACCGACAACCCGCAGCCACCCTTCAAGGTTCACAACCGCATCTACATCAACCAGGGAAGCGGATACTCCACGGACGCGGGCGCGGTCTGGCTCACGTCGGACGAATTTGTGGCCATGGCCGTGACCTTCGGCGACGTCAACCAGGACGGGCTCATGGACGTGATCTTCGACTCGGCCCCGGTGCGCCTCTACCTGGGCAGGCAGACCGCCCTCCCGGACACCGCGCCCGGCTGGACCTCCGAGGACGAGAACTACTACGGCAACGGCATCGACTTCGCCCCGACCATCCACATGGGCGACGACGAGGACACCGTTCCCACCATCGCGGCCTCGGGCAACAGCTACATGGGCAAGGGGCGCGGCGGGTTCGCCCTGTACCGTTTCCTCGACCCCTTCGTCATCCAGTACGCACCGCGCACCAGCCTGCCCATCTGGACCTCGAGATATGGCGGCTGGGGTTCGGCCGTGCGCCTGGCCGACCTCGACATGGACGGCAATCTCGACCTGGTGACCCACCGCTGGAACACGCCGGGCCGCAACGAGCTGGCCGGCACCCTGCTGGTCTACCTCGGCAACGGAGCCACCTACCCGGATACCTGGGACTGGAGTTCCTCCAAGGAGCACGCCTCGATCATCGAGGCCATCGACCTGGCCGACCTGGACCGGGGCATGGAAACGCCCGGCATGTTTCAGGAGGCCGTTTCCGGCGACCAATGGGGCGAGGGCCAGACCGGGCAGTCCGTCTTCTACCTGGGGCCGCAGATCGTGGAGCAGGTCGTGGCCGCCTACCGCAGAAACGGCGGGGGCGACTGGACGCACCTCAAGGCGGGCAAGGACTACACCTTTGTCCCCGGCCGGGCCTGGGTCTCCTTTGCCAAGCCGTTCGCTGTGAAGGAGGAGGTCAAAGTCCTGTTCACGGTCTCCCCGCAACTGGACATCGCGTACACCAACTGGAACTGCGATTTGGGCAATTTCATCTACTATCACAAGGCGGGCGGGGCCGACGAGTAGGCCGCAGACCGCAAGCGAAAGGCCCCCGCTGAAAATGCACCAGCGAGGCGCTGGGAGGCGCGGCCGGGCCGCCGGACATGCCCGGCGGCCCACCGATATCCGTCAAATGATCAACGTGTTTGCATCCTCCGCATCCAAATCCGCAAGCGGCGAGCCGTCTTCTGTACCGGCGTCCATATCGGGTTCGGCCTCCCCGCCGACGTGTTCCTCGGCGGCAGGCTCTTCCACCGCGCCCAGCCAGTTGCCATCCTCCTGCGCCAACATCGCTTCCGGCGCGGCCTCGACCTGCTGCACCCAGTCCTCGCCGTTGTACGTGAGCGTCTGGTCGTTGAATTGCAGTATCTCCATCTGGGAAAGCGTGTCCCCGCCGTCACGGTCGGACACGGTGTCGGTCACGGTGAAAACGCCTTCCCCGGTTTCGGCGATCCGGTACTCGTCCCTGGCCCCGGAGAAAACCACCGTGTCGATCCCGTCGCCACCGGCCAACTCGTCGCTTCCGCCGCCGCCTTCCAGCACATCGTCCCCGGAAAGGCCGGAAATGAAATCATTGTCCGCCGTTCCGGTCAGCACGTCGTCCCGGCCCGTGCCGATGACCGGATTTCTAACGTCCAGCGTCAGCGTTTCCTGGGTGACGGCCCCGACGTCGTCGGTCAGCGAGATGGTAATTGTATCCGACCCGATGTAGCCGTCTTCGGAGGTATAGAGAATGTTGCCGTCCGCATCCAAAACAGCCGTGCCATGCACGGCGCTCAGAGTATGGCTGTCGATGATCCCGTCCACGTCGGACGCCGTGGCCACGGCCTGGGTGGCGCCCGACGCCACCGATGCGTCCGTGACGGCCACTACCGGCGCGTCGTTGACCCCGACGATGTCGAACGACGTGGACGCGGTGGTGGTCCGCGTGTCGCCGCCCGTATCCCGCGTGGTGGCGGAGACATGGATGACAAGCTCGCCGCTGAAGTCGGGCTCCGGCTTGATCGTCAGGTTGTTCAGATCCCAGTCCCTGACGTCCACGGCCTGCCCCGCCTCGGCGACCACGACGGTGTTCGCGCCGTCGCTCACGGTCGCACCCACGGCGAGATCGTCCACGGTGAGCGATTGCAGGCTTTCCGATCCGTCGATGTCCAGAAGCTGGGCGTCGAGCTTGACGGCAACCGCCGAGTCTTCAAGGACGTCGGTGGTGACTTCGCTCACCTGGATGACGTCGAGCACGGCCCCGAATCCGTCGGCATTGGTGGCCTTGAGTTCCAGGCGGGGCTGGTCCTCGGTGGCGGTGAAGGTATAGGTGTAGCTCTCCCACCCCACCTCGGGGACAATGGTGTCGACCACCTGCCCTTCCCACATGACGTCCACGCCGGAATCCTCGCCCGCGCCCTCGGCCCTGGCCGAGAGGTCGAAGGTCAGCCGGGCCGTATCGCCCTCTTCCACGTCCATATAGCGATAAATGTTGCTGGCATCGGCCCTGTTCCTTTCCAACTCGACCACCAGGCCCCTGCCGTCCTCGACCCCGTACACCCAATCCTCGTACGCTTCGACGTGGCCGCCCGCGTTGTCCGTTTCCCAACCGCTCAACTTCGCAGCCGGGCCGCGCTTGGTGATGTTGTCATCCCCGAAGGAAGCCAGGGATTCGCCCACGGCTCCCTCCAGGGTGATGGTCGCGCCGTCTGCCACGCCCGCGACGGAAATGGTCCCGTTCACATGCGTGGACGCGGTTCCGTCGGACACGTCGTACGACAAGGCGACATCGCCGCTGAAGTCCGCATCCGGCGTGAAGGTCCAGGTGCCGTTGCCGTTATCTGCAAGGGAGCCGCCGGCCGCGGCGAGATTCTCGACGCTCAGGCCGTCTCCTTCGGCGTCGGAGACGTTGGCCAAAAGCTGCTCTTCGGTGATGACCAGTGCGGTATCCTCCTGGGCGGCAACCACGACGCTTTCGCTCACCACGGGCGCGTCGTTGGTGCCGGTCACCGTGATCCGAACCTGGCTGGAATCCGTTGCGCCGTGCTCGTCCGCGACCGTCACCGGCATGGTCAGGGTCACGGAATCGCCCGCGCCCAGATGGTCATAGGCCGGGTCGGAAGGATCGAAGGTGAACGAGCCGTCCGGACTCAATGTGAACCCGGCGGGCGCAACCGCCCCCTCGCTGATGGAGAAGGCCAGAACCGCGTCGTCGTCCACATCGACAGCCGTGACCTGTCCGGTGATGGTACCGGCCCCCTCGTCCGCCGAGGCCAGGACCTCGGCTCCGGCCACGGGCGCATCGTTGGTGCCGCCCACCGTTATCCGTATTTGGCCGGCGTCCGTTGCGCCGTGCTCGTCCGCAACCGTGACCGGCACGGTGAGGGTCACGGAGTCGCCCACATTCAGATAATCATAAGCACTGTCGGCCGGGTCGAAAACGAACGAGCCGTCCGGGTTCAGCGTGAACCCGGCGGGCGCGGTTGTCCCCTCGCTGACGGTGAAGGTCAGCATGGCATCGTCGTCCGCGTCCGTGGCGGTGAGCTGCCCGCTGACGGCGGCGGCCCCCTCGTCCACGGAAGCCAGGACTTCGGCACCGGCCACGGGCGCGTCGTTGACCGGCGTGACCACGATGGTCCCGGTCGCCGGCACCGTGTCCATGCCGTCGTCCACGTCGTAGCTCAAGGCGATCTGGCCGTTGAAGTCGCCGTCGGGCGTGAACGTCCAGGTGCCGTCGCCGTTGTCGGCGAGGCTTCCGTCCGCCGTAGCGAGATTCTGGACGGTCAAGGCGTCGTTGTTGGGGTCCGCGACATTGGCCAAAAGGTCCTCGGCAGTGATGGTCAGGGTGCCGTCCTCCGCCAGGGTGAACTCGGCGGGGCCGGTGATGACCGGCGCGTCGTTGATGATGAAGACGTCGAATATGCTGGTCGTTTCGGCCGAGCCGCCGTCCTGCTCCGTGGCCGTGGCGCGAACCGTCACCTCGAAGCCGTCCCGGAATTCCGGCGGCGGGGTCAGGGTCATTTGGTCGGTATTCATGTCGGAAACGTCGATGACGCCGTCCGCCCCCGCGACCCGCGTTATCGTGCCGTCAGTGAGCGACACGCCCTCGGGCACGCCTTCGAGCCGGACCGTCAGCGTTTCCGAACCGTCCGCGTCCACCAGGGACGCGCCGAGATCCAGGCTCACGGTTTCGCCGCGCAGGATGGACACGGCGGCGTCACCCTGGACATCGACGTTGACGGTGCCCTCGGTGACGTTCACGCCGTCGCTCACCTGGTAGGTGAAGCTGTCCGACCCCACCCAGCCGGCCGCGGGCCGGTAGGAGAAGGTGCCGTCGCCGTTGTCCGTGACCGTGCCGTGAGCGCCCTGGCTGAACCCCGCCAGGACAAGTTCCGCGCCCTCGGGGTCTACCGCGTCCTGAAGCACGTTGTCCGTGGCAATCGCCCCGTCCTGGAGCTGCATCCGAATGTCATAGTCCTCCACCGACGGCGCCCAGTTCGACGGGGCCATATCGAGTTCGAAGGAGGTGTGGGAATTATTCGTCGCCACGCCGATCCGGCCGTCGTTGAGCGGCTCGCCGAAATCGTGGGACACCTGTAGTTCACCGCCGGAAAAAATGGACGCAACGCTGCCTTCAACCCGCAATTCGATGGTGTTGAGCACCGCGCGGTCCAGACGGATATACCCGGTCTGGGCGATCGTCGAATGCACGCCGTTGCTGAACTGCTCGATGGACCAGCGGTCCGCGCCGATCCGGGCGACGGCCATCTTGAAGTTGTTCTCGTCCTGGTAATCGAAGACGATGGCCCCGTTGGCCCAGGAGCCGTCCCTGTGCGCCGTGACCGTGGCTTCAAGGGTATAATTCTCGTCCAGCGCGCCCGCGAACCCGACCGGGGTGACCGCCCAGTCGCTGCCGCCCCTGCTGAAGACCTCGATGGACTTGCCCTCGATCCGCCAGTCGTGATCCGTGGCCAGCTCCACGGAGTGCGGGGAGCCGTCGAACACCGACGTGTCGAAATCCACCCTGGTGACGTTGTCGTAGTGGATGGTCGCGGTGTTGCCCGCGCCGTCCACGTCCACGGTGAGGATGCGGGCCTCGTTGTCCAGGGTTACGCGGTCGCTGGAAAAGGCGGACAGGTCGATGGTGTTGGTGCCGCCGCCCCCGTGGACCGTGTAGGTCTCGCCCGCCTGAAGGTCGCTGAAAGAAAAAGTGTCGTCAAAATCCGAGCCGGTCGCTTCGGCGGCGTCCCAACGGTCGGTGGAACCGTCCACGGTCTGGGCGTCGTGGTTCGTCAGGTCGAACCGGACCCCTGCCTGGGCCTCGCTGAAGTCGGCGGTGTCGTTGGGCTGATAGTCGAGATTCGCCACCTGGACGAAGACGGTGGGCGCATCCGCCACCGCCCCCACGGCCACGATGCCGCTGGCCGGGGTCGAATCCGTGCCGTCGAACACCTCGTAGCTCAACGTGGCCTGGCCGCTGAAATGCTTGCTCGGGGTGAAGGTCCAGGTACCGTTGCCGTTGTCGGCGATCACGCCGTTTTCCGCGCTGAGGTTCTGGACGCTCAAAACGCCGCCGTCAACATCGGAGGCATGGGCCAGAAGCTGCTCTTCGGTCAGGATTATGCCTGTGTCCTCACGGGCGGCCAAGGCGACGCCCTCGCTCACCACGGGCGCGTCGTTGGTGCCGTCCACCGTTATACGCACCAGGGAAGCATCGGTTGCGCCGTGCTCGT
>JACCQI010000017.1:28803-63283 GCA_015709315.1 Desulfovibrionaceae bacterium
CCGTCACCGGCACGGTCAGGGTCATGGAATCGCCCGCGCCGAGATGGTCATAGGCAATGTCGGCGGGATTGAAAACGAATGAGCCGTCCGGGTTGAGCGTGAACCCGGCGGGCGCGGTCGTCCCTTCCCCAAGCGTGAAGGTCAGAACCGCTCCGTCATCCACATCGACGGCTGCGACCTGTCCGGTGACCGGAACTCCCCCTTCGTCTGCGTCGACCACGGCATCCTCGGCCACGGGCACGTCGTTGACGGCCGCGACATCGATGAGTCCATGCGCGGGCACAAGGCCGGTGCCGTCGAAAATGTCATAGAAAAGCCTTGCTTCGCCGTTGAAATCCTGGGCCGGAACAAAGGTCCAGGTCCCGTCGCCGTTGTCGATGACGGTGCCGTTTTCGGCGCTGAGATTCCTGATGCCCAGAACATCGCCGTCCACGTCGGTGGCGGTGGCCAGGAGCAGATCTTCGGTCAGGACGAAGCCGGTATCTTCATCCGTGGCGAAACGGGTGGGACCGGACACCTCGGTCGCGTCGTTGACCGGAAGGATGTCGAAGGAAGTGGACGCGGTGGTGGTCCGCGTGTCGCCGTTGGCCTCTTCGGTGGTGGCGGAAACATGGACCACGAGTTCGCCGTTGAAGTTCGGCTCGGGCGTGATGGTCAGGTTGTTCAGGTCCCAGCCCATGACGTCCACGGCCTGGCCCGCCTCGGATATGGCGACCTCGTTCACGCCGTCGCTGACTATGGAGCCGACCGCAAGGTCGTCCACGCTGAGGGCCGTCAGGGTTTCCGAACCGTCGGCGTCGATCAGTGCGGCATCGAGCCGGACGGCCACGGCGTTGTCTTCGAGGACATCGGTGACCACCTCGCTCACCTGGATGACGTCGAGCACGGCCCCGGTGGAATTGTTGTCCGTGGCCTTGAGTTCCAGCCGAGGCTGGTCCGTGGTGGCGGTGAACGTATAGCTGTAGCTCTCCCATCCCACTTCGGGGACGATGGTGTCGATCACCTGCCCCTCCCACATGACGTCCACGGCCGAGTCCTCGCCCCCACGCCCGGCCCTGGCCGAAAGATCGAAGGTCAATCGGACGGTGTCGCCCGCCTCCACGTCCACGTTGCGATAAATGTTGCTGGCGTCGCCCCGGTTCCTCTCCAGCTCGACCACCTTGCCCCTGCCGTCCTCGACGCCGTAGACCCCGTCGTCGTAGGACTCGATGAAGCCGCCGACATTGTCCGTTTCCCAGCCGTTCAGTTGCGCCGAACCGCCGCTCCCGACAATGTTGTCGTCCCCGAAGGAGGCCAGGGATTCACCGGCCACGCCTTCCAGGGTGATGGCCGCTCCATCGGCCACGCCCTCGACAACGACCGTCGCGCCCACGCGCGTCGAGTCGATCCCGTCGGTCACGTCATAGGCAAGGACGGCCTCGCCGCTGAAATGCTCGTCCGGGGTGAAGGTCCAGGTCCCGTCGCCGTTGTCGGCTATCGCGCCGTTTTCCGAGGTAAGATTGCGGACGCTCAACACGTCCCCGTCGATATCGGCGGCATAGGCCAGGAGTTCTTCCTCGGTGATGAGCAGGCCCACGTCCTCCCGAACGGCAAAGGAAACGCTTTCGCTCACCACGGGCACATCGTTGGTGCCGTCCACGGTGATGCGGATCTCGCTCGCGTCCGTTGCACCGTGCTCGTCCGTGACCGTCACCGGCACGGTCAGGGTCACGGAATCGCCCGCGCCCAGATGTTCGTAGGCAATGTCGGCGGGATTGAAAACGAACGAGCCGTCCGGGTTCAGCGTGAATCCGGCGGGCACGGCCGTTCCTTCGCCGACCGTGAATGTCAGCACCGCGTCGTCATCCGCGTCCGTGGCCAAGAGTTGGCCGCTGATGGCGGCAGCACCCTCGTCCACCGAGGCCAGAACCTCGGCACCGGCAACGGGCGCGTCATTGGTGCCGCCCACCGTTATCCGTATCCGGCTGATGTCCGTTGCACCGTGCTCGTCCGTGACCGTCACCGGCACGGTCAGGGTCACGGAATCGCCCGCATTCAGGTAGTCGTAGGCAGTGTCGGCGGGATTGAAAACAAACGAGCCGTCAGGGTTGAGCGTGAACCCGGCGGGCGCAACCGTCCCCTCGCCGACCGTGAAAGTCAGCACCGCGTCGTCATCCACGTCGGTGGCCGTGATCTGCCCCGTGATGGCACCGGCCGCCTCGTCAACCGAGGCCAGGACCTCGGCTCCGGCCACGGGCGCGTCGTTGGTGCCGTTTACCGTGATCCGCACCTGGGTGAAATCCGTGGCCCCGGCCCGGTCGGTGACCGTCACCGGGACGGTCAGAACGACGGAATCGCCCACGTTCAGATGTGCGTAGGCATCCACCGTTGCGTCGAAGCTGTAATGCCCGTCGGCATCGAGGACAAAGCCCGCAGGGGCGGCATGCCCTTCGGACACGCTGAAAACGGCGATCTCGTGATCGTCGACATCCTCGGATTCCAGTTGGCCCGCCATGAGTCCGTCGCCTTCCAGGACAGCCGCTTCGGGCACGTCGCCGATGACGGGAGCGTCGTTCACTTCGGCTATGTGGACGACCCCCTGTGCGGGGATTTGATGCACTCCGTCCGAGACCATATACCGAATCTTTATCTCCCCGTAAAAATGCTCGTCCGGGATAAAGGCCCACGTCCCGTCGCCGTTGTCGATGAGGGTTCCGCCCTCGGCCTCGAGATTGAAGGCGCTCAAGGCGTCTCCCTGGGCGTCGTGGGCGCTTTCAAGAAGCTGCTCGCTGGAAATGATGAGGGTCCCGTCCTCGTTCATTTCCAATTCGACAGCACCGGAAACCACCGGGGCGAGATTGATCTGCTTTTGCGTGACGACCTCTCCGTCTTGAACGGAGACCTCAACGGGAATCCTGCCCCCCCTGTCATCAGGGGTGCGCGGGGTGAAGGCGAATGTGCCGTCCTGCCGATCCGTGACCGTGCCGACTTCTTCGGGAACGTCGAGGCCGGTCGCCTTGTAGCGGATGCCTTCGCTGGAAAAAAGCTGCGCCTCGACGTCGTCAAGACGGATCGTGGTCTCCGCGTCAGGGGAAGACAAATACGCCCTGGGTGCCAGCTGGGGCACTCCCGCTTCAATCGGCTGGGCCGCATACCCCTCGGGAATATCTTCATCCATGCCGACTTTCCGTACGGATTGGGCGGCACGGGTTTCATCCTGGCCGAAACCGGCTTCCGGCGCCGTTGCACTGACATCCTTGATAAAGACCGAACCATGCCGGGGAACCTCGATGACCCCGAAAATCTTCGCCTTGTTAAGCGATTCGGCCCGGCTACCCGAAGCCGAAAGCCCGGCTTCCCCTGTCGAAACGTCATATTCTTCAGCCATGGTTCTCTCCTTTGCGCCTCCCCGTCGGGACCGGGACCAGTATGCCGAAACAGCCCGTCGCCGATCCTACGCCGCACTCGAACACGCGGGCACGGAACAGCGCCTGGGCGACATTGACCGCCATGTACTCGCCGATCTGGTTTGCTTCCGACGCGCCAACTGTTTCAGGATATTGCGGCAAGCTTCATGCCCCCCCAAACGGGGAGAACGGAATCCGGATGGACTGGCGCACCAGGCGGCCGGAATTTTCTGTCACCTTATCCATACCCCAATCCAACCCCGTTATGGATTATATTATTTGCGCAAACGCATCGGCCAAGGAGTTCGCCCGTTTCGGACGGCGCGGCGGGCTGGAGGACTTCCCGACCGCCCCAATGAATCATGTTGAATAATAATGGAAAATTCGTTTTCAAAGGGCGACCATGCGATTTCCTCCCTCCCCGGACAACCGGAAACGCCGAACCGGCATGCGCTTTGGCAGGAGGGAAAACGCCGGCCTTGCCGGGGACAGGGCCGCCCGACAAAGGAGATTCGCCGCATCGTTATTGATTTATTGTCAAAATACTGTATATAAAATAATCACTCTTGGAAGAATAACAGGATGGGGAATTGTATGTTTCGCGACAGGGGCTTCGTTGGCTTGATCGTCTGTGCGGGCATTGCCTGCTTATGCCTTTTCCCGTTTACCGCAAATGCCGAGGAATTCCAGGCGGCGGCACGGTCGGCCCTGGCCAATTCCCCGGAGATGGAATCCGCCCGCAAAGACGTCCACGCGGCCGAAAGCCAGATGAAGGTCGTTCTTGCGGAATACCTGCCCCAATTGTCCGGCACCCTCAGGACCGGCGGCATCACGGAGGATTACGCCGACGATTCGGAGACATACGAAGAAACGATTGCGCGCCTTTCGCTGTCCCAGGAGATCATCGAGTTCTCAAAATACTACAACATAAAAAAAGCCGGGTTCGAGGTGGACGTCGCCAAGGCCAAGCTGGAGGACCGCGAACAAGCCCTTGTCCTGTCAGCCGCAAAGGCATGGGCGACCTACTGGAAGGCACTGCGCGACCGGGAAATCAACGCCGACAACGTGATCACCCTGGCCGACTACGTCGAAGGGACCGAGCTTCGCTATGAAGCGGGCGAGTTGACCATTGCCGACGTACAGCTGGCGAAGAGCAAGCACGAAGCCGCGCTTTCCCAAAGGAACAGATTCCAGCGGAATCTCGCCGCTGCCAAGGAAAACTACACGCAGGTCATGCTGGCTTCCCCGCCCGGCGACATTGCCCTGCCCGAAATCGACATCAGCCGCTTCGAGCTGCCCGGCGACGAAGAGGCCGTGTCGGACCACCCGTCCATGCGCCCTCTCCTGAAACAGGCCGAGGCGAACAGTATGGACGTCAAGCGGCAACGGTCCGGCCATCTTCCCTCCCTGAGCTTCGAGTCGTCGGTCGCGCACCAGACAAGCGGCGAATACGCCCATTCGCGGTACCCGTACAACGAAAGCACCATCGGCGTGGTGCTCAAAATTCCCTTTTTCAGCGGGGGAGGCGTCTACTACGCCACCGACCGGGCGCAAGCCGCGGAAGCCGGCCTGCTGGCGGAGATGCGGGACCTGCATTTCAAGCTGGTACGGGACCTCAACACGGCCAGGAGCAATTACGAAATAAACCGCGAAGAGCTTGAGATCGCGCAGCACCATGTGGAATACGCGAAAAACACCTTCCTGTGGATGCAGGAGGAATTCAAGCTCGGCACCCGAACTTCGGTGGACGTCCTGCTGGCCTTGTCGGCGATGGTGGATGCCCGCCTCCAGCTCGCCACCGCCCAGGAAGAACATTTTACATTTATAATGGATTACCTATACGCATTGGGTATTCTATCCTCGGTAATCGAAGACGCTGCAAGCGCCAATTGATTTACCGGGAGGTACCCGAATATGCGCGCAGAGGCGCTGAAAAAAGCCAAAACGAGCTCTGCATTGGCCCTGGCCGCCCGCACCAAAAGCTGGTTGGAGCTGATGCTTGCCATCCCCGCCTTCGTACCCGATGCGGCCACGCTGGCGGCCGTGACCGTGACGGTCAACGTGCTCGCCCTGGCGCTCCCCCTGGCCTTGATGCAGATCTATGACCGCATCATTCCCAACTCCAGCTTCTCCACCCTCGGATGGCTCATCATCGGCGTGGCCACGGCCATCATTCTGGAAACCGCTCTCAAGATCGTTCGCGGATTCATCTCCAACTGGTTTTCTGCCCGGCTGGAGCATATCCTCAAGAGCGAGGCGCTGGACCATTTCCTGTCGGCCCGGCTGGACGGCTATGAAAAGGACCGGCCCGGCGTTCACTTCGAGCGATTCAATTCCATAGGGATCATCAAGGCATACCTGTCCGGCCAGGTAATGAACGTGCTGCTCGACCTGCCGTTTGCGATTCTCTATCTCGGGCTGCTGTATTATATCGGCGGCGGCCTCTGCTTTTTCACCCTGCTGTGCATCGCGGTCTTCTTTGCGATCACCCTCTTCTACAAGGCGCGGTTCACCCGACAGAATACAAGACAGGTCGCCCTGAACAACGAAAAGCTGGACTTCCTGCTCGAATCCCTGGGGGGCATCCACACCGTGAAGGCCCTGAACATGGAAGACCGGCTGGCCAGAAAATTCGAGAACATCGAGGGAAGAGCCGCCGAGAACAGCCTCAAGGCGAACCGCTGGAGATCCATCCCGGCCAACAGCGCCCAGTTCATTTCGCAGTTGAATACCCTGGGCATCATCTTCCTGGGGGCCGATCTCGTCATCAAGGGAAGCCTGACGGTCGGCGCCATGACGGCCTGCACCATGCTGGCGACCAGGGGAATACAGCCCATCATCAAATTCGCAGGGTTTTTCCTGAGATTTTCCGAAGTCGGCATGGCCCAAAAACGGATAGGCAGGATCATCGAACTCGGCGCTTCGCCCGGGGAAGCCGACATTCCCCTCATCAAGGATGTCGAAGGCAACGTTTTTTTCGAGGAAGTGAGCCTGCTCGAAGCGGACGGGAACGTGGTCATTCCGAAATTCAGCGCGGTCTTTCCCGCCGGGGACGTGGTCGGGGTGACGGGGACCAACCCCCGGCAGACAACGGCCCTCATGCTGCTTTTGTGCGGCATGTACAAACCGACGGGCGGCACCGTTCATATCGATGAATACCTAATTTCCAGCATGGACCATTCCCGGTTCAACGGGCGGGTGATGTACCTGCCCAAGCGGGGGCGGCTCTTCCAGGGCTCCATCCTCGACAACATCGTCATGTTCGATCCGGCGAAAAAGGACCGCGCGCTCAATGTCGCCTCGCTCCTTTCGATGGACACGTTCGTGGCCAACCTGCCCAACGGCTACGAGACCCAGGTCGATCAACGATCCAACCATTCGCTGCCGCTGGGGCTGATCCACCGGATCTGCGTGGCCCGGGCGCTCGTCACGGGACCGCGCGTGCTCATCCTGGACAGGCTGTTGAACAGCCTTGATCGGGACACCCTGGAAATCACCTTGGAAATTCTGGGAAAAATGCGTGGACGATGCACCATCTTCCTGGTGGCCGACCACGGGGAATTCTTCATGGACATCGACAGCGTGGTCCGCTGCGCGGCGGACAGCCTGACCGTCCGTCCTGCGTGACGGATCGCCCGGAGGGAGCATGGACAAGGCGAAATGGTCGAAATTCGTAATAGATACCGCCTCAAGGTGGGAGGACATCGAAGGCGTCGTCCGTTCGACGGGCATCGAGCGGATCGACCAGGACCATCGGCGGCTGCTCGAATATCTCCTGGACATGGGGGAACCCGCCGTGATGGGCGCGGACCGGCTGTCCACCTCCGCCATCATCGAGCATCAAAAGCTGGTTTTCCAAAGATTCCTGAACACGCTCAAGCGCCACTACCAAGCCGAGGAATACTTCCTGAACCAGTACGATCTGCCCGGCAAGGATGAGCAGCATTCCCAGCATAATTCCTTCATGGCCGAATCCGAGAACATCATCGGGCGTTTCAATTCAGGCGTGTTGTCCTTCTTCCGCACCCTGAAGACCGAAGTGATGGTCGAACTCGTCAAGCACATAAACACGCTGGACGCCCGGTCCTTCTCGCTGGACAACTTCCAGTCCGCGCTGCTCGGCGCCCGGTCATGGGATGACGTTACCGAAATCGTCAAATCCACCGGCGTGCCTTTCGTCGACGACGAACACCGGAAGCTGACGGAACTGATGATCAAGCTCAGCGTCTATCTGACCGACGGGGGCTACCGAATCGACACCGACGGCCAAAAGGAAACCGTCCTGCGGATGACCGAGGCGATACTGGACTTCACGAAAAAGCACTTCGCCCACGAAATCGTCTTCCTGAAACGGTACGAGTTGGAATTTGACAACCAGGAGGCGCTGCATGCCACCTTTACAGGCGAAATCGACAGGATACTCGCCGAAATGCGCCGGGGGGACTTCCCCGACATGAAGGGCGTCGTCGAATACCTGTTCTCCTGGTGGGTCGGCCACATCAACGGCAGGGACTATGTGGACTTCCATTTTTCCCGAATCGCCGACCCCATCTTCAAAAAGGCCGAGACCTCCGACGACTTCACCTGGCTCATCAGAAAAACCGGCATCGACCAGATCGACACCGAGCACTCCCAAATGATCAACATGCTGATGCAGATATACGCCCGGCAAAACCGCAACAGCAAATCATTCGATCCGCAAAAGGCGTTGGGCGGGCTGCTGGACTTCGTGAACCGGCACTTCAGCCATGAAGAGGACATCATGCAGGGCATGAACGTCAAGGAACTCGAAATCCACAGGGAAGCCCACCGCCGGATTTCAGGCAACATCGGCGACGGCTTGACCCACGCGGCGCTGGGCAAATCCCTTTTTTCCCCCCTGCAATGCAAGAGGCTGATGAACTGGTGGGTGGCCCACACCAACGGCATGGACTACGAAACGTTCGTCCTGAACCGCAATTGATCCGAAGGGAAGACCATGAGCACACCAATGAAAAGAGAACGGGTCTCCGGCAAGCTCGGCAGGGTCATCTTTCCGATCCTCGACGCCCTGGGATGGGAAGGCGACAAGCGGCAATTCCTGAACGCCCTGCCCTACGACCTGAACCGCTTCGACCTTGACGACCTGGTGAACACCATTGCCTCGCTCGGGTACGCGGTCAACAAGACATCCGGCTCTCTCAAGGAACTGGATGCGCGGATGCTGCCCTGCCTGTACCTTGACCGGGACCGCAACCCGCTCATGCTGCTCAATTTCGAAGACGGACGATTTCTCTGCTACGACAGCTGGATCAGCCAGTTCAAGAAGATCGAACCCAATTCCGCCAAGGGCACATTCTTTTTCTTCGAAAACCTCGGGGATTCCCTGTCCAATCTGGAAAACCCGCAGCAACACTGGTTCTCCACTTTCGTCACCCGGTTCAAGGGAAGCGGCGCGGTCGCGCTCTTCCTCTCCTTCCTGCTGACCTTCACGACGCTGCTGATGCCGTTCATCGTCCTGGGAATCTATTCCCAGATAGACACTGCCGAATCCATGACGGGATTCTGGGGAATCGGCATCGGCGTTCTGGGACTGTTGCTCATCGACCTGCTATTCAGGCTGTTCCGCCACCGAATCGTGACCTTTCTGGGCGCAAGAATGGAATACCTGATCACCACCCAGGTCTTCAGGCGAATCCTGGACTTCAGCCCGACATCGACCGAAAACGCGCCCATCGGATCACAAATCATACGCATGAAGGACTTTGCGTCGGTCAGGCAATTCGTGGAGGGTCCCGGCCTGATCGCCCTCCTGGAGCTTCCGTTTATCCT
This sequence comes from Desulfovibrionaceae bacterium, assembly GCA_015709315.1. Classification (GTDB taxonomy): domain Bacteria; phylum Desulfobacterota; class Desulfovibrionia; order Desulfovibrionales; family Desulfovibrionaceae; genus Pseudodesulfovibrio. Next base: position 38,001 of record JACCQI010000017.1, read on the forward strand.
GATTCTTTTTGTCGGCCTGATCCTCATGGGGGGAATGCTGGCCTACATCCCGCTGGTCGCAGCCATCCTGCTGATCATATTTTCCCTCATAACCCTGCCCTTTTCCAGAAAAGCCACCCTGAAGGCGAGCACTCACATCAGTAGGCTGCAATCCTTTCTTCTTGAATTCTTTACTGAATTTCAATCAGTCAAAATGAGCGGCCTGGCCGGAAGATGGAAACGGCAGTTCGAGACCCTTTCCGCGGACGCGGCCCTCACCTCCCTGGCGTCCGCGAACATCTCCACCGTCATTACCGGCGTTTCCCAGGGTACCGTGCAACTCGCGGGGATTCTGACCGTCGGGCTGGGCGTGATGGGCGTGCTGAACGGCCACTACAGCAGCGCGGTGCTCATCGCCGCCATGATGCTGGTATGGAGGATAATGGCCCCGCTCGCCTCGGGCTTCTCCATCCTGTCCCAGTCCATCCACATCAGAAAATCCATCGAGCAGCTCGACCGATTCATGGCCATTCCCCTTGAGCAGACCGTTTCGGACATGGGGGCGATCCGCCTTCGCGGTCCCATTGAATTCAAGGGGGTTTCCCTCAGGTACAAGCAGGATTACCACCCGGCCCTCCTGGGCATCGACCTGACCATCCAACGGGGCGAGTTCGTCGTCGTCAGAGGGCATGACGGAGCCGGGAAATCCTCGCTGCTCAAGCTGATCCTGGGCATGTACAGACCCCAGGCCGGAAGCGTGGCCATCGACAACTTCAACATCCAGCAGTTGGCGCCGGCCAGGCTCCGCCGGTCCATCGCCTACCTGCCCCAGCAGGACACGCTGTTCAGCGTCAGCATACGGAAAAACCTGAAATACTATTCACCGACCTCCAGCGACAACAATATGCGCGACGCCCTGCAACGGGTCGGGCTGTGGGACGAAGTCAAGGCGTTGCCGGACAAGCTCGACACGAAGATATCGGGCTGCAACGCCGGGGGCGAAGATGTGTCTTTCAGCCGACGGCTCTGCCTCGCCCGCACACTGCTGAACGATGCCGGGGTGGTCCTGATGGACGAACCAGCAATGGGACTTCAGTTGGAGGACGTCGAAAGGCTCCTCGATATCCTGCATGGCTTCAAGGGACGAAAAACCGTCGTTCTCGTGGACAACAGCTCGGATTTCCTGCCGCTGGCGGACAAGGTCGTCACGCTCAACATGGGAATGATCGTCGATGTCGAAACGCAGGGGGTGGAAAAGGACGCCGTCCCGGAAACCGCCGGGGCCGTGCATGTCGCCGCCGGCGACGCCGCAGCCCACCAATCCGGGAAGCAGTAACATGCCCGACGATGGGAGAATCAGCATGAAAAACAACAATGAGAACACCGCGCAACAGTATCCCGGCAAGGCCCAGAACCGGCATATCGACCGATCGATCCTGCTGAAGGAGGCGGGCAGTTCGATCATGCTGAAGAGAATCGCCGCGGCCATGGCCCTCATCCTCGTCGTCTTCGTGGCCTGGGCCGCGTACCTGGAACTGGACGAGGTCGCCTTCACCACCGGCGAAATGGTGCATGAGGGCGACGAGATAAAGCTCAGGCACATGGTCGGGGGAACCGTGACGCAGATCCTGGTTCACAACAGCGCCATCGTGGAGAAGGGCCAGCCGCTGATCCGCCTTGATCCCGACGTGTCGCGCCTCGAACTGGAATCCATCGAGGGCGAGAAAATGGTCGCCGAGGCCGAAAAAATCCGCCTTGAGGCACTCATCAACGAAAAAACGCCCGACTTTTCCCCGGTCAAGGACCCCATGGTGCGCGAAACGCAGGCCAAGGTCTACGGGCACATCAAGAAGGCCCTCGAGGCCGAGCAGTTGGTCATTGAAAGCCAGATGAAACAGTTGAACAACGAGCTTTCGCTGCTGCGGCAGTCCCAAGCGAGCCTCAAGCGGACCGTCGACCTGGTGCAGGAAGAGCTGACCATCCGGCGGAAACTGGAAAGCAGGGGACTCAACTCGCGCATCACGCTTCTTCAACTGGAGAAGGAGTACAACGATGCGCTGTCCAGACTGCAACAGGTGCCGACGAACATGGCGAAGCTGGCCGAGCGCAGGGCGGAACTGGCCACGACGCTCGCCAACCTGCGGGTAAAGGCGTCGAACAAATGGTCAAATGAATTGGCCGAGGTGAATACCCGATTGATGGCGCTGGAAAAGAAAATCAGCATCTCCAGCAGCGGCATCGAGGGCCTGGATGTGAAGGCCCCCGTTGAAGGCATCATCCAGGACGTCAACGTCCACTCGGCCGGGGAGATCGTCCAGCCCGGCGAGGTGCTGCTCTCCCTGATACCCATTGAACGGCCGCTCGTCGCCAAGGTCAGGATAGCCTCCAAGGACATCGGTCACGTCCAGGTGGGCCAGGATGCCGTCCTGCGGATAACGACCTACGATCCGCGCCGCTACGGCGTGGCCAGGGGGAAGCTCACCAGCATCTCGCCGTCGGCCTTTGTCCCGGAGAACCGGGAACCCTACTATGAGGGGGTCATCAAGCTCGACCACAACTATATCGATTCCGGGGACAAGAAATTCCAGATTTTCTCCGGCATGACCCTGACCGCGGACATCAAGACCGGGACAAAGACCCTTCTGGCATACCTCCTGAAGCCCATCCACCTCGCCAAGACCCTGGCCTTCAAGGAGCGGTAGCAAACAGCGCGCCGTTCAGCGGCCCACACCGGGAACACCCCGCCGGAAGGCCCGGACGCGAAAGGCCCCTGCCCCTCGGGGACTCCCCATTCTATTTGGAAACGAACCGGAAATCCGACTTCAGGGTTTCGGCCTTGTCCGCGTTTTCGTCGAGCCAGCCGAAGCTGTCCGCCGGGACCGCATCGAATTTCGCCACATAGGGTTTGATGTCGATGAGCGGCGTGCCGTCGAGCACGTCGATGCCCCGGACCCGCAGGATGTTGTCCCGCACACTCTCCAGCCGGACCACGGACAGGCCGATCATGTTCGGACGTCTGGGCGCGCGCGTGGCGAACAGCCCCCGTTCCACGGTGTCCATGAACGGCGTCACCTTGAGCTTGTACCCGGAGTTCTTGTGAAAATGATAAAGCAGGTGGATGTGCGAAAAGCCATCCAAATCCTGCAGGCCTTCGGCGAATTCCTCGAAGACTTCGATCTCGCCGATCACGTCCCGCGCCCCGGCCGGCTGGATGGGCATGTTGTCCAATTCCTTGAACGGGGTATGGATGATTCCGATGGGAATTATGGTCGTGGTGTTCATAATGGAATTCCCCCGACTGTCAGGTCAGCGCCACGTTGGCGGTCTTGACGCCCAGGAACATGGTGCTTTCGCGGCGCAGATTCAGCTCGTGGAAGGAGCTGGCCGTCACGACCGCGGGAATGCATACGTCCCCGGACCGAAACCGCAAGTGGTACAGGATGCCTTCCTTGTAATAGTCTTCAAGCCGGGCTTCCCAAACATTCTGGATGGAGGAACGCACGGGGCGTTCGCTGAAGACCATGACGTGCTCCGGGCGGAGGACCACGCGGACATGGTCGCCGCTTTCCGCCCTGTCCACGGAGTTGAGGATCAGTCCCTGGACGTCCACCCGGCAGGTGCCGTTGGCGCCGGGGAGCACGGTGCCCTCAAAGACGCTCGCACCCACGAAGTCGGCCACGAAGCCGTTGCTCGGCCTGTTGAACACGTCCCGCACCGAGGCGAGCTGTTCCAGGCGGCCGTTGCGCAGGATGGCGACCTTGTCGGCCAGCGCCCAGACATCGTCCATGTCATGGGTGATGTGCAGGACCGTGACGTCGCGCTGCCGCATGATGCGGCGCAGGAGTGCGCGCGTGGTCTGCCGGGTCTGCGGGTCGAGCGCGGACAGCGGTTCGTCCATCAGAAGCAGCCTCGGCTCGACCACCAGGGCCCGGGCCAGGGCCACGCGCTGCTGTTCCCCGCCGGACAATGTCGGCGGCTTGCGGTGCAGAACGTGGCTGATGTTGAGCGATTCGGCCATGTCCAGGATCTTGGCCTTGCGGCTTTCCTTGTCGGAATCGACCTTTTTCAGGCCGTATTCGATGTTTTTGAATACGTCCTTGTGCGGCAGCAGGGCATAGTCCTGGTAGACGATGCCGATGCGCCGCTTTTCCGGCGGATCGTCGGTGATGTCGCGCCCGTCCAGGAAGACCCGCCCCTTGGCCGGACGGTAGAAGCCGATGATGCATTCCAGGAGAATGGTTTTGCCCGCGCCGGTCGGTCCCATGACCGTCAGGTACTCGCCGCGCTCGAATTCCAGGGAAACGCCCTTGAGCGAGAAATCGCCCAGGTCGATGTGCATGTCTTCCACGCGCAGGAAACTCATAGCTTGGCCTCCGACTTTTCAAAGATGAAAATGGCGATGAACGACACCGCGATGAGCAGAATGCCGCTCGTCAGGGCCATGCCCATATTTCCGTAGGAGATATTCAGATACAGGGTGATGGGCAGGGTTTCGGTCCGCATGTAGGAGCCGCCCGCCAGGATGAGCACCGTACCGAAGGTGCCGATGCACCGGGCAAAGGCGATGACCGTGGAGGCGAGAATGCCGCTGGCGGCCAAGGGTATGGTCACCCGCAGGAAGGTCTCGAACTGCGTATAGCCCAGGCTTTGGGACACGAACTCCAGGCGTGGGTTGATGTAGTCGAAGGTGGACTTCATTATGCGCACGGAATACGGCAGCGCAGTAAAGAATTGGGCAGCGACCACCCCTTTCTCGGTGAAGACGAAATCAAGCCCCAGAGCGCTGAACACCTTGCCCACCGGGGTCTTGCCGAACAGCAGGAGAAGGCACAGGCCCAGCACCAGCTCCGGGAAGGCAACGGGCAGGTCTATGATCGTCTTGACAACGCCTTTCCCCCAGAATTCGAGGCGGGACAGGGCGTATCCGATGGGCAGGGCGAAGAGCATGACCAGCACCGTGGATATGAGCCCCGTAATCAGGGAAAGCCGCAGGGAAAGCCGCATCTCCTCATTCCAAATGTTGGCCATCACGTCCTCGAACGTCGGGACCATGAGCAGCGCGCCGATGGCGCAAAGCAGAAAGACGGTGATGAGAAAGGAGCAGAAAATCAACCCCGCCTTGAACGGCGTTATTTTTCGCACGGCTCAAACCCCCACTTCTCCCAAATGACTATGGCCTCCGGGGAAGCGATGTAGTCGTTGAGGGCGAGTGCCAGGGGCTTGTCCTTGGCGGAGGCGTGTACGGCGGTGGGGATGGTCTTGATCATGTTGCGCTTGTCGTCGATGCGCACGATGCCGACTTTGCCCTTGCCTTCGGCCCAGGTGCTCACATCAAGCCAGTTGATGGTCGCGTCGGCCTGTCCCAGCGCGGCATAGATGAGCAGTTGGTTGGCGGTGGGGGCGAATACCACGACATTGGGTTTGACCTTGTCCATGAGTCCGGCCTTTTCCAGCAACTTCTTGGCGACCTTGCCGATGGCCGCGGCCTTGGGGTCGCCCAGGGCGACGCGCACGCCGGGGCGGGCCAAGTCGTCCAGGCCCTTGATCTGCGCGGAGTTGCCGCCGGGAACCACGATGACGGGCACGTGCTTGACGATGTCCTTCATGGTCGCCGCTTCGATCCAGCCGTTCTTGATGGCGTCCTTGGTGTACTTTTCCGCGCCGGGAATGAACACGTCACAGGTCTGCCCCACGCCGAGCATGCCGAAGATTTCGCCGGAACTGCCGTAGTGGACGTCGATGCTCACGCCGTGCTTTTTCTCGAAATTATGACGAATTTCCTCAAGCGGCTTCATCAATCCGGCCCCGGCAAAGAGGCTCAGATTTTCGGCATAGGCATTGGAAGACAGGCCGACGGCGGCGAAACCCAAAAAGACAAATAGGGCAAGGCAAAAGATACGGCGAGGCATACTCATACTCCGGGATGAAATAGTATCACTGTTTCGATTCCATTCCGCCCTAGAACCAGCCAATCACATCGCCACGCCGAACCCCCTCAATTGATTCACCTGTAGCTGCCGAGCGTTTTTTTGTAACGCACGAATTATGTTTTATCAAACATAGTTCACGTCTTGCTTAATTTCAAAGCATTTGAACTTGGTTTGGAAACGGCACTGAAACGGACGAAAGGGGACACTCCCATATTGCCGGAAATGAATCCCCCCGGGAAGACGCCGAACCAGGCGATTCCCCTTGTTCCGCCGATTTCACGTATCTGTTCTTTTGCATATCCGCAGATTGTAATCTCAAACTGAACACTTTCGGGAGAAGTTCCCCAAATGAATGTCCCATGAAAATGTTGTCCGAACACAAAAGCTCCACAATGGAGGGACAACGCCACATGGGACACAAGCAGCACCGGTCAACATTCCATTAACGAGCCCATGAGCAAGTCTGCGGCCAACTTGGCCCCATGTGCCGGATCGACGATTTGTTCATGAAGCCGCCCTATTTCACTGCGTTGCGCCATGGCATTGGGTAGTTGCGGCATCGATGATGTAGTGCAGTCGATTGAGAATATTGACTTCGCTGTTCCCCGGGTCGAAATCGATGAAAAGCATGTTGGTGGACGGATAGTGTTGTTTGATTGCGCGTTCTATTCCCTTGGCTACTATGTGGTTTGCGATGCAACCAAAAGGCTGAACGCTGATGATGTTGGAAATGCCCAGTGTGGCGAAATACGAAACGTCGGCCGGGATCAGCCAGCCTTCGCCATATTGGTTGACGAGACTGGTTATCTCCGAAGCCAGGGCCGCCTTTTGGGAAAGCGGCATTGTCGGTTCAGTCAAGCGAAAACCGGCCAGGACCGCCTCGTATCTGTGATTCCATCGGGCGATCATTTTCTCAAACGGTCCTTCCAGGATATCGGGGAGGGCAAACTTGGCCAAGTGCTGGCTCCGGTTTACTTTTGTATTGATGAAATATTGCAGGAAAAAATCGGAAAGAGCCGGAATGGCGACTTCAACCCCCTGGGCAATAAGCCAATCCACTATATGCATCTGGCTGAATGAATTGTATTTGAGGTAGATTTCACCGACGACTCCCACTCGCGGCCGGGGGGCTTCGTCCGCAATGGCCCCATTGAAGGCGGCCACGGCTTCGGTGAGCAGCGGCAGCAGAGAACCCGGCTCGCTTTCGAGACAGGACGCCCCGGCCTTCAGGTAACTGTCGCGGAGTCCCAGCGCTTCGCCGGTGTGGCGCTCGCGAACCGCGCAACGGTGATACATGTGGGCGATGGCGTCGGCATAAAGCAGCCCATGGAGGGCTTGGCTGAAAAATCGCCGTGAGTCCAATTTGATCGTCGATTCTTCATCCGCCCGGGAACCTTTCGTGGAGATGGCGTAAACCGGGACGTCGCCATACCCGGCCTTGGCCAATGCGCGTCTGATTGTCGGCACGTAACTTGACGCCCGGCACTGCCCCCCGGTCTGCGTCATGGCCACGGCCGTGTTGGCCGGGTCGAAATCGCCGAGCGCAAAAGCCTTGATGATGTCCCCGACCGTAAGGATTGCCGGATAACAGGTATCGTTGTTGGCGTACCGAAGGCCGTATTCGACGGAAAGAGTATCCGGAGGGGGCAGGGTATGCAGGTCATATCCCAAGGGTTTGAGCGCCGAAGGAATCAATGGAGAGTAGTGCTCGGAAAAGAAAGGCGTGATGAGAGTGCTTGGCCTTTCGGTTTTCACGGACGACTTTCGGGCGGAAATGCCGTTTGATGCGGAAGCTTGAGCCGGGCTCCAACGGAGTGTTTCGATGAGGGACCGAAGGCGCAGACGGATGGAACCCGTGTTGGAAACGTCGTCGACCTTTATCAATGTGAATATCTTTCCGGACGAAGCCAAGACATCGCTGATGGCGTCAGCGATGAAGGCGTCGGGTCCGCATCCGAACGAGTTCAGCATCACAAGCTGGATGTAGGGAGACTCCTGGTCCGCCACCCACTGCGCCGCCTTCATTACGCGATTGGGATAGGCCCATTGGGAGAGGGCGCCCCATTCGCTCCAGCGCGGTTTGCACAGCCCCGACACGGCATCGGCCGGGATGACGTCGGCTCCCAACTCGGAGAGAATCTTTGAGGTGTCATGTTCGATCAAGGGGTCGGCATGATAGGGGCGACCGGCGAGGACAATGAGCGGGTGTTGATTGTCATGCTTCCGATCGAGAACCGTCCGTCCCCGGCGGACAAGCTCTTCCCGGCATTCCGACTGGGCGGCGAGTGCCGCGTCGAAGGCTTTCCGAAACCGACGACTCGGCACGTCGAGGCCTCGCACATAGTGTTGGCATGCCTTGCGGAGGAGGCTCTCGTCCCGAAATGAGACCGCCGGGGAGTCGAGAGGCGGAAATCCTTGTTCCCCGAGCTTCATTGATCCCCTCAGGACTTCTCCGTAGGCGGAGACGATTGGGCAGTTGAAGCTGTTGACGGCTGCGGCGTCTTCGAGATCGTTATGGACCACATGAGGATAGAATATCCGGTCGACGTCTTGGTCCAGCAGATTCGCGACGTGGCCATGAGCGATTTTCGCAGGGAAGCAGATGTTGTCGGACATGACCGAACATATGCCCTTCTCGTAGAGGGCCTGCGTGGAGGGGGCTGAAAGCACGACGTCCAACCCGCATTCCGTCAACAGGGTTTTCCAGAAAGGATATGTCTCGAACATGCCCAGTATGCGGGGAACGCCGATCCGGATACTCTCTCCCGGACGATTTGCCTTCTGGCTCACCGAAATACGCTCCTGTTTCTCAATGTAAAGATGTTCACCCCTGTCGTCTTTTCTTCCCCATGGTTGGCGAAAATCCGTTCGCACTTGTTGCCTACGAAGTACTTGTGGCCGTCATCGAAACGGAATTCCGTGACCGCGCATTGGTTGGTGCATCCGTCGCAGTGAATGGTTCGCGACTTTCGCCCGTCCTGCGAGCACAACTGGTTCAGGTCCATGGCGCATCCGTCTCCATCGCGCTCATGGTGTTCCCTGGCCAGCAACGCCGCACCGCAGGCCCCCATCAGCTCCGGGCAGGTGGGCGAGGAAACGGCTTGTCCCGTCAACAACTCCAAGGCCCGGACCACTGCCCGGTTCCGGAACGTGCCTCCCTGGACGACAATGTGTCCTCCAAGCTCTTTCGGGTCCCGAAGCTTCAGGACCTTGTAGAGCGCATTCTTGATTACGGCATAGGCCAGCCCCGCGGCGATGTCCTTGATGGTCGCCTTTTCGCGTTGGGCCTGTTTGATCCGGGAATTCATGAAGACCGTGCAACGGGTGCCCAGGTCACAGGGGGCGCGTGACGTGCAGGCCCTGTTGGAAAACTCTTCGGCGCTGAGACCGAGCGTCTGGGCAAAGCCTTCGATGAACGAGCCGCAGCCCGAGGAGCATGCCTCGTTTATTTCGATGCGCTGAATGCTGCTTTCATTGACGAAGATGGCTTTCATGTCCTGCCCGCCGATGTCGAGAATGAAGGAGACCTCGGGGTCCAGCAGCATCGCGCCGCGCCAGTGGGCGAATGTCTCGACTATGCCGAGGCGCAGGTTGAATGCCGCGCGAATCAGGTCTTCTCCGTAGCCGGTTGCCGCCACCTCCCCGATTCGCGGCAAGGGGATTCCCGCGCATGCCGAATGCAGCTCCCGCAAAACGGCGCCGACGGCCTCTATGGGGTTGCCGTGATTCGGGCGGTACGCTCCAAACACCATTTTCCCCGCAGCGTCGAGTGCCAGGAGCTTGGTCGTGGTGGAACCGGAATCGATTCCAAGAAACAACGGCGAGACGGCCTCCCGCAAAGGGGCCGAGGGGATGTCCGCGATGGATCGTTGTGATTCCCAGGCCAGGAATTCCTTTTCGTCATTAAAGAGCGCGGATAGACGTTTGCGCTGCGGCGGCGCGACGTTGAGGGCCGTCGGGTTGCACATTCGTTCGCACCAACCTTGCAGCGTATCCGCGCCATCGGAACCGCCGCTCGCCAAGGCCGCCCCCCATGCGGGAAGATACTGGCCGAAGCTGGGCATAAGGATCTCGGACTCGGTCAATTCCAGGATGCGGCGCAAGGCATTGCGCAGATTTGTAAGAAACGAGAACGGCCCGCCGCTGAGGAGAATCAGCGGACGAACGGGCGTTCCGCGCGCCAGGGTCGCCAGGTTCTGCAATATGACGGCATGCAGGATGGACGCACAAATTTCCGCCAGATCAACCTTTCGGCTCAACAGGTTCTGGACATCCGTTTTGGCGAACACCCCGCAACGCGACGCTATCGGGTGGATGCGGCGAGCCTCCCCGGCCAGGGCGTTCAGCCGCTCCAGGGAGATGCCGAGCAACTCGGCCATCTGGTCGATGAAAGCACCTGTGCCGCCGGCGCAGCTGCCGTTCATGCGAATGTCCGGAGGCCGTCCCTCCGAGAAGAAGACCATTTTGCTGTCTTCTCCACCGATGTCGATCAATGTCGAAGCCTGGGGAAAGAATCCACGGACGACATCTACGGAAGCGTTGACCTCTTGGACAAAGGGGATATCGCCCGACTCCGCAATGCCCATTCCGGCGGAGCCGGTGACGGCCATTCGAGCCGGGGAATCGTTCAACTCCTCCGGCACTTCGCCGAATATCGCCAAGAGGGCTTTGGGGATATCGGAGCCGTGGCGGCAATAGCTTTGGAAGCACGGTTGGCCTTTCGCGTTGAGAATGATCAGTTTGGCCGTTGTGCTGCCGACGTCCAAACCGACCCGATAGACTGGAAAAGAACCATTGTCCCGTTGCATCACCAGAATCCACACCTACTTTGGTTGTAGACGCACAGCATCCGGCTTCCGGCCTTCAACTGGCATTTCGCATTAACTGAGACATCAGCGTCTCAACGATGATACTTTTACGCGCTTCTATAAATTCTTCAAACGCACAGGTGTCGTCTTTAAGGAAAACCGCCTCAATCACCGGGCGGGCCAAAAATGGGAAAACGCAAAGACCGAGTGAGGTGGTCATGAACTGTGAAACCTCGATATCCGCATCGAATTCCATCAGGTCTTTTTGGATTTGCCTTCGCATGCGGCCCGACAGCAGCCCGTTTTGACTCAAACGCTGAATGACGAATTTTGGATTTTTGTTGAGTTCGTTCATTATGAAGCTTGGAAGATACATATTTTGCAAAAGCATATCCATATAGGTCGAGACAAAGCGTTCAAGCTTGTTTTGAAACGAACAATCATCGAACATGATGTTTTCAATCTGTGGGAGAAATTGGCCAAAGAGGTCATCGAATACCGCTCTGAACAACTTTTCCTTGCTTCGGAAATAGTAATGGAGAGAGGTTCGGCTGATTTTTGCAGATGTCGCGATGTCCTGCATCGAAGCGCCGTCCATTCCCTTCTGCACAAACACGCGTTTGGCAGCCTCAAAAATGCGTTTCTCTGTATCTATTTGTTCTTCCATGCGATGCATCACGGTGCTTTATGGTTATCGGCGCTGTTTGACAGTAGTGTCAGACCCAATAGTCAAAAAAATAAAATCTTGTCAAGTTATAGTCTACAGATGTGGAGCAACTCGAACAGGCAAGCCGCCGGGCCCGCTTGGGCCTGGCGAGGACGCCTTCATGAGAGAATGAAAAAGCCCATCACATACCAGATGGTATTATTGTTGCCATGCCGTGGTTGTGTCGAAGCAGCGAAAAAGCGGGGGCACTTTATTCGCAGAAAAGGGTTCCAAACATTCACTTGAAACCCTTAACTTTCTGGTGGTGGAGCTGGAGGGAATCGAACCCACGACATCTTGAATGCCGTTTTTGGGGTTGGCCAACCCGAAAAACAACACAACCATTCAATAAAAAAGGATTTATCGCCAATCGACGAACCGATTCGAAACGCCTGCAACATGCCGTGCGGAAGGCGCGGAATGTCGTTGATTTCGCATCGCGTCGGGGGAAAAGCGGGCTCATAACGGACTCGAAAACCGACCGCCCAACGCGAATAATGTCACACCTTCAATGGTTGCCGTCCGGCAAGCGATGCCTGCCGGGTGGCAGGTTTGCAGTGCGACCCCCTCAAGTTGCAACGCTCGACGTACTATTAGCCTGGCACTCATGAAGCACGTCGGCGAGCTGTTCTTGGAGTTGCCACTCTTCGACTCATGCCAAATGCGCAACATCCTGCGCGATGAAGGCCACCGGGTCGGGCGCAATCGCGTCCGGCGGTTCATCCGCAAGATGGGGCTGATGGCGGCCTACCAAAGGTCGAGGACCAGCCAGCTGCATCCGTAGCACAAGACGTATCCGCATCTGCCGCGGGGCAAGTCGGTTACGGGGCCGGACCAGGTGCTCGCAGTTTACGAGCTGCGAGTTCACACGGACGCCCGGGGACGCAGGAGTATGGCTCTCCATGGATGGGCATGGCGCTGGATGGACAACTTCATGAGCGAACGCCTGTGGCGCTCGCTGAAATACGAATACATTCATCTATGGGACTGGAGACGGGAAGCGAACTGGCGCAGGACTTGGCCTAATGGGTCGACTTCTACTACAACCGTCGTCCGTACAAGGCGTTTGACGGCATAAAGCCGATGGCGATATATTCGAAAGGCCAAGACAGAATGGGCCCTCTCTGGCCTGGGCCCGCAAGGCGACGGAGTCCGTGAAACCGTCCAGCTTAAATTCGCCGCTGAGTGGTCCAAGGGAGTGAACCCACTTCGCTCTGAATTTGAAGAGTTCCTGCTGTCCACTATAAACAACACACTTTAGCAATGCCCAAACATCACAATAGCCAACACACCTTCGCACGCTCAACTCGATTCGCGGGCAAGGGTCTACACACGGGAAAGCACTGCAATGTTACCCTTAACCCAGCCGGGCCGAATACTGGTATTGTTTTCCGCCGCACCGACCTTGATGGGGCGCTTGTGCCGGCCCATATCCGCTATGCGCAAAAGCTTATACGATGCTCTGGACTGATGAAGGACGGCGCGACTATCCGCACCTGCGAGCATCTCCTTGCCGCTCTCTACGGCTGCGGCATCGACAACGCACTCGTGGACATGGACGCTGAGGAAGTGCCGATCTTCGACGGCAGTGCGGCCTCACTGATGGCTAAAATGGCAACGGCAGGGAAGGTGGCCCAGGACGCACCGCGCAGCATCATCAAAATCACCGAACCGCTTGAAAGCCGCGACAAAGAGCGTTTCGTCAGGATAACCCCCGCCGAAACGCCGTCCATTGATCTTACTCTGACCCTCCGTCATTTCGGCTCCATCGGCTGGACCGGGCCTCTTGACCGCGAGGCCTTTGAGCGCGAAATCGCTCCGGCCAGGACTTTTGCCCCCATGCGCCACGCCCTGCCCATGAAACTGCTGAGCCTGATCACCTTCCAGCCGGTGGCCAGGGGGCTACGCCTGGACAACGTACTTCTTTTCGCCAAGGGCAGAGTCTGGAACCCCGGTGGATTGCGTTTCCCCGACGAACTGCCCCGACACCGCGTCCTGGACATCATCGGCGACTTACGTCTCTCCGCGGCCGATGTGATTGGCAAAATCACCGCTTTTCGCTCCAGCCACGCGCTGAACCAGGATCTCGTCAGGAAAATACTGGACACATAATTCCGGCCGCAGCAAGGCTTGGCCTTGACATGCTTGTAATTGATAGGCGAACTAATGGGACTTATCCAACCGTATCAGGGGCATACCCCAACAAAAACGCTGAAGAACCTCTCGTGACGCCGTCCGTGTATCAGGAAAACACCGAAGCCTGCGAGCACCTGAAACAATCATGAAGTTCATAGAGACGCCCATTGAGGGCCTACTCGTCTTGGAGCCCTAGGTCTTCGGTGATGAGCGAGGCTTTTTCTTGGAATCCTTCCGCCAGGATCTGATTGAGGAAGCGGGCTTAAACCTTACCTTCGCCCAGGCCAACACCTCCCGCTCCTCAAAGAGAGTTCATCGCGGACTCCATTACCAGACACGCAAGCCGCAGGGTAAACCCGTCAGAGTTTCCAGGGGCAGCGTCTACGACGTAGCGGTAGACCTGCGAGAGTGCTCATCCTCCTACGGGCGTCACTTCGCAATAATCATCGATGACAAGGACCACCGCCGGCTTTGGGTGCCGCCGGGATTCGCCCACGGGTTCCGTGTACTTTCGGAGATTGCCGACTTTCACTACCGCTGCACGGATTATTACGATCCGCACGGAGAGGGCGGCATCATCTGGAACGACCCAAAGCTGGGCATAGAATGGCCCGTCTCGAAGCCCATCATTTCCGACAAGGATTCCATGTTGCCGTTTTTGGGTGAACACGCGCCCATGTTTGAATAGCCTTCTCTTTTTCAGCCGAGTGCAGAAAGCAAAATTTCATTGGCCGTGTAGAGAACTCATACCGAGTCATGGCCGACCCGCCCCCGTTTTGAGGTCCGGGCTTGTCTGAGTTCCCGGCGTCTTTGAACTGGCCCTAATTTTCTCACAGCCCGTGGTCCAGAAAGGGGACAAGCTCACCCGAATTACACCACTTGACGATCCGCAACTTGCCAACATCAAAGGTGTTTCATTAATCGCGTGACCGGAAGGCGAAGGTCAACCCAATGCCGCCGTCCTCGGTCTCGCGGGACAGGTTGGGATTGTAGAAGGGGTCGCGGCGGAGAGCCGCTCCCCAGCGGTCGAGCATGATCCGTTTCTCCGCCCGAAACTCGCGCTTCTTGGCCGGGGTGTCCAGCCTTCCCCTGGTGACCGACTCGTGGTGCACGAGCACCGCGTCCGGGGTCCAGAGGTTGCTCAGCCCAGCCTTCCCGGCCCGCAAGCAGAGGTCCACGTCGTTGAAGGACACGGCCAGGGTTTCGTCGAACCCGCCCAGGGAATCGAACACGTCCTTCCGCATCACCAGGCAGGCCGCCGTGTTCGCCGTGACCGTCTTCAGCCGGTTCAGATGGATATCCAGCCGGGGGTCGGCGGGATCGGTGCCCTTCCAGGGATGCCCGGCCAGGCCGATGCCCACGGCCACGCCCGCGTGCTGAATACGCCCGTTGGGATACAGGAGCTTTGCGCCCACCGTGCCCACGCCGCTTTGCAGGGCCAGCGGAACCATGGCCGCCATCCACCCCGCTTCCACCACCTCGATGTCGTTATTCAGGAAAGCCAGGACGCTTCCCCCGGCCTCGGCTGCGGCCAGGTTGTTCAGCCGCGAATAGTTGAACGGCATGTCCGCCCGCAAAACGCGGGCCGCGCCTTCGCGCTCCAGTCCGGAAAGATAGGCCAGGGTGTCCGGCTCGCGGCTGCCGTTGTCTACGACCAGGATATCGTAGTCGGCGTAGGCGGTTAGCGCCCGCAGGGACTCGATGCAGGTTTGCACAAGCTCCCTCCGGTCGCGGGTGGGGATGATGACCGACACCTTGGGAGGCGGGGACGGCAGGGCAACGGGTTCGCGGCCCGAAAAAGATGAAAGGACCGTCCGCCGGACCGCTATCCTGGGGACGTGGGCCGCTGCCGCGTCGCCGGGGTCGCCCACAAGGACCGCCCGGTGCAGTCCGGCCGGAGACGCGCCCTTCCGCAACGCCGCGCGCGCCGGATCGGAGCGCACCAGGCACCCTGATCCGATGTAGTCCGCGTCCGCCTGGAGTACGGGGTCGAAATCGGGCTTGAAGACGGGATAGGCGGCCCCGTCGCCGTCCATCCGCTCCTCGTCGCCGTAGACGCAGACGGCGCCGGGCGATCGCCGCGCACCGTCCGCCAGACGGGCCAGCGCGCCGGGAAGCAGTTCGTTCCCGGCCTCCAGTGCGCAGACGAAATCGCCGCCCATGTCACCCATCTCACCAATGTCACCGGCCGCCCGCACCGTTCCCTCCTGGAAACCGGGCAGCCGGCGCACCGGGCAGCGGGCCTGCCGCGCCGCCGAGTCGCCGGGCTCCTCCCCGCCGATCACCAGACATTGCACAGGGAGCAACTCCTGGTTCCCGACCGAAGCCAAGGTGCGCTCCAGTGCCGGACCTCGGCCGCCCGTGATCAGGAGAGTCACTCCAACGGATCCGGAGGCAACGGCCAGACGGTCGATCTCGGCCTCCAGGAACGGCTCCCGACACCGCTTCCAGAGCGGATAGTCCTTCAGGGGAAGGCTACGCCGGACCATGCGCTGCTTGACCAGGGCATACGCCTTCTCCAGCCGCCCGCGCGGTTCGCGTAGCGCCGTCTCCGACGCGCCGAACCCGCGCTCCAGGGTGCGCAGCTCCGCCATCGAGCCTTCGCTGCGCAGATAGTGGGCCACCCGCCCGATCATGTAAAGAAAAGCGACCGCCGCCGACACGCGGAAGGCGCGGACTACCACCTCGCCTTCCGGGACCGCGTCGCCTACGGCGATCAGCCGGGCAACGTCCGGAGCAAAGGGGAAATACGTGAAGTGATCTATCTCGCCGTTGAGTCCGACGGGCAGGAACAGCGACGGGGCCGCATCGCCGAAGCCGAAGCGCAGTTCCAGGGGCGCGGACTGGTCGTGCCGGTTCAGCCGCGCCAGGATGCGGTACCAGCCCGGACCGCTCTCGGGTCCCTTGCGCTCCAGTCCCCAGGCGAATCGTCCTTCCCCCGCGTCCGGCGGAACCGGGCGGCGATCAGCATCCGGCAGCGTCCAAACGATGGTCATGCCCTGCTCTCCAGCCATTCCCGAACAATCCCCGGCTCGCACCACATCAGAACGTCGAGAATGGACAGCCCCGGCTCGAAATCCCACCCCCGGCACGAATACACGAGGTCGGCAGGCTCGGTGATGGTCAGACGGATGTTCCGTGCGGCAAAGGCCTCGGGATCGAAAAGCTCCCGGCCGCCCGGCGGGTTCACGTACTCCCCGGCCCCCAAGGCCACGCTGATTTCCAGCGCCCACTGACCGGGGTGGGTGATCTCCGGGAGATCGAAACCCATCTCCGAGAACAGACTGCAATGGAAGGGAATATCCAGCAGGGCGCAGACCTCGGTCAGCCCCCGGACGTTCAGTTCGGCGAGAAAGTCGGTTTCACACCCCTCGAAGACCCGGCGCACCAGACCGGCCACCGTGTCGTGATGGGGAGCGCGCCTGCGGTAATGATCCAGTTGGCCAAGGATGCGGCGCAACGCCTCGTCACGGTCCCGGAGGCGGATGGCGCTGATGGGCGCGAACCGCTCGAACGAGGCCACGGACGCGGTCACGTACTGCCAGCCCTTGTTCGGATGCAGGATGCGGTTACGGTTCATCCACGACCTGGCTCGGTACTGGGCCATGTCGAAGACGATCCATCGATCCGTGCGATGGATGAGTTCAAAATACCCCACGTAGGGGAAGAAATAGGGCTGCATGATACCGAGCCTCATGCCGTTTCCTCCTGCCGCCCCCCCTTCAGGCGCGGACGGATGGCCCCCGCGTTTTCAACAAAAAAACGAATCAGACCGCAAATGCCCTCCACATCGCCCGCGGTAATCCCCTCGCCCAGGGGGAGTTGAAGCAGCTGCTCCGAAAGCCGGTCGGTGACCGGAAGCGCGTCCGTGTACTGGGGAAAATCGTCCCGGTAAGGCGGGGAACGGTGTGCGCCGGGGGTGAAATAGCGACGCGCCAGGACGCGCTCGCCCTCCAGCAGCAGGACTATGTCGTTGCGCGACAGCCCGGCTTTGTCCGCATCCACATCCACGATGAGATACTGGTGGTTGTTGGCCTCCCGCTCGTCGAAGGCGACCACGCCAAGCCCCGGCAACCCGCCGAGCCATTCGCGGTACAGACCGTAAAGTTCCGCGTTGCGGCGGCAGTTGCGCGGCAGATCCTCCAGGCTCAACAGCCCCATGACCGCCTGGGCCTCGGACATCTTGGCATTGATTCTGAGCGGTGCCTTGATGAAGGTCTCGGTAGTGTGGAAGTTGCGGATGGTCCGCAGAGCGTCGGCCAGGCCGTCGTCGTCGGTGGTGGCGAACCCGCCCTCGGCGCTGTTCAGCACCTTGGTGGCATGCATGGAAAAGACCTCGACGTCGCCGAACCCGCCGATCATCCGCCCGTCCAGGGAGCAGCCCACGGCATGGGCCGCGTCGAAGAAGAGGCGGATGCCGCGCTCCGAGGCCAGGGCCGATAGTTCGTCCACGGGGCACGGCCTGCCCCACAGATGCACCCCCAGGATGGCCGAAACCTCGTCGCTCATGGCCTCGCGCACGGTGCGCGCGGAGATGTTGTGCGTGTCCGGGTCCACGTCGCAGAAGACCGGATCAAGCCCGGCCCAGGACAGGGCCTGCACCGTGGCGATGAAGGTGAAGGCCGGGACCGCCACCGAACCCGTGAGTTCGAGAGCCCGCGCCGCGACCATCAGGGCGAGGGTCCCGTTGGTCATGCACACGGCGTGGCGCACGCCGAGGTGGTCCGCCAAGCGTTCCTCCAGCTCCCTGACCTTGGGGCCGTGGTTGGTGAAGAACCTGCGGTCGAAGATGCCCTGCATCCCCGCCCGGAAGCGGTCCCATTCCGGAAAATTCAGCTGCCCCACATGCCGGGGCGCTTCGAAAAACGGTTCGCCGCCGAACCGGCCGAGGTCGTCGATGCGTCGCTTCGCCCGCCCCGTCATGACGCCAACCTCCCGGCGATATCTTCCTGATTGTCGTGCATGAAGGCGATCAGCCCGGCAAGCCGCACGATGGTGTCCTCGTCCACAAGTTCGCCCACGGGCATCTGTATGTATTTCTCCGCCTCCTGCTCCGTCACGGGCAGAGACGGCACCGGCAGCCCCTCCGGCATGTGCGGGGAGAGGTGCAGCGGCGGCGAATAGTAGGGTCTCGCCAGGGCATTCTCCCGCCGCAACACGGCCACCACGTCGTCCCTCGACATCTTCCAGGCCGGAGACAGCTCCAGCAGCACAAACTCATAGTTCCACTCGGAATCTTCTCCATACCGCAGGAAGGAACAATCCGGAACCCGCAGGAAATGGCGCAGGTATTGCTCGTATCGTTCCCTGTTCCTCCGTATCACTTCCCCGACGCTTTCCAGTGACGCGAGGGCAAGCGCAGCGTGCAATTCGTTGAGCTTTCCGTTCACCCCGCACTGGCTGATGGCATCCTGACCGACGAAACCAAAATTACGCGCAAGGCGCAATTTTTCGGCCAGGGCGGCATCGTTGGTGGTGACGTAACCGCCTTCGAAACCGTTTACGATTTTTGTCGCGTGAAGGCTGAACACTTCGGCAACGCCATATCCCCCGACACGCGCTCCGTCGCAGGTGCAACCGACTCCATGCACGGAGTCATAAACAACAGGAATTCCATATTTTCCGGCCACATATTCCAACCCGGCGACGTCGCAAAGACTGTTGACCTGATGCACGGCGAGAATCACCGCCGTATCTTGGGACGCCACCTTGTCAACACTGGCCGGGTCCAGCGTGTGAACCGTGGGGAGGACGTCCGCGAAGCGCGGCGTCAGTCCCGCCCACTGGGCCAGATGGGGAAGTCCCGGATACGTGAACGCAGGCATGATGACTTCGGTTCGCCCTTTCACCGCCAACAGCTTCAACAGTACCATGATCGCCAGCGAGGCGCTGCAAAGGGAGACGCATTCCGCCACCTGGTGCAGCTCGCACAGGCTATCCTCCAAATCCCGCACCAAGGGACCGTTGTTTGTCAGCCGACGCCCGTCGAAAATCCGTTTCGCCTGATTGAAGAAGGCTTCATCCGGTCCGATGGCGAGCTGCCCGATGGGACGGGCGGAAGCGAATTCCGCTTGCCCGCCGAACAGCGCAAGATCATCAACGCGTTTTTTCATGGAACGTATCTGCCCCTGCTCAAAACGGCATCGTAGCGGTAATGGGAAGCATGGTAGCTCTCCGGCAGAGTCCTGAATTCCGTGTGCCAGCCGGCGGCGGCTGCAAGCTCGAAGAATTCCTGCCGCGTGCGCCAGATGCCGATGGCAGAGTCGTACTGGTCTTCGATTCCATCGACGTACGCGCCTTCGCGAAAGAAGTCGTTCATCCGTTCCTTGTCCGGCAGGTTGCCTATGCACACACGGCTCACGGAAACGAACCGTTGCTTGAGTTCGGCCAGAAACGCCTTGGCCATGGCCTGCGGAAGGTATTGAAACGACCCGTAGCAGAACGCCTTGGTGAACCGCTTGGGATCGGGGAAGGCCCTCAGAAACTCCACTACGTCGGACAACTGGTAGGTCTCGCGCGGCGCGTCCTCGAAATGTTCCCGGGCCACGTTGATGAGCTGTTCGGAAAAGTCCACGCCGTGTCCTTGGGCGCAATGGGAGAAGACGCGAGTGGAGAGAGCGCCGTTGCCGCAGCACAGATCCAGCATGCAGTCCTCCGGCTTCAGGTCCGTGGCCTCCACCACCGCCGCCACGATCATCTCGATCTGCTCCTCGGAGACCGGCTTGCCGCCCACGGTGCGCTTCACCTGCCCCCAAAAATCGTCCGGCGCGCAGTTGCGCACCAGTTCGTCGTACATTTCATTCAAGGGCTTTTTCATTATTCGACCTCTGCGATTGGTTTCTTCGGATGCGGGTGCGGCAGCCGCTCAAGGGGGTCATTCCCCTTCATATTCGGTCGTCCATTCGAGCCAGTGCTCATAGTGCGGCCCGCAAGCCTCCCTGTAAAGGGATTCCAAGCCGAGATTGACGACCATGCTCTTACGGAAGATGCGCGTCCATGGATACATGGACGAGAACGACTCATCAAGGCACCAGGCGTCCAGGGCCTGGCCCATGTCCAGATAGATGCAGTCAGGGAACTCCCGTTCCAGCCGGGTCATGAGCCAGGCGGCGATGGTGCCGCCGCACTGGAACAGGAAGACCGGCAGCGGTCCGCCCTCCGGCAGCTCGCGCAGGGCGGACCGGCAGCGCTCCAACAGCGTGTTCCGCAGGGCCGCCGCGCCGCTCCAGGGAATGGACAGGTGCCGGAACCTCGGCAGCGCCCACCGTTGCCCGATGACGGCGCACCAGGGCGGGCCGAGCAGCAGGACGGGATGCTCCCGGCACACCTCCGGCAGTTGCGCGAACCCGCCGCTGACAACGCCCCGCTTCATGAAGGTGGCATCAAACAGTGGCTTGGACGAATCGGGGAAGAAATCGGCGAAGGTATCGAGCACGACGGGGATATTCGGGTCCTTGGCGGGATCGGCCCCCGGAAACGCGAACAGCCGTTCTTCCAGGGTGGGATACCCCTTGAACGCCACGGCGGAAGCCAGGTTGGTGCCGGAATTCCCGGCCCGCATGTCCGCCATGGACTCCATCCAGAAATTTTCGACGAACACCTGGTTCCAATGGCGGAACAGCTCGCCCCACCGGCCGCCGCAGAGGGTTGCCTGCCGTGCGATCCTGATGGCGCAGCGCAACCGCTCGGTCTTGGAGAGCGCATCGCCGCCGCGGGTGCGGATATCCTCGGCCATCCCGGCGATGGTCGCCAGGAAATCCCAGCTTCCCTCGGGCCGCCGGAGGAATCCGAAGGGCCGGTTTCCCCGAATGATGTCCAGCAGGAAACCGGACGGCGGACTCTCCAGGGTGTAGCGGCGCCCGCCCGCCTCGAAGGAGACCGAAGAAGGCCCGGCAAACACCTCGGCCTGTTCCGGCGTCACCCGGTTATATTTCAGCAGATTGGTGTCGGACGGATCCCTCGGGCGAATGAGCGAAAAGCATATGCCTTCCAGGCAGGGGGAATGGTTCCCGGCCGACAAGGATTCGGACCCGGCGCGGGCGGCGTAGGCCAGTGGATTGTCCGCTTCCCGCGCCGACGGGACATTGAGCTTGTACAGGCAGGGGTCGAACCGGGGCGAGGCCAGGCACCCCTCCCGTCCGCCGACGCGCAGGAAATGGTCGAGCGGGTCCTCGCCGCCGCGCAGATAGTCCGCGTAGGCGTCCCGATAAAATTCGGCGTCGAACAGGCCGGAACCCGCCACGGCCTCGCGGTCCGTGCGTCCGTCCCCGCCCGCCGCGTCCTCCCCGAAGAGCGGCCTGCCGCCGAAAAAGCGGTCCGCGACGGCGCGGTTTCCTGCGGCGTGTCGTTTCATGACCTCCGCCTT
The DNA here is from genome assembly GCA_015709315.1 of Desulfovibrionaceae bacterium. GTDB lineage: Bacteria > Desulfobacterota > Desulfovibrionia > Desulfovibrionales > Desulfovibrionaceae > Pseudodesulfovibrio. The sequence continues at coordinate 59,925 of JACCQI010000017.1, forward strand.
CCAGGCCGGGACTCCACCCTTGCCGTTCCCGGCGCGCAGGAAACGGGCCGAAGCATTGATGAACCGCTTGTGGAAACGACGCTTGGCCGTGATCGGAAGAGGCAACAGGTTGATGGCCCGCTGCACGGCCAGAAATCCGGGGCTCAGGCGGCTGTTCGCACGGGCAGTGGCCAAATCGAACCCCTCGGCGGAAATGCCCAGCACGTCCAGGAAATGGCGTCGGATGTCCCACCCCGACCCGCTGCCGTAGACTGCGGGCAGGATGTTGGACGCGCAAAAAACGTCCGCCCACTCGGACAAGCGGCGTCCGTAATCCCACAAATCCAGGTTCTCCTCGATGCACCGGCGCAGGGAGTGGACCGCCCCTTGGGCCTTGACGGTCTGGTTGTACCAGGCCTCATGGGCCTCGTCCTGACGCCGCAGGAAGACCACGACCACGGCCCGGCGCGCCTTCAGGGCGGGAACGGAATCCAGCAGCCGCCGCACCTGGTCCGGGGTGTTGAGGAGGTAGAAATTCTCGCTGCTGAGGATGACGTCACCGTCGAATCCCTCGCACTCGGCCTCCAGACGTCCGGTCAATTCGTCCAAGGTCGCGTCCTGCCCGATGGCCCAGTCGGGATAGGCGTCGTTCAGCAAAAAGGAGAGGTCATGGTGTCCGCCCGCCCGCGCCGCCGACGCCGGGTACAGGTATCCAGCCTGCCGCATCCGCTCCCTGTTTTGGTCAAGGAAGCATTGCAGAGCCGTGCTTCCAGTCTTCGGAACGCCGATGTGGACGTAAACGGTACCTTCCATACCATTCCCCGTCACTTGTCCAGGAATGGGGCCAACAACGCCTTCAAAACGGCCCCGGGCTTGGATGCGAGTCTATTGAACCCCTTGCCCACCCGCGCCATCCAGCCGGATAGGCCGTTCCCGCTCCGCCCCTTTTCCACCTGCGGCTTGTCGGGATACGCCTCCAACTCCAGCGTTTCGAGGCCCGGAGTCAGTTGCTTCACGACATCGAGGGTCTGCAGCAGCACGATCCGCTGCGCTCCCTCGCGCTCCTCCGCCCTTTGTTCGAGATAGCGATAGATGCAAATCTGGATGTTACGCGGCACCCTGGGGAAACAATAAATGATGTCCTTACAAAAATCCCCATCGTAAACAACGGGATGGATGTCCGGATTCCATTCAGAATGGGCGTAATCGATCCCGAAGGACGATTTCAGCCATTCGATGTCCTGCCGAATGGCCTCGTCCTCCTCGGGGGTACGGGGGAGGCGCGTCACAAACTTCTTCCCCCGTATGCCTTGCAGCACCCCGGTGTCGTTGAATTCTCTAAACGGGCTTTTGCGCCACCCGTCTCTGGAGGGAATCTGATCGTTGATGTACGCCAACAAGTCCACGGCTTTGTCCGACACGGCTTCATTCACCCGCAAAAGCGGGATGCTCGAGGTTTCTAGCCCCAGGGTCTCCAGGAAAAAACCGACCGGACCATCCTTGTGCGCGCACGCTTCCTCGAAAGAGTAGACCAGGATGTTGTTCTTCCCGAAGTATTTGATAAATTTCTCCAGCCCCCAGCGATAGATATCAGTCCGCAGTTTGATGGAGGCCCTTTCCCCGCCTTTGATCCGCTGCTGGATCAGGGACGACCTGAACGAATCATACTCCCGCGTGCAAAAAAGGATCTTGATATCGAAATCAGGAAAGCTCTTGACGAGGAAATGTCGCAATCCCGGCACCTGATCCTCGGCCATGGTGGACATGGACTCCCCAGATATAAGTAGGTTGGCAAAGGAGCTGCCGGCGACCTCATCGAGCAGGGCCTGCTTCAACTTCCGCCCCTGTTCGGCATGTCCCTTGTGGGACAAGGGAACGTCGATGTCCACGCGGTAGACCTTGGTCATCGGCTTAAACGCGATGTCGATGAACCGAGAGTGGTCCTGTCCCAAGCAGGCCGGATACAGCACCCCCTGCCGCAGTAACTCTTCCCGCGAGTTGTGGCAGGTAGCCTGTATGCTTGAAGTCGCGGTCTTGTGCAGACCGGCGTGAAGATAAATAGTTCCTTTCAACATACAACTCACATTTTATTGCGCAATAGATCGGTCCATTTGCTTTCGCTCAATCTTACCCAAAATTCGACAGCTTGGCGAGATGCGTCCGATACACCGGTTCATCTCTTATTGCCAAGGCGGTCCGAATCTCGCTCAACGCCCCCTCCAGATCGCCGCGCTTCTCATATATCCGGCTCAACTGAAAATGCGCATCCGCCGCCTCGGGATCAAGCTCCAGGGACCGGTTTAGCGCTTTTTCGGCCTCATCAAGGTTCCCCATCTGGAACAGGAGATTCCCGCGGCGGTGGTGAAAGCCCGAATGGTCTTCCTTGACGGCAACCGCCGCTTCGACCGCACTCAACGCAGCCTGGAAATTCCCAAGGCCGCCATAAATGTGGCTGAGGAACATATGATGCCCCGAAACGTCGGGAGCGAGACTCACAGCGTCGGCCATAGCGGACACGGCTTTTTTCAACATCTTCGCCTCTGAGAGCCGCGCACCGTATTGAGCGTGGTAATGGGTATTGTCGCCAGCCAGCTTCAGGGCTTTTTCAATGGCCGCTATCGCCAGCGAGGAGTCTGCGGCCAGCGTCGAGGCTATGTAAAGCGATTCAGGGGCATCCACTTTTTCAAGCTGGTTGTTGAGCGCCAGCTTCACGCTGCGCAAGGACTCCCGGTAGCGCTTGACCCAATGCCTGTCGAGCGACGCTCCGCGCTCGTACTCGATGTCGTCGGACACGGGGTGACGCACGAGAAGGCCGACCAGATCGAAGGTGCCGGGGGCGTCCTCGGGCGGCTCGACCTGATGGATGTCGTTCTCGCACAGAGGCGCTCCCGGAATTCTTCTCGCGGAAAGCCCCACTTCGCCTTCAACCTTGAAAACGGGGCGGATGGAGCGGCAAAAAAAGCCCCGCTGCTCCTGATAGGCGACGACCTTCGAGAGCGCCACTCCGTTGCTTTCAAAACTCAGGTAGCCGTTCTGCCTGGAAGCCCTGAAAAAAATGCTGTCGATCTCAACCCGCCCGAGCGGCACGGAGGCCACGTTGCCGCCCTCCAGACAAAGGCTCTCATGGGAAATAAAGGACGTCCCCCGCCGCACTTTGGGCAAACCGGGAAATTCCGCAGCCAGGCTTACGCCCCGGAACACCTGTGGGGAGGAAACATTCGGCTTGGGCCGCTGTGTATCCTTCGCCGACGATTTCAGGTGATCTCTGACGAGCACGGCGACATGCTTAGAAAAATACGGCCCCAGATGGGCCGGGTCCTGAAACAAACTTTTCCTATGTGGCCTCAGGTCAAGGCAATCTGTAATATCCTTTTCCTATT